>JACRAT010000028.1 GCA_016234685.1 Nitrosomonadales bacterium
CACCGTGGAGGTCAGTTGTTCCATGCTCGAGGCCGTTTCCTCTAGGCTGGAGGCCTGTTCTTCGGTGCGCTGCGACAGGTCGGTATTGCCCGAGGCGATCTCTTTCGAGGCGGTGTTGATGGTCTCCGCCGCTTCTTTGATCCGGCTGATGATCTCGGTCAACTGGGCGACCGTGGCGTTGGAGTCGTCCTTCAATCGACCGAATGTCCCGTGATAATCACCGCTGATGGTTTCAGTCAGATCACCTTGCGCCAACGCCCCCAACACACGCACCACCTCGCTCAGGCCGACTTCGCTGGTTTCGAGCAAGCGATTCATGTCTTGCGCCAACTTCAGGAAAAAGCCGTCTTTGCCGGTTTCCTTCACTCGGCTGGTAAAGTCGCCCGCTGCGGCCGAGGCGATAATGTCCGCGATCTCGCTTTCAATGGCTCGCTCCGTGGTGCGATCAGTCCACTGGGTGACGCGCCCCAGATAGGTGCGCTTGCTATCGTAGATCGGGCTGGGTTGCAGTCGCATGTCGCGCCCACCCATCGTAATATCAAAGGTCCTGGCCACATCCAAAGGAGCTGCGTAAGCAGTACGCATGGACTCATCTTCGAAGAATGCGCCGACCTTCTGTCCGATCAGTTGATCCTCGGCGAACGTCGGAAAGCGCTTCTGCATTTCGGCCTGCATCAGCCGCACTTGCTTACGCATGGCTTCGTTGAAATAAATCACTTGGTTGTGGTCATCTGAAACGGTCACGCTGGAGGACACCGAATCCAATGCCATTTTGATGCGCAAGGCTTCATTGGCGACCGTTTTGGCATTGGTCACTTCAAAACCCATGCGAATCTGCATCGCCTTCATCGCGTACATCAGCTTGCCGACCTCATCGTCGCTATGCACGTCGATCTTGTTGAAATAGCGCCCTTGCGCAATCTCGCCAAGATTGACGCAAGCCGCCCGCAAAGAGCGAACCATTAGGGAGATAACGGGAATAGCCGTGGCCAGTGCCCAAAGGATCCCGGCCAAGATCACCGCCATGAGTAGCTTCCACTCGTAAGCAAAACGCTCTTCAGCCGCACCATCCATCTCGTGTAATCGGCTGGTGTAATAATCGCTCAGTTTGTCTGCGGCTTGCTTGAACTGCTCATCCAGCCTCGCGGTCGGTCCGGCATCGAGGCTTTGCGCCTCTTTGATGTTGCCAGCGCGCAAAGCCTCAACCTCCAAGCCGTACCCCTCTTTTACCACCGCACGGTACGCAGCAGAGTATTCCGCCACCGCCGCTTTAGCTGCGTCACTTTGAGCCGCTTTTTCGATGTCTGCCATCAGAAGCTCTATCTTGGTGCTGTTCTTGGCGTATTCATCAAGATTCTGCTTAATGGCGGCGGCATCACGCCCCAGCATTCCATCCATCAACAGGATGTTGCTGCTTTTGATGAGATCGGAGACTTTGAGCACATTGATGAGCGGAGTGGTGCTTTCATCAAAGGTCGCATCTGCCGCATCCATGGTGTTGCGCATCGAGGTCACGCCCATGACGCCGATGGCTAACATCATCACCGCCATGAAACCGACCACCACCATCAATCTCGTGCGAATATCCAGCCGCTCGAATACATTCAGCTTCTGCAATAGACCGTACTTAACTGCGCAACCTTCCTTGACGATCAAGTTACCCTGACACTTTTCCTTGAACAGCCGATACACCGCCGCATGTGCCTCGATCAGACTTCTCGACGGCTTGCTGCGCACCGACAGATAACCCGTGAGAGAGCCACTCTCAAAGATCGGCGCAACATTCGCGACCACCCAATAATGATCGCCATTTTTGCGGCGGTTTTTCACCACGCCAGTCCATGGCTTGCCTTGATTAAGTGTCTGCCAAAGATCCGTGAAGGCTTCCTCGGGCATGTCGGGGTGGCGCACCAGATTGTGGGGCTGCCCCATCAACTCCTTTTCGGAGTAACCACTGGCCTCAATAAAGTCAGCATTGACATACGTGATGATGCCCTTCGTGTCCGTCTTCGACACGATAGTGACATCCTCCCTCAGCTCATACTCGATACTGCTTACTGGCAAATTCGTGCGCACCGCCCACCCCCTCCGCTCTATTCGCGGCTTTTTATAGTGACTCACTCAACAACTTACGCCTCTCGGCCCCCTACCCTCACCCTTGCTACCCTCTCCCCGTATGACAAAGGATCTCGCCTCAGCTAAACCCGACCAAGGCGCAACAGCTTAGAGCGCGAACTGCCCCGCCCTCCATCCAAACGGAACGTCTCCATCAACCCGGACAACTGCCGTGCTTGGTCTTCCAGCGAAGTCGCCGCTGCGGCCGCTTGTTCCACCAAGGCTGCATTCTGCTGGGTCACGTCGTCCATCTGGCTGATGGCTTGGTTGACTTGTTCGATGCCGGCGCTTTGTTCGGTCGAGGCGGCGCTGATCTCGGCCATGATGTCGGTCACACGCTTGACCGCCTCCACGATCTCCTCCATGGTCTTGCCCGCTCTATCCACTTGTTCCGTGCCCTCTCCGACCTTCTCCACCGAGTCGTTGATAAGGCCTTTGATCTCCTTCGCTGCGGCGGCCGAGCGCTGAGCGAGGTTACGCACTTCGGTCGCGACGACAGCGAAGCCTCGCCCTTGTTCACCCGCTCGCGCCGCTTCGACGGCGGCGTTCAAAGCGAGGATGTTGGTCTGGAAGGCGATGCCGTCGATGACGCTGATGATATCGACGATCTTCTTCGAGCTTGCGCTGATCGAACTCATGGTATCGACGACCTGTGCGACGACCGCGCCGCCCTTTTGGGCGATACCCGAGGCACCTGCCGCGAGTTGGTTGGCATGGCGCGCATTGTCAGCGTTGCGCTTCACCGTCGAGGTCAGCTCCTCCATGCTGCTGGCGGTCTCTTCCAGACTGGAGGCCTGTTCCTCGGTGCGCTGCGAGAGATCCATGTTGCCCGAGGCGATCTCTTGTGCGGCGGTATTGATGGTTTCTGCCGCCTCCTTGATCTGGCTGATGATGCCGGTCAATTGCGCCACCGTGGCATTCGAGTCGTCTTTCAGCTGACCGAAAGTGCCGCTGTAATCGTTGCTGATGGTTTCGGTCAGGTCGCCCTTGGCCAGCGCCCCCAACACGCGCACCACCTCGTTCAGACCGACCGAGCTGGTTTCCATCAAACGGTTCATCGACTCGGCCATTTGCAGGAAGAAGCCATCCTTGCCTTCCAGCGCGATGCGTTGGTCGAAATCACCGTGCGCCGCCGCAGTAACGATGGCGGAGATCTCCGCCTCGGCCTTGATCTGGTCAGTCTTGTCCACCCACTGCCCGACGGTTCCCAGACGCTCGCCTGTCGCCGACATCACCGGCGTCGTCACTACATCGTAGTCACGCCCGCCCAGCTTCAGTCGAGTCAGGGTCGTCGAACTCAATGCGCGCAGACGCTCCAGCGCGGTCTGGGCATCGGTATAAAAAATGCCGACACTGCCACCGACCACTTTGTCTGCTGCAAAACCGGGAATCTGCCGCTGAAAATCGCGCTCATAACGATGCAAAGTATCGCGCAACGCATTGTTGATATAGATCACGCGACCATCGTTATCAGCCACTCGCACATTGATGCTCACGTTATCCAACGCACATTTCAAACGCGACATCTCGCGATTCAGCCTTTCGTCCGCATCCAGCCGCTCGATCAAACGGGTCTGCATGGTCTTCAGGGCCGACATCATGCTGGTGCTGTCGTCGGGTTTGATCCGTAACTCCGCCGAGAGATCGCCGGAAGCAATGCGGCGCGCCATGTCGATCGCCAGTTCTGGCTCACCGCCCAACTGACCCAACAATTTGCGCGCGATCATGATGCTGAAGAGGCCGACCAACGCAGCACATAACAGCATCAACACGATCATGCCGGTGGTTCGTTCGCTGATGACGCTCGCCGCATTGGTCTCATCGCTGGCCGTCTTCTCGTTCGCCAGCACCACCAGTTGATCGATCACCTGACGATGGGCCTGATATTTCGCTTCCAACTCGATCAATATCTTTTCGGCAGCGACTCTGTCGCCGCGCTGAATCGCCGGAATGAATTGGGAGTCACGCAGATCAAGGAAGGCAGCGCCGTGTTTATACGACTCAGAAACGATCAAGTCTTTGATCTTGCCATCGGGCAAGTCACTATTCCAGAAGCTGCGCCGGTCTTCGTAATCCTTACGCAACTGCTTGGCTTTCTCGACCAACTCGGGCAGCGAGGCCGAGTTCGCCCGCATCATCTGAAGGACGCCAAGGTTAGCCTCGATCAGATACTCCGGCGGCGGCAAGATGTCCGCGACCAAGTCTTTCTGCTGAACGATGGTCTTGTAGATGGGGCCGTTGACTTTGACCTGTCCCAAGGTACTCAGGGCAACCAGACAGGTGGCCGCGAAGCTCGTCACGAATAATACAACCAGCAGCGTAAGCCGCCCCTTCACGCCCACATTCTTCATACCACCCCCTAGTCAGACAGCCCTCAGAGCACGAAAGTGTCGAGGACGGCCTGTTTTCACGACGGATCTGCTTGGTCAGAAAAACTCAGAACTCTTCCCACTCATCTGCGGCTTGCGCATGTTTCGGCGGCAATTGCGGCGCTTGGGCTGGAGCTGCTCCCCCGCCCACTCTGGCCTGCAAGGTCTTGATAGCGCGCACCGTCTGGTTGGAAAGCTGGAAGAACTCGCCGCCCAGTTTTTCTTTCGCCTCGTCCTGATGATGCTCTTGTACGCACTTCACGATACTACCCACGCTGCGATGAAAGGCGGCATGAGAACCCTTCAGGTCACCGTATTCCGACAGCTTAGAGTATTCCTTGGCCGGGCCATACAACCAGCGCCCCAGATCACACTGGTCATCGCACGAGACCTTGGCGACATCCAACTGCTCTTTGCTGTTGCCCCGGATATAGTCGATCAAACGAGTCTTCCACTTGATGTGCGCGTTGACCGCATCATTGAATGAAAAATCCTTGGCTTCCGGCTGATGCTTGAGCTGCGCCGGGCGGCTGAGCACCTGCCTCTCACCGGACAAATGGAACGTCGTCATCATCGACGTCAATTGTTGCGCCTGCTCTTCCATCGACTCGGCTGCGGCTGCGGCTTGCTCGACCAAGGCGGCGTTCTGCTGGGTCACGTCGTCCATCTGGCTGATGGCTTGGTTGACTTGTTCGATGCCGGCGCTTTGTTCGGTCGA
>JACRAT010000003.1 GCA_016234685.1 Nitrosomonadales bacterium
GAACTCAAGATGATGTCCGCCACAAAAAACGTCATACGGTTCACGTCAGCAAAGAAGTTCTTCATACGATCCATGTCTATCTCCATTCGGTTTCCAGCATTCGTCACACGTCGAGCTACGCTCCATTCATGACTTGCTTGCCACTGTGACCGACAGTCATTAAATAAGTTCGCAATGCGTGACAAAAAATTCACACGGCCTTAGCCCGAGCAACGCGCAATCAGTGGTCGGCGAGCAGAAAAATGCCTGTGCGAGGCTTTACCGCATTCCAAGTTTTGGTTAGATGTTGCATAATTGTTGCGCGCAATTGTCCAGTATATGGTTCAATTCGAAACAGCATCTCATTCAGTGCAGTATGCTGTGTCGGGAGCGAAACTCGGCGCTTTTTAGAACGATGGATCTTTAGTCATTTACTTTAGGAGAAAGTATGAAAGCTATCATCGCTGGTCTGGCGGTAGTAGGGGTGATGTTTGCAGGTAGCGCAATGGCGGCTGATATGCCTGCTGATGGCAAAGCCAAGTGTGCAGCATGTCACGCAATCGACAAAAAGGTAGTTGGCCCGGCATGGAACGATGTCGCGGCTAAGTACAAGGGTCAAGCTGACGCAGAGAAGACTCTGGTCGCGAACATCACTAAGGGTGGTTCGTTCGGCTGGAAGTTCGGCACTATGCCAGCTCGTGGTCTGGGCGCGTCTGACGAACAGATCGCAGGCTTGGCCAAGTTCATCGTGAATCTGAAGTAATTCGATTCCGCTGGCTGAATAAAAAAACCGACGAAAGTCGGTTTTTTTATTGGTGGATGCGGGTAGACAGCCTAGCCAATACAGCAGTGGCGGCAAAGCCCGACTTGGCCGCATCACCAAAGCTGCGGACGGCCACCTCCGAAGTTTGCTGGTGCTGCGCGCGGGCCGTACTCAGCGGCCTCGATGACAACTGGATCGCCACAGTCGCTGGGCCGTGCTGACCTACGGCGAAGCGTTCCGGCTCAACCGGGGCGAAGCCTGAACGTGAAGCGGTGCGCGATAGATTGCGCAGTTTTATGAGAGGCGGTTAAAACGCATTGTGTGAACTCACTCGAATTCAAATGTTCGGCAGAGCTGTTTATGCCAGACGCGGTTGACCTCAGACAGCATCACGCTGCACTTTTTGCACTTGTGGCTTGAAACCGCCCAGCGCGAGAAACCGGTGACGCCAGCGAAACGCAGTAGGACGGGAGACGTTGAGCCGCTCCATCGCTTGGGTCAGCGGCAGCCCGTCACGCAGAGCGACCACTTGGTCAAGCCACTTGCCACGTATATGCAAACCCGCCAGCGGAGGGCAGGTCAGCGCGTTGAACGTCCGGCGGCTGTACCCCGACGAACCGTTCCTGACCACGCGCTCGGCGGCGCAATGAGGGCAGCACGACGTATCGCCCAAGCTCCTCTCGATCACCTCGACCGATGCCGCTGACCGCTAGTTCTGCCCCCCGCAGTCTCATTTTTACCTCCCAGTATCCGCGCCTATGCGCCACGAAACCAGTATGAGACACCAAGTGGCTCAGGGTATGAGCCTGTTACTGCTGTTCGATACTAGAGCCAAAATAATCGGTTAGTTTACTAGGATTGTCGATCATGCCATCGGCCTGCCAAGAGGCGAGGTCGGTATGGGCGTCAATGTAGCCGTAGCGGGCGATGATGGATTTCATACCGGCGGCGCGTCCGGCCTGCATGTCGCGCAGATCATCGCCGAGATACAGGCAGTGCGACGCTGCGATACCCATCAGTTCGGCAGCGTGCAGCATGGGAGCGGGATGCGGTTTGGCGTGGGCGCAGGTGTCGCCGCTGACTAGACAGGCGGCGCGTTCGGCATAGCCTAGTGCCTGCATCAGGGGGAGGGTGAATCGGTGCGGCTTGTTGGTGACAATGCCCCAAGGCAGGCGGCGTTGCTCCAGTTCGTCTATCAGCTCTGCCATGCCGAGGAACGGGCGAGTGTGATCGCAGATGTGAGCGGTGTAATGGGCCAGAAATTCGTCACGCAATGCAGGAAAATCAGCATGTTCCGGCGTAACATTCATGCCGAGTCCGAGTAGTCCGACCGAGCCGTGCGAGGCTTGCGGGCGGATGGTGGCCAGCGGTAACGGTGGCAATCCGTGTTGCTGGCGGACGTGGTTGAGTGCGGCACCCAAGTCCGGGGCGGTGTCGGCAAACGTGCCGTCTAGATCGAACAGTATGGCCTTAATCACGGCGGGTGGCGACGATATAGTTGACGTCGGTATCACGCCCCAGCGAGTAAACTTTGCTGATCGGGTTGTAGCTCATGCCGGTGACGTTGCTCACGCCCAGTCCGGCGTTGCGGCAATACTGAGCCAGTTCGGAAGGCTTGATGAACTTGGCGTAGTCGTGCGTGCCGCGTGGCAGCAGATTCAGGATGTATTCTGCGCCGATCACGGCGAACAGATAGGACTTCGGGTTGCGGTTCAGCGTCGAAAAAAATACGTGGCCGCCCGGCTTGACCAGTTGCGAGCAGGCGCGGATGACGCTCTGCGGATCAGGCACGTGCTCCAGCATCTCCATGCAGGTGACGACATCGAACGAGGCGGGTTGCTCGGCAGCGAGTTGTTCGACGGCGATCTTGCAGTAGGTCACTTGTTTGCCGCTTTCCAACAGATGCAGCTTGGCGACTTGCAGTGCCTTGTCGCCAAGGTCGATGCCGGTGACTTGAGCACCGATACCCGCCATGCTTTCCGATAGGATGCCGCCGCCGCAGCCGACATCCAGTACGGTTTTGCCGGAAAGTGGGGTAATGCGGTTGATGTGATCCAAACGCAAGGGATTGATTTCATGCAGCGGCTTGAATTCGCTGGTCGGATCCCACCAGCGGCTGGCGAGTTGGCTGAATTTTTCCAGTTCGATGGGGTCGGCGTTGGTCATGGCGGTTGCTCAAAAAAGGGTGGGCGGAATGTAGCAAAACGGCGCGCAATAAAAAAGCCCCGCGTGGCGGGGCTTTTCTTGATTTTGGCTGAATTACTTCAGGCGAGTGCCGGCGACGCGGATAGAAACGCGACGATCTGGTGCCAAGTAATCGTGCAACTTGCCGCCCTTGAGCTTCTTCGCGCCATCTGCCTTGGTGACGGGATCGCTACTACCACGGCCTTCGGTCGCAATCTTGTTGGCGGGAATGCCCTTGCTGACGAGGAAAGCCTTCACCGATGCGGCGCGAGCCTCAGAGAGCTTCTGATTGCGAGTCTTGGAGCCGATACGGTCGGTGTGACCGATGATGGTCACTTTGTCGAAGTTCACGCCATTCAGGTCGGTGGCGAACTTGTTCAGGCCGGTCTGTGCGCCGCCCTTCAGCTCAGCTTTGCCGAAATCGAACAACTCGTCAGCACTAAGTTCTACCTTGGTCGGGATGGGGGTGGGCGTCGGGGCGGGAGCGGATACCGGTGCTGCTGCGGGGGCAGGAGTTGGAGCGACTACAGGCGCGGTCTCAGCGATCTGGACAGGGGCGGCGGGTACGACCGCCTTGCCGCCGCATTCGGGAATGGCGTTTTCCACGGCCCACTCGTTGGTGCGGACGCAGTTGCCGAATCCGTCACGGGCGACTACGTTTTGCGAATCGTAGGCATAGCCGACGCTGTTGGGGTGGGCTAGTGCGGGAGCACTGGTTGCGGAAAGAGCGGCCAGCAGCAGGGCGTGGATGGGAGTCAGTTTCATGGAGAGTTCCTTTTGCAGATTAATCATCACTAGAGTGCGAATAGCACTTGAGGCGATGGTATGCGCTAGGCATGGGGCTTGTAAATAGCGGTGTGGCGGAGCCTGCACGCATCGAGTTTTTGTTTTGTCGACGGCTTGCCCGCCGTGATAAACTCACAGGCTGTTTTACATGTGATTTTTCGGGTCCGCTGCCACTATGGAACAATTCGCCAAGGAAACTTTGTCGGTCAGTCTCGAAGAGGAGATGCGCAAGTCGTATCTCGATTATGCGATGAGCGTGATCGTCGGACGCGCACTCCCGGATGTACGAGACGGCTTGAAGCCGGTGCATCGCCGGGTGCTGTACGCCATGCACGAACTTTCGAACGACTGGAATCGCCCCTATAAGAAATCGGCGCGTATCGTCGGTGATGTGATCGGTAAGTATCACCCGCACGGTGACACGGCGGTGTACGACACCATCGTGCGCATGGCGCAAAATTTCTCGTTGCGCTACATGCTGGTGGATGGGCAGGGTAACTTCGGCTCGGTCGATGGCGACAATGCGGCGGCGATGCGTTACACCGAGATCCGCATGTCGAAGATCGCCCATCAGTTGCTGGAAGATCTGGACAAGGAAACGGTGGATTTTGGGCCGAACTACGACGGTTCCGAGCACGAGCCGCTGGTCTTCCCCGCACGCTTCCCCAATCTGCTGGTGAATGGTTCTTCGGGTATCGCCGTGGGCATGGCGACCAACATCCCGCCGCACAACATGAACGAAGTGATCGATGGCTGCCTAGCGTTGCTTGCCAACCCGGACATGGACATCGAAGAGCTGATCGAACTGATCCCCGCGCCTGATTTTCCGACTGCCGCCATGATCTACGGCACGGCAGGCATCAGGGAAGGCTACCGCACAGGACGCGGTCGCGTCATCATGCGCGCGCGCTGCCACTTCGAGGACATCGGCAAGGGTGATCGTCAGGCCATCATCATCGACGAGCTGCCCTATCAGGTGAACAAGGCCAGCCTGCTGATGAAGATCGGCGAGTTGGTGCGCGAGAAGCGTCTGGAAGGTATCTCCGAGATCCGCGACGAATCGGATAAATCCGGTATGCGTGCGGTGATCGAGTTGAAGCGCGGCGAAGTGCCTGAGGTCGTGCTCAACAAGCTGTACAAAGAGACCCAGATGCAAGACAGCTTCGGCATGAATATGGTTGCCTTGCTCGATGGTCAGCCGAAGTTGCTCAACCTGAAACAATTCCTCGATGCCTTCTTGCGCCACCGCCGCGAAGTGGTGACGCGCCGTACCGTGTTCGAACTGCGCAAAGCGCGCGAGCGCGGTCATATTCTGGAAGGGCTGGCGGTCGCGCTTTCCAATGTGGACGAGATCATCGCCCTCATCAAGGCGGCGGCTACGCCTGCCGACGCACGTCGTGAGTTGATGGCACGCAGCTGGCGCTCGTCGTTGGTCGAGGACATGCTGTCCCGCGTGAGCGATGCCTCGCGCCCCGACAATCTTTTGCCAGAATTCGGCTTGGTGGGCGGCAGTTATCACCTTTCTGAAGTTCAGGCGCAAGCCATTCTGGAGTTGCGTCTGCAACGCCTGACCGGCCTTGAGCAAGACAAGATCGTAGGCGAATACCGCGAGGTGATGGACAAGATCGCCGATCTGCTCGACATTCTGGCCAAGCCTGAGCGTGTGTCCGCCATCATCGGCGACGAGTTGGTTGCCATCAAGACGCAGTTCGGCGACAAGCGCCGCAGCGAGATCATCACCTACGTCCAAGACATGACGATGGAAGACCTGATCGCCTCCGAAGATGTCGTCGTCACTCTGTCGCATAGCGGCTACATGAAGGCGCAATCGCTGGACGAATACCGTGCGCAGAAGCGCGGCGGGCGTGGCAAACAGGCTGCCTCCACCAAGGAAGACGATTTCGTCGATAACCTGTTCATCGCCAATACCCACGATTACATCCTGTGTTTCTCCAATCGAGGGCGTGCTTACTGGCTCAAGGTCTACGAAGTACCGCTGGGCAGTCGCGCCTCGCGCGGTAAGCCCATCGTCAATCTGTTGGCGCTGGAGCCGGGCGAGAAGATCAATGCCATCCTGCCGGTGCGCGAGTTCGTCGAAGACAAGTTCATCTTCTTCGCCACGGCAGGCGGCACGGTCAAGAAGACAGCACTGTCCCAGTTTGGTAATCCGCGCAAAGCAGGCATCATCGCCATCGCGCTGGACGAGGGCGATTACCTGATCGGTGTGGCCGTGACTGACGGCAAGCATGACGTGATGCTGTTCTCCGACGAAGGCAAAGCAGTGCGCTTCGATGAGGACGATGTACGCCCGATGGGCCGTGATACGCGCGGCGTGCGCGGCATGAATCTTGCCAAGGGCGGCAAGGTCATCGCTTTGCTGGTGGCGGAAGACGAGCAGCAGGGCGTGTTGACCGCTACCGAGAACGGTTACGGCAAGCGGACCCCGATCGCCGAATACACCCGTCATGGTCGCGGCACGCAAGGCATGATCGCCATCCAGACCTCTGAGCGTAACGGCAAGGTCGTCGCGGCGACGTTGGTCAACACCGAAGACGAGATCATGCTGATCGGTACCAACGGCGTGCTGATCCGTACTCGCGTCAGGGAGATTCGCGAAATGAGCCGCGCCACGCAGGGCGTGACCCTCATCAATCTGGGCGAGGGCGATAAACTGGCTGGTTTGAGCCGCATCGCAGAGACCGAAGATGACTCTGACAGCGCCGATATTTCGGAAAGCTCCGATCTAGCCCCAGAAGGCGACACCGATCCCGATTCCGAATAGACAGCAGGAAGTTTCAGGCATGACAATCTACAACTTCAGCGCAGGCCCCGCCGTATTGCCGAAAGAAGTGTTGCAGCAGGCGCAGGCGGAATTGCTCGACTGGCAGGGCAGCGGCATGTCGGTGATGGAGATGTCTCATCGCGGGCCGGAATACATGGGCATCCAGGCGCAGGCCGAAGCCGATCTGCGCGAGTTGATGGGCGTGCCCGCCAACTACAAGGTGCTGTTCCTGCAAGGTGGCGCGCATCTGCAATTCGCCATGATCCCGCTCAACCTGTTGCGCGGCAAGACGCAGGCTGACTACGTCGATACCGGTCTGTGGTCTAAGAAGGCCATCGCTGAAGCGAAGAAATTCTGTCAGGTGAACATCGCCGCCAGCAGTGCGGCGAGCAACTTCACCTCGGTGCCGGATGTGGCCGACTGGTGCATTTCACCGGATTCCGCTTACCTGCACTACACCACCAACGAGACCATCGGTGGCGTGGAGTTCGGCTGGGTACCCCCCATGTCAGACAATGTCTCCGGCGATGTACCGCTGGTGGCGGATATGTCGTCCAACATCTTGTCGCGTCCCTACGACGTGTCAAAGTTCGGCCTGATCTACGCGGGTGCGCAGAAGAACATCGGCCCGGCAGGTGTGGCGCTAACCATCGTGCGCGAAGACCTGCTCGGCCACGCGGCGGCGGGTACGCCGACCATGCTGGACTACAAGATCCACGCCGACGCCGACTCGATGTACAACACACCGCCCACCTACGGCATCTACATGGCTGGGCTGGTGTTCCAGTGGCTGAAGCGTAACGGCGGTGTGGCGGCGATGGAGCAGAAGAACATCGCCAAGGCTAAGCTGCTGTACGACGCCATCGACGGCAGCGACGGGTTCTACCGCTGTCCGGTGGCGCTGGCCGACCGCTCGCGCATGAACATCCCATTCACCCTCAAGGATGCCGCGCTGGATGGCGCGTTCCTCAAGGGTGCTGAGCAGAACGGCCTGCTGCAACTCAAGGGACACAAGCTGGCGGGCGGGATGCGCGCTTCCATCTACAACGCCATGCCTATCGAAGGCGTGCAGGCGTTGGTGGACTACATGCGGCAGTTCGCTGCCGGGCGTGGTTAAGGATAGACATGAGCGAAGCACTCAAGCGTTGCCGCGACCAGATCGACCAGATCGACGACACCCTCCTCACGCTGGTCAATCAGCGTGCCGCATTGGCGCAGGAGATCGGTCACCTCAAACAAGGCGGCCTAGTGCTGCGTCCAGAACGCGAGGCGCAAGTGTTGCGTCGCTTGCAGGAACAGAATCGCGGTCCGCTCTCCAACGAGGCCATCGCCCAGCTCTACACCGAGATCATGTCGCAATGCCGCGCGCTGGAAGCGCCGCTGCAAGTGGCCTACCTCGGGCCGGAAGGCACGTTCAGCGAGGCTGCGATGCGTCGCCGTTTCGGGCATGGCACGCAGGGTTTGCCGTGCGCCAATTTCGACGAGGTGTTCCGCGCCGTGGAAAGCGGCAACGCCAGCTACGGCGTGGTGCCGGTGGAGAATTCCGGTGAGGGGGCCATCGGCCATAACCTCGACCTGCTGTTGCAAAGCCCGCTAAAGGTGTGCGGCGAAGTCGAAGTGCCGGTGCATCAATGCCTGATGTCGCAATCGGCGCTGGCCGAGGTGCGCCGGGTGTATTCGCATCCACAGTCGCTGGGGCAATGTCAGGGCTGGCTCAACGCCCATCTGCCCCATGCTGAACGCATCTCGGTGTCGAGCAACGCTGAAGCGGCGCGGCTGGCGGCACAGGAGAAGGGCAGTGCGGCGGTGGCGGGCAGGCAAGCCGCCGAGCGCTTCGGTGTGGCGCTGCTGGCCGAGAACATCGAAGACGACCCGCGCAACACCACCCGTTTTCTGGTCATTGGCGATCAACTGGTCGCGCCGTCCGGCTGCGACAAGACTTCGCTGGTGCTGTCCGCAGCCAATCGTCCCGGCGCGGTACACGATCTGTTGACCCCGCTGGCGCAGAACGGCGTTTCCATGACCCGCCTAGAGTCGCGCCCAGCGCGTTCCGGCCTGTGGGAATACGTGTTCTTTGTGGACATCGAAGGGCATCAGCAGGATGAAAAAGTGGCTGCCGCGCTGCAAGAGTTGAAGCGCGTCGCGGCGTTCGTGAAGGTTCTTGGTTCTTATCCGGTCGCCGTTTGAGCGACTGTCTGGAGTAATAATGGCTTTACCGCAACTGAGCTGGGACGTAGATTTCCTTAAGAACAATCCTTCCCTCAAGGATGAGAATTACGGGATCCCTCCCGATCTCAAAATCATGAACTATCCGATCCGCTTGGTTCGTTACTGGTTCATGTACCACTTTTTGCGCGAAGAGACCAAACGACAAGGGCGAGATCTTTCAGTATGTGAGATTGGCGTCGATGTCGGGCAAATGCTTGGCTTTATGCACGCAGCGATCAATCACGGTGGAGTGAAGTTCGGTTTTGAAAGTTGGGACGCGGTGGATGCGCTGATTCGTCCCGACATCCTGACGCGCATGGGTTACAACCAGTTCTACGAAGTCGATCTGGAAAGCCCTGAGTTCACTTTAGGCGATGCACAATACGATTCGATGATTCTGCTGCATGTGCTGGAACATCTGTTCAAGCCTGAAGAACTGGTCAACAAATTGGCGCACAACCTCAAACCGGGTGGCATCATGATTGGTGGTTTTCCATCCACACCGCAGTCGTTTGCGCAGGCGCGAGAAGACAAGATTCGTGCGACCGCACGCAAGTATGGTCACGTCACAGTGTTTTCGCCCGAGCGTGTGCGTGCGATGGCAGAGCAGGCCGGATTGGAAGTGGAATTTTTGACAGGTGCTTTCTGCTTCAGAAAACAGGGATTTTTCCTTGAAAACACACGCTGGTGGCTGCGCTTCAACCTGTGGTTCGGCGCGACTTTCCCTAGCTGGCCGGGCGAGCTGTACTTCGTGTTCCGCAAGCCACAGAAATAATCCGTCGCGTCCCTCTATTCAACACAGGTTTCGATCTGACATGAACTACACCGAACTAGCTCCGGCCTACATCCGCGCCATCGCGCCTTACCAGCCCGGCAAGCCTATCGCCGAACTGGAGCGCGAGTTGGGCATCAGCGGCATCGTCAAACTGGCATCCAACGAGAATCCGCTGGGTGTGAGTCCAGCTGCGGTCGCCGCCATGCAAGAGGCGATCAAGACCATCGCGCTGTATCCTGATGGCAACGGTTTCGAGTTGAAAGATGCGCTGGTCAAGCGCTACGGTGTGACGCACGCCAATGTGACGCTGGGCAACGGCTCCAATGATCTATTGGAATTGGCAGCACGCGCCTTTTTGCAACTAGGCGACAAAGTGGTGTATTCGGACCACGCCTTCGCAGTCTATGCCTTGGCAACGCAAGCGGTCGGTGCGACCGGTATCAGCGTAAAGGCCACTGCTGACTATGGCCATGATCTGCCCGCGATGTTGGATGCCGCCAAGTCCGGCAAGGTGAAGATGGTGTTCATCGCCAACCCCAACAATCCGACTGGCACGTTCCTCAGTCCCGACGAGTTGCTGACATTCTTGCGCGGACTGCCGCCCGAGATGCTGGTGGTGTTGGATGAGGCGTACAACGAATATTTGCCGGAAGATAAGCGCTACGATTCAGTCTCTTGGCTGAAAGAGTTTCCAAATCTCATCATCTCGCGCACCTTCTCCAAAGCCTACGGCTTGGCGGGTTTGCGCGTGGGTTATGCGTTGGCGCACACGGAAGTGACGGACATGATGAATCGTGTGCGTCAGCCGTTCAACGTGAACAGCGTCGCGCAAGCGGCGGCGGTGGCGGTGCTGCATGACGCCGATTTCGTCAAAAAGACCTTTGAGCTGAACCAGCGCGGCATGTTGCAAATCACCGATGGTTTGACCAAGCTGGGGCTGAAATACATCCCTTCATTCGGCAATTTCGTAGCCTTCCGCATCGGCAATGCCACGGCGATGTACCGACGTCTACTTGAACTGGGCGTGATCGTGCGTCCCATCGCTAACTATGAAATGCCGGATTGGCTGCGCGTCAGCATCGGTCTGGAAACTGAGAATGCAAAATTTCTGTCTGCGCTCAAGCAGGCAATCGGAGAACGTAAATGATTATCGTAATGGGCAGTGAAGTCACCGACGAAGAAGTGAATGCGGTCGTAAAAAAGGTTGAGGCAGCTGGCCTCAAGGCCAATATCTCGCGCGGCATTGAGCGCACCGTGATTGGTGCGATCGGCGACGAGCGCAAGCTCACCACCGAGATGTTCACCTCGCTGCGCGGCGTGGAGTCGGCGATGCATATCGCCAAGCAATACAAGATCGTATCGCGCGAATCGCATAAACAAAGCACGGTGATCGACATCGCGGGCGTACCCTTGGGCGGCAACCAGATCCAGATCATCGCTGGCCCATGTTCGGTGGAAACGCAAGAGCAGATGGACTTGTCTGCCCAGTTCGTGCACGAAGCCGGTTGTCGTTTGATGCGCGGTGGCGCGTTCAAGCCGCGCACCAGCCCGTACGCTTTTCAGGGCCACGGTGCGGAAGGATTGGACATGTTCCGCAAGGCCGCCAGCAAATACAACCTGCCCATCGTCACCGAGTTGATGGATGCACGCCAGATCGACGTATTCCTCGAATACGACGTGGATGTGATCCAGATCGGTACGCGCAACATGCAGAACTTCGACTTGCTGAAAGAAGTCGGCCGCACTAACAAGCCCGTGATCCTCAAGCGCGGCATGTCCGCCACTATCTCCGAATGGCTGATGGCTGCCGAATACATCGCCGCTGGCGGCAATCACAACATCATTTTCTGCGAGCGCGGCGTTCGCACCTTCGAAACCGCCTACCGCAACGTGCTGGACGTGACTGCGATCCCGGTGTTGAAGAAAGAGACCCATCTGCCGGTGATCGTCGATCCTTCGCACGCAGGCGGCAAAGCGTGGATGGTGCCTGCGCTGTCGCAAGCAGCCATCGCCGCCGGTGCGGATGGCCTGCTGGTCGAGATGCATCCCAGCCCATGCGACGCATGGTGCGATGCCGATCAGGCACTGACTCCGCAAGAGTTGAAAAAACTGATGGGTACGCTAGGCGCGATCGCTGGGGCGATCGGACGGACGCTGTAGTCGTTAGCTGCCGGCCTCCTGTGGCGGGTAGCTAGAATGTTTTTGTGCGAGCTACCCGCTACAAGCTCTAATTCAAGGGAAACAAGATGCTGCAACCTGTCTTCGGAAAGATCGTCATCTTCGGCGTCGGACTGATCGGCGGCTCGTTCGCCTTGGCTTTGCGCCGGGCGGGGGTGGTTGCGGAGGTGGTCGGCTTCGGACGTAGCGTCGCGACGTTGGAGCAAGCCAAGCAGCTCGGCATCCTCGATCGTATCGGAGCGGAAGTGGCGCACGAGGTGCATGACGCCGATCTGGTGTTGATCGCCACGCCGGTGGCGCAGATGCCAGAACTGTTTGCGCGCATCGCGCCGCATCTAGGTGCGGCGACGCTGGTGACGGATGGCGGCAGCACCAAGGGCGATGTGGTCGCTGCGGCGCGCGCTAATCTGGGTGACAAACTCGGCCAGTTCATCCCCGCCCATCCCATCGCGGGGGCGGAAAAGAGCGGCGCGGGGGCGGCACTGGCCGATCTCTACCAAGGTAAGCGAGTGGTGCTGACCCCGCTGGTGGAGAATTCCGCCGGAGCGGTGGCGCGCGTGCGTCAGGCCTGGGAAGTGTGCGGGGCCAACGTCAGCGAACTCACCCCCGAGCAGCACGATCGCGTATTCGCCGCCGTCAGCCATCTGCCGCATCTGCTTTCCTTCGCTTTGGTACACGACATCGCCCAGCGCGACGAGCGCGACCTGCTACTGTCCTTTGCCGCCAGCGGCTTCCGCGATTTCACCCGCATCGCCGCCAGTAGCCCAGAGATGTGGCGCGACATCTGCATGGCGAACCGCACCGCGCTGCTGGATGAGCTGGGGCGCTATCAGCAAGAATTGGCGGTTCTGCATCAGGCCTTGGCCGAAACCGACGCAACCAAGCTGGAAGAGATATTCAGTCTGGCGCGCACGGTACGCAGCAACTGGACTTCGCAATAAACCACCGGGCGTTCCGCCCTGACAGACTCGATATGACACACGCCGACTTCCTCGATCTTTCTCCTTTGGCTTCTGCGCACGGCACGGTGCGCCTGCCCGGCTCCAAGAGCATCTCCAATCGCGTGTTGCTGCTAGCGGCGCTGGCGGAGGGCGTGACCGATGTGCGTGATCTGCTGAAGTCAGACGATACTGACCGGATGCTGGAAGGCTTGGCGACGCTGGGCGTGCAGATCGAATCCCTTGGCGACAACGCTCTTCGACCTAGCTCTGGGCAGGCCTACCGTGTTCATGGCTGCGGAGGCAACTTTCCGGTCAAAGAAGCCAAGCTGTTCCTTGGTAACGCTGGCACGGCGTTCCGCCCGCTGACGGCGGCGTTGGCTCTGGCTGGCGGCAATTACGAACTGTCCGGTGTGCCTCGTATGCACGAGCGGCCCATCGGCGACTTGGTGGATGCGCTGCGCCAGTTGGGCGCGGACATCGAATATCAGGGGAATGAAGGGTTTCCGCCGTTGCGCATCAAGCCTCCCTCACCCCCATCCCCGCTCCTAGGGGGAAAGGGGAGAGGGCAGGTGCGCGGCGATGTGTCCAGCCAGTTCTTGACGGGGTTGCTGATGGCTTTGCCGCTGACTGGGCGCACGGTGACAGTGGAAGTGGTGGGCGATCTGATCTCCAAGCCTTACATCGAGATCACGCTGGCGATGATGGCTCGGTTTGGTGTACGCGTAGAACGGCAGGATTGGCAGCGCTTCGTAGTGTCCGGCGGCCAGCATTACCAGTCGCCGGGTACGATCTTCGTCGAGGGTGATGCCTCCTCAGCTTCGTATTTCCTCGCCGCAGGCGCGATAGGTGGCGGCCCGGTGCGCGTCGAAGGTGTGGGCTGCGACAGTGTGCAAGGTGACGTGCGTTTTGTCGAAGCACTGGCACTGATGGGCGCGCGCATCGAGATGGGGCCGAACTGGATGGCGGCACGCGCGCCGGAATCCGGCAAGCTGACCGCCATCGACCTCGATTGCAACCACATCCCCGATGCGGCGATGACGCTGGCGGTGGCGGCGCTGTTCGCCGACGGCACGACCACGCTACGCAACATCGCCAGCTGGCGCGTCAAGGAGACCGACCGCATCGCCGCTATGGCGACCGAGCTGCGCAAGCTGGGGGCCACGGTGGAGGAGGGCGCGGACTACATCCGCATCACTCCCTCCGCGATCAGCTACCCGCCGCAAGCTACCAGCTCCGGCATTGATACCTACGACGATCACCGCATGGCGATGTGTTTCTCGCTGGCCGCTTTTGGCGGTGCGGTGCGTATCAATGAGCCTAAATGCGTGGCGAAGACCTTTCCTGAATACTTTGAGACATTCTCGCAAGTAACTAAACCTATTGAGGTAATTTCCATAGATGGCCCATCCGCTTCCGGTAAGGGGACGGTGGCGCAACGCGTGGCGCTGGCGCTGGGTTTTCATTATCTGGACAGTGGTGCATTGTATCGCTTGCTGGCATTGGCGGCGATGCGACGCGGTATCGCGCTCGATGCAGAGGCATGTTTGGCCGAGTTGGCAGGGCAGGTGGACATTCGTTTCGTAGGGGCGGGCATCTGGCTGGACGGCGCACAGGTTGGCGATGAGTTGCGCACGGAAGAGAGTGGCGCAGCCGCCTCGAAGATCGCCGCGCTGCCTGCGGTGCGGGCCGCGTTGTTGGACAAGCAACGTGCTTTCCGCTGTGCGCCAGGGCTGGTGTCGGACGGGCGCGATATGGGCTCAGTGGTGTTCCCGGATTCGGTGCTGAAGGTGTTTCTCACCGCGAGCGCGGAAGCGCGTGCCGAACGCCGCTATAAGCAGTTGATAGAGAAAGGGATGGGTGCTAATATCGCGGCCCTTTTGCAAGATATACGCGCCCGTGACGAGCGAGACAGTCAGCGTAGCGTAGCTCCCCTGCAACAGACAACGGACGCAAGTTTGCTGGATACCACGGCTCTGAACATCGAGCAGGCGGTAGAAGAAGTACTGGCACGCTATCGTGCGTTGAAGTAGTGGCCCCGAACGAGCCCTTCGTTTCGGGATGTTTAACCAACCCCCCGTCCCAAGCGGGAAAATCTGGAAGTCTGCACAAATGAATACAGAAGCGATTGAAATGGAAAGCTTTGCCTCCCTGTTTGAAGAGAGTCTGACGCGCAAGGAAATGCGCGCTGGTGAGTTGATCACTGCACAGGTCGTGCGTATCGAACAAAACGTCGTGGTTGTGAACGCCGGACTGAAGTCCGAGAGCTTCATGCCCATCGAAGAATTCCGCAATGACAAGGGCGAGCTGGAAGTCGCCGCTGGTGATTTCGTTACCGTAGCGATCGAGTCGCTGGAAAACGGTTACGGCGAAACCAAGCTGTCGCGCGAGAAGGCTAAGCGCCTGGCTGCATGGCACGAGCTGGAAGTGGCGATGGAAGAAGGCAAGATCGTCGAAGGCTACGTCAGTGGCAAGGTCAAGGGCGGTCTGACTGCTCTGGTGAACGGCATCCGTGCCTTCCTGCCCGGTTCGCTGGTGGATATCCGCCCGGTCAAGGACACTACGCCTTACGAAAACAAGACCATGGAATTCAAGGTCATCAAGCTGGATCGCAAGCGCAACAACGTGGTGGTTTCCCGCCGCGCTGTGCTGGAAGCATCGCAAGGTGCTGATCGCCAAGCTCTGCTGGAAAACCTGAAGGAAGGCGCGATCGTCAAGGGTATCGTCAAGAACATCACCGATTACGGTGCGTTCGTTGACTTGGGTGGTATCGACGGTCTGTTGCACATCACTGATTTGGCATGGCGTCGCGTGAAGCACCCGTCCGAAGTGCTGACTGTTGGCGACGAAGTCGAAGCCAAGATCCTGAAGTTCGACCAAGAGAAGAATCGCGTCTCCCTAGGCATCAAGCAAATGGGCGACGATCCTTGGAACGGTCTGGCACGTCGTTACCCACAAAGCACACGCATGTTCGGCAAGGTGACCAACTTGACCGACTACGGTGCATTCGTTGAGATCGAGCAAGGCATCGAAGGTCTGGTTCACGTTTCCGAAATGGATTGGACCAACAAGAACGTGCATCCTTCCAAGGTCGTCCAACTGGGCGATGAAGTCGAAGTGATGATCCTTGAGATCGACGAACAACGTCGCCGTATCTCCTTGGGCATGAAGCAGTGCCAGTCGAATCCTTGGGACGATTTCGAAGCTAACCACAAGAAGGGCGACCGCGTGCGCGGCCAAGTCAAGTCCATCACTGACTTCGGCGTATTCATCGGTCTGGAAGGCGGCATCGACGGTCTGGTTCACCTGTCCGACCTGTCTTGGGCACTGGCTGGCGAAGAAGCTGTGCGCAACTACAAGAAGGGCGACGAAGTTGAAGCCGTGGTTCTGGCTATCGACGTTGAGCGTGAGCGCATCTCCTTGGGTATCAAGCAGATCGACGGCGATCCTTTCAGCGGCTACGTTGCTGGCAATGACAAGGGCGCAGTGGTCAAGGGCGTGGTCAAGTCCATCGACGCTAAGGGCGCCGTGATCGGTTTGGACGGCGACGTCGAAGCCTATCTGAAGGCATCCGAAGTATCGGCTGACCGTGTCGAAGACATCCGCAATCACCTGAAGGAAGGCGACACCGTCAAGGCTGTGATCATCAATGTTGATCGCAAGAACCGTGGCATCAACCTCTCCATCAAGGCATTGGATCGTGCTGAAGAAGCGGCTGCGATGCAGAAGCTGTCTGCCGAGAACTCCTCGACAGCCGGTACGACCAATCTGGGCGCTTTGCTCAAGGCTAAGCTGGACAACAGCAAGGCTGATGCCTGATTGAGGTGAAACCATGACCCGTTCCGAACTCATCGCGAAACTGGCCGAACGTCATCCGCAGCTATTGGCTAAGGATGCCGAGTTGGCAGTTAAGGAGATACTGGATGCCATGGGCGAGACTCTCGCCAGTGGCGGACGTATCGAGATTCGAGGCTTTGGCAGTTTTGCATTGAACTATCGTCCGCCTCGTTTGGGTCGCAATCCCAAATCGGGCGACAAGGTTCAAGTGCCTGCCAAGTATGTGCCGCACTTCAAAGCTGGCAAGGAGTTGCGGGAGCGGGTGGATTACTTGCCCGAATAAAGCAATGTAGTTGAAGTAAATGGATTGGCGGTCTATCGCGAGATGGGCCGCCAATTTTTTGCCCGTTCGTGGTATCTTTGGGCCAGAATTTTTCTGCGGATAAGTCATGCGCTATCTCATTTGGCTGCTGCGTGCAGTCGTGTTCTTCCTGCTGTTGGGCTTCGCAGTGAAGAACGATCAGCCGGTCGAGTTACACTATTTTCTTGGCTATGAATGGCGCGCCTCGCTGGTGGTCATTCTGCTGATGTTCTTTGTCATCGGCGTATGTGCCGGAATGCTGGCGCTGCTCGGCAATTTGTTGCAGCAACGTAAGGAAATCGCCGCGCTACGCCGCGAGTTGCGATTGAAGAATCAATTGGCGGACGTGGAAAAGACGCAACACCTTCCCGTTCAGCCGTCTTAAAAGTCGTCACAAATGGAATTCGAACCGTGGATGCTGCTGGTCTTTCCCTTGTTCTTTGGCATGGGATGGCTGGCCGCTCGTATAGACATCAAACAACTGGTCGATGAGTCCAGTGCTTTGCCGCGCTCCTATTTTCAGGGGCTGAACTTCCTGCTCAACGAGCAGCAGGACAAAGCCATCGACGCCTTCATCGAAGTGGTCAAGGTCGATCCGCAAACGGTCGAGCTGCACTTTGCTCTAGGCAGCTTGTTCCGTCGCCGGGGCGAGATCGACCGGGCGTTGCGTATGCACCTCAATCTGGTCGAACGCGCCGATCTGGAGCCGGAAAAGCAACAGCAGGCACTGTTCGAGTTGGGGCAGGATTACCTCAAGGCCGGGATTCTGGATCGCGCCGAGACAGCCTTCCAGCAATTACATGACACAAGTTATGCCAAGCCTTCGCTGGATTTTCTGCTGGAGATATATCAGAAGGAAAAGGACTGGCTGAAGGCCATCGAAGTCACGCATAAACTGGGGGCGTTGACCGGTGAGTCATATGCCAAGCCTGCCTCTTTCTTCTATTGCGAAATGGCAGCGGAAGAGTTGGCGACCCAGCGACCCGACCAAGCCCGCGTACATCTGACGCAGGCCCTGGCGATCTATCCGCACGCCGTGCGTGCCTCGATCATGCAGGGCGACATGGCACTGGCCGAGGGGCAGGCTGACCAAGCCATCGAGGCTTGGCAGCGCATCGAGCAACAAGATGCCCAATATCTGCCACTGGTGGCGGAGCGTTTGCTGCAAGCCTATTGTCTGAATGGACAAGAAGCGGCAGGCATCGCCCAGTTGCAGCGCTATCAGGTCGAGCACCCCTCGCTGGATACGATGAACGTGCTGTTCGGTGCCATCCTCAAACGCGACGGCGCAGAAGCCAGCTACGAATTGGTGCGGGACGAGCTGAAGCGCAATCCCACCCTGCTGGCGCTCAACAAACTGATCGAAGCGCGCCTGCTGGAAAATTCCCTAGAGCGCCGCGAAGACCTCGAACTGGTCAAAGCGCTGATCTATCAGCGTACTCGCTCGCTATCCATGTATCACTGCACCCAATGCGGCTTCAAGGCGCGCAATTTTTACTGGCATTGCCCCGCCTGCCACGGCTGGGACACCTACCCGCCACGTCGTACCGAAGAAACAGGAACCCAGATATGAGCGATCCCAAGATCATCGTCGCCCTCGATTATCCCGCTGCTGCACCTGCGCTGGAATTGGTGGCTAGGCTGGAGCCTAGCTTGTGCCGCTTGAAAGTCGGCAAGGAACTGTTTACCAGCGCTGGCCCGCAACTCGTCGAAACCTTGCAACAGCGCGGCTTTGAAGTCTTCCTCGACCTCAAATTCCACGACATCCCGAATACCACCGCCCAAGCCTGCAAAGCGGCGGCGAACTTGGGTATATGGATGGTCAACGTCCACGCGCTGGGCGGACGCAAGATGATGGAAACCGCGCGCGAAGCGCTGGAACACGTCGCCCATCGCCCCAAGTTGATTGCGGTCACCGTGCTGACCAGCATGGGGCAGGATGACTTGGACGGACTGGGTATCCAAGCCACACCCGCCGAACTGGTGCAGCGCCTAGCCGCGCTAGCAGAAGAGAGCGGGCTGGATGGCGTAGTCTGCTCCGCCCAAGAAGCCGCGCTATTGCGCCAACAACGCAGCAAAGACTTTTGCCTAGTCACCCCCGGCATCCGCCCCGCCGACGCAGCCGCCAACGACCAGACCCGCATCATGACCCCGCGCGCCGCACTGGAGGCGGGTTCCAGCTATCTGGTGATTGGTCGCCCAATTACCCAAGCCGCCGATCCGCTGCTGGCGTTACAAGCCATCGCTCAGGGCATTGCGGGCTAAACATGGCTGATTTGCTATCCCAACTTGAACACCTGAACGAGCAGCAACTGCGACGTTTGCTGGTGGAGCACCTCACCCGCCAAAAGCTCGGGCTGTATTGGGAGGCGAACGCCATCGAACGCGATGCCGCGCTGAATGCCGATGTCGTGTTGCCGAGGTTGGTGGAGGAGTGGAGTTGTTCGCCGAGTGTTCCCTCACCCCAGCCCTCTCCCGACGGGAGAGGGAGTCAACTCCCTTCCCCCTCCGGGGGAAGGGCTGGGGATGAGGGCAAGCACCCTCTCCCCCCGGGAGAGGGCTGGGGTGAGGGTGATTTTGTTTACCGCAACCTCATCATCGAAGGCGACAACTACGATTCCCTGCGCCTGCTGCGCGCCACCCATGCCGGAAAAATCCGCGTCATCTACATCGACCCGCCGTACAACACCGGCAACAAGGACTGGGTCTACAACGACCATTACGTCAATGCTTCCGACCGCTGGCGGCATTCGCAGTGGCTGGAGTTTTTGTATCGCCGCCTCACGCTGGCGCGCGACCTGCTCACGCCGGACGGCGTGATTCTGGTGTCCATCAACGACGAAAACCGCGCGCGGTTGGAGATGCTGATGGACGAGGTGTTTCCGGGGATGCGGTTGGGCACGATCACTTGGCGCACACGCCAAGGCTCAAATGCCGACCAGCAATGTTTTCTTTCTGTCGATCACGAACATGTGTTGGTGTATGGCAATGAAGGGTTCAGTTTCAATGGCTTTGAAAAAAGCTATGAAATGTATGGCAATGCCGACAGCGATCCGCGAGGCGATTGGCGGACGAGTAATTTAACGCTCGGCTTTTCCTACAAGGAACGTCCGAATCTGTATTACCCGCTGCAAGATCCGGCAACTGGGGTTGTTTATCCGCCGAACCCGGATCGTATTTGGGTGTATGCCTCGCGTGATCGTTTGAAAGAAGGGCAAACAGTTCAGACCAAAACGATGGAAGAATTCATCGACCCGGGTCAGATTATTTTCCCTAAAGATCAGCGCGTCGAAACCTGGAACACGATGGACGAACTGCTCGCTGCGATTGATCGTGGTGATGTTCCCAAGAGTGGCAAGTCGCCAACACTGCGCCGCGAATTACCCAATCTGGAATTTTGGTTGGGTCGTCCGGTGGGATTTGGTCGACCGCAGTTCAAGCGCTACAAGGCGGATTTGCGCAATCAAACCCAGCCATTATCGAGTTGGATTGTGCCGACTTTCGAGGACGGTAATTACGAAGCGGAAAATAGTTTTGTGTCGAGCACTAACCAAGAAGGCGCACGGGTTGTCGCGGAGATTTTCGGCGACCGCGCTTTCAACTATGCCAAGCCGCTTTCGCTCATCAAGAACCTGCTCTCTCAAGCCACTCAGCCCAACGACATCGTGCTCGATTTCTTCGCCGGTTTCGGCACCACCGGACAGGCCGTGTTGGAGCTGAATGCCGAAGATGCTTCGACAGGCTCAGCACAGGTAGGCCAGCGCCGTTTCATCCTGTGCTCCAGCACCGAGGCCAACAGCAAAGAGCCGGACAAAAATCTGTGCCGCGACGTGTGCGCGGAACGGATGCGCCGCGTGATCAGCGGCTACGGCGGCAAGCCGGGTTACACGCCGGAGCAGGGCGGCGAGTTCGCTTATCTGCAATTGGACAAGGTGGACGCCGCCGATGCGCATTTCGAGATCGATGCGGCGCACGCCTTTCAACTGCTGGCGCTGAAGCGGCTGAGCGTGGTGCGCGCCGCAACGGCGGGCGCGGTGCAGCGCCTCGGGCGGGTGGAGGATTGCGAGTTGCTGGTGTGCAACGAGGTCAATGCCGAGACGATAGCCACGCTCGCCGCCTGGCCGCAACAGCACGGCGCGGCGAGGCTGGCAATTTATTCCACCCGTCCTCAAACCTTGAGCGAACAGCTCGCCGCGCGCGGCGTGGAAGCGAATTGCTACAGCTTGATGGATGCGTTGCTGAGCGGGCAGCGGGGTGCGGCATGAGCGAGTTGCCGAAATCAACCGAGGCGGATTTGTATCACGGCATCCGCGAGGTGTTGCTGTCGGCGCGTGCGACGGTGCGACGCACGGTCAACGATACGATGGTGCAAACCTATTGGCAGATTGGACGGCTGATTGTCGAAGATGAGCAGGGCGGAGTACAGCGGGCGGAGTATGGAAAAGCGGTGTTGGCTGAGTTGTCACGTCGCCTGACCGCAGAATTTGGCAAGGGTTTTTCGGCGCAAAGCCTTTGGAGTCATCGTCAGTTTTATCTCGAATTTCCAATTCTCTCCACAGCGTGGAGAGAATTGAGTTGGTCTCATTACAAGATGCTTATGCGCATCAAGAATCTGCAAGCGCGTACGTGGTATGCGGACGAAACTGTAAGCCAAGGCTGGAGTGTTCGTGCACTGGATAGGCAGATTTCTACTTTCTATTTTGAGCGCTTGCTGGGTAGCCAAAATCAGGATGGCGTTCGCACCGAGGCCGCAGGAAAAATTGCTGCTGAAGCGTCGGTAGATCCCCGCGATTTCATCCGGGACCCTTACGTGCTGGAGTTTTTGGGGGTGCAGCCAGATGCGGGTTTATATGAGCAGGATGTTGAGCAAGGGCTGATTGACCGTCTGCAACAGTTTCTGATGGAACTCGGCAAGGGTTTCGCCTTCGTGGCGCGGCAAAAACGCTTGCAGGTGGAAGGTGACGATTTCTTCGTTGATCTGGTTTTCTACAACTATTTGCTCAAATGCTTTGTGCTGATTGACCTCAAAGTGGGCAAGCTGACGCATCAGGATGTCGGGCAACTGGATATGTATGTGCGCGTGTTCGATGAGCAGCAGCGCGGCGAGGGCGACAATCCGACGATTGGTTTGATCTTGTGTTCTGAGCGCAATGCGGCAGTGGCGAAGTATTCGGCTTTGGCTGACAGCCAGCAACTATTTGCCAGCAAGTATCAAACCTGTTTGCCGACTGAAGCTGAATTGCGTGCCGAGTTGGAGCGCGACCGCGCTTGGCTGGAAAACGCAAGAATCAGCAAGGAGATGCCATGAGTGTGCGTTTGGGAGAGGGCTATCAGGCGTTACTGGTGCAAATTTCTGACACTTACACTCAGGGGCGTGTTGCCGCGATGCAGGCGGTCAACGCCCATCTCATTGAAACTTACTGGCAGGTTGGGCGGCATATTGTGGAGTTTGAGCAGGGCGGAAAAAATCGCGCCGACTATGGCAAGGCGCTGATTAGTAGTCTGGCTAAAGATTTGAACGTGCGCCACGGCAAGGGATTCACGAAAAAACATTTACGGCGTGCTGCCTCCCTCAGACGATGATCTGGCGCACATTGAATCGTTGCTGATGCGTGAAGAACGTGACTGGCTGGCAGATCGAAGTCTGGTATTGGATGGCAAGGAACTGCGCATTGGTCGCTACGATGGTTCGGTAAAGTTAAACAACGAGGAGCGCGAGTTCGCTAAAGCGCTGGATCGTGCGGATTTCGTGGCGTGGTGGCATCGCAACCCGGATCGCAAGCCTTATGCAGTGCGGCTGGTGCGAGGCGAGCATCAGAACTACTTTTACCCGGATTTTGTGGTGTGCCTGTCGCACCTTCCGGGGGATGTACCCGTGGTGCGACTGATCGAGACGAAAGAAAACACCAAGGATGCGGCGCGCAAAGCCCAGCGTATCCCCCAATACTTTGGGAAGGTGCTGTTTCTCACCAAAGATCAAAGCCGTCTGCGTGTGGTTAACGATGACGGTAGCTTGGGCAAAGCGGTTGATTGGGATGACTTGCTGCCTGTGCAAGACTGGTTGCGTGCGTCCAAGCCCGCAGTGTGACGTTGGTTTGAGACGAATTTTGATGAGTTTACATGAGTGAAAAGGATGGGCATGAAGCTGCCATCATTTGAAAACGCCCGCGTGCTGGTGGTGGGCGATGTGATGCTGGATCGTTACTGGTTCGGCGATGTGGAGCGCATCTCGCCGGAGGCGCCGGTGCCGGTGTTGAAGGTGTCGAAGACGGAGGAGCGTCCCGGTGGGGCGGCCAATGTGGCGCGCAATATCGCGGCGCTGGGAGCACAGGCCACATTGTTGTCGGTGGTGGGCGACGATGAGGCGGGGCGTTGTCTGGAGAAACTGCTGGTGGAGCAGGGCGGGGTGAATGCGCTGTTGCACCGCGACGCGGGCATCTCTACCACCGTCAAGCTACGCGCAGTGGCGCGTCAGCAGCAGTTGCTGCGCATCGACTTCGAGACTGCGCCCAGCCATGAGGTGCTCAACGCCAAGCTGGCTGAATATCGGGCGCGGGTAGCGGAGGCCGATGTGGTGTTGCTGTCGGACTATGGCAAGGGGGGCTTGGCGCACATCGCCGAGATGATCCGGCTGGCGCGTGCGGCGGGCAAGCCGGTGCTGGTCGATCCCAAGGGCGACGACTATGCGCGCTATCGGGGGGCGACCCTGCTGACGCCAAATCGCAGCGAGTTCCGCCAGGTGGCGGGTACGTGGCAGAGCGAGCAGGAGTTGACCTCCAAAGCACAAAAGTTGCGTGCTGACTTGGGGTTGGCGGCGTTATTGGTGACGCGCAGTGAAGAGGGGATGACGCTGTTCCGCGCTGATGAGGTTTATCACGAAGCAGCGCAGGCGCGCGAGGTGTTCGATGTCAGCGGGGCGGGCGACACGGTGATCGCCACGCTGGCGGTGATGTTGGCGAGCGGCGCAGAGATGAGCGCCGCTGTGCATCTGGCTAATCGCGCGGGCGGCATCGTAGTGGGTAAATTGGGTACGGCGGTGGTCAGCCGGAAAGAGATTTTGGGAGAAGAGGGAAGGGGGAAGGGAGAAGGGTAGAGAGTGCAGCGCTGGTTTTGCCCTTCTCCCTTTACCCTTCCCATTTTTAGGAGCAAACATGTATTACATCGTTACCGGCACAGCCGGCTTTAGCTTCGACATAACGCGCTGCCGTGCATTAGTCTGCGGGGGGGATTGAATATGTACTATATCGTTACTGGGGCCGCAGGTTTTATCGGCTCGAATCTGGTCAAGGCGCTGAACGAGCGCGGCGAGACCAATATCATCGCCGTGGATAATCTGAAGAAGGCGGACAAATTCCGCAATCTGGTGGATTGCGACATCGCGGACTATCTGGATAAGGAAGAATTCCTCGATAAGCTGGAGAGCGGATTCTTCGATGGTCTATTGGCGGGTGTGCTGCACGAGGGGGCTTGCTCCGACACGATGGAAGCCGATGGCCGCTACATGATGCAGAACAACTATCAGTATTCGCTGGAGTTGTTGAATTACTGCCAGAGCGAGGAAGTGCCGCTGCTGTACGCCTCGTCGGCCTCGGTATACGGGGCCGGGCCGCAGTTCCGCGAGTCGCGCGAGAACGAGTCGCCGCTGAACGTCTATGCCTACTCCAAGTTTTTGTTCGACCAGATCGTGCGGCGACGCTGGAACAAGCGCACGGCTCAGATCGTCGGCTTCCGCTATTTCAATGTCTATGGCGCGCGTGAGCAACACAAAGGGCGCATGGCTTCGGTGGCATTCCACTTCTTCAACCAGTATCGCGCCGAAGGCTACGTCAAGCTGTTCGAGGGCTGCGATGGCTACGCCAACGGCGGGCAGTTGCGCGACTTCGTGTCGGTTGAGGATGTGGTCAAAGTCAACATGCATTTTCTGGAGAATCCGGGCAAATCTGGCATCTTCAATCTGGGTACGGGTAAGGCGCAGAGCTTCAACGATGTCGCAGTCACCACCATCAACACGTTGCGTCTCGCCAAGGGCGAGGCGGCGTTGACGTTGGAAGAGATGCATAGCCATGAACTTATCCGCTACATTCCGTTCCCCGATGCGCTCAAAGGTAAGTACCAAAGCTACACCCAAGCCGATATGGCAGCGTTGCGCGCGACTGGCTATGTCGAGCCCTTCCTGACGGTGGAGCAGGGCGTGGCCCGCTACGTCAGTCAGTTGTTGCAAACCGCAGGCTGAGGCTAAAGGGGCGGGCGTCGGATTCTTCGAATGCCTGTTTCGTGGTATTCTTGCGACGCCTGTCATGCAAGCAAGATGCGACCATTACACGAGCAGTAAGCACCGTATTTACATAGTTGGTCGTTCAGCGGCGGTCATCCCCCTCGGTTCGAGCCAGCCAGATTTTAATTTCATCTGAAGGAAACAAAGGCATGTCGAGCGTAGAAACACTGGGCGCACTGGAGCGCCGTCTGAATGCATCCATTCCGCAGCAAATCATCCGTAGCGAAGTCGAATCCCGTCTGAAAAAGGTAGGGCGCACCGCAAAGGTGGCTGGATTCCGTCCGGGCAAGGTTCCGTTCAAGATCCTTGAGCAGCAATACGGTGGGCAGATCTATCAAGAAGTGCTGGGCGACAGCCTGCAACGCTCGTTCTCCGAGAACGCGCAGACGCACAAGCTGAGCGTGGTCGGCTATCCCAAGTTCGAAGTGAAGTCCGCAGGTGCTGAGCAAGTGGAATACGCTGCCACCTTTGAGGTCTATCCCGAGATCACGCTGGGCGACTTGAGCAGCGAGACCGTGGAACGCTCGACTTACACCCTGAGCGACGCTGATGTCGAGAACACCATCAACACCCTGCGCAAGCAACGCGCAGTCTATGTCGTCGCAGATCGCGCCGCTCAGAACGACGACCAAGTACGCATCGATTTCTCCGGCACGCTGGATGGCGTGGTGTTCGACGGCGGTGAAGCCAAGGATTTCGTATTCGTGCTGGGTGCGGGTCGTATGTTGCCCGACTTCGAAACCGCGATCACTGGCATGAAAACCGGCGAGACCAAGGCTTTCGATATGACTTTCCCGGCTGACTATCACGGCAAGGAAGTGGCCGGCAAGCAAGTGACCTTCACCATCACGGTACATGCGGTCGAAGAGCCGCGTCTGCCTGAACTGGATGCTGCTTTTGCCAAGTCGTTGGGTGTTGCAGATGGCGATGTGGAGAAGGTCAAGGCCGAGATTCGTTCGAATCTGGAGCGCGAAGTCAGCCGCCGAATCAAGGTTCGCAACAAGGATGCCGCGATGAGCGTGCTGGAAAAGGTCACTCAAGCCGAGTTGCCCAAGACCATGCTGGATTGGGAGATCCAAAACCAACAGCAACAAGCACTGCAAGAGATGGCCTCCCGTGGCGTGAAGATCCCGCAAGGAGCGACGCTGCCTGCCGAATTGTTCCTCGATCGCGCGCAGAAGCGCGTCAAGCTGGGTCTGATCCTGAACGAGTTGGTCGAAAAGCATGATCTATCGGCCAAGCCGGATCAGATCAAGGCGCTGGTGCAAGAGTACGCCCAGAGCTTCGAGCAACCGGAAGAGGTCGTGCGTTGGTATTCCGCCGATCAAGCTCGTATGCAAGAAGTCGAGAATCTGGCGCTGGAAGATAACGTCGTTGCTTGGGTGCATGGCGCAGCCAAGGTGAGCGATAAGGAACTGACCTTCAAAGAGTTGATGGGGACGAACTGATGAGCCATTCATCGCAGCACAATCTGGAGCCGCACAACAGCGGCTTGATCCCGATGGTGATCGAAACCAGCGGGCGCGGTGAGCGGGCATTCGACATCTATTCGCGTCTGCTGAAAGAGCGGGTGATCTTCTTGGTCGGCCCGATCAACGATCAGGTCGCCAATCTGGTGGTCGCGCAGTTGCTGTTCCTGGAATCGGAGAATCCCGAGAAGGACATCCATCTGTACATCAACTCGCCCGGCGGTTCGATCTCGGCGGGCATGGCGATCTACGACACCATGCAGTTCATCAAGCCGAACGTCTCCACTTTATGCATCGGTATGGCCGCCTCGATGGGCGCGTTCCTGCTGCAAGCGGGTGAGAAGGGTAAGCGTTTCGCCCTGCCTAACTCTACGGTGATGATCCATCAGCCGCTGGGTGGGTTCCAAGGGCAGGCGACTGACATCGAGATCCACGCCAAGTATATTTTGAGCTTGCGTGAGCGTCTCTATACCTTGATGGCGCAACACACTGGACGCAACGTGGAAGAGATCGCCCGCGACAGCGAGCGCGATAATTTCCTGACTGCCAAGCAAGCGCTGGACTATGGTCTGATCGACCAAGTGCTGGATAAACGAGCCTAACGGCCTATATACGAGTGAGGGTTTGAATGGATTCAGACAAGAATAAGGGCGACAATCTGCTGTATTGCTCATTCTGCGGTAAGAGCCAGCATGAAGTTAAGAAGCTCATCGCCGGGCCTTCCGTATTCGTCTGCGACGAGTGCGTCGAGTTGTGCAACGACATCATCCGTGAAGAGACTCAGACCGATCTGTCCGGTAAGCCGGGTGAAAAGAACGATCTGCCGGTTCCGCACGAGATCCGTGCCAAGCTCGATGAGTATGTGATCGGCCAAGAGCAGGCCAAGAAGATCCTCTCGGTAGCGGTGTACAACCACTACAAGCGCCTGAAACATGCCGACCATAAGGATGGCGTGGAGCTGGCCAAGAGCAATATCCTGCTGATCGGTCCGACCGGTTCCGGCAAGACTTTGCTGGCGCAGACGCTGGCCCGTTTGCTGAATGTGCCGTTCGTGATGGCCGATGCGACCACGCTGACCGAAGCCGGCTATGTGGGCGAAGACGTCGAGAACATCATTCAGAAGCTGCTGCAAGCCTGTGATTATGATGCGGAACGTGCGCAGCGCGGCATCGTCTATATCGACGAGATCGACAAGATCTCGCGCAAGTCTGATAACCCGTCCATCACCCGCGACGTATCGGGCGAAGGCGTGCAGCAGGCGTTGCTCAAGTTGATCGAAGGCACCAAGGCTTCCGTTCCGCCGCAGGGTGGCCGCAAGCATCCGAACACCGAGTTCCTGCAAGTCGATACCAGTAACATCCTGTTCATTTGCGGCGGGGCGTTCGACGGGCTGGAAAAGGTGATCCGCAACCGTTCCGAGAAAGCTAGCATCGGTTTCGGCGCGAATCTGGCCAATCGTGATGACTCCAAGAGCGTGGGCGAAGTGTTCCGTACGGTGGAGCCGGAAGATCTGATCAAGTTCGGCTTGATCCCTGAGTTCGTCGGTCGCTTGCCGGTAGTGGCGACGCTGGCTGAATTGAACGAGGCCGCGATGATCCAGATCCTGACCGAGCCCAAGAACGCGCTGACCAAGCAATATCAGAAGCTGTTCGCGATGGAAGGCGTGGAGCTTGAGTTCCGCGAAGGCGTGCTGGATGCTATCGCCAAGAAGGCACTGGCGCGCAAGACCGGCGCACGCGGTCTCCGCTCGATATTGGAGCAGTCCTTGCTCGACATCATGTTCGACCTGCCATCCATGAACGACGTTAGTAAAGTCGTGCTGGATGAAAACGGCGCAAACGGCGAGATCAAGCCGATTGTGATCTACGCGGACACCCCCAAGGCCGCATAGGTTTGTGATGGCACTTGAATTCAAGTGCCATCGCCCCAAGCTACCGTGCAACCTTTTTAAGAGTGAGCCTAGCCATGTCTGATCTCGAATCTACCGTTCCAGACTCCAATCTCTACCCCTTGTTGCCCCTGCGCGATGTCGTGGTCTTCCCGCACATGGTAATTCCGCTGTTCGTCGGTCGCGCAAAATCCATCAAGGCGTTGGAATCCGCGATGGAGGCGGGCAAGAGCATCGTGCTGGTGGCGCAGAAGTCTGCCGCCAAAGACGAGCCTTCCATCGAAGATTTGTTTCAAATTGGCAGCCTCGCCAATATCTTGCAGATGCTCAAGCTGCCTGACGGTACGGTCAAAGTGTTGGTGGAAGGTACGCAGCGTGCTCGCGTACTGCATGTGATCGAGGAGAAGACGCATTTCGATGCCGAAGTCGAGATCGTGCCGCTGGAGGCCGGGATTGCACTGGAAGCTGAGGCGATGCGCCGTACGCTGATCTCGCAGTTCGATCAATACGTCAAGCTCAACAAGAAGATTCCACCGGAGATTTTGACTTCGCTGGCAGGTATCGACGATGCCGGTCGTTTGGCCGATACCATCGCCGCGCATCTGCCGTTGAAGCTGGAGCAGAAGCAGGAAGTGCTGGAGATCTTCGACGTGCGCAAGCGCCTAGAGCATCTGTTGGGCTTGCTTGAAGCCGAACTCGACATCCTGCAAGTCGAGAAGCGCATCCGTGGCCGTGTCAAGCGCCAGATGGAGAAGAGCCAGCGCGAGTATTACCTGAACGAACAAGTGAAGGCGATCCAGAAGGAACTGGGTGAAGGCGAGGAGGGGGCCGACATCGAGGAACTGGAGAAGAAGGTCAAGGCCGCCCACATGCCGAAAGAGGCGCTGGCCAAGGCCGAGGCCGAGTTGAAAAAACTCAAGCTGATGTCGCCGATGTCTGCCGAGGCGACCGTGGTGCGCAACTACATCGACGTGCTGGTGGGCCTGCCCTGGAAGAAAAAGACCAAGATCAGCGCCGATCTGAAGAAGGCCGAAGAGATTTTGGAAGCCGACCATTACGGTCTGGATAAAGTCAAAGAGCGCATCGTCGAATATCTGGCAGTGCAGCAACGTGTGGACAAGCTGAAAGCGCCTATCCTGTGTCTGGTCGGTCCACCCGGCGTGGGCAAGACTTCGCTGGGGCAGTCCATCGCCCGTGCCACCAATCGCAAGTTCGTGCGCATGTCGCTGGGTGGCGTGCGTGACGAATCCGAGATCCGTGGTCACCGTCGCACCTACATCGGCTCGATGCCGGGCAAGGTGTTGCAGAACATGAGCAAGGTCGGCGTGAAGAATCCACTGTTCCTGCTGGACGAAGTGGACAAGATGGGGCAGGATTTCCGTGGCGATCCGTCGTCGGCCCTGCTGGAAGTGCTCGATCCTGAGCAGAACCACACCTTCGTCGATCACTACGTCGAGGTCGAGTACGATCTGTCCGACGTGATGTTCGTCGCCACTTCGAATAGCTACAACATCCCCGGCCCGTTGCTAGATCGGATGGAGATCATCAACGTATCCAGCTATACCGAGGACGAAAAGGTCAACATCGCCACCCGTTATCTGATTCCCAAGTCATTGAAGAACAATGGATTGAAGGAAGATGAGATCAGCATCTCGGAGAGCGCGATCCGTGACATCCTGCGTTACTACACCCGCGAGGCGGGCGTGCGCGGGCTGGATCGCGAGATTTCCAAGATCTGCCGCAAGGTGGTGAAGGCGCTGCTGACCAAGGATACCAAGGGCGCGAAGGTCACTGTCACTGCGCGCAATCTGGATAAGTATCTTGGGGTGCGTCGTTACAGCTACGGCATCGCCGAGAAGAACAATCAGGTCGGTCAAGTCACCGGCTTGGCGTGGACGGAAGTCGGTGGTGAGTTGCTGACCATCGAGACCGCTGTGCTGCCCGGCAAGGGCAAGACCACCACCACCGGCAAGCTGGGCGAAGTGATGCAGGAATCCATCCAGGCCGCGCTGTCGGTGGTGCGCAGTCGTGCCAAGTCGCTGGGCATCAAGCCGGACTTCTACGAGAAGAACGACCTGCACATCCACTTGCCGGAAGGGGCTACGCCCAAGGACGGCCCGAGTGCCGGTGTCGGTATCGTGACGGCGATGGTGTCGGCGCTGACCGGCATCCCGGTGCGTGCCGATGTGGCGATGACCGGCGAGATCACCTTGCGCGGCGAGGTGCTGCCTATCGGTGGCTTGAAGGAAAAGCTGCTGGCGGCGCATCGCGGCGGCATCAAGACCGTGCTGATCCCGCATGAGAATGTCAAAGATCTCATCGAGATACCTGACAACATCAAGAACAAGCTCGACATCCATCCGGTGAAATGGATAGACCAAGTGCTGAGCATCGCACTGGAAAGCAAGCCGGAGCCATTGCCGGAGGAAGTGCCGGTAGTCGCAACGGTTACAACAACGAGTGAGCCGTTAGCGCCCCTCAAACATTGATACCGTCAAGACTGGTCGAATAGCTTAGGGGCGCATCTGCGCCCCTTTGCATAAAGGAGCAAGCATGGAAGCTCAGTTGTTGGCATCGATTCCGCTGTTGATCGGCTTGCTACTCGGCGGCGGCGTGATCTGGTTGCTGCTGCGCGGACGCATACAGGCCGCAGCGGAGCAGGGCGCTGCCGCCAATCTGGCCGAACTGGCAGGCAGCCGGGAGCGGGTGCGCGCGCTGGAAGAAGAGCGGCTGCTGCTTCAGCGCGAACATGAGTCACTCAAGTCACAATCTGGTGAGTGGCGCGAGGCGCTGGATCTGGTGCGCGACGAGCGTGCACAACTGACCGAGCGTGCTTCGCGCGTGCCGGTGCTGGAAGGGCAGGCGCAGAAACTGGAAGCCGCGCTGGCTGAACTGCAACGCCAATCAGCCGATGGGCGCGAGAGTCTGAGTCGTACGATGGCTGAGTTGGCGGCAGAGCGGGAGACTATTGCCGGGCTGCGTGCGGAGGTACAGGCTGAGAAAGCGCAGCGTCTACAGTCCGAGGCACAGGTGAATCGCCTGACCACCGAACTGGCCGAGACTAAAGTCCAGCTTGAGGCTGAGCGCAGCCAAGCGGCGGAAAAATTGATTCTGCTGGTCGAGGCGAAAGAAGCCTTGTCAAATCAATTCAAGTCGTTGGCCAACGATATTCTAGAAGAAAAGGCGAAGCGCTTCACCGAGCAGAATCAGACAAATCTCGGCCAGTTGCTTGAGCCGCTCAAGACGCGCTTGCAGGAATTCCAGGGCAAGGTCGAAGAGGTCTACGTGCAGGAAGGTAAAGACCGCACGCAGTTGGCTGAGCAGGTGCGCCAGTTGATGGAGCTGAACCAGTCACTGAGTCAGGATGCCAAGAATCTGACCCACGCGCTCAAAGGCTCTAGCAAGGCGCAGGGCAACTGGGGTGAGCTTATCCTTGAACGCGTGCTGGAAGCCTCCGGCCTGCGCCGTGGCGAGGAATACATCGTTCAGGAGAGCCACACCCGCGAGGACGGTTCGCGTGCGCAGCCGGATGTCATCATCCATCTGCCGGAAGAGCGCCATCTGGTGGTAGATGCCAAGGTGTCGCTGACCGCTTATGAGGATTACGCCACAGCGGAGGACGATGCCGTGCGTCAGGCCGCAGCCCGTCGCCATCTCGACTCCATCCGGGCGCACATCAAGGGTTTGTCAGAGCGTAACTATCAATCGCTGTATAAGCTGCAATCTCTTGATTTCGTGCTTATGTTCGTACCGATAGAGCCTGCTTTCATGCTGGCGGTGACCCATGACCGTGAATTGTTCATGGATGCTTGGCAGAAGAATGTGCTGCTGGTCAGCCCCTCGACCTTGCTGTTTGTGGTGCGCACCGTGGCGCATCTGTGGCGGCAAGAGAACCAGAGCCGCAACGCGCAGGAGATCGCCCGACGCGGCGCGGAACTGTACGACAAGCTGGTCGGCTTCGTCGAAGACCTCGATTCCTTGGGTAACCGTCTGAAACAGGCCCAAAAAGATTACGATTCCGCCTACGCCAAATTCAGCGGCGGACGCGGCAACGTCATTCGTCAGGCCGAGATGCTCAAACAACTCGGCGTGAAGCCGACCAAGACCCTGCCGACCGCGCTGGTCGAGAACGCCTCCGACGGCGCAGCAGAACTGCCTGCCCCCTGAGAGAGAACATGAAGATCGCCATCGCTCAAATCAACTGTCTGCTCGGCGACCTCGCCGGGAACGTCGCCAAGATCGCCGATTGTGCGGCGCAAGCCAGAGAGCAGGGGGCCAGCTTACTGCTTACGCCCGAACTGAGTCTGTGCGGCTATTCACCAGAGGATTTACTGCTGCGCGACGGCTTCTACCGCAGTTGCAATACCGCGTTGCGGGATTTGGCGCGCAAGACTGCGGGCATCGCGCTGCTGGTCGGGCATCCGCACGAGGTGGACGGACATCGCCATAACGCCGCCTCGCTGCTGCGCGACGGGCGCATCGTCGCCACCTACCTCAAGCACTCGCTGCCGAATTACAGCGTGTTCGATGAGCAGCGCTATTTCGAACCCGGCAAGGCCGCGTATGTCTTTGAACTCGAAGGTGTGAAGTTCGGCGTCAACATCTGCGCCGATGTCTGGTTCGAACCAGCGGCGCGCATGGCGCGCATGGCAGGGGCCGAGGTGCTGCTGGTGTTGAATGCTTCGCCGTTCCATCATGATAAGCAGGCCTTGCGCTACGAGGTACTGCGCGAACGGGTGGGGGAGGCCGGGCTGGCCGTGGTCTACGCCAATATGGTGGGAGGGCAGGATGAACTGGTGTTCGACGGCGGCTCTTTCGTGATGGACGCGCAAGGGCAGGTCGTCCATCAGTTGCCGTCCTTCGAGGAAGCGCTGCGTATCGTCGAGATCGACGGCGGCATCCCGCTGCTGGGCGAAATGGTCGCCGTCCCGCAGGACGACGCAGCCATCTACCGCGCGCTGTGTCTGGGCGTGCGTGACTACATCGAGAAGAACCGCTTCCCCAGCGTGGTGCTGGGCTTGTCTGGTGGCATCGACTCGGCGTTGACGCTGGCGGTGGCGGTCGATGCGCTGGGCGTAGACCGCGTGCGCGCAGTGATGATGCCGTCGCCCTACACCGCGCAGATCAGCCTAGACGATGCCCGTGAGATGGCGCAGATACTAGGTGTGCGCTACGACGAGCTGGACATCCAGCCGACCTACGCCGCACTGGAATCCACCCTCGCGCCACTGTTCGCAGGTTTGCCCACCGACACCACGGAGGAGAACCTGCAAGCGCGCATCCGAGGCACGCTGCTGATGGCCATCTCCAACAAGACCGGCGCGCTGGTGCTGACCACCGGCAATAAATCCGAGATGACGGTCGGCTATTGCACGCTTTATGGCGACATGGCGGGCGGTTTTGCGGTGCTGAAAGATGTCAGCAAGACTTGGGTTTATCGCCTCTCCCACTATCGCAACCGGCAGGGGCGCGTCATCCCCGAGCGCATCATCACCCGCCCGCCCAGCGCGGAACTTAAGCCGGATCAGACCGATCAGGACAGCCTGCCGTCCTACGATGATTTGGACGGCATCATGGCCTGCTTCGTCGAACGCAATCTTGCCATTCCCGAGATCATCGAGCAAGGCTACGCCGAAGCCGACGTGCGCCGCGTGGTGCGCCTGTTGCAGATCAACGAATACAAGCGCCGCCAAGCGCCGGTGGGCATCCGCATCACCGACCGCGCCTTCGGCAAAGACTGGCGCTATCCCATCACAGCGCGGTATCAGGAAGGATACTGACCCGCTATAATTCGCCCATAAATCGCCTAAAACCACGGGAGCGCAACATGAAGAAGATCGAAGCCATCATCAAACCATTCAAATTAGACGAAGTGCGCGAAGCCCTATCCGAACTCGGTGTCAGCGGCCTCACCGTCACCGAAGTCAAAGGCTTCGGTCGCCAGAAAGGCCATACCGAACTGTATCGTGGAGCGGAATACGTGGTCGACTTCCTGCCCAAGATCAAGATCGAAGTGGTGGTGAGTGATTTGATGGTCGACACCGCCGTAGAAGGCATCGTCAAAGCCGCCCGCACCGGCAAGATCGGCGACGGCAAAATCTTCGTCAGCGCAGTCGAACAAGCCATCCGCATTCGTACCGGCGAGAGCGACGACGCAGCGATCTAAGGTGCTGCGAAATTTGAATTCCACTATGCGCCATCCTCTGCGGGGCTGAGCTAGTCTTGCGCCAAGGCGTGGAATAAGTAGAGACACCCATTGGTCGATCAGTAGCCTCAGGTGCGTGGGCGAATCACTCCAGACGTTGCGGTTTGAATCGGGCAGGCAGGCTTTTGCCGCCGCGTGCGCGTTTGCTGAGATGGCTTTGCAGGGCGTTGCCGCTGAGTTTGATCTGCTGCTCGCGCGGGCCACTCGTGCCGCTGACGGTCACTTCGGCTGCATTGATGACGGTGACGGCAAGCAACTCGTCTTTTTCTTCCAGCCCCATGATGATGACACCCTTGCCGCCGCCCGGCAGGCGCTTGAGTTCGGAGAGAGGGAACGCCAGTAAGCGGCCCAGCCGTGATACGGCGACGACGTTGGATTGTGCGGCTGGGGTGAATAGCGCGGGCGGTAAGAGCGGGCTTTGTTCCAGTGTGATGAACTGTTTGCCCGCCTTGTTGCGGCTCAACATATCGGCTACGGTGCATTGGAAACCGGAACTGGCGGCGGTGGCGATTAGGACGTGCTGAGCCGGATTGGCACTGAACACTTGGGCGATCTTCGCGCCGGGGGTCAACTCGATCAGCGTGGTCAGCGGTGCGCCATCGCCGCGCCCGGAAGGCAGTTGCGCCACCGGGATGCTGCATACCCGCCCGTTGTCGCAGATGACGATGCACTGGTCGGTGCTGCGGCATTCGAATTTGCTGAGCAGGCCGTCGCCTTCTTTGAATGCGGTGCTGGATAGGTCGAGTCCGTGCCCGGAACGACTGCGTGCCCAGTATTTCTTCGAGAAGATGACGGTGACGGGTTCGTCGGCGACGCTGGCGGAGAGGGCAATCTTCTCGGCCTCTTGGATCAGCGTGCGGCGCTCGTCTCCATAGGCTGCGGCGTCCGCCTCGATCTCTCGGGCGACGCGCTCGCGCAGGGCACTATCCTTGGCGAGTAGGCGATTAAGTTCCTTACTTTCCTTCTCCAGTAGTTTGATTTCTTTCTCTATCTTGATGCCTTCCAGACGAGCAAGCTGGCGCAGGCGAATCTCCAGAATGTCTTCGGCTTGACGGTCGGAAAGCTCGAAACGGGCGATTAGCGCCACCTTGGGGTCGTCTGATTCGCGGATGATGGCGATGACTTCGTCGATGTTGAGGAACACGATCATCCGGCCTTGCAGGATGTGTAGGCGGTCGTTGACCTGATTCAGGCGGAACTCGCAGCGGCGGCGCACCGTGGCGATGCGGAAATCCACCCATTCGCGCAGCACCATCGCCAGCGACTTCTGCTGCGGGCGACCATCGCGACCTATCATCGTCATGTTGATCGGAGCGGAGCTTTCCAGACTGGTGTGGGTGAGCAGCACCTTCATCAGCTCGTCTGGCGTCTGGCGCGAGGATTTGGGCTGGAACACCAACCGCACCGCCTGCGACTTGTCCGATTCGTCGGCCACCGAGTCCAGCACCGACAGGAGCAGTTGCTTGTTTTGCAACTGCTCCTGCGACAGGCTTTTCTTGTTGGCGCGCACCTTGGGGTTGGTCAGTTCATCCAACTCTTCCAGCACTTTGCGTGTCGAGACGCCGTGCGGCAATTCATGCACCGCTACCTGCCACTGGCCGCGTGCCAGTTCTTCCACTGTCCAGCGGGCGCGCATCTTGAGCGAGCCGCGACCGCTGAGATAGCACTCGCGGATGTCGCGCGGCGAGGAAATGATCTGACCGCCGCCGGGGAAGTCTGGCCCGTTGACACAGGCGAGCAGGGCGTCGTCGCTGAGCGCGGGGTCGCGCACCAGCAGCACCGCAGCCGAGGCGACTTCGCGCAGATTGTGTGACGGGATCTCGGTCGCCATGCCGACGGCGATGCCGGATGCGCCGTTGAGCAACACCATCGGCAGGCGGGCAGGCAGCAGGGCGGGTTCTTGGAACGCGCCATCGTAGTTGGGGATGAAATCCACCGTGCCCATGTCGAGCTCGGACAGCAGCAGCTCGGCCAGCGGTGTCAGGCGCGCCTCGGTGTAGCGCATGGCGGCGGCGTTGTCGCCATCGCGCGTGCCGAAGTTGCCCTGACCGTCCACCAGCGGATAGCGCAGCGAGAAATCTTGCGCCAGTCGCACCATCGCGTCGTAGGCCGAAGCGTCGCCGTGCGGGTGATATTTACCCAGCACATCGCCCACCACGCGGGCGGATTTGACGTGTTTGCTGTTCGCCACCAAGCCCATCTGGCGCATGGCGTAGAGGATGCGGCGCTGCACCGGCTTTTGTCCGTCGCACACATCGGGCAGGGCGCGGCCCTTGACCACCGAGATGGCGTATTCAAGATAGGCACGCTCGGCGTACAGCGCGATGGGTACGTCTTCGCCTTCGGGCAACGCTGGTAATGGGGCGAAGGCGGGTTTGCTACGGGCGGGTTCGGGCAGAGCGATCGTTTCGGCAGCAGGCTCGGCAGCCGCTTCCGGCGGGAGCGTATCCTCGAACAGATCGGGTTGCTCTTCAGGCGTATTCTCGATACCCATCGTCAAACGTCTCCCTCAACTTCATTGCCGTGATATTCCAGCCAGGCGCGGCGGCTGGAGGCTTCGTGTTTGCCCATCAGCAGGGTGAATTTTTCCAGCGTGTTCCGCAGCGGCTGGCTGGTTGCGTTGACTCGTAGCGCGCGGCGGGTGTCCGGGTTGAGCGTGGTGTCCCACAGCTGCTCGGCGTTCATCTCGCCCAAGCCTTTGAAACGCGACACCGACCATGAGCCCTCGCGGATCTTTTCTTGGCGCAGCCGGTCTTCGACGGCGTGCAACTCGCCCTCGTTGAGTGCATAGATCTTGCGCAGCGGCTTCTTGCCTTGCGCGGGCACGTCCACCCGGAACAGCGGCGGCTGGGCGACGTACACCCGACCTGCGGCGACCACCTGGTAGAAGTGGCGGAAGAACAAGGTGAGTAGCAGGGTGGAGATGTGCGCGCCGTCCACGTCGGCATCGGCCATGATGTACACGCCCTGATAGCGCATCCCGGAAAGATCGACGGCATCGTCGGGATGGTGCGGATCGACGCCGATGGCGACGGCTATGTCGTGGACTTCGTTGTTGGCGAACAGGCGGTCGCGCTCCACCTCGAACGTGTTCAGCACCTTGCCGCGCAGCGGCAGGATGGCCTGAAATTCCTTGTTGCGGCCTTGCTTGGCCGAGCCACCCGCCGAATCGCCCTCGACCAGAAACAGCTCGGTGCGCGAGGGATCATTGGAGCTGCAATCGGTGAGCTTGCCCGGCAGTACGGCGACCGAAGTGCCTTTTTTCTTTTCCACCTTCTGCGCCGAGCGCATCCGCGTCTGCGCTTGCTGGATGGCGAGTTCGGTGATGCGCTTGCCGTAGTCGGGATGTTCGTTCAGCCACAGGTCAAGCGGGTCTTTCACCATCAGCGAGACCAGCCGTAGCGCGTCGCGCGACACCAGCTTGTCCTTGGTTTGGCCCTGGAACTGCGGGTCGAGCACCTTGGCGGAGAGCACGAAGGAGGCGCGGGAGAATACGTCTTCGGGAACCAGTTTCACGCCCTTGGGCAGCAGGCTGTGCAACTCGGCGAAGCCTTTTACCGCATTGAATACGCCGTCGCGCAGCCCGGCATCGTGCGTACCGCCCGCCAGCGTGGGGATCAGGTTGACGTAGGATTCGCGCACCACCATGCCTTCCGCCGACCATACTAGCGCCCAGGCCGCACCTTCACCGGCGGCAAAACCGTTGCCGCTGTCGGGCTGGACGAAGCTCTCACCTGCGAACATCGGTGCGGCCAGTTCCTGTTCAGCCAGCGCTTCGTTGAGATAGCTGCGCAAACCTTCCGGGTAGGACCAAGTGCGCGTCTCTTTGGATTTCTCCAGATGCAGAGTGATCTGCACGCCGGGCAGCAGCACGGCCTTGGAGCGCAACGCGCGTTCCAGTTGCGGCAGGTTGACGTTGGGCGCGTCGAAATATTTTGGGTCGGGCCAGGCGCGCACGCGGGTGCCGCGCCGCTTCTTGGGACAGTTGCCGATCTGGCTGAGCGGGGCTTCCGCCACGCCGTTGATGAAGCGGAGGAAATGTTCACCGCCTTCGCGTTGCACCGTCACTTCCAGCTTGGTCGAGAGGGCATTGGTCACCGCCACTCCGACGCCGTGCAATCCGCCAGCGAACTGGTAAGCCCCGCCGGATTCCTTGTCGAACTTGCCGCCGGAATGCAGTACTGTGAAGGCTACCTCGACCACCGACAGGCCTTCTTCGGCGTGGATGCCGACCGGGATGCCGCGACCATCGTCCTGCACCGAGATCGAGCCATCCTCGTGGGCAGTGACGGTGATGCTCTTGGCGTAACCGGCCAGCGCCTCGTCGCAGGCGTTATCGATGACTTCAGCGATGATGTGATTGGGCGATTCGAGGTTGGTGTACATCCCCGGACGTTGTCGCACGGGTTCCAGTCCTCGCAGGACTTTGAAACTGGATTCGTCGTAGGTGGCGGCCATTATGTGATCGGTGCTGGGTTATCCTGATAACAAAGCTGTCTTGCGCATCACAAAACAAATAAGCCCGTATGATACGGGCTTATTTGCTACTACTTGGCGGAGAGAGAGGGATTCGAACCCTCGATCCAGGTTTTGCCCGGATGCACCCTTAGCAGGGGTGTGCCTTCGACCTCTCGGCCATCTCTCCAACGGGCGCGGAGAATAACCCATCGCCCAGTATAGGTCAAACCTTTATGCGTCTTCTTGATCCAGATCGAAGGCTTTGTGCAATACGCGCACCGCTAGTTCGAGGTATTTCTCGTCGATGACGACGGAGATCTTGATCTCGGAGGTGGAGATCATCTGGATGTTGATGCCTTCTTCTGCCAGTGTGCGGAACATCTGGCTGGCGATGCCGACGTGCGAACGCATCCCGACTCCGACCACGGAGACCTTGGCGGTCTTGCTGTCGCCGACTACGGCGCGGGCACCGATATGGCCTTGAACTTGATTCTTCAGGATGTCCATCGTCTTGGCGAAGTCGGTGCGGTTGACGGTGAACGAGAAGTCGGTGGAGCCGTCGGTGCCGACATTCTGGATAATCATGTCGACGTCGATGTTGGCGTCGGCGACCGGCCCTAATATCTGGTACGCGATGCCGGGCTTGTCGGGCACGCCCAGTACGGTGATCTTGGCTTCGTCGCGGTTGAAGGCGATGCCGGAAATGATAGCCTGTTCCATTTTGTTGTTTTCCTCAAACGTGATCAGTGTGCCCTCGCCAGGTTCTTCCAGAAACGAGGAGAGCACGCGCAACTTGACTTTGTACTTGCCGGCGAACTCCACCGAGCGGATCTGCAAAACCTTGGAGCCCAAGCTCGCCATTTCCAGCATCTCTTCGAAGGTGATGCTCTTCAGGCGGCGCGCTTCGGGAACGACGCGCGGATCGGTGGTATAGACGCCGTCCACATCGGTGTAGATCTGGCATTCGTCGGCATTCAGCGCCGCTGCCAGCGCCACGCCGGTGGTGTCCGAGCCGCCGCGTCCCAGCGTGGTGATGTTGCCGTGCTCGTCCACGCCCTGGAATCCGGCGACGACTACGACGTAGTCGTTAGCCAGATCGGTGCGGATGTTCTGTTCGTCGATGCTGAGGATGCGGGCCTTGGTGTGGGCGCTATCGGTCAGAATCTTGACTTGATCGCCGGTGTAGCTCTTGGCCTTCAGGCCCTCGGCTTGCAGCGCCATCGCCAACAGACCGATGGTGACTTGTTCGCCGGTGGAGACCACTACGTCGAGTTCGCGCGGATCGGGCTGGGCTTGGATCTCTTTGGCCAGAGCAATCAGTCGATTGGTTTCGCCACTCATGGCGGAGACGGCGACCACGACCTGATGCCCCTGCGCTTTGAATTTCGCGACGCGCCGCGCCACGTTCTTGATGCGTTCAGGGGAGCCGACTGAGGTCCCGCCGTATTTTTGGACAATTAATGCCACGATATTCCTGTCGTATGCGTTACAAAAACGGTCGGCATTCTACCCGAAAACGGGCGTGGTGGTTGACCGCGACTCAGCCTTCTTGATCGGTGTTCGATGCATCCTGCGCACTGTTTTTATTCCCGCTTTGAGCGGCGGCAGTGAGTAACATCGCTAAACGAGATTCAGGGGTTTCCAAGCTGATGCGACCGAGTGTGCCATTGCGATAATCGGTGAGCAGGGTGATGGCAGCCTTTTCCAGATCGAGCGTGCCACCTTTTAGGCGATAGGCGCGCTTCTTCGCCAGCGCGTCGATGACGGCGGGCGAATCCAGCCCATCGAGCGCGAAGCCATAACGGGTGGCGAGCAGGGCGGGGTAGCGGGCCAGCAGGATGTCGCACAAAAAGGTGGCGACTTCTTCTTCTATGAGGGCGTTGCGTCCGATGGAGTGACTGGCCGCCAACATCAGTCCGTCGCTGTCGTGCTCGATCTTGGGCCACATCAGCCCTGGCGTGTCGATGATGGTCATGTGGTCGTTGAGGTCGAAGCTCTGCTGGCTCTTGGTGATGGCCGGTTCATCGCCCACCGCAGCGGCGCGCCGTTTCAGCAGTGCATTCATCAGCGTGGATTTGCCTACGTTGGGGATGCCCATGATCATCATGCGCAGCGGCTTGATCGGGGTGCCGCGATGCGGGGCGAGCTTGGCGCACAGGCCGGGAATCTTGGCGACATCGCCCGGCTTTTTGCACGAAAGCGCGACTGCTTTTACGCCGGGTTGCTTGTTGAAGAAATCCAGCCAAGCCTTGGTGGCGGCGGGATCGGCAACATCGCTCTTGTTGAGTATCTTCAGGCAAGGGCGCTGACGATGCAGGCGTAGCTCGCGGATGATCGGATTGCTGCCCGCCTCGGGTACGCGGGCATCCACTACTTCGATCACCACGTCGATGCGCTCCATGGTTTCGGCGGCTTTTTTCCGCGCCGAAGTCATGTGTCCGGGGAACCACTGAATAGCCATGCTGAATACGGGATCTGGGAGAGGTGCGCATTCTACCGCGTTTGACGTGTCCGCCTTGAGCAACCATAATCGGATGACAATTTTTTAGAGTTGAGTGCGCCATGACGATCATACGCCAGCAGGATTTCATCGATAGCGTCGCCGATGCTTTGCAATTCATCTCTTATTACCATCCGCAGGATTACATCCATGCGCTGGCCGAGGCCTATCGAATCGAGGAATCGCCAGCCGCCCGCGATGCGATGGCGCAGATCCTGACGAATTCGCGGATGTGCGCGCTGGGGCATCGCCCTGTCTGCCAAGATACCGGCATCGTGGTGGCTTTTGTGCGGGTGGGAATGGCGGCGCGTTGGGATGCGAATCTGAGCATCGTGGAGATGGTGAACGCCGGGGTGCATAAGGCTTACACCGACCATGACAATCCCTTGCGTGCCTCCATCGTCAGCGATCCGGCGGGCAAGCGCAAGAACACTGGCGACAACACGCCTGCCGTGGTGCATGTGGAGCTAGTTCCCGGCAATATCGTCGAGGTTCGCATCGCGGCCAAGGGCGGCGGTTCGGAGAACAAGGCGCGATTCGCCATGCTGGAGCCTTCGGATGATGTGGTCGAGTGGGTGGTGAATCAGTTGCCGGAGATGGGGGCGGGCTGGTGTCCGCCGGGCATGTTGGGCATCGGTATCGGCGGTACGGCGGAAAAGGCGATGCTGCTGGCGAAGGAGGCGCTGATGCAGCCCATCGACATGGCCAAACTCAAGGCGCGCGGTACGCGTACCCGGGCGGAGGAGTTGCGCATCGAGATCCACGACAAGGTGAACGCGCTCGGCATCGGCGCGCAAGGCTTGGGTGGGTTGACTACAGTGCTGGATGTGAAGGTGCTCGACTATCCGACCCATGCTGCCTCCAAGCCGGTAGCCATCATTCCCAATTGTGCGGCGACGCGCCATACTCATTTCGAGTTGGATGGCAGCGGCGTGGCGCAATTCACGCCGCCGGACATCGCCAGTTATCCAGATGTGCATTGGCATCCGGCGGAGAATGCGCGCCGGGTGAATCTAGAAGGCTTGACTCGTGCGGACATCGAGCAATGGCAACCCGGCGAGACGATCCTGCTCTCGGGTAAGTTGCTGACTGGGCGCGATGCGGCGCACAAGCGGCTGGCCGATATGTTGGCCCGAGGCGAGAAACTGCCGTCCGGCGTGGATTTTAATGGCCGATTCATTTACTATGTCGGGCCGGTTGATCCGGTGCGCGATGAAGTCGTAGGGCCGGCAGGCCCGACCACCGGGACGCGCATGGATAGATTCACCGAGATGATGCTGGCGCAGACCGGGCTGATCGGCATGGTCGGCAAGGCCGAGCGAGGGCCGGTCGCCATCGAGGCGATCAAGAAGCATGGAGCGGTCTACCTGATTGCGGTGGGCGGTGCGGCTTACTTGGTGGCGAAAGCCATACGCAGTGCGAAAGTGATTGCCTTTGCTGATCTTGGCATGGAAGCGATCTACGAATTCGAAGTGGAAAACATGCCGGTGACGGTGGCGGTGGATGCGCGGGGACGCTCGGTCCATGACATCGGTCCGGCAGAGTGGAAGAAGCGGATCGGGATCATCCCGATCAGAGCGGTTTAGATTTTGGTCGGCGCGCGGAGGTCGAGCGCGACGATAAACAGTTTGGCGGGTCTCCCCGCATTGCAACTTGGTGAATCTGGTCAGGTCCGGAAGGAAGCAGCCACAGCCAGTCGTTGCAAGTGCCGGGGGTAAGGCTCGCCTCCTTATGTGATGGGTGTGTGATGAAAAAGCTCGGTGTGTTGCTGATCGGTTCCTTGCTGAGTTTCCCTGTTTTGGCGGTGGACGGTGTTTCTGTCGAATATGGCAATGGCGACTACACTGACGCGGCGCGTGTTGGCTTGGTGTGGGATTGGAATAAGAGCTGGTTCGGTGAAGGCCGCGACTGGCATGTCACGGGTTTCTGGGAAGCTGCCGCCGGGCAGTGGAAGGGGCGCAGCAGCGTCGGCAACAACCAGACCGTCACCGATATCGGCTTCACCCCGGTGTTCCGTCTTGAGCAGAAAACGCCTTCCGCGCTAGCACCTTATGTCGAGGCCGCTGTTGGCGTGCATTTCATCTCGCCTACCTTCATCTATGCCAACCGCAAGTTCGGTAGCAGCTTCCAATTCGGCGACTCTGTCGGTTTTGGCGTGCGGCTGGGCGACAAGCGGCAATATGACCTCGGCTATCGCTACCAGCATCTGTCCAATGGCAGCATCAAGCAGCCGAATCAGGGCATCAACCTGAACGAGTTTCGATTTACCTATCGGTTCTGACCTTGTCAGCTTCATCTGTTTTAGCACGCAAATGGCGTCCGCGTAGTTTCGCCCAGCTGGCCGGGCAGGAGCACGTGGTGCGAGCGCTGTCGAATGCGCTGGCGCAGAACCGTTTGCACCATGCTTACCTGTTCACCGGCACGCGCGGCGTGGGCAAGACCACCATCGCTCGCATCTTCGCCAAATCCCTGAACTGCGAATCCGGCGTTACTGCCACGCCGTGCGGTGTGTGCGGCGCTTGCACCGAGATCGACAGCGGGCGTTTCGTCGATCTGATCGAGTTGGATGCAGCCTCCAACACCCAAGTGGACAATATGCGTGAGCTGCTGGAGAGTGCGCTGTACGCGCCGACCTCTGGCCGCTTCAAGGTCTACATCATCGACGAAGTGCACATGCTGTCGAAGTCGGCGTTCAACGCCATGCTGAAGACGCTGGAAGAACCGCCGTTGCATGTGAAGTTCATCCTCGCCACCACCGATCCGCAGAAGATCCCCGTGACGGTGTTGTCGCGCTGTTTGCAGTTCAATCTGAAGCAACTGCCGCCCGCGCTGATCCTTCAGCATCTCCAGCATGTGCTGGAGCAGGAAGGGATAGCTTCCGAGCGCAACGCGCTGGCACTGATCGCCCGGGCAGCACAGGGCAGTATGCGCGACGCGCTGAGCCTGCTCGATCAGGCCATCGCTTTCGCCGCTGGCAGCGTGGACGAGGCCGTGGTGCGCAACATGCTGGGCGCGATCGACCAGAGCTATCTGTTCGACCTGTTGCAAAATCTGCTGGCAGGGGAGGGCGCTGGATTGTTGCGCGTCGCCGACGATATGCTGAGTCGTAGCGTGGCATTCGAGGCTGCATTGCAGGACATGGCCAGCTTGCTGCACCGCATCGCGCTGGCACAGAGCGTGCCACAAGCCATCCCGGAAGACGAGCCTGAGCGCGCGCGTTTGCTGGAACTGGCACAGCGGTTGCGCGCCGAAGAGATCCAACTGTATTACCAGATCGCCATACACGGGCGTCGGGACATCGAACTCGCGCCGGACGAATACGCCGGTTTCACCATGACACTGTTGCGCATGTTGGCCTTCAAGCTGGCGGGGGTGTTGCCGGAACGAGACAAACCTGCACCACAGCCTGCTGTCGCAGCAGTTGCTCGCGAGGAGCGGGTCGCACAGGAAGCACCGCCGGTGGAGTATGTCGCGCCGCAACCAGTGGCACCGCTGGATGGCGATGTGAACTGGATGGCGCTGATCGGACGCCTGAGTCTTCAGGCGATGGCGCTGGAATTGGCGAAGAATTGCGTGCTGGAAAGTGCGGCATCCGGCTTGGTGGCGCTCAAGCTGTCGCCCAGCCACAAGCATCTGCTGACCAGCAAGATGGCGCAGGACAGATTGCAAGCCGCTTTGGGCGAGCACTACGGGCAGGCGGTGCGGCTCTCTATCACTTTGGGCGAGAGCGCCGTGGTGGCGACGCCCGCTGCCGTCGAGCAACATGAGAAACAAGTCCGCCAGCAGCAGGCGACCGCCTCGATCATGCAGGATGTGTTCGTGCGTGAGGCACAGGCGCAACTGGGGGCGGAACTGGTCGAGAATTCAATCAAGTCGGTACAACAATAAAGTAAGTCGGAGGAAATCGAGATGATGAAGGGCGGATTGGGCGGCCTGATGAAGCAGGCCCAGCAGATGCAGGCGAACATGAAGAAGGCACAGGCGGAACTGGCGACGATAGAGGTCGAAGGTCAGGCCGGCTCCGGCGTGGTCAAGGTGGTGATGACCTGTGCCAACGAAGTGCGTCGCGTGTCTCTGGACGACAGCCTGATGGGCGACGACAAGGAGATGCTAGAAGACCTGATCGTGGCCGCACTGGCGGATGCCAAGAAGAAGGCCGACGAGGTCAGCAAGCAGCGCATGAGCGGCTTCACCGCCGGGATGAATCTGCCGCCCGGGTTGTCGTTGCCGTTCTGATGAAAACCCCTTCCAGCCTGGAAGAGTTGATCGCCGCATTGCGCTGCCTGCCCGGAGTCGGGCCGAAGTCGGCGCAGCGCATGGCTTACCATCTGTTGCAGCGCGACAAACAAGGCGCATTGCGCTTGTCGTATTCGCTGACGAACGCGGTGCAGGGCATCCGCCACTGCGCCAAATGCAATAATTTTTCTGAAGAAGAAATCTGCGTGCTGTGCAGTTCCGGCAAGCGCGACGAGAGTCTGCTCTGCGTGGTCGAGATGCCCGCCGATCTGTTGATGATGGAACAGACGCAGAGCTATCGCGGCATGTATTTCGTGCTGATGGGGCGCTTGTCGCCGCTGGACGGCATCGGTGCGAGGGAGCTGCCGCTGGATAGATTGGTGCGGCGTGCTCAGGAGTTGCCGTGCGAAGTTATTCTGGCGACGAATTTCACCGTGGAGGGCGAGGCGACGGCGCATTACACCGCCACCTTGCTGCGCGCGCAGGGCATCCGGGTATCGCGCATCGCGCGCGGTCTGCCGGTGGGGGGCGAGTTGGAGCATGTCGATAGCGGGACGCTGGCGCAGGCGATATTGGAACGGCGAGAGGTGATGGGATGAGTGAGCAGCAAGGTGAACGATTGCAGAAGGTGCTGGCGCAAGCCGGAGTTGGCTCGCGTCGGGAGATGGAAGAATGGATCGCTGAGGGCCGGGTGACGGTGAACGACGAGGTGGCGACGCTGGGTTCGCGCGTGATCGAGGGCGATGTGATCCGGGCGGGCAAGCGCACGGTGTTCGTCAAGGCGCCGGGGCTGAGTTTGCCGCGTGTGCTGCTCTATCACAAGCAGGAAGGAGAGATCGTCAGCCGTGACGACCCTGAGAAGCGCGCCAATGTATTCGACAAATTGCCGCGCTTGCGCGGTCAGAAGTGGATCGCCATCGGCAGGCTGGATTTCAATACCAGCGGCTTGTTGATCTTTACGACTTCGGGCGAGTTGGCTAATCATTTGATGCATCCACGCTTCGAGGTCGAACGCGAGTACGCCGTGCGCGTGCAGGGCGAGATGACGCTGGAGCAGATGCAGCAGATGACCAAGCAGGGCATCGAGTTGGAAGATGGTACGGTGGTGTTCGAACGCCTCAGCGATGAGGGCGGCGAGGGCTTCAACCACTGGTACCGTCTGGTGCTGAAAGAGGGGCGCAACCGTATCGTACGGCGCACTTTCGAGGCGCTGGGCTTGCCGGTGAGCCGCTTGATGCGCGTGCGTTTCGGCATCGTCAATCTGCCGCCGCGTATCAAGCGCGGGATGATGGCGGAGCTGGGCGAAGGCGAAGTGAAGCAGATCATGGACTGGGCCGGTTTGTCTGAGCCTGCGCCGATGCCAGAAAGGACTGTGCCGTCAGGCAGAGTCGACCCTCAGCGGGGGGCAGGTGTGCAACGTGGCGCTAAGCCGCCGCGTCCGCCGCAGGCTGGACAGGCTCGTCGCCAAGCGCCTGATCGAGGACGCAAGAAATCGCCGCGCCGGTGACTCTTTGTGCGTCGCCGACTTGCTGTTGGAGTCAGTCTAGGAACGGAAGATCAAAAACAGGAGCGCTGCACCTGTCCATGTTTGAGGATTTTCCCTTGAAAATGGCGATGTTAAGGGGCAGAAGTTGAAGTCAAATCGTTCTGCCGTTATCATGTCGGCGAAGTGGGTTGCCGAGGGCAGCCTAGGACGGCGGCGCAAAGCCGCTTAACTTCGGGTTCTAGCTATCAATGTCGAGTATTAAACAACGTAAGGGGAGCGGCATGTTGAGTCGGTTGCCTCATTGGGTCATTGCCGGATCGTGTGTGTTCTCTCTTGCTGCGAATGCGGCGACTTGGGTGCGAGATGAAGGCGAGGCGGCCTTTCAGGCTGGTCTGGATCTCTCGACTCCTGCGAATAAATACTGGGATTACAAAGGCGGGACAACTAGCTACACCTGCGGCCAGTACAGCGAGAAATCTGTCAACGTGGGCATGGAGTATGGTTACTCCTATGATTACACGCTGATGGCCTCGACCTCGATCACCCAAGCGAATTGTTCAGGTAATACGCTGACCCGCCCCGGCGCGGTCAACTTCGGTGTGCGTGGACGTTTCGATGAGCGTTATAACGGTGAATCATGGGAACTCAAGTTGGTCATCCCCGGTACGGTCTACCCGAATGGACAGCCTGCTGCGGTGGGTTATGGCGGGCTTGGGCTTCAGGTCGGCGCTTATTTTGGCACGCCATATGACCCCTATAACGAAGACCCATATCGTCCAGGCTTCATCAACCCGGCCACGGACAGCTGGGAATATGGCGGTGCGCTGACCATGTATATGGGAACGCCGTTGCCGCAAGTGATGGGCTACACAAAGTGGAAGAGCGACCTTTCGCCGTCTTGGCGCGTGGCGGCCAAGTTGCAGGCAGACTGGACTTTGGGAACTCGCGTTCCTATCGTACCAATCAGGCCACCGCTGGTTCCGGTCCTGCCGGAAGCCCGCGTGATCTCGACTGGGCTGGAGTTCAGCCATTTGCTTGACGAGAATCTGGTGTTGTCCATCTCTCCGGTTATTCCGCTGTACGGGCAGAATGCTCCGCAGTCGGCCAACCTGTCGATAGGCGTTCACAAGGTATTCCCTCGCTAGCAGTGAAAAAATTCTCCAGCTTCTTCAGCGAACCATTAGGAGTCGGTGTGGTTAGACGTGCTATGGCCGCGTTCTTTGCGGTTGTTTCGGTCTTTTCCTTGCAGGCAGCTTTAGCTCAGCCTGACATCTCGTCTGCTGAGGTGATACCTTCAGCCGCCACTTTCGACTACCGCCAGAAGGCGGTGCTGGAAGACCAGTTCGGCTTCGATCTTTCGGCTAACAGCGACTCCCCCGATCTGGAATACATCGGCCCGAACGGTCGGGTGATGCGCGGGCGCTTGCCACTGCGCTCACTCTACCTTGAGATGGACCCGCATCAGGCGGAGTTACTGTTCTACAAGCAGCCGCACGACAACTCCAGCTTCGCTGTGACCGTGTTGCAGGGCGTTGAGCATATCCCCGGCCGCATCACGGTAAAGGGTAGCTCGACCAGATACTTCGTTAAAAAATCCTTCTTGATCAAGATCGACAAAGAGACCTCGGCCACTTGGGGCGGCTACAAGCTGATCTCCATCAATGCCTTGGTGACTGACCCCAGCATGATGCGGGAATGGCTCTCTTGGGACTTGGCGCGGGCATCGGGCCTGACGACGCTGAATACCATCTATACCCGGCTGTACATCAATCAAAAATATATCGGTCTTTATTCCTTTACCGAGTGGGTGACAGGCGATCTGTTCGCGCGTGCTGGTTTAGGTGCGAAGGGGGAGTTGTATCAGCCGAACGATGCGACTTATTGCGGTGATCTGAGCGGAGGTTCGGAAGACCCATCCCGGCATTGTTACTTGAAGTTCGCCCCACCCGACAATAATTTCTCCTCGCTTGAGACCTTGATAAAAGGCGTGAGCGGCACGCCGGTCAAGGATTTCCACGGCTTCATGGACAACAATTTTGATGACGAATCCGTCATCAACTGGGTAGCGGTCAATGGCTTGGTAGGGAACGGCGACACCTATAACAAGAACTACTTCCTGTATTTCAGCCGCGAGACTGGTCGCTGGACCGTGATGCCGTGGGACTATGACTTGACCTTCGGTCGCAGCTGGGACCCTTATCTGCCTTCGCCGAACGACGTGTTCAACGACAACTTCGTGTACTACTACACGCCCGAGATCGGCTTCCCCGGTATGCTCAAAGTGAAGATGCTGGAGAACCCCATCCTCTTCCAGCGCTTCAAACGGCGTCTAGGGCATCTGTTGGGCGTGGGCGAGCCGGATGGCGATCCCAGAACCTACGGCTGGTTCTCGCCAGAGCGTTTTGCTGCGCGCGTCAATGCCATCAGGTACAACATCGGTTCGGATGCGCTGCTCGACCCATTCTCTGCTACCCGACTGTATTCCTTCGACGAGCAGGCCGATGCTCTGAAATATTTTGTGTTGGGGCATTACGCCAATTACAAGATGCGGCTGTTCAGCGATACTGCCAACTGGACTTCGTACACCTACGATCCGACCATTCCGATGATGCCGCCCCCGGCACAATCGGCTACGCTGAATGCGACTTGGGATGTCCGCGCTCCCGGCTATGAAAGGCCGTTGGTCGATCCCTACTTGGGAACCATCTTGGCAGTATTGAAGGTGCGCACCATCAGTCAGCCCGCCACCATCGTGGGCAAGGTGGTGACCTTCCGTCCGCCGGAAGAGTTGCCTTTGGGGCGCGTACCCGCGCAGTGCGTGCAACGCAGTTGGACGCTCACCGCCAAGATGCCGGAAACGGCCTCGCTGACGTCAGACATCACGCTCGAATACATGCAGGAGAATTCGCAGAACAGCGAAGTCGGCTCTAAAGTGAAGCGTCAAAAAGATCTGCTGGTGTGGATGCAACAAGGCGATGAATGGGAGCCGCAACTGACAGTGGTGAACGGTCTGGCCAAGACGCTGACCATACGCAACATCAGCTTCCCGCCCAATCGTCCGTTGCGTTTCGTGGCTTGTGCCGATGTGCCGTTCGACATGCCCGAGCAGGATACTCGTCTGCTGGAAAAGGAGAATCCCGTTTCCAACCCGGTGGAGAAGGTCTATCGCAGCCTGATGAAGACCATCTCAAAATAACTCGCATCACGCGCCCGGCCTGATCCGGGCGTGTTTCTTTCAGCGTATCGCCCCGAGGTCAGGTAAGGCTCTCACTATCGAAATCACGGCTTTGAAACACATCACTTCACGCGACAATCCGCTGTTCAAGGAACTGCTCAAGCTGGTCGGCTCACCCCGCCAGCGGCACAAGTCCGGGCAGACCTTGCTGGATGGCGCACATCTGCTGGAATCCTATCGCGCCGCAGGCGGGCAGCCGCAGGCCTTGCTCGTCACCAGCGCGGGATTGCTGGATGCCGAAGTCGCCAGATTGCTGGAGCAGTTTCCCGCTGTGCCGCAGATCTTGCTGGACGATGCATTGTTCGCGCAGCTTAGCGAGTTGAAGACACCTAGCGGCATCCTCGCGCAGATCACCGTGCCAGCGCCTGCGATCATGCCAGCGGAGAGCCGCTTCGCCTTGTTGCTGGAAGACATTCAAGACCCCGGCAACTTGGGATCGATGTTGCGATCAGCAGCAGCAGCAGGCTGCGATGCGGTGTTCCTGTCGCGCGGTTGCGCCGACGCTTGGTCGCCCAAGGTGCTGCGCGCCGCGATGGGTGGGCATTTCGCCCATGCCATGAGCCTCCACGAGCAGGTCGATCTGCTGGCGGTGGCGGCCATGTTCGAGGGCCAGACCTACGCTGCCTCCCTTGCCGGGCGCACCAGTTTGTATGACTGCGAGTTGCGCGGCAAGACCGCCTTTGCCATCGGCAACGAAGGGGCCGGGCTGAGCGGCGGGCTGCTCACCGCCTGTCAGCCGTTCATCATCCCCATGCCGGGGCAGGTTGAATCGCTCAACGCTGCCGCTGCGGCGGCCATCTGTCTGTTTGAGGCGGTGCGTCAGCGCCGTTAAAGGAAATACTATGTACGAAGTCCGCCCTGGTCAGTCCATCGAGTTGTTGAAAGAGCTGCACATCCTTACCCGCGACGGCAAGATGAATCAGGATTCGCGCCGCAAGCTCAAGCAGGTCTACCACCTCTACCAGTTCATCGAGCCGCTGTTGCAGCAAGTTCGCCAGCAACGCCCGGACATCAGTTTGGTGGATCACGGGGCAGGCAAGTCCTATCTGGGTTTCATCCTCTATGATCTGTTCTTCAAGACGCTGGACGGCACGCCGCACATCTACGGCATCGAGACGCGCGACGAACTGGTGACGCGCTCGCGCGAGTTGGCGCAGCGGCTGGGTTTTGGCGGCATGTCCTTCCTCAATCTCTCAGTGGCGGAATCCATCGAATCCCCGGTGCTGCCCGCGACCATTGATGTCGTCACCGCGCTCCATGCCTGCAATACGGCCACTGACGATGCCATCCACTTTGCCCTCAAGAAACAGGCGCAGTTCATCGTGCTGGTGCCCTGCTGTCAGGCCGAGGTCGCTGCCGTGCTGCGCAAGAACAAGGGTAAACAGGCCGGGCGGGGCGCGCTCTCCGAACTCTGGCGGCATCCCATTCACTCCCGCGAATTCGGCAGCCAGGTCACCAACGTGCTGCGCTGTCTGCAACTCGAAGCACACGGCTACCAAGTGACGGTGACTGAGTTGGTGGGCTGGGAACATTCGATGAAGAACGAGCTTATCATCGCCCAATACAAGGATCTGCCGCGCCAACGTCCCGCCCAGCGCCTCAACGAGATGTTGCAACTGCTCGGGCTGGAAGAGATGAGCGGACGTTTCTTCGCAGGAGTATGAACATGCAGCCCAGCAACCTACCCAATCACTACCAACGCATCGGCGGGGCAGACAAGGTGCGCCAACTGGTGCAGCGTTTCTACCAGCTCATGGATGAACTGCCGGAAGCCTACGGCATCCGCAAACTGCATCCCGAGAGCCTGCAAGGCTCGGAAGATAAGCTGTTCAAATTCCTCTCCGGCTGGATGGGCGGCCCGCAACTCTTTGTACAGGAATACGGCCACCCGCTGCTGCGCCAGCGCCATTTTCCGTTTCCCATCGCCGATGCCGAGCGCGACCAGTGGCTGATGTGCATGGATGCGGCTTTGGAAGAAGTGGTGGAAGAGGCAGCCCTGCGTCAGGAACTCAAAGCCGCCTTCCTCAAGGTGGCGAACCACATGCGGAATCGGGCTTAGACCGTCCCGCGCAGATAAGCCAGCCGCCGTTCTTCAGGAAAACGCTCGATGGCGTAGCGCAGTAAAGTGCGTGGCAGCGTGCGGTAGCGCGGTAGCAGGAAGGCTTCTTCCACCGCCTGATCGCGCTTACCCACCTCGCGCAACATCCAGCCGACCGCCTTGTGCATCAGATCGTGACGGTCGTCGCAGAGCAGGGCGGCGAGGTGCAAAGTATCGTCGAACTGATGCAGGCGGATGAAGTGGAAGGTGGCGATGATGGCGATGCGCCGCTCCCACAGCGAAGCCGATGCCGCCAGTTCATACAGCCGCTCACGCGGCTTGTCCGCCAGATAATGTCCGACGATGTGCGGCGCAGAAACATCCACCAGATCCCAGTTGTTGATGTGCCGGGTTCGGCTCAGATACAGCTCGTAAGCCGCTGTTTTGTCGTGAACTGTGCCGTGTTTATAGAACTGCATCAGCAGCAACAGGGCGAACACGCGCTCTTCGTGGAATTCCGAGGCCAGCAAGGCGGAGATCGTCGCAAGGCTGGCATCCTGCTGTTTCGCCAGCGCCCGCAACATCGGTACTTTGATGCCCAGAAAGCGGTCACCCTCGCCATACTCGCCGGGGCCGGTCTTGAAAAAGCGTTGCAGAACGACGGCCATCTCGGGCGAGGCGAGAGCGCGGAGTTGGGCAGAGAGCATCGTGCTGGTCATTGGCGTCGGGGAAGCGTCGAGTCCATGTTGGACGGGATGGTGCGCTAGTTACGGTTTGCCCGCTTCGTGTCTTTCGATTACCTCGTCGATAAATTTGCGCAGGAAGCTTTCCGTCTGGGCGCTGTGGAAGCGGGCGACCTCTTCGCCGTGGCTGTAGGCGACCACGGTGGGGAAGCCGCGCACTTTGTGGCGACCGGCGATCTTCATGTTCTCGTCGGCATCGACGAGGCCGAGCAGGAAGCGGCCTTCGTAGGCGACGGCAAGCTTGTGGAGCAGGGGGGCGAGCACGCGGCAGGGCGCGCACCATTCGGCGCTGATGTCCATCAGCACGGGCGTTTCGCGTGAACGGGCGACGACGAGTTGGTCAAAGTTGTGTTCTTCGACGGGGTAGTAGTGGGTGCTCAAGATGGCTCCGGGGAAATTTTTTCAGGGCGCGATTCTAGCGGGAATGAGCGCGTCCTGTCAGGCGGGTCATGCGCTCAGTCGGCCACCAGCAAGGCTCGCTCTGCCGCTTCCAGATAACACCACTCACCTTCGGCTAGCCCCAGCCCTTCCAGAGTCAGCTTGCCGATCTCGGTGCGACTAAGGGCGCTGCAATGGTTGCCTGCGGCGGCGAGCATCCGTTTGACCTGATGATATTTTCCTTGCTCCAGCACGATCTCCAGCCGGTGCGTATCCAGCCGATTGCAGCGCAGCGCGGCCAGCGGCTCGGGCTCGTCGTGGAGTTTGACGCCGGAACGGAGCTTGGCTAGCAGCGCATCCGTCACTGGGTCGAAAGTGGTGGCGACGTAAAGTTTGGGGATGTGGCTCTTGGGCGAGGATTGGGTGTGGATGAACGAGCCGTCGTCCGACATCAGCAGCAGGCCGGTGGTGTCGTGGTCGAGGCGGCCCACCGGCTGCACATCGCGGTTGGCGAACTGTTCCGGCAACAGGCGCAGCACGCCGGGATGGTGGCTGGGCTTGCGGGAGCACTCGTAGTCGGCAGGCTTGTGCACCGCCAGATAGACGTGCTCACGGTACTGCCATTCATCCTCGAATACCTGAAAAACCAGTCCATCGGTCTCGAATTGCTCGCGGTAGTCGTCCACTACTGAGCCAGCGATACTCACCTCGCCGTCGGCGATCAATTCACGACACCATTTGCGGCTGCCAAAACCCTGCGTTTGCAGGATGCGATCTATAGTTTGTTTGCTCATGGGGCGCGACTTTAGCAGAAGCCGGGGCTGCCTGCTTTTCTGGTAGAGTCCGCGCCATGAAAAATTTCGCTCTCCGTTTGATCGACTGGCAGCACAGCCACGGCCGCCACGGCCTGCCCTGGCAGGGCGCAGATGCTTATCGGGTCTGGCTTTCCGAGATCATGTTGCAGCAGACGCAGGTGGTCACCGTCATCCCGTATTTTCAGCGTTTTGTCGCGCACTTCCCCGATGTGACGGCGCTGGCCGCTGCCAGTCAGGACGAGGTGTTGGCGCTGTGGAGCGGCCTCGGCTACTACTCGCGGGCGCGCAATCTGCATCGCGCGGCACAGCAGATCGTCGAGCGGCACGGCGGCATCTTCCCGCAGGATTTCGAACAGATTCAGGCGTTGCCCGGTATCGGGCGTTCCACGGCCGCCGCCGTCTGCGCGCTGGCTTTCCATCAGCGCCACGCCATTCTGGACGGCAACGTCAAGCGCGTGCTGGCGCGCCATGCCGCCATCGCAGGTTGGCCGGGCGACAAGCGGGTGGAGTCGCAACTATGGCAGGAAGCCGAAGCCCGTCTGCCGCAGGACGGTGTCGCCATCTATACGCAGGCACTGATGGACATGGGCGCGACAGTTTGCCTCCGCAGCCGCCCGCGTTGTGCCGCCTGTCCGGTGCAAGTCGATTGCGCTGCGCTGGCGCAGGACAAAACCGCCGATTTTCCTGCGCCGCGTCCGAAAAAAGCTGTGCCGGAACGCGCGGCGACTTTCGTGTTGTTGCTGCATCACGGCGAGATCTTGCTAGAGAAGCGCCCCTCCAGCGGGATCTGGGGCGGTCTGTGGTGTCCGCCGCAGTTCGATGATGCCGCTGCGGCGCAGCGTTATGTTGCGCAGATGGGGGGCGAGGGGCGCGAGCTGGCGACGTTCATCCACACTTTCACTCACTTCAAATTGCACATTACACCGCTGCGCGTGGATATGGCACGCCAACCCTTGTTGGCGGCAGAGCCGGGCCGCGTCTGGCTGGGGGTGGTGGATGCCTTGGCGGCGGCGATCCCCACGCCGGTGCGCAAGATGCTGACGGGGCTTGTCTGAGCGGGAGAGGGTTTTAGTCCTCCATCTTTGGCGCGGCCCTGGCTTCCTTCGCCAGCGCCTGCCGATACTCCTCCAGCCGTTTTTCGAAATCTTCCGCCTCGCCGTATTCTAGGAATTGCGGGTAGCGCGGATGCGTACCCAGCACCTTGTGGGCATGTTTGATCGGGCAGAAATATTGCTCGGTGCGACCGATGATCTCGCGCGCATAGGCGATCAGCCCGTTGCCGTAGGAGCAATACAGGCAGTGGAATTTCTCGATGATGTTGAGGTAGGCGAGATGCTGGTGGTCGAACACGATGTAGTCGGCACGCTTGACCTTGGGGATGCCGTAGATGGGGAAGCAGGTGGCCTGATAGAACGAAACGCACAGATCGAGCAGCGCCAGCGGAACGATCATGCTGTAGATGATGGGCGCGGTGATGAGGTTGAGCGGGCGGATGGTGCGAAACCAGCGGAACAGACTGGTCTTCAGCTTGCGGTGCGCTTCTTCGATGGATTGCTCGAACTCGACGCGCTTGCCCTCGATCTGGAACATGAAGCGACTTTGCTGCTCCCGTAGCGTGGCGCGCAGCTCGTCTTCCAACGCACTTATCTGATTGAGTATCTCGCGTATCTTTTCGTTCATGTCGCGGCACCGTGCTTGGGTTGGACTACGTGCCAGCTTAACAAAAAACGAGATCGGGCAAAGTCCGTTTATTGATACAGATGGTATGATTCGCCCCCTCGATTTGAACACTCTGGTGCACCGATGAAAAGCAGCGAAATCCGTCAGAAATTCCTCGACTTCTTTGCCTCCAAAGGCCACACCATCGTCGCCTCCAGTTCGCTGGTACCGCACGACGACCCGACCCTGCTGTTCACCAACGCGGGCATGAACCAGTTCAAGGACGTGTTCCTAGGCTTTGACAAGCGCCTCTACACCCGCGCCACGTCGTCGCAAAAATGTGTGCGTGCCGGCGGCAAGCACAACGATCTGGAGAACGTCGGCTACACCGCGCGCCACCACACTTTCTTCGAGATGCTGGGCAACTTCAGCTTCGGCGACTACTTCAAACGCGAAGCCATCCAGTACGCATGGGAGCTGCTGACCGAAGTCTACAAGCTGCCCAAGGATAAGCTCTACGTCACCGTCTACGCTGAGGACGACGAGGCCTACGACATCTGGACCAGAGAGATGGGCTTGGGCGCTGACCGCGTGATCCGCATCGGCGACAACAAGGGCGCGCGCTACGCCTCCGACAACTTCTGGATGATGGGCGACACCGGCCCCTGCGGCCCCTGCACCGAGATCTTCTACGACCACGGTGCGCACATCCCCGGCGGCCTGCCCGGCACGCCGGAAGAAGACGGCGACCGCTACATCGAGATCTGGAACAACGTGTTCATGCAGTTCAACCGCGACGAAGCCGGCGTGATGCACCCGCTGCCCAAGCCCTCGGTGGATACCGGCATGGGCTTGGAGCGCATCTCGGCGGTGTTGCAACACGTCCACGCCAACTACGAGATCGACTTGTTCCAAGCGCTGATCACCGCCGCTGCGCGCGAGACTTCCTGCACCGATCTGGATTCGCCTTCGCTCAAAGTGCTGGCCGATCACATCCGCGCCTGCTCCTTCCTCATCGCCGACGGCATCATCCCCGGCAACGAAGGTCGCGGCTACGTGCTGCGCCGCATCATCCGCCGCGCCATCCGCCACGGCTACAAACTGGGCGCACGCGATGCCTTCTTCTACAAGCTGGTGCCGGATTTGGTGGAGCAGATGGGTTCTGCCTATCCTGATTTAGCCGCTGCGCAAGTGCGCGTGATGGAGATTTTGAAGCAGGAAGAAGAACGGTTCTTCGCTACCATCGAGAATGGTATGGCTATCCTCGAAGCTGAGTTGGTGGCTTTGGGGGCAGCCCCTCACCCTCAGTCCCTCTCCCGAGGGGAGAGGGAGGCAGAACCCTCTCCCGCCGGGAGAGGGCAGGGTGAGGGAGTCGTGTTCAACGGCGAGGTGGCCTTCAAACTCCACGACACCTACGGCTTCCCGCTCGACCTCACTGCCGACGTATGCCGCGAGCGCGGTGTGACGGTGGACGATGCCGCCTTCAACGCCGCGATGGCGCGTCAGAAGGAGCAGGCGCGCGCCGCTGGCAAGTTCAAGATGGCGACCAATCTGGAATATGATGGCCCGGCCACCACTTTTCACGGCTACGACACGCTGGAGCACAAGGGCAACATCCTCGCGCTGTACAAGGACGGCGCGGCGATGAACGAGTTGAATGAGGGCGAGATGGGCGTGGTGGTGCTGGACGACACCCCGTTCTACGCCGAATCTGGCGGTCAGGTCGGCGACCTAGGCGAGCTGCGCAGCGTACACGGCATCTTCGCGGTGGAAGACACGCAGAAGATACAGGCCACGGTGTTCGGCCACCATGGCGTGGTCAAGACCGGCAAGCTCACCGTCGGCAACGGCGTGAACGCCCGCGTGGACATGCAGGCGCGCGCCGCCACCGAGCGCAACCACTCGGTGACGCATTTGATGCACAAGGCCTTGCGCGAGGTGCTGGGCGGGCATGTGCAGCAGAAGGGTTCGCAGGTTGACCCGGACAAGACGCGCTTCGACTTCGTTCACACTCAGCCGGTGACCGATGCTGAGATTCGCAAAGTTGAGTCCATCGTCAACGCCGAGATACTGACTAATGCCGCCACCGATGCCAGCGTGATGGGCATCGAGGCCGCGCAGAAGACCGGCGCGATGATGCTGTTCGGCGAGAAATACGGCGACGAAGTGCGCGTGCTGTCCATCGGCAGCTCCAAGGAACTGTGCGGCGGCACCCATGTGAAGCGCACCGGCGACATCGGCCTGTTCAAGATCGTGGCCGAGAGCGGCGTGGCGGCTGGCGTGCGCCGCATCGAAGCGGTGACCGGCGCGGGCGCGCTGGCGCTGGTGCAGCAGCAGGAAGACCAGTTGCAACAGGTTGCCGCTGCGGTGAAAGCGCAACCGTCCGAAGCCGCCGCGCGCGTCGTCCAGATTCTGGATAACGTGAAGTCGCTGGAGAAGGAACTGGCTGCACTGAAATCCAAACTGGCTTCCGCTCAAGGCGACGAGCTGGTTTCTCAGGCGCAAGACATCAACGGCGTGAAGGTGCTTGCGGCCAAGCTCGACGGTGCGGATGTCGCCACCCTGCGCGAGACCTTGGATAAGCTGAAAGACAAGCTGCACACGGCGGTTATCCTGCTGGCGGCGGTCAACGACGGCAAAGTCAGCCTGATCGCCGGTGTCACCGCCGATACGACCTCTAAGGTGAAAGCGGGCGAGCTGGTCAACTTCGTCGCCACCCAAGTCGGCGGCAAGGGCGGCGGTCGCCCTGACATGGCGCAAGCAGGCGGCACGCAGCCGGAGCATCTGGCGGTGGCGCTGGCTTCCGTCGCGGCTTGGGCAGCGGCGAAACTGTGACCTGATGTAGGGTGCGCAAGCGCACCCTACGATTTACCCATACGGGGTGCAGCTAATCCGCTAAGTCACTAGGGTAATCGCTACGAGCTACGAGCTACGAGCTTTACCTTGCCAATTTCCTTCGCAATGTAGTACGGTGCAAGCCATCTGATTCACCAGATCCCAGCCATGCACACGCCCTTGTATATCCTGTTCGTATCCATCCCGGGAGAGACGGCGACACAGTTGTCGGCCTTGTTGCGTTTGGAGGGGTTCGATCCTGTCGAGCAGCGGGTGTACACGCCGGAGGCACTGGATCATGCGCTGGATCAGTATTGGGATGTGTTGCTGGCGGATTTTTCTGCGCAATTGTCCATTGACGCTGTCGTTCAAGCGCTGAAATCGCGCACGCAGGATGTTCCGCTCATCGTTATTTCTGGCGACACCGACGAGGCGGTGCTGGTAAATGCCATGCGCGCCGGGGCGCAGGATTTCGTGTTCCGCGACAAGCTGGAGCGGCTGGTTCCCGCCATCCAGCGTGAACGGGCGGCGGCGATACAGCGCGCCGAGCAGCGCGATCTGGTGGTCTCCGAGCACCTGTTGCAGGAGATCGACCATCTGATCCTCGATGGCTACGATTCGTTTGCGCTGATGAATCAGGTCTGTCTGCGTATCGTCGAGTTGTTCGGTTTCCGTCTGGCCTGGATCGGCTTGAAGGGAGGAGATGGCGCGGTTGAGCTCTCAGCCGCCGCAGCGGCGGGTAAGACCGACTATCTGGATCATCTTGACGAATCCTGGGATGTCGGAGGGCAGAGCCGGGGCGTGGTGGGTCTTGCCATACGTGAAGGTCGGTCGGTGGTGGTCAAGCCAGGTGAGGTGGACTACGAGGCTTGGCATTCGGCGATAGTGCCGCATCTTTCGGTGCGCAGCATGGTGGCTTTGCCGCTGGGCGGGCCGGGGCAGGTGATCGGCGCACTGGCGCTCTATTCGGTGAACGGCGAGATCTTCGGCGAGGCTGCGTTGCAGCGACTGGCTGGTTTCGCCTCGCGTATCACGGTGGCAATGCTGGTGGCGCAGGAGCAGCAGTTGCTGCGCTTGTTGCAGCAGGCGATGAACAATGCGGCGACGGCGATGTTCATCACACGCACTGACGGCAGCATCGAGTGGATGAACGAGGCGCTGACTCAATACAGCGGTTATGGGGCGGAAGAGTTGCGCGGCAGGACGCTACGCGTGCTCGATTCGGGGCAGCAGGACAAAACATTCTGGATCGAGATGTGGCAGACCTTGCAGGCGGGGAAGGTATGGCGGGGGGACGTGGTCAATCGTCACAAGGACGGGCATCTCTACACCGTCAACCAGACGGTCTCGCCGCTCTGTGACCACGCCGGTAAGCTGACCCATTACATGGCGATCCAGCAGGATGTGTCGGAAAAGAAAAGGCTGGAGCAGGAGATACGTTTTCTGGCTTACCACGATGCACTGACCGGCTTGCCGAACCGCATTCTATTTCAGGATCGGGTGCAGCAGGCCATCGTGCAGGCCGAGCGCAACAGCGAGACGCTGGCGCTGATGTTCATCGATCTGGATGGATTCAAGGCGGTGAACGATACCCACGGTCATGCCAAGGGCGACGAGTTGCTGCAACAGGCTTCTGAACGGATGAAGAGTTGCGTGCGTTCCGGCGATACCGTGGCCCGTCTGGGCGGGGACGAGTTCACCGTGCTGCTGCTCGATGTGCAGGAATTGGTCAATGTGTTCAAGGTTGCGCACAAATTGCTGCAAGTGATCGCGCAGCCCTTCGATCTGGGCGACGACTCGGTGGTTTCGGTGACGCTCAGCATCGGCATCGGCATGTATCCGCAAGACGGCAAGGATTTCGACATGCTGATTTCGCACGCCGACCATGCCATGTACCGCGCCAAGCAGGGCGGCAAGAATCGCTACGAATTCTGCCGCGCAGACGACTAAGCCGCAGGTTAAGTCTTACGATCAGAAGGGTAGTTGCAGATTCGGATTCGCTTCCAGCAACACGCGACGGAAATCGTTCTGAATGCGCTTCAGTGAGCTGGCATCGTCAGCCTCGAAACGCAGCACGATCACCGGTGTGGTATTGGATGAACGAGCCAGACCAAAGCCGTCGGCGTATTCCACGCGCAGGCCATCTATGGTAATTATCTCTTTTGCGTCAGTGAATTGCGCGCGTTGTTTAAGGTGAGCAACGAGCATTGCGCTCTCGCCTTCCTTTAGTTTGATGTGCAACTCTGGGGTGCTGATGGCATCCGGCAGGGCGTTCAGACTGGTGTTCGGATCGACGACTTTGCTCAGGATCTCCAGCAACCGCGCCCCGGTGTAGAGGCCGTCGTCGAAGCCGTACCAGCGTTCCTTGAAGAACACATGGCCGCTCAGTTCGCCCGCCAGCAGCGCGCCGGTTTCCTGCATCTTGGCTTTCATCAGCGAGTGTCCGGTCTTCCACAGCAGCGGCTTGCCGCCGTGTTCGCGTATCCACGAGTGCAGGTTGCGAGTGGATTTCACATCGAAGATGATCTCCGCGCCGTGATTCCGGCTCAGCACGTCGGCGGCATACAGCATCAACTGGCGATCCGGGTAGATGATCTTGCCGTCCTTGGTGACCACGCCCAGCCGGTCGCCGTCGCCGTCGAAAGCCAGACCCAGTTCGCTATCGTTTTCTTTCAATGCGGCGATCAGATCCAGCAGATTGTGCGGTTCGGAAGGGTCGGGGTGGTGGTTGGGGAAATGACCGTCCACCTCGCAGAATAGCTCGGTGACTTCGCAGCCGAGTTGGCGATACAGCTCTCCGGCGAAATCGCCCGCCACGCCGTTGCCACAATCCACCGTGATCTTCATCGGGCGCGCTAGATGGATGTCGCCGACGATGCGCGTGAGATATTCCGGCGTGATGTCGTATCGGGCATAGCTGCCTGCGCCGTGCGTCAGATGCCCGCTTTCAATGCGGGTGCGCAATGCCTGAATGGCATCGCCGGACAGGGTTTCGTCCGCCAGCACCATTTTGATACCGTTGTAATCGGGCGGGTTGTGGCTGCCGGTGATCATCGCCGCGCAGCCGGTCTTGAGCTGATAGGCAGCGAAATAGGCCATCGGCGTGGCGACCTGGCCGATGTCGATGACGTTGATGCCGCTGTTCTGGATGCCGCGCGCCAGTGCTAGCGCGAATTCCGGGCCGGACAAGCGACCGTCGCGCCCGATGACGATGGTGTGCTGGCCGCGCGCCGAGGCTTCGGAGCCAAGTGCGTGGCCGACCGCCTTGACCACTTCGGCAGTCAGCGATTGGCCGACGATGCCGCGAATGTCATATACCTTGAAGATTTCCTGGGCTAACGTCTGCATGTTGTTCTCCGGGGAGGGTCGGGATGTGCGGCGCTATTTTGGCCGGAGTCAGTTGTTTCATGCAGTTGAAGTGTTCCAGCGGACACTCGCGTTTGAAGCACGGGATGCAGGGCAGGTCGAGCTGGATGACTTCGGCCTGAGCCGACAGCGGCGGGGTGAACTGCGGGCTGCTGGAACCGAAGATGGCGACCAGCTTGCGGTCGAGCGCGGCAGCTAGGTGCATCAGCCCGGAATCGTTGCTGACCACGAAGTCGGCGCAGGAGAGTAGGGCGATGGCCTCGGCCAAGTCGGTCGTGCCGCACAGGTTGCGGCAGTTGCCGCCGGAGAGCTGTTCGATCTTGTCGGCGACGGCGCGGTCTTTGGGCGAACCGAGCAGCCACACGGCGTAGCCGCGCTGTTGCAGAGTCTGCGCCAGTTCGGCGAAGTATTCCTCCGGCCAGCGTTTGGCAGGGCCGTATTCCGCGCCGGGGCAGAATACGGCGACGGGCTGCGCCAGTGCTAGGCCATGCTTGTTGAGCGTGGCTTGGCGCAGCGCCGGATCGACGGCGAGATGCGGCGCGGGGATGGGGCGCTGGATGTCGCCGCCGCGCGCTTCGGCCAGATAGGCGAAGCGTTCCACCATCAGCGGCAGTTTGCTTTTGTCTAGCTTGCGGGCATCATTGAGCAGGAAATAGCGGCTTTCGCCGACGAAGCCGGTGCGCAGCGGGATGCCGGCAAAGAACGCCACCAGCGCGGACTTCAGCGAGTTGGGCAGGACGATGGCTTGGTCGTAACCGTTGGCGCGCAACGATTTCCCGAGTGCGCGCCGCGCACCGAGTTGCAGCGCACCATGCGGGAAGGGGTTGATGATGACATCGCTGACCTCGGGCATCAGGCGCAGCAGTTTCTCGGTCCAGGGCGGAGCGAGTACGTCTAGCGGTGCCGTCGGATGGCGCTGCTTGAGTCGTTGCAGCATGGGCTGCATCAACATGCAATCGCCCACCCAACTAGGCGCGATGACGAGGATTTTTTGCATGAGAACTGGTGGCGGGTAGCAGGTGGCTGAATCAGGGCTACGCGCTATCCGCTCAGACGTGGGTCAGCCAGTGTGCGTACTTGTCGTTCTTGCCGCCGACGATGTCGAAGAACAGCGATTGCAGCTTCTCAGTGATCGGGCCGCGCGAACCCGAGCCGATGGTACGGGTGTCCAGCTCGCGGATCGGTGTCACTTCAGCGGCAGTGCCGGTGAAGAAGGCTTCGTCGGCGCAATACACTTCGTCGCGGGTGATGCGCTTCTCGATCAACTCGATGCCCAAGTCTTTCGCCAGCGTGATGATGGAATCGCGGGTGATGCCCTCCAAGCACGAAGTCAGGTCAGGCGTGTACAGCTTGCCCTTTTTCACGATGAAGATGTTCTCGCCAGCACCCTCGGCCACGTAGCCGTCCACGTCCAGCAGCAGCGCCTCGTCGTAGCCGTCGTGCGCCACTTCCTGATGCGCCAGGATGGAGTTGGTATAAGTGCCCACCGATTTGGAACGGCACATGTTCACGTTCACATGATGGCGGGTGAAGCTGGAAGTCTTCACGCGGATGCCGTGCGCCATGCCTTCTTCGCCTAGGTACGCGCCCCAAGGCCAAGCAGCCACGGCGACGTGGGTGCTGATCTTGGTGGCGGCGATGCCCATCGCTTCGGAACCGTAGAACACGATGGGGCGGATGTAGCAGGATTCGAGCGCGTTGGCGCGCACCACTTCCTTTTGCGCTTCCATCAGCGTTTTCTTGTCGAACGGCATCTTCATTTTGAAGATGTAGGCCGAGTTGAACAGGCGGTCGGTGTGCTCCTGCAAGCGGAAGATCGCTGTGCCTTGCGGGGTCTTGTAGGCACGGACGCCCTCGAATACACCCATGCCGTAGTGCAGAGTGTGAGTCAGGACGTGGGTGGTAGCATCGCGCCAAGGCACCAACTTACCGTCATGCCAGATAAAACCGTCGCGGTCGGACATCGACATTTGAGACTTCCTTCGTGAAATTTGCGAGGCTGCGATTCTAGCCTTTCCCGACTGTTTTATGAAGCTTCAAATGGCGGGGAGTTGGGGTTTTCTTGGGGGATGACGTAACGTGCTTCAAAGTGTTCCGGTGTCATCGGGCGGGCAAAAAGATAGCCTTGGCCGTAGTCGCAGCCCATGCTGAGCAGCAAGTCGCGCTGGGCTTCGGTCTCGATACCTTCGGCGATGACCTTCAGGCCGAGCTTGTGCGCCATCACCACGATGGCTTCGCACAGCGCGAAATCTTCCGACTCCGGTTCTAGGTTGGAGACAAAGGAACGGTCGATCTTGAGGTGGTGCATCTGGAACTTCTTCAGGTAGGAGAGGGAAGAATAGCCCGTTCCGAAATCGTCGATGGCGAATTGGATACCAGCATCGCGCAGCTTCAGCATCAGCGCAGAGACGCCGGCGTCGGCATCCAGCAGTAGCCCTTCGGTGATCTCGATGACGATGTTGTGGCCCGGCAGATCGAGCAGGCGCAGCTCGTCTATCCAGCCAGTCTGGTGCAGTGCGCTCTCCATGAACTGCACCGGCGATTTGTTGACGCTGATCTGCAAACCTTCCGGGAAGGCGCTTTGCCAGCGCTTGGCCCAGTGCGCCGATTCGCGGAATACCCAGTTGCCGATCTCATTGATGAGGCCGGTCTCTTCTGCCAGCGGGATGAACTCCAGCGGGCTGATGAGTCCGCGCACCGAGTGTTGCCAGCGCACCAGCGCTTCGGCTTTGCGGATCTTGCCGCTGGACAGCTCGATGATGGGTTGGAAATGCACTTTGAAATGGTTGGCGGAGACGGCATCGCGTAGCTCGGTGATGAGGCGCAAACGGTATTGCGCATCCTCTTCCAGTTGTGGTGTGTAGAAGCTGAAGCGGTTGCGCCCCTTGCCTTTGGCCAGATACATCGCCTGATCGGCATGTTTGAGCAACTCGTCCGAACTGGCGGCGTCATCGGGATAGAGCGTGATGCCGATGCTGGCTGAGATGTAGGCGGTCTCGTCACCCAGATGGAAGGGTTCCCGCAGCCGGTCGATGATGTTCTGCGCGATGCGCTCGACGTTGGCGGCGCTGAACAGTTCACTCAGGATCACGGTGAATTCGTCGCCCCCCAAGCGGGCGACCGTGTCGGATTCTCGCACGCAACCCTTGATGCGTCTGGCCGCTTCCACTAGCAGATCGTCGCCGATGTGGTGACCCAAAGTGTCGTTCACTTCCTTGAAGCGATCGAGGTCGATGAACAGCAGGCCCAGCGAACCATCCTCGCGCTGCATCTTTTTGAGAGCCTGCTCCAGCCGGTCGCGGAACATGCGGCGGTTGGGCAACTGGGTCAGCGCGTCGTAATTGGCTTGTCGCCAGATCAGATCTTCCGAGCGTTTCTTGCTGGTGATGTCGGAGAATTGGGCGACGCGGCGGTGCAAAGAGCCATCCGATTTGTAGATGGTGTTGATGTTGAGCCATTCGGCGAACAGTTCGCCGTCACGTCGTCTATCCCAGATCTCGCCTTGCCACTGCCCGCTGCTATTCAGCGCTTGCCACATCTCATGGTGGTGAGCGGATTCATGGGAGTCGGGCTGGAACGCGCCGGGGTTGCTGCCTTTCACTTCGTCCAGCGTATAGCCGGTCATGCGGGTAAAGGCGGGATTGACGGTGATGATGCGGTCTTGCTCGTCAGTCACGGCCATCGCTTCGCCGCTGTTCTCGAACACCAGAGAGGCGAGTTGCAGCGCCTCTTCCTGTTGTTTGCGTGCGCTGATGTCAGTCAGAAACACGAAGAAACGCCCTCCCTCCAGCTGCCAGTAACTGGTGACGACCTCGACCGGCCAGACTTTGCCGTCCTTGCTGCGATGGCGGGTCTCAAAACGGGCGCTGCCATTTGCCAGAATCTGTCCGATGTGAGCGGCGGTCTCATCGGGGCGTTCTTGCGCTTCCAGATCGGGGATGCGCATGGTCAGCAACTCTTCCCGGCTGTAGCCGGAAAGGTGGGAGTAAGCATCGTTGACTTCGAGGATGCGACCTTGCAGATCGGTCATCCAGAAACCCTCTATCGAGGTCTCAATCACGGCGCGGTAACGCGCTTCTCGGGCACTCAAGTAGTTATCGAGCAATTTGCGCTCGGTGATGTCGCGGATCACGCTGAAGCAGATCTTTTGCCCGTTCAGTTCCAGCAGGCGGGCGTTGACCTCGACCGGGATCGCTGAGCCATCTTTGCGGACATGGGCCGATTCAAATTTGGCGTGGCCTTCGAGCAGCAGTGCCTTCATGCGTTCGGGCACTTGGGCGGCGAATTCCGGTGGATCGAACTCGGATATTCTGCGCCCCAGCATCTCTTGTTTGCTATAGCCCAGTCGCTCATGCCCGATGCGGTTGATGTCGACGATGCGCCCATCCATGGACAGCAGCAACATCGCGTCGTTGGCTAGTTCGAACAGGGTGTGGAAGTTCTTTTCAACGGCCAGCAATTCTCGCTCGATGCGTCGCCGGGCGGTGATGTCCTCTTGTTGCCCAAAGAAACACAGCGGTTCGCCGCTGCCATCGCGGATCAGTGAAACGGCTAGGCGTATCCAGATGGTGTGACCGCCCTTGCCGATGTAGCGTTTCTCTTCGAGGCGGTAGCTGGAGATCTCGCCTGCCAGCAGGCGGTACATCTCGGCGTCGCCGAGGTTGAGGTCTTCGGGGTGGGTGATTTGTTTGTAGGTGAGTTGTTCCAACTCTTCGCGGCTATAGCCCAAGATGCCGCAAAGCATGTCGTTCACAAAGACATAAGTGCCATCCATCGCGGTGATAGCCATGCCGATAGGAGCGTGTTCCATGATCCAGCGTATGTCGGTTTGTATCTTTGCACCCACTACTTTTCACTCCAAAGAAAGGGTAGATCCGCGTCGAGCGTCTTTATACCCGACAATTTTGTTCGGAGGTAAGATTCCGCCGCAATTTTTTGGCGTAGCCAACTTGGGGTGCACTCCGAGAGGCTGATGTTACCGTTGGCCGTTTTATCGGTGGTATGATTCCCGGCGCTGTAGTCGTTACCGAAAATCAAAGGAGAGCCATGGATTCCATCAGGCAGGGTTCAAGGGCGAGCAGTCCCGATATGGACTGGAGCCAAGTGCGCGAAACGGTGCTGATGCTTGAGCTATCGGCGGTGCAGATCGACACCGCGCTCAAGGACAGTCGCTCATCCTTCGAGGTGCTTTCTCATACGTTTACTGCGATGGCGGATTTTCTCTCCGCACAGCAAGAGACTTTGCTGTCTTTGCCCACTACGCAGGAGGGTGAAGAGCTTAAATCCGGGGTGTTGGAAACGGGCGGGCATGTTCTTAATATGATGCAGCAAGCCATTATTTCTTTTCAGTTTTACGATAGACTTGGGCAGCGCTTGGATCACGTCTGCCATAGTTTGGGAGCGCTGAGTGAATTGGTGGCGGATCGTAGCAAGATCTATTCGCCGGAAGAATGGTTGCGTTTGCAGGAGAAGATCCGCTCGCACTACACCACACCGGAAGAGCGCGAGATGTTCGACGAGGTGATTCGGGGCATACCAGTGAGCGAGGCGATTGCACACTATGTCGCTGAGTTACATGAAAAATCTGGCGGCGACGTAGAACTGTTCTAACTGAGAGCCTTATCTCGTTTGACATTTAAAGTTATGAGATTCCGAGTCTATCGTTACAACCCGGATGTCGATCAGCAGCCAGTCATGAGTGACTATGAACTGAAGGTCGAGTCAGGCGACATGATGTTGCTGGATGCCTTGGTGCTACTGAAGCAGCAGGATGACAGTCTGGGTTTCCGGCGCTCTTGCCGCGAGGGTGTGTGCGGCTCGGATGCGATGAACATCAACGGACGCAACGGACTGGCCTGCATCACGCCTGTGTCCAGCCTGAAACAGCCCATCGAGTTGCGTCCTTTGCCTGGGCTGCCGGTAATTCGCGATCTGGTCGTCGATATGACGCAGTTCTTCAAGCAGTACCATTCGATCAAGCCCTATCTGGTGAACAACGATCCGCCGCCCGAAACTGAGCGTCTGCAATCTCCTGCCGAGCGCAAGGAGCTGGATGGCTTGTACGAATGTATCTTGTGCGGCTGTTGCTCGACTTCTTGCCCTTCGTTCTGGTGGAATCCTGACAAGTTCGTTGGTCCAGCTGGTTTGCTGCAAGCCTATCGTTTCATCGCGGACAGCCGCGACCAAGCGACGGCGGAGCGGCTGGACAATCTGGAAGACCCATATCGGCTGTTCCGTTGCCATACCATCATGAACTGTGCCGACGTGTGTCCCAAGGAGCTGAATCCCTCGCAGGCCATCGGCAAGATCAAGGACGCGATGGTCAGGAGGGTCGTTTGAACGGCGATGCGGGGGAAATGCTGCATCGCTTGTTGTGGCGCTGTCGGCGCGGTTTGCTGGAGTTGGATCTGGTGCTGGAGCACTTCGTGGTTCACTGCTATGCAGGGTTGGCTGAGGATGAGCTAGAAGTCTTTCATGTGTTGCTGGAAAAGCCAGACCAAGAGCTGTGGGATATGATTGCGGGAAGGGTAGCGCCGCCGGATGAATTCCGTGCGGTACTAGAAAAACTCAAGGCCTGAGCAGGCCAAAAATACAAAAGGTTGAATCATGGAAAAGAAGCGCGTCGCAACGCTCACATTGGACGATGGACGTTCCATCGAATTGCCCATCATCAAGGGCGAACTAGGGCCGGATGTGATCGACATCCGCGATCTGGGCAAGTTGGGGATGTTCTCCTACGATCCTGGTTTTCTCTCTACGGCAAGCTGCTCTTCTGCCATCACTTTCATTGATGGTGACGCTGGCCTGCTGTACTACCGTGGCTACCCCATCGAACAATTGGCGGAAGAGGCCGATTTCCTCGAAGTCTGCCAACTGTTGCTGAACGGCGAGTTGCCGAACGCGGAGCAGAAATCCGGTTTCGAAGCCACCATCAAGCAGCACACCATGGTGCATGACCAACTGGCGCGCTTCTTCAGCGGCTTCCGCCGTGACGCACACCCGATGGCGGTGATGGTCGGCGTGGTCGGCGCGCTGTCGGCTTTCTATCACGATTCTCTGGACATCAATAATCCCGAGCACCGTGCCATCTCCGCCCACCGTTTGATCGCCAAAGTGCCCACCATCGCGGCCATGGCCTACAAATACAACATCGGCGAGCCGTTCATGTACCCCAAGAACAAGCTCGGCTATGTCGAGAATTTCATGCACATGATGTTCGGCACACCGTGCGAAGAATATGTGCCCAATCCGGTGTTGGTGCGCGCGCTGGAACGCATCTTCATCCTTCATGCCGACCACGAACAGAACGCTTCAACCTCCACGGTGCGCTTGGCCGGATCGAGCGGGGCGAATCCCTTCGCCTGCGTCTCCTCGGGTATCGCAGCGCTGTGGGGGCCAGCACATGGCGGAGCCAACGAGGCGGTACTGAAGATGCTGGCAGAGATCGGCGACGTGGCACATGTAGCTGATTTTATGAAAGGCGTGAAAGAGAAGAAATACCGCCTGATGGGCTTTGGCCATCGCGTCTACAAGAACATGGACCCGCGCGCTTCCGTGATGCGCCGTACTTGTTACGAGGTGCTGGAAGAGCTGAATCTGTCGGACGACCCCATGTTCAAGATGGCGATCGAGTTGGAGAAGATCGCGCTGAGCGATCAGTATTTCATTGACCGCAAGCTGTATCCCAACGTGGACTTCTACTCCGGCATTGTGTTGCGCGCGCTGGGCATCCCGACCAATATGTTCACCGTGATCTTCGCGCTGGCTCGCACCATAGGCTGGATCTCGCAATGGAGCGAGATGATCGCCGATGCCGAGCGTCGCATCGGTCGTCCGCGTCAGTTGTATCAAGGCGCAACCAAGCGCGATTTTGTGCCTATCGAGCAACGCTAAGGAAAACGCATGTCTGGAAACGAGCAGCAGAGCTATATGCAGCGGATGCAGGACAGCTCCTTGCTGTTCGGCTCAAACGCTCCTTTCGTCGAAGAACTCTATGAGACTTGGCTGACCACGCCTGCGGCCATCCCGGCTGAGTGGCGTGGGTATTTCGAGCGTTTGCAGGCCACGCCGGGTGCGGCGCACGAAACGGCGCATCGTCCGGTGCAGAATGCATTCGCGGCGCTGCCGGTGAATGCTGGCAGCGCCGCCGTCACTCGGGATGCCGAGCACGCCCGTAAGCAAGTCCATGTGCTGCAACTCATCAACGCGCATCGTTTTCTGGGCATCCGTCGCGCTAATCTCGATCCGCTGGCGCGTCACGTCAAAGCGGACGTACCGGAACTGGATCCGGCCTATTATGGACTCGCCGACAGCGACCTGAATGCCACTTTCGAGACCGGTTCGCTGGCCTCGGCGCAACGTCTGACTTTGCGCGAGATCGTCGCCTTGCTGCGCCAGACCTATTGCGGCAGCATCGGCGCGGAATACATGTACATCACCGACATCGCCCAGAAACGCTGGATACAGCAGCGGCTGGAAGGTGCGCGCGGACGCCCCAACTATTCGGCGGAAAAGCGCCGCAGTATTCTGGAACGCCTGACCGCTGCCGAGACGCTGGAGCGTTATCTGCACACCAAATTCGTCGGACAGAAACGCTTCTCGCTGGAAGGCGGTGACACCTTGATCCCGCTGCTCGACCATCTGCTGCTGCGCGCGGGCGGTGTCGGCGTGCAAGAAACGGTGATCGGCATGGCACATCGTGGGCGGCTGAACGTGCTGGTCAACATCCTCGGCAAGTTGCCGTCGATGTTGTTTGCTGAGTTCGAGGGCATTCACAACGACGACCTCAGTTCCGGCGATGTGAAATATCACCAAGGTTTTTCGTCCGACATCGCCACCGATGGCGGCCCGATGCACGTCACGCTGGCTTTCAATCCTTCGCATCTGGAGATCGTCGATCCGGTGGTGGAGGGTTCGGTGCGCGCACGTCAGCATCGACGCGGCGACCATGATGGCTCTATGGTGTTGCCAGTGTTGCTGCACGGTGATTCCGCCTTCGCCGGGCAGGGCGTGGTGATGGAAACCATGGCGCTGTCGCAGACGCGCGGTTATCGCACCGGCGGCACGGTGCACATCATCGTCAACAATCAGATCGGCTTCACCACCTCCGATGCGCGCGATACGCGCTCGTCCACCTATTGCAGCGACGTGTCCAAGATGGTGGAAGCGCCGATCTTCCACGTCAACGCCGACGATCCCGAGGCAGTGTTGCTGGTCACCGAGATTGCGCTGGATTTTCGTATGGCCTTCCACAAGGACGTGGTCATCGACATGGTATGTTTCCGCAAGCTGGGGCACAACGAGCAGGACGAACCGCTGGTTACCCAGCCCTTCATGTACCGCTACATCAACCAGCATCCGGGCACGCGCACGCGCTATGCCGAAAAGCTGGTGGAGCAGGGCGTGCTGACGGCGGACGAGCCGGATGCGTTGGTGAAAACCTACCGCAAGCTGTTGGAGACCGGTGGTAATCCGGCGCGCACCATCGTCGGCGGGACGGCTAAACAGCACGCCCCCAACTGGCAAAAATTTCGCCGTGATACGCCGTGGAGCATTCCCGTGGATACCCGTGTGTCGTTGGAGAGATTGCAGGAATATGCTGCTCGTCTGACAACCGTGCCCACGAACCTCAAGCTGCACCCGCGCGTCGAAAAGGTCATCGCCGATCGCAGCGCGATGGGGCGCGGCGAATTGGCGCTGGATTGGGGTATGGCGGAGAATCTGGCCTATGCCAGCCTAGTAACGGAAGGTTATCCGGTGCGCTTGTCCGGGCAGGATTGCGGGCGCGGTACGTTCTTTCATCGCCACGCTAGGCTGCACGACCAGAATCGCACCGAATGGAAACTGGGCGCGCACATCCCTTTGCAGCACATCGCGCCGGAGCAGGCCGATTTCGTAGTGATCGACTCCATCCTGTCGGAAGAGGCGGTACTGGGTTTCGAGTACGGTTATGCCACCGCTGACCCGGACTCGCTGGTGATCTGGGAGGCGCAGTTCGGTGACTTCGCCAACGGCGCCCAAGTGGTGATTGACCAGTTCATCGCCTCCGGCGAAGCCAAGTGGGGGCGCTTCTGCGGGCTGACCATGTTGTTGCCGCATGGCTATGAAGGGCAGGGCGCGGAGCACTCGTCCGGGCGTATCGAGCGCTACCTGCAACTCTGCGCCGAATACAACATTCAGGTCGTGGTGCCGTCGAATCCGGCGCAGATATTCCATCTGCTGCGTCGCCAGATGCTGCGTCCGATGCGCCGTCCGCTCATCGTATTCACCCCCAAGAGCTTGCTGCGGAGCAAGGATGCGACGTCCTCACTGAACGAGTTGACGCAGGGCCGCTTTCAGCCGGTAATCGCCGAGCGTGAGGAGTTGGATGCCAGCTGCGTGCGACGTGTCATCGCATGCAGCGGCAAGATCTATTACGAATTGGTCAACGCCCGCCGCACGCGCGGCATCAGCGACATGGCGATCATCCGCATCGAGCAGCTTTATCCTTTCCCGCATCAGGAGTTCGCCGCGCAGATCGCCGCCTATCCGAACGCCAGCGAGTTGCTCTGGTGTCAGGAAGAGCCGGGCAATCAGGGCGCTTGGCACCGCATCCAGCATTATCTGGCGCGCCATCTGCGCCCCAGCATGAAGCTGGGTTATGCGCTACGAGCTTCGTCGGCAGCACCGGCGGCTGGCTATTTGGCTCTGCACAACGAACAACAGAAAGCCGTGATCGAGGCCGCCTTCCGCGATGACCTTGCCAAAACGAACAATCCTGGAGCAAAACGCCATGCAAATTGAAGTGAAAGTGCCGCAACTGTCTGAATCGGTCTCCGAAGCGACCTTGCTGGCTTGGCATAAGCAGGTAGGTGCAGCAGTCGCCGAGGGCGAAAATCTGATCGACGTGGAGACCGATAAGGTCGTGCTGGAACTGCCGGCGGTGCAGTCCGGCGTGTTGAGCAAGATACTCAAGCAAGAGGGGGATCTGGTCACCAGCGGCGAAGTGATCGCCGTGCTGGATACCGAAGCGCAAGCGACCGTGCCAGTCAAGGCCTCCGCCACTGAGCCGACGTTGCCGCCCGCAGCGCGCAAACTGGCGCACGCCAGCGGCGTGGATGTCTCGCAACTGGAAGGCTCTGGACGCGGTGGCCGCATCACCAAGCAAGATGTGCAGGCGGTGCTGGCGCAAGCAGCGACTACGGTTGAGCCTCCAGTTGCGCCGGTCGCCGCCATTCCCAAACCTGCAGCCGGGGGCAGGGTGGAACAGCGCGTGCCGATGACGCGCATCCGCCAGCGCATCGCCGAACGCTTGATCCAGTCGCAACAGAACGCCGCCATCCTGACCACCTTCAACGAGGTCAACATGCAGCCGGTGATCGAGCTGCGCAATCGCTACAAGGATGCGTTCGAAAAAAAGCATGGCGTGAAGCTCGGTTTCACCTCGTTCTTCGTCAAGGCTGTGGTGCTGGCCTTGCAGAAGTTCCCGGTGGTCAATGCGACAGTGGACGGCACGGACATCATCTACCATGGTTATTACGACATCGGAATAGCCATCGGTAGCGAGCGCGGGCTGGTCGTGCCCATTCTGCGCGATGCGGACAAGCTATCGTATGCGGAGATCGAGCGGCAGGTCGTCGATTTCGGCGCGCGCGCCAAAGAGGGTAAGCTGGCGCTGGAAGAACTTTCTGGCGGCACGTTCTCGATCACCAATGGCGGCGTGTTTGGCTCGATGCTGTCCACGCCCATCATCAATCCGCCGCAAAGCGCCATCCTTGGCATCCACGCCACCAAAGACCGTCCCGTAGCCGAGAACGGCCAAGTGGTGATCCGCCCGATCAACTATCTGGCACTCTCTTACGACCATCGCATCATCGATGGACGCGAAGCGGTGCAGTTTCTGGGCACTATCAAAGAGGCGCTGGAATTCCCCGCGCGCGCACTGCTAGACATCTGATAAGCCTAGAGAGCTTTTAGTCTGCTTTCCGCGAAGCTCACTGAGCGAAAAGCGGGGCTTCGATGAATTACACGCCAGACGTCGCGACGCTCCAGCCTACCCTGGCTGATATTCCTCTCCCTCGACTGGGGTATTGCTTTGCGTGACCTAGCAAGGTAATTTGCTGGTCGTTAGACGATACATCATTTGTTGTTACCGATAACTCTGGAGGAGATTGGGAATGAGCGAAGTTGCAGATTACAAGCTGGTTCGTAACTCTTCGGTGGGGGCCGAACTCACCGAAGAGAAGGCAAAGATACTGGCTGCCAAGCTGGGGGTGCGGCAGTTGCAGGATGGGGAGTTGCTCATCAAGGAGGGAGAGGCCGACCAGACCTTGTTCCTTCTCGCTACCGGCACGGTCACCGTTACCAGCAAAGATGCCGATGGGGTGGATCAGCACGTTTACACAATGAAGGAAGGGGAGTGCGCCGGTACTCGCGCTTTCGTCGAGCAGTCGCCGCGCAAGGCGACGCTACGCGCGGTTGGGGAGACCACGGTGTATACGTTGACTCCTAGGGACTTTGAGGCTTTGCTGGATGAGAATCCTCGGTTGGCTTATTTGGTGATGCGTGCGCTGTTCCGAGTCACTCACGCGAACTTGGCGCGGATGAATCAAGAGAGTCGGGAGCTGACAAACTACATAACCAAGACCCAAGGACGCTATTGAAGCGGGGCTTATCCCGCCTAATCCATAGGCGGAATTCTTTTCCAGCCGCCCCTTCGACAAGGTACTCCTGAGCTAGTCGAGGGGCTCAGGCGGAGCCCGATCCAAAGCCTCATGGGGCGAGTGGTTTGAATAAATCAGTGTTTCCCTAAAATGCCCCTGAACCCAAGAGCCCATACCCTGATTGCCGACCTTGACTTGAAGCCGCACCCTGAAGGCGGCTACTACCGGGAGATTTTTCGCTCGGTGACCAAGGTGCGACCGGATGATCACCGGGCTGAGCGCAGCGCGCTGACGGCTATCTACTTCCTGTTGGTGACGGGGCAGCATAGCGGTTGGCATCAGGTGCAGTCCGATGAGATTTGGAGTCATCTGGAAGGCGATGCGCTGGAACTGTTGTGCTTCGATGCAGGCAGCGCGGATGCCAGCACGATAGAGTTAGGCCGATTTTCTGCTGGCGGTGCGGTTCCCATACACGTCGTTCCGGCGGGTATGTGGCAGGCGGCGCGTCCCTTGGGTGAGTACGCTTTGCTAGGGTGCTATGTCGGGCCGGGCTTTGATTTCAGCGATTTCAGTATGGCGTCGGACGATGCCGAGATGTGTCGTATCCTCACGCAGCAGGGCGAATCATTCGCAGCTTACTTGTGATGCCGCTTTGCTAGACAAGATCATTTCGATGCCGCCTGACATATCGCCTCCTACCGAGTTAAGACGGGCCGCGCTGCACTGGCTGCATGAGTGCGATGCCGTGCAGAAGGCGGCGGGCGCGCGCCGCTTGGCCCAGGATCGGGCGGCGGGGGCGCTGGAACTGGATGCCGCTGCGGCATTGAGCGCGACGTTGCCCATCCCCGGCCATCCGGCCAGACCTGAGCTGGTTTCTCCTCTCACTGTAAAACGCCGTGCGATGAACACGCTGGAAGGTCGTGCCGCGATGATCCATGCGCTGGTGCATATCGAATTCAATGCGATCAATCTGGCCTTGGATGCGCTGTGGCGCTTCCCGAACATGCCGTGCGAGTATTACGCCGACTGGCTGCAAGTGGCCGATGAGGAAGCGTTGCACTTCACGCTGCTGTCCGAACATTTACAGGCGCAGGGCTATGTCTACGGCGACTTCCCCGCGCACAACGGGCTATGGGATATGGCGGTGCGGACGCAGCAAGATGTGCTGGCGCGCATGGCTGTGCTGCCTAGGACGATGGAAGCGCGCGGGCTGGATGTGACGCCGGGCACGCGCGCCAAACTGGTGCAGGCGGGCGATACGACGGTTGCGCCGATTCTGGACATCATCCTGCGCGACGAGATCGGCCATGTCGCCATCGGCAATCGCTGGTTCAACTATCTGTGCGCACAGCGCGGGCTGGAGCCGGTCGCTACCTATGCCGATCTGCTCACCGAGTATTACGCATCGCCACTGCGTGGCCCGTTCAATCTTGAGGCGCGCCGTGCGGCAGGATTCAGTGAGCAGGAGTTGGCTAGACTAGAGTCGGGATCATGACGCGCCGGCCTAACCTGTAGACTATGGTAGGACACATTCCATTTTGAACATTCACGCTACAAACTTTCATGCATAAAAAGACTTGGCTCAGTTGGAGCAGCGGCAAAGACAGCGCTTGGGCACTGCATGTGATGCGCTTATCCGACGAATACGAGGTGAGCGGACTGTTCACCACCATTAATTCGGCATTCGAACGCGTCGCCATGCACGCAGTGCGTGTCGAGTTACTACGCCAGCAAGCGCGGGCGGTCGGCCTGCCTTTGTATCTGATCGAGATTCCCTATCCTTGCTCCCATGAGCAATACGCCGCCGTGATGGCGGACTTTGTGGCGCGCGCCCGCAACGAGGGTGTGCAATGCATGGCTTTTGGCGACCTTTATCTGGAAGATGTGCGCCGCTACCGTGAGGAGCGTATGCAAGATACCGGTATCACGCCGGTGTTCCCGTTGTGGGGTAAGCCGACGCGTGCCTTGCTGGAGGAAATGCTGGCGGGAGGGTTGCGCGCCTGCCTCACTTGCATCGATCCCAAAGTGTTGCCCGTAGCATTTGCCGGGAAAGAGTTGACTGCCGAGTTGTTGGCAAATATGCCGCCCGACATCGATCCGTGCGGTGAGAACGGCGAGTTCCATAGTTTCGTTTTCGATGGGCCGATGTTCACAGCGCCGCTCGCTATCGAGATGGGCGATGTGGTGGAACGCGATGGCTTTGTATTCGCCGATTGTTGGATGAAGAACAACGGCGGCCTAGCGTAGCGGTCAATGCGATGGTCTGATACCGCTGCCTGACAAGCCGCACAAGACGGGTGGCAGGGCATCGCTGATAGAATGCGAGGACTTTTATCTCCGCCCTAAATGGGTGACCTTGTCGATGGCAACTCTGGAAAACCTACAACCGAGCGTGGTCTGGGCGCACTTCGCCAGACTGTGCTCGATACCGCGTCCCTCGCTGCATGAGTCGGCGCTGAAACAAAATCTCACCGAATGGGCACAGGTGCGCGGCATCGAGGCACGTGAAGATGCGGCGGGCAACCTGATCCTGAGCAAGCCTGCCAGCCCCGGCTGCGAAAGCCGCCCCGGCGTCATTCTGCAAGGCCATCTCGACATGGTGTGTCAGGCCAACGCGGGGACACAGCATGATTTTGAGCGCGATGCGATCCGTACCGTGGTGCGCGATGGCTGGCTGATCGCGGAGGACACCACGCTGGGCGCGGACAACGGCATCGGCGTGGCGCTCGCACTGGCCGCGCTGGAGGTGCCGGGTTTGATCCACCCGCCACTGGAAGTGCTACTCACCGTCAATGAGGAATCCGGCATGGACGGCGCGCGTGGCCTGCTGCCCGGCACTTTGCCCGGCACTTTGCCCGGCACTTTGCGCGGCAAGACGCTCATCAACCTCGATACCGAGGAGTGGGGGCATTTCTATCTGGGCTGCGCGGGCGGAGTGGATGTGGAGGTACGAAATGCCGTAGAGGCGACGCTGAACGGTGTTCCGCCGGATTACGCCCTGTTGCGTCTGGAGGTGTCTGGCTTGCGCGGTGGCCATTCCGGCATCGACATCCACCTTGGGCGCGGCAATGCCATCAAATTGCTGGCGGAGGCACTGCTCGATCTGTGCGCACGCAACGATGTGCGTTTGATCGAGATGAGCGGCGGTTCGGCGCGCAACGCCATTCCGCGCGAGGCGTTCGCCATCTGCGCCGTGCCTGCCGAGGCCATCTCGGGCATCGAGGAGTGGGCTGCGCTTCGGCTGGCTGCTTGGCGCGAACATTTTGCCGAAGCGGATGCGAAGCTGGCGTTTTCCGTCCAACGCCAGCTCGCAACGGATGGCACCTGCTCTCTGAATCAAAATGAGCGAGATCGTGTGCTGGGTTTTCTCACTGGGTCTACCAACGGCGTGACTCGCGTCAGCGAGGATTTCTCCGGCGTGACCGACACCTCGGCCAACCTCGGCGTGCTCGCGCTGGTGCAAGGTGGACTCAAGGCGACGTTCAAGGTGCGCTCTTTGCACGACGCACGCGCGGATGCGCTGGCCGATGCGCTGATCGGACATGCCCAAGCCTCGGGATTGTCAGCATGGAAAGACGGCGCGTATCCCGGCTGGACACCGGATCCGGCCTCTGACCTGCTGGCGCTATGCCAACAGGTCTACGCCGCAGAGTTCGGGCAAACCGCCAGCTTGCAAGTGATCCATGCCGGCCTCGAATGCGGCCTGCTCGCTGCCAGCCATCCGCACCTCGACATAATCTCCTTTGGCCCAGACATATGCGGCGCACATGCGCCGGGCGAACGGGTCGAGATCGAATCGGTAGGGCGCTGCTGGACGTTGCTTAAAGCCGTGCTTAAAGCGCAAGCATTAGAATAGATATATCTTGTATCTAGCTGTTATTTAAGGAATGTAATAATGAAATTATTGCTGTACGGAACCAGCTTCTGCCATCTGTGCGAAGATGCCGAAGCGATCTTGCAAGCCATCGGCGTGACCGCCGAGTATCTGGACATTGCCGAGGATGATGCACTGATGGAGCCCTACGGCGTACGTATCCCGGTGTTGCGGCGGATGGATAATGGCGCAGAACTCGGCTGGCCGTTCGATGCGGCAGCGGTTCAGCGATTCTTGGCTTGACCCTGCGATAGGCACGCAGCCGAGACGATGGGCGTTTCCCATCAACCGTATTTTCGGGAGGAGATCGTGTGTTGGTGCGCGTTTAAAACTACCCAGTGTTGAGTTGCATCCAAAACTGACCTTCCCCCGGTTTTTCGTCTTCCAAGAGGCGGGTTTCATGCTACCAGTTTTTCCTGTTGTTGATCTTTGAGCCAGTCATCCAGATATTGCTGCGGTGACTTGTAGCCCAGTGTCGAGTGTAGCCCTTTCCGGTTGTAAAACACCTCAATATATTCAAACGCCATCGCCTTCATCTCATCCCGCGTCTCGAAGCGTTCACCATACACCCGCTCGTTCTTGAAGCTGCCGAACCAGCTCTCGCTCGGTGCGTTGCCCCCTAAAGGGTAGGCTTCGCACTCCCAGCAGTTGCCCTTGCGGCTCATCGAGCAGTCCATGCCATATTCCTTCAGCTTGTCTTGGAATGCGTGGCTGGCGTATTGGCTGCCGCGATCCGAGTGGTGTATCAGTCCTGCGGTCGGCTTGCGGCGGAACCACGCCATCGTCAGCGCGTCGGCCACGATGTCTGCCGTCATGCGCGGCTTCAATGACCATCCGTCCACAGATAGGTGTGTCGGATGTCCAGACCTGATCGGGCGCGCTGGGCGTGAAGTTTCGATCCAGCAGGTTCGGCGCAATCGGCAGGTTGTGCTTCGAGTCGGTCGTGACCTTGAAGCGCCGCTTGTGTTTGGCTCGGATGTCGTTCTCCTGCATCAGGCGTCCAACCCGTTCCTTGCTGGCCGGAAATCCGCGCAGCCGAAGCTCCCTGACCATGCGCGGACTGCCGTATGCGCCCTTGAATTCCACATGAATGGCTTGAATCAGCGCCAGCATCTGCGCATCCGTCAGACGTTTCCGTTGCGGTCTGCCTCCTCTCTTCCATGACCGATATCTTCTTCATCGTCTTCCTTTCAAAAGTAACGTTAATTCTACGTCACCCGTGGAAGACTATTTTTCGGGGGAAGGTCAGAACGCCAAAGAGCTATTACTGGAATGCAAAGTGCGATTGTAGGTGTAACCTGTTTCATTTCAAACCTCCTATGCGTAGAGATTGGCCCACCGTGGGCCGGGATTCGTCTTCAAGCTGCTTCCTGCGGTCGGGGAAGGGCAGAACCGTGGAAACGGGCGTGGGCTGACTCCTACGGGCGGACGCTTGACGCCATAGGCGGGCCTGAGCGAAGACGTACTGGATTTGCTCAAGACTCACAGCGTCGTAGCTAAAGCCAGTCGGCGCGATAAGCAGACTTCCGCGAACTGTCCAGCCTTCCCAGTCCGAACCGGGGAGGGCGTAACCGCTCAGAATCCGCAACATGCGAAACGCCATCCACGGAATGCGCGCTCCGCCCGTTTCCCAGTTCTGGATAGTGCGTGAGGTCACGTCCAATGCTTGGGCAGCCTCTAAACGGCTCATACAGGCCTCCTTGCGGATGTCCTGAAATGCCAGAGGCTCTATCCAGCGGCGATGCATGGCGGTTTCCCGCCGCGAGCGTTTGGCGCGTTCTGCTGGAGTCAATTTGCGGCGAGTCATAGTGGCCTCCCAATAGGCAGGTAAAGCAGTGAAATCGGTTTCATTTTTTGCGTCCTTTTTTGTCGAATTTGTCTCAAATTGAGACTGAACGGCTACGTGTTACTTAGCCGTTAGCCGCGACCTCCGCCGTGCTCATCCTTGCGCGCGGCTTCGGTCGTGCGGCTACTAGCTGAACGACAAAAACGGACGCGAAGAGCCGCAAGCAGCCTATGGAAAATTCCCTCCCGGCGTTGGCGTATGAAGCGCCCACCGGGAGGGTTTTCCCACAGGCTGAGAGCGGTCAGGCAGGACGCAACGGAAACCACCCCGCAAACCAAGTGCAAACGAGTTGTCATAGCAGCCTCCCGGTAAGCAACCTTGCGGGCGGGTAAATCGTCCATTTTTTGGTTAAGGGGTGTTTGCGCGCGCCGATGATGCGACCGGCGCGGGCGTACTTCAGGAGCTGATTCTCTGAAACCCCGGTTTGAACGGAGAACGCGGCAAGCGTGATGCCTGCGTGCTGCTGGTGCAGTCTGTCAGACATGGAGACCTCCCAGCGAGTGAGAAGCGTCAATCAGCAGACGCTGGATGTCCAAGACGTCTTCGATGGCTTCCTCCAGTTCCGGGATGCACTCGGGGTCAAGGTATTGCGGGTCGCGTTGGATGCTCTCGATATGGTCGGAAAGTATCCAGCTGAGCAGCTTGAGCTGCTCAACTGTCAGCGAAACCGCAACCGCTGGAAGCACATCGCCAGCAGCCTCCGCTCTGCGCGCCAGCGCGCAACCGCAGAGGCTCAGACTTGCATCGAGGCTGCTGGCCAGCGGATGGCCAACGAGGGAAATGGCTGGGGACTGGTCGAAATCAAGCATGACGACCTCCCGCAATGGCGAAAAATCCCGAAGTAGGAACAGTTTGACCTAAAAGGGCAAAAAGCACCTTGCTTGGAAGCCAATAACGGCGCGGGTTTCGGGGCGGTGTCACCCCGGGGTGACAAAGTCCGGGTATTACATACGTACCCGGACTCATAACGAGCCGAATCTGGCGGGTGCAGATTCCCATAATGGAGGTAATGTAAACCCCGAAACCATTCCGCGAACTATTCCGCTCTAGGCATGGCGAGTATTCGCATAATGTATATTATGTCAAATCTACGACGCAGGATTAGAAGGTTTTTCCTCTCTATTCAAAGCTTTGGAAAAAGTCTTGCGCAGTATCTTCAGCACCTCGCCTACAGTTCGGAGTCTGAAAAATGCTACGCCGCAAATCTTGCACTCTAAAACCTTCCGCCTATGACTTGTTCGGGGAAATTCCAGTCACGCTCGACGATATCGAGACGTGGCTGGATTATATCCCGCGCATGAAGGACGCCACTCCTTCGCGCCGTGCGTGGTATGCAAAAAACTGGAACGTGGTAGCAAAGATCAAAGGCGCAAAGAAGGACGGCAACTGGCCTCCAGTTAGAGTCTGGGAATACGAAGAGCTTCTGGAACTGCAACAAAAACTGAAAAGATAATGACCGGCTACGCCGGGATTTTCTTTCTGACTCTCTCCGCAAATATCTGTCGGCGCGTCACACCCCCCACCGTGTCGCCCTTGACGCGAACATCCCACCATTAAAAAAGAACCGCCCGACGTGGATGCCCTGCGGGCGTGTTGGTTGTCGGGCTTGCGCATCACCGTGGCAGTACTCAGACGATGATGCCGTCTTCCGTGCTGACCGCACCACTGATGCACATTCCTTTTTACTGGCGGGACTGATTCGCAGGGCGAAACGTTGGGGGGCGGTGTAACACAGGCAGCACGTGTTAGCTACGCGAGGAAGTCAAAGGCGGGCTCGCATTGAAGGATGGTAATTTAAACTACTTGGACGGAGGATGTTATGGATACGAATCAAAAGGCTATGGCTTACCTAATGACGACAATCGAGTATTACAAAAGCGGGAAAAGTTGGGGTGAGAAAAGGTTCGCCGCTGGTGTAACTGTAGGTGCAATGCAAGC
>JACRAT010000027.1 GCA_016234685.1 Nitrosomonadales bacterium
CGGGCTAGCCCGGCGGGCGTAACCCGACAACTTCCTATCAGGCAGCAGCTGCTGCTGTCTTGCCGATGATGGATGCGTCTTCGACTTCCATGATGCCGAATTCCATCAACAGCTCTTCCAACTCGTCCATGGTGATCGGGGTCGGGATAACGAACTTCTTGTTGTCCACCACCTTGCGAGCCAGAGCGCGATATTCGTCAGCCTGCTTCGCCTTTGGATCGTATTCGATCACGGTCATGCGGCGGATCTCAGCGTGCTGCACTGCGTTGTCGCGCGGCACGAAGTGGATCATCTGCGTGCCCAGACGAGCAGCCAGCGCCATGATGAGTTCATCTTCACGATCGGTGTTGCGGCTGTTGCAGATCAGGCCAGCCAGACGCACGCTACCGGAGTTGGCGTACTTCACGATGCCCTTGGCAATATTGTTGGCGGCATACATCGCCATCATTTCGCCGGAGCAAACGATGTAAATTTCCTGCGCCTTGTTCTCGCGGATCGGCATCGCGAAACCGCCGCACACCACGTCACCCAGCACGTCGTAGAACACGAAGTCGAGGTCTTCGTCGTACGCGCCTTCTTCTTCCAAGAAGTTGATGGCGGTGATCACGCCACGACCAGCACAACCAACGCCAGGCTCTGGGCCACCGGATTCAACGCACTTCACGCCGCCGAAACCAACCGACAACACGTCTTCCAGTTCCAGATCCTCAACGGAACCTGCTTCAGCAGCCAGTTCCATCACGGAGTTCTGTGCCTTCGAGTGCAAGATCAGACGAGTGGAGTCAGCCTTGGGGTCGCAGCCGACGATCATTACCTTCTTACCGGCTTCAGCCAGAGCTGCTACCAGATTCTGGGTCGTAGTGGACTTACCGATACCACCCTTCCCGTAAATTGCGCATTGACGCAGTGCCATGTTAGTCTCCTGAGAGTTGCAAAATTGATTCGCGACAAAGAAGCTGTTGCTCGCACTATCTACATCGCAAGCAGCGTGCCACCCCCAGAACAAAAACCTAACCACATGAAATGCAAGAGAAAGATAATCACGCTCGGCACGCCGAAGTGGATGGGGAACCCAACAACCGACCCGGCTTTGTAGCATCGGCGACAAGCCTCCCACGCTACGCCCGCCTGCCCATCAACCGCTGCAACCTGCCCGCCGCCATCCTCGGTAGCCTGAGCTTCCAACGCGCGCCTGCCCCGCTCCAACTCGATGGTGTCGCCGAACTGCATCGCGGATTGTTCGCCCTGCTGGATAGACTGGATGACGCAACTGAACGCGCGCAGGCCTTCCGCCTGCACATGAACGCCGCCTTCTTTCTGGACCAGCCCGAACAGGCTGGCCTTACTGCCGGACAAAAACGCGCCCGCGCCGACTACCTGCGCATCATGCGCGGCTGGAGCTTCGACTCTGACGGGCGCGAAGGCGCAGCCCTGAAAGGCTGGGTCGAATCCCGCTTCGGCCTACTGCCCCGATACCACGGCGGCCCGATCCGCGATTTCTCCGGCGAGGCCTACCGGCATTATCTGGAGATGCGCGCCACCGCCCTCTACGGCACCAACGCACTCGAAGCCCAGTTCGACCTGCTCTACACCTACAGCCAATACGAGCTCGCCCGCCAACATCCCGAGCGCAGCCACCTCACCCTGTATCGCGGCCTCAACCGCATGGACGACCACGAGACCCTAGCCAGCACGGACAGATCCCACCGCACCGTGCTGCTCAACAACCTCAACTCCTTCACCGCCAACCGCGACCGCGCCGACGAGTTCGGCGACCACCTGCTGACCGTCGAAGTGCCGCTGGCAAAGGTATTCAGCTACTCAAGATTGCTGCCGGGGATGTTGCAAGGAGAGGATGAATACACCGTGATAGGTGGAGTGTATGAGGTGGAGATGGCGACATGGTAGCTATTCCCTTGGTTAGCCGCTTGCGGCGTAACCCACTGATCTCTTTGTGCTAACTTAATTTTCAACAATAAGTACTTCACGATGGCATTCACCACAACTGGTTACAAATACGCTCTCGCCATCAATCACCCTGATTTCCGCTAAATCAAGGCGGCTTCCGCATTTGCCGCAACAATCCGGCTGATCAGACATGATGTAGTAGATTGGAGGAGGTGTTTGCTGTTCAGTGATCTGCATACTGGTTATTTCTGGTTGTCCACGAAGAGCTCGTTTCTATGCCACGAGATAAATTCGGCTTGTGGTGCGAAGCGTTCTGGCGGCTCAATTGTGCGACCGTTTAACGGTCGCACAAATTCAATTACGAAAGCATCATTTTTCCGCATGAGTTCCTCCGAGACAACGATTTTTAAGTCATCGGTAAGCGTTATTAACCCTTTGTCAAAAGCGCGGTCATGAATCGCCGAAAGGCACAGCCCATTGCTTGGATTGAGGCGATTCACCTTGTCTTTGCTCCACGGCACAATATGGCTGGCGACCAATAGGCGCGGCTCGGATAAACCGGACATGCAGCAACGTCCGCGATAACTGCTCAACACGGCGCGGCGGAAAAAATGCTGTTTCATTCGCTGTGTCGTTAGCGCTTGCCGTGTTTCTCCAGTGAACTCATTCGGCAATATCTCCTCGTCATCCGACTCCGAATCCTCCACGATATTTTTGTCTAGTTGTTGGCGGTACAGTTGGCATTCCACAGCAAGCCTTTCCCAGTCAGAGTGAAATTCAGCCCAGACCTCGCGATCCAATGCCGAGTCTCGTCTCAAACCCACGCGCCCCGTGCTCGTAATTGCTGGATCAATGCTTGCGATGTTAAGCATTTTCATCGCAACCGCGTCAGAGGTCCGACCGATCACTTTTGCCAGAGCAATTATTTCCGGGTTGCGTCCATGAATTCGCCCATACGGAAGCTGGCAATACAAATGAAAGGCCAGTTTTACCTGCTCTTTTGTCCAAAGCACTATCGCCATGATTTATTGCGGCACTATAACGACTCACACCGTTAATGCCTTCTCCCCCAAGTTGAATTGAGACACCATCAGTTTAAGAGGTGCATTCATAGGGCGCATCTCTCGCTGGGAATTTTGGCGGACACTATGACATCCATGCTTCCCGGTCAAGAAGAAACCAGCCCCAATCGCATCCTGCTTTTTGTTGCTGCGGTTGATCGCGGTTATTTGCGTGCCAACTGCCGCACGACCTTGAGCATCCGATCCACTTCTTCGCAGGTGTTGTAGAACGCCAGCGAGGGGCGGACGGTGGTCTCTAGGCCGAAGCGACGCAGGATGGGCTGGGCGCAGTGGTGGCCGGTGCGCACGGCGATGCCTTCCTTGTTGAGGGCGACACCCACGTCTTGCGTGGAGTAACCTGCCAACACGAAGGAGGCGACGCTGGCTTTGTCCTTCGCCGTGCCGATCAGGCGCACGCCGGGGATGCTGCGCAGGCCTTCGCTGGCGTAGACGAGCAGGTCATGCTCGTAACGGGCGATGTTCTCCAAGCCTAGGCGATCCACATAGTCCAGCGCCGCTCCCAGCCCCACCGCGTCGGCGATGTTGCCCGTACCCGCCTCGAAACGCGACGGCGCGCCGTGGTAGAGCGTGCGCTCGAAGGTCACGTCCGAGATCATGTTGCCGCCGCCCTGCCAGGGCGGCATCGAATCTAGGATGGCCTTCTTGCCGTACACCACGCCGATGCCGGTGGGCGCGAACACCTTGTGTCCTGAGAACACGAAGAAGTCCGCGTCCAGCGCCTGCACGTTGACGCGCAGATGCGACACCGATTGCGCGCCATCGACCAGCGCTTTCGCGCCCGCACGATGAGCGAGATCGACGATCTCCTTGATCGGCGTGACCGTGCCGAGGGCGTTGGAGACCTGCGTGACGGCGACCAGTTTGGTGCGGTCATTGAGCAGCTTGCGATACTCTTCGAGCAGGATCTGGCCGCTGTCGTCCACCGGGATCACGCGCAGCTTCGCGCCTTTTTCCGCCGCCAGCATCTGCCAAGGCACGATGTTGGCGTGGTGTTCCAGAATGGAGATCACGATCTCGTCGCCCTCGCGGATGTTTTGCCGTCCCCAGCTTTGCGCCACCAGATTGATCGCCTCGGTCGCCCCGCGCACGAAGATGATCTCTTCCGTTGACGACGCGCCGATGAAGCGTGCCACCTTGTTGCGCGCACCTTCGTAAGCGTCGGTCGCCCGCGCCGCCAACTCATGCGCGGCACGATGGATGTTGGAATTCTCGTGGGCGTAGAAGTAGGCGAGGCGGTCGATCACCGCTTGCGGCTTGTGGGTGGTGGCGGCGTTGTCGAACCATACCAAGGGCTTGCCGTTGACGCGCTCGGCCAAGATAGGGAAATCGCGGCGTACCGCTTCGACATCGAACACGCGCCGACCACTTTCCGCTGGCAACGCGGGCTTCGCGCTGTCGAGGAAGTAATAGCCACCACTGGAACTGGGCGCTGCGGCAGATTCACGCCGCTCCGACGGGATGCCGCCGAGCAACTGACGCAGCGTATCCTCACCGGGCAGGCCGAACGACTGCGCCGAAATACGATCCTCAGGGAGAGCAACGCTCGCCGCTGAAGGATAGGCGCTGCTCTCACCGAGGAAGTAATACGGCGAGGATGGCGGCGAGACTGGCGCAGCAGGTGCTGCCACCGGCGGTGTCACCGATGGCAGCGACGGCGCGTAGTCCGCCCCGATGCCGAACAGCGGCGTTCTGCCGATGTCCAGCTCGGCAGGCGATTCTGGCGAGGCAGTGGGGCTAGGCGCGCTGTTGACTTCGATAGCCGCTGGTGCGGAAGGCAGCGGTGCACCTTGCGCAGGGACATGCGGTGTCGGCCAGCTACCACCGAAGTTCTGCGTGGCTGCGCTCGGGCTGGGCGCAGCGCCGCTCGGCAAGGCGGCGAAGAACTCGCCCGCCAAGCGCGCCAGCGTCAGCTCGTCCGGCAAGCCGGACGGCGCATTACTTGTAAGTGTCTGGATAGTCATGGTACTTGTCGATCTCCACGTCATCTAGCACGGCCAGCGCATCGGGTGTCAGCACTGCCAGCGAGCAGTACAGCGAGATCAGATACGAGGCGATCGCGTTGCGGTTAATGCCCATGAAGCGTACCGACAAGCCGGGGCTTTGTTCGCCAGCCAGACCGGGTTGGAACAGACCGACCACGCCCTGACGCTTGTCGCCTACGCGCAGCAGCAGGATCTTGGTCTTGCCATCTTCGATCGGCAGCTTGTCCGATGGAACCAGCGGGATGCCGCGCCAGGTCAGGAATTGCGAACCGAACAGGCTGACAGTGGGCGGTGGCACGCCGCGACGGGTGCACTCACGACCGAAGGCAGCGATGGCTAACGGATGAGCGAGGAAGAAGGCAGGCTCTTTCCACACCTTGGTCAGCAGGTCGTCGAGATCGTCCGGGGTGGGCGCGCCGGTCAGAGTGGAGATGCGTTGCGCGTCGTCCACATTGGCCAGCAGACCGTAATCCTTGTTGTTGATGAGTTCGCTTTCCTGACGTTCTTTGATGATCTCGACGGTCAGACGCAGTTGCTCTTTGATCTGGTCGTGCGGACTGCTGTACAGATCGGACACGCGGGTGTGGACGTCCAGCACGGTGCTGACGGCGTTGAGAAAATATTCACGCGGCTTCTCGTCGTAATCGACAAAGGTCTGCGGCAACTCGGACTCGTCACGCTTGGCGCAAGCCACGCGCACATCGCGTGGGTTCTTCACCTGATTGACGCGGTAGATACCGGCTTCGACCGGCAGCCATTGCAGCAGATGCACCAACCAGCGCGGCGAGATGGTGGAAAGCTGGGGAACGGTCTTGGTGGCATTGGCAAGCTGGCGTGCGGCGTTGTCGCCGAGAGCCGTCTGCACTTCTTTATCAGACATGGAAGTCTCCTTATGAAAAATGACGCTACGGTAAAGAATCTGAGACCGATGTTCTGATAGTTGGCGCGATCGCTCAACCTGCTATAGCCACCAAACGCTCAACAACGCTCGCATTGCGCGATCAGCGAAGACAGCCTGATCTCCAGCGCACCGGCCAGCTTGGACACGGTGGCGAGGGATGGGATGGCGTGGCCGCGCTCGACCTCGCCCAGATAGGAGCGATTCAGATCGGCGCGTTCCGCCAGTTGCTCTTGCGACCAGCCGCGCGCCTCACGCAACTGGCGCAACACCGTCGAAAATCGTTGTATGGAATCGCTCATGGCACTCATCGGATCGCAGAGGGCGTCTCTTGCAGGCTGGCTTGGGTGATAACACTACCCGGCGGCACGCTGCGCGTGAGCCAGACATTGCCGCCGATGCTGGAGCCTTGCCCGATGGTGACGCGCCCAAGGATGGTCGCCCCGGCGTACACCACCACATCGTCTTCGAGGATGGGATGGCGCGGCCGACCTTTTTCCAGCACGCCATCGTCACCCACTGTAAAACGCTTCGCCCCCAGCGTGACTGCTTGGTACAAACGCACGCGCTGGCCGATGACGGCAGTCTCGCCGATCACTACGCCCGTGCCGTGGTCGATGAAAAAACTGGGGCCGATCTGCGCGCCGGGATGGATGTCGATACCAGTCCCGGAATGCGCCAACTCCGCGATGATGCGCGCGATCATCGGCACGCCCAGCCGGTACAACACATGAGCCAAGCGGTGATGGATAACCGCCTGCGCGCCGGGGTAACACAGCAGGATCTCATCCACACTATGCGCCGAAGGATCGCCGGCATAAGCGGCGCGCATATCGGTATCGAGCAGCTTGCGCACTTCCGGCAGTGCCTCCGAAAGCGCCCGCACGATGCCAACAGCCTGTGCCTCCACGTCAGGCTCAGGCCGCTGGCCGGATTGCCGTGCGGAGTAGAACAACTCCAGCAACACCTGCTGGTGCAAGGCGTGCAACGCGATGTCCAGCGTGTGTGCCACAAAGAAATCTTCGCTCTCTTGGCGCAGATCGGGCGGGCCGAGTCGCATCGGGAACAGCGCGCCGCGCAGCCCCGCTACGATGTCGCGCACCGGGCCGGGAGCGGGCAACTCGCGCCCACCGCACTCGTGATTGCGTGCGCAGGATTCACGCCACTGGCGGCGCACTTCGCGCAACTCGCCGACGACGTGATCCAGCCCCCAGTTGGGGTGCGGAACGAAGGCTTCCGCCAGCTTCATACAGGCAGACCCACCGCATCGAAGATGCCTTCGAACAGCACGGAGCTGAGGTAGCGTTCGCCCGAGTCCGGCAGGATGACGACGATGGTCTTGCCCTCGTTCTCGGGCAGACGCGCCAGCCGTACCGCTGCCGCTACCGCTGCGCCGCAGGAGATGCCGGACAGGATGCCTTCTTCGCATCCTAGGCGGCGGGCGTATTCGACGGCCTCTTCATTGCTTACCGTTTCGATGGAATCCACCAGCGACAGGTCGAGGACACCCGGCACGAAGCCCGCACCGATGCCTTGGATCTTGTGCGGCGCAGGCTTCAACTCTTGCCCGGCGCGCTTTTGCGTCAGGATCGGACTGGCCGCTGGCTCGACCGCCACGGACTGGATCGGCTTGCCGCGCGTCTGCTTGAAGTAGCGCGACACACCGGTGATCGTGCCGCCAGTGCCCACGCCGGAGACGAAGATATCCACGTTGCCATCGGTCGCAGCCCAGATCTCCGGGCCGGTGGTGGCTTGGTGGATGGCCGGATTGGCGGGATTCTCGAACTGTTGCAGCAGCACGTATTTAGCGTCCGACTCGGCGATCTCTTTGGCCTTGGCGATCGCACCGCTCATGCCTTTCGGGCCTTCGGTCAGCACCAGTCTCGCACCCAGCGCGAGCAACAACTTGCGGCGCTCCAAGCTCATGGTCTCAGGCATGGTCAGCGTCAGCGGGATGCCGCGTGCGGCGGCGACGAAGGCCAGTGCGATGCCGGTATTGCCGGAGGTCGGCTCGACCAGCTCCTTGCCCGGCCCGAGCAGACCGCGCCGCTCAGCATCGTCGATCAGCGCCACGCCGATGCGGTCTTTCACCGAATACGCCGGATTGCGGCCTTCGATCTTGGCCAGCACCGTGGCCTTCGCGCCATCCAACACGCGATTCAGTTTGATGAGCGGCGTATTGCCGACCGACTGCGAATTATCTGTGTACACGTTGGTCATCTTTCTCTCCTTTGTTATGTTTGGAACTAATCTTGAACCCAAGGCAGATCATAACTGCGCCAGCCTCCGGTTGTACCGCGCTGACCATCTTCCAGCTCACCCTCGAAACCCTCGCGGATGTTGAATACGTTCTCGAAGCCTGCTTTGCTGGCAGCTTCGGCAGCCGCCGCCGAGCGTTTGCCGCTGCGACACAGCAGCAGGATCACATCTGATTTTTTCGCCTTAGCTTCCAGTTCACGCAGAAAGCGCGGATTCTTCAACAGATTCACGCCCGTCATCCAAGCCACATGGCGCGAGCCGGGCACATGTCCGACGAACTTGCGCTCTTCCACCGTGCGCACATCCACCAACTCGGCCACGCCTGCGTTGAACAGCGCCCAGGCTTCTTGTGCCGACAGACTGCCTGCAAAATGGAAACCTTCCGGCGCTCCGGCACTGCGCGCGCGGCGCAGGATCTCGATCGCTTCGGGAACATCGGCGTGCGCTGGGGCGACTTGCGCCGGGGGCGTCGCCAAAATCGGCTGAACGGGCGATAACTGCATGATGCCTCCTGTCGGTACGGTAGGAACTCTTTCGAACATGCGCAGTTTAGGGCAACGCTCTCAGCCTCAAAAACAAGAAAACTTCATAATCTTTGCAGGGATATTGATTTGGCTAAGGCTCACGCCGCAGCCGGCTCCCCCCAAGACAAAGCTGGCGCAGGCCGTCCGAGTAAATAACCTTGCACCAGATGCACGCCGACTTGCTTGGCCAACTCCAGCTGAGCCGGAGTCTCGACACCCTCAACAATCACTTCCGCATCCAGATCGCGGATGATTTCCACCAGCTTGGGCAAGATGCGTTGCAAGCGGGCATCGGTCTCAGCCTGCTGAATGATGCTGCCATCCAGTTTGACGAACTCCGGCGAGAGCTTCCACAGCCGCTCCAGATTGGAGTGGGCTTTGCCGAAATCGTCGATGGCGACGCGATAGCCGCGCTGGCGGTAGTTGGTGATGGCCTGATTCAGCAACTCCTCTTCTTCCACCGCGCTCTCATTGATCTCGATCACCACGTCGCGGGTCTTCACTGCGTGGTTGTGCAGCACCCGCTCGAACACCTTGCCGTGTGAATTGACCGCCACCAAGAGATCAGGATGGACGTTCAGGAACAACAACTGGTCACGCACGCCCATGTTCAGATAATTGAGCGTGTGCAAGGTGCGGCTCAGCCGGTCGAACTTGACCAAACGCTCGGCGATCTCGGCCTGCCGAAAAGCCTCGGGCGGCGCGACCGCCTGCCCCTTGGCGTTCTGTGCCCGCAACAACGCCTCATAGCCCAGCGGTTGGTTGCGCGACAAGTCGATGATGGGCTGGAACACGCTGCTCAGCTTCAAGCCGATGAAGCGCGCCCGCACATCGTCGGCGATCTCCAGCTCTTCCACATCGAGCAGATTGTCTTGCGGCCCTTGCCGCAAGACTTCACGCAGCTCGTTCTGGATCGCATTCAGGCGGTGCAAGGAGGACATTGCGCTTCCTACCTGCGGGTGTAGATCTGATCGAACACGCCGCCATCCTTGAAGTGTGCCGCTTGCGCCTGCTTCAGGCTGCCGAACACCTCATCCACGGTGAACAGTTTGAGCGACGGCAAGGTCTTGATGTATTTCTTGGCGACCTTGGCATCGCGCGGACGCAGTTCGTAGGTCGCGGCGATCTCTTGCGCTTCAGGCGAATAGAGATATTGCAGATAGGCTTCGGCCACTTTGCGCGAGCCGCGCTTGTCCACCACCTTGTCCACCACGCTCACTGGCAGATCAGCCACGATACTGATAGCCGGATAGACCAAGTCGAATTTGTCCTCGCCGTATTCCTGCTTGATGAGGCCGACTTCGTTCTCGAAAGTCACCAGCACATCGCCGATCTCGCGCTGCACAAAAGTCGTGGTCGCGCCGCGACCGCCAGTTTCCAGCACCGGCACGTTGCCGAAGATCTTGCCGACCAGATCTTTGGCCTGCTCAGGCGTACCGCCCTGCTTGACTACCGAACCCCATGCGGCGAGGTAAGCGTAGCGACCATTGCCCGAAGTCTTGGGGTTGGCGATGATGACCGAAACGCCAGTCTTGGCCAGATCGACCCAAGTCTTGATGCCCTTGGGGTTGCCCTTGCGCACCAGCAACACCGAGGTGGATGAGAACGGCGCGCTGCCGTTCGGCAACCGCTCCGCCCAGTTCGCCGGAATCAATCCTTTCTCGGCGAGAATGTCCACGTCGATGGACTGATTCATCGTCACCACGTCCGCCTCCAGCCCGTCCACCACCGCGCGCGCCTGCTTGCTGGAGCCGCCGTGCGACTGATTCACGCTCAGATCGTCGCCGGTCTTTTGCTTCCAGTATTTGGCGAACACCGGGTTGTAGTTTTTGTAGAACTCGCGCGACACGTCGTAAGAGACGTTCAACAGCGTCACTTCCGCTGCCGAGCCGGTCTGCGCAGTGACCGCCAACAAGACTGCCGCTAAAAATTGCTTGATAATTTTGCTCATGGTTTCATCTTTCTTTGCGAGACAAAAAAGGACAGATGCCCGCACCTGCCCTCGTCCAAAAACATCTGCGAAGTGCTTACAGCTTGGCGATGGCCACCTCGGTAGACTTCACCAGCGCCACCACATCCGAGCCGATCTCCAGTTGCAACTCGTTGATGGAACGGGTGGTGATCACCGAAGTGACCGAACCCAGCGGCGTGCCGACCACCACTTCCGACACCACCGGCCCCAGCACGATGTCGATGATCTTGCCGCGAAACTGATTCCTTGCATTGATTGCTGCGATGCTCATTTTTTGCTCCTAAAGTTAAGTGTTCAGGCCATCCAAGCGCGTGCCCAGTTAATGCCATTGATAGCGTTCTGCCCTTCGGCCTGCTGCGTCTGTTCACGGACGATCTCGCGGGGTTCGCAAGCGACCGTTTCGATACGCGGCTCAAGCATCACAAAGTAGTAAAAAGCCAAGACCAGCCCGCCGACACCCAGCCAGTTCGAACCCCACAAAGCGTAAGCGATCAACAACATGAACATTGCCGAGATCACGCCCTTGAGCGCCGACCCCTCTCGCTCTTCCAGAGCCATCTCCGCATCCAAGAACGAAAGCGCGATGCCAGACGGATTCTCCAGAGGCTCACTTGTTAGATGTTCCATCGTCTATCTCCTTAGTTCCACTGCTTCGGATCAATCTGGCGCACCGCATTCCGCAACGCCAGCCCAGCCAGTATCTCCACCTCAAGCAAGCTATAAGCTCGCCCGTCGCGTGCACGCTCCCCACGCAAGGAATCCAGCATCTCGCACGCGACGCTGCCGCCAGATTGCACATTGAAAGACTGTGGTAATGGTTCGTATTGAGTCGTCATGCTGTTCCTTTCGTAAGTCGGGGATGGCCTCCCCCCCGCTGGGGGGTACGGATTACTTCCGGGTATAGATACGGTCGAACACGCCGCCGTCAGCAAAGTGTTCCTTCTGGGCCTTGGTCCAGCCGCCGAACACGCCGTCGATGGTGATGAGATTCAGCTTGGGGAACTGCTTGGCGTACTTCTTCGCCACCTTTTCATCGGTCGGACGGTAGTAGTTCTGCGCAGCGATCTCTTGGCCTTCCGGCGAGTAGAGATAGTCCAGATACGCTTCGGCGACCTTGCGAGTGCCGTGCTTGTCGGCGTACTTGTCCACCACGGTCACAGGTGGCTCAGCCAAGATGCTCAGGCTAGGTACGACGATCTCGAATTTCTCCGGGCCGAGTTCCTTGATCGCCAAGAAAGCCTCGTTCTCCCAAGCCAGCAGCACGTCGCCGATACCGCGCTCAACGAAGGTCGTGGTCGAACCTCGCGCACCAGAATCCAGCACCGGCACGTTGCCGAACAGCTTGCCGACGAACTCTTGCGCCTTGGCTGCATCGTTGCCGTTCTGCTTCAGGGCGTAGCCCCAGGCTGCCAGATAGTTCCAGCGCGCGCCGCCGGAAGTCTTGGGATTAGGGGTGATGACCGAGATGCCGGGCTTGACCAGATCGTTCCAGTCCTTCACGCCCTTGGGGTTGCCTTTACGCACCAAGAATACGATGGTCGAAGTGTAGGGCGAGCTGTTGTGCTTCAAACGGGTCTGCCAGTTGGCGGGGATGAGGTGCGCCTTTTCTTCCAGTGCGTCGATGTCAGCCGCCAGCGCCAAGGTCGCCACATCGGCTTCCAGCCCGTCGATCACGGCACGCGCTTGTTTGCCGGAGCCGCCGTGGGAGGCTTTCACCGTCACGGTGTCTCCAGTCTTGGCCTGCCAGTATTTGGCGAAGGCCGCGTTATAATCCTGATACAGTTCACGAGTCGGATCGTAAGAGACGTTGAGCAGCGATACTTCAGCCGCAGACGAAGCGCTGGCGTACAGCGCGGACAACAGGGTGAGGGCTAACAGGCTTTTCTTCATGGTGCGTCTCCTTGGGGTTGATCGAATTGCGATGGAGCGCACTATAGGAAACGCCGCTAATTCTGTGAAATTGTATTTTCAGCTTTCAATATCCATAAAAAGAATATGACGCCCTACCCCGCCTCATCGACCTCCGCACAACACAACATACAAAGAGATCGGGATTTTCCGCGCTGTTCGCCTGATAGTCGTGCGCTCCGCTCCGCCACAATCTGCCCCACCTCACCCACGCCCAGCCGATGAGCACTGAAGAAAAACCTCTCCCGCCGCCGCACTCGCTCGACCCGGCAGACTGGCCCGCCCTGCGAGAACAGGGGCATCGTATGCTCGACGACATGTTCGATTATCTGGAGCACCTGCGCGAACGCCCGGTGTGGCAACCCATCCCACCCGAGTTGCGCGAGACTTTCCGCCAGCCCTTGCCGCATCAGCCCGGCAGTCTGGACGCAGCGCACCAGCGTTTCATGCGCGACATCCTGCCTCACGCCGTCGGCAACGCCCATCCCGGATTCATGGGCTGGGTGCATGGCGGCGGCACGCCGGTCGGCATGTTGGCAGAGATGCTGGCGGCGGGGCTGAACGCCAACTTGGGCGGACGCAACCAGATGCCGGTGGAAGTGGAACGGCAGGTGACGCGCTGGGTGCGCGAGCTGTTCGGTTTCCCCGACAGCGCCAGCGGCCTGTTCGTCACCGGCACTTCGATGGCCAACCTGATCGCCGTCCTCGTCGCCCGCACCACCGCGCTGGGGCTGGGAGTGCGCCAGCGCGGCCTCGCCGCCAGCGGCCAGACGCTGGTCGGCTACACCTCGGCAGGCGCGCACGGCTGCATCGCCCAAGCGATGGATCTAGCCGGATTCGGCACCGACGCGCTGCGCCTGATCCCGATGGACGCAGCCTACCGCATGGACATCACCGCGCTGCAACAAACCATCGCCGCCGACCGCGCCGCCGGACTCACGCCCTTCTTCATCGCTGGCACGGCAGGCTCGGTCAACACCGGCGCTATCGACGACCTGACCCACCTCGCTGAGGTGGCCGAACAAGAAAAGCTGTGGTTCCACATCGACGGCGCTTACGGCGCACTTGCCATGCTCTCGCCCGAACTCGCCCCGCGTCTGGCCGGGCTGGAGCACGCCGACTCCATCGCCTTCGATTTCCACAAATGGGGGCAAGTGCCTTACGACGCAGGGTTCATTCTGGTGCGCGACGGCGCGCAGCACTTCGACACTTTCGCCTCGCCCGCCGCCTATCTGCACCGCGAAGAACGCGGGCTGGCGGCAGGCGCGCCTTGGCCCTGCGACTTCGGCCCGGACCTGTCGCGCAGCTTCCGCGCCCTCAAGGCCTGGTTCACCATCCAAGTCTACGGCGCAGATCAGCTCGGCGCATCCATCGCCGGGACCTGCACGCTGGCGCGCTATCTGGCGCAGCGCATCGAAGCCGAGCCAAAACTGGAACTGCTCGCACCAGTGGGCCTGAATATCGTCTGCTTCCGTTACCGTGCCGAAAACGCCGACGCGCTCAACTCGCGCATCGTGGTCGCCTTGCAGGAAGGCGGCATCGTCGCGCCCTCGGCCACGGTGCTGGACGGACGCCTCGCCATCCGCGCCGCCATCGTCAACCACCGCACCCGCCACAGCGACATCGACGCGCTGCTGCGGGCCACCCTCGCACTGGGCGACCAGTACACCCAGCCATCGGAGCCTCAGCCATGAACCCTGCCGACGAACGCGACACCCTCATCGGCCTCGCCACCCTGATGCGTCAGGCCTACGCTGGAGGCGACCTCACCCCGCTGGGGACAGAGTTGCTGGCCATCGCCGGCGAAGCACCCGACGCCACCTGCGCCAACGCCCTGCTCGATCTCTCGCTGCTACTCCAGATCAAGGGCAGCCCCGAGGTCGCGCTCAACATGCAGGCCGAGGCGCTGCGCCTGCGGCGGCTCTACCATCTGCCAGTGCAAGAACCGGTCGAGCTGCGCGTGCTGGCGCTGATGGGGCCGGGCGACATCATGGCCAACACGCCGCTGGAATTTCTAGTCGAAGACTCGCACATCGCGCTCGACCTGCTCTACTTGCTGCCCGGCGAGCCGTTTCCGGCGATGGCGCCCGATCACGACGTACTGTTCGTCGCCGCCTGCGAATCCGATGCCAACCAACCGCTGCTGACGCAACTGGCCGACTACCTCAGATTCTGGCCGCGCCCTGTGCTCAACCAGCCCGCGCAGATCGCCACGCTCTCCCGCGACGGCAGCTACGTCCTGCTGAAAGACGCGCCCGGCATCGCCATCCCGCCCACTCAGCGGGCCACGCGCGCCGAGCTGGAAGCCCTCAGCCGCGCCGGATCGGCGCTGGCGACGCTGTTGCCGGGAGCGGATTTCCCCATCATCGTGCGCCCGGTCGGTTCGCACGCCGGCAAAGGTCTGGACAAGATCGGCTCGCCCGCCGAACTCGCCGCCTATCTGCAAGGCATGGCGCAAAGCGACTTCTTTATCTCGCCCTTTGTCGATTACCGCAGCGCCGACGGCCTCTACCGCAAATACCGCCTCGTGCTGATCGGCGGTCGCGCTTATGGCGCGCACATGGGCATCTCCGAGCATTGGATGATCCACTACGTCAACGCAGGCATGGCCGACAGCGCCGAAAAGCGCGCCGAAGAAGCGGCCTTCTTCGCCGACTTCGACCAGCATTTCGCCCCGCGCCACCAACGCGCGATCGCCGAACTGAACGCCAGATTCAAACTCGATTATCTGGTCATCGACTGCGCCGAGACACCCAGCGGCGAACTGCTGATCTTCGAGCTGGACAGCGGCGCGGTCGTCCACTCGCTCGACCCGGCAGACCTCTACCCCTACAAAGTGCCGCAGATGCGCAAAGTGTTCGATTCCTTCTACGGACTGATTTCCAGCGCGAGCAAGCACCAACCTGATTAGCCCATGCTATCCGCCCTCCACCCCGACGAGCCCGCCTTGGCGACCGCCCTGCCCAGCACCCGGCAATTGCTGGTGGCGGGCGGCGATGCGCGCATTGCGCTCGATGCGGCGGGGCTGAATCGCTACGGCTGCGCGCCGCTGCCCGACCCCACGCTGCACGCCTTTGGCTCATCCACCGCCACCGGCATCTCTGCCACCGGCTGGGCTGCCGCAGACGCACTGCGGCAACGCCTCGCCGCCTCTGCCGAACCGGCGGCGGAGCGCTACGCGCAAGAGTTGGAACGGATGCGGGGAGAGTTGGCGACACTGTGTGAGTTGAGCGATCTGTCCGGGCTAGCGACCGTGTTCGCCGCCTCCGGCACAGACTTGCACCTGATCGCCGCCCAGTTGCTGGCGCGGCGCGATGTGCCCAGCGTCGCCATCATGGCCGATGCCAGCGAGACCGGCAGCGGCATCCCGACGGCGTTGCGCGGGCGACATTTCAGCAGCCGCGCCGCCCAGCGCAGCACCGTACCGGTCGGCACGGCCATCACTGGCGCGCACGCCAGCGAAGTCGTCAGCGTCGCGCTGCGCCAACCGGACGGCAGCATCCGCCCGTCAGCAGAGGTCGATGCCGAATTCCGCGCCCAATGCGCCGCCGCGCGGGCGGCAGGCAAACAGGTGTTGCTGATCCTCACCGATCTGTCCAAGACCGGACTGATCGCACCGACGCCGGGCTGCGTCGCGGAACTGCATCGCCAGCACTCGGCGCAACTGGAAGTGCTGGTCGATGCCTGCCAGTTCCGCCTTGCGCCCGCCAGCCTGCGCGCCTATCTGCAACAGGGTTACAGCGTCGCCATCACCGGCTCGAAATTCCTCTCCGGCCCGACCTTCTCCGGCGCACTACTGATCCCCGCCGTCACCGCCGAACGGCTGCGCGACCAGCCACTGCCTTGTGCACTAGCCGATTACACCTGCCGCGCCGAGTGGCCGCGCGGCTGGAGCGGAGCGGAGTGTCTGTCGCGCACCGCCAATTTCGGCTTGCTGTTGCGCTGGGAAGCGGCGCTGGCGGAACTCAAAGCCTTCCGCGCCCTGCCGGATACCGCCATCGCCCGCTTCCTGCAAGATTTCGCCGCAGCCATCCAGCACCGGCTGGCGCACGACCCGGCCCTGCTGCCGCTGCCCGTCACAGAACTGGAGCGCGGCACGGACGGCTGGGACTGCATCCCCACCCTGTTTCCCTTCCTGCTGCGCAGACCCGATGGCCGCATACTGGACGAAGACGAGACGCAACGCATCTACCGCCAACTGCCACTCGACCTCAGCCGCGAACCCGACTTCGGCCCGGATGCGGCGCTCGCCGCCAGCCGCTTCCAACTCGGCCAGCCGGTCGCAGGTGGCCTCCGCACAGACGCAGCGGTGAGCGCCCTGCGCCTGTGCCTCAGCGCCCGACTCATCGTCGAAGCGCTCACCGAGGCCAGCCCCGCCACTGTGATCGCCCGCGCGCTAACCGCACTGGACAAGGCTGCGCTGCTAAGTCAAGAAGGCTAGATCGCCCCGGACACCCCAGTCCTCTCCCTCCGATCGTCGGAATGTGTCAGCGCTAAAACCAGCTATTGCTTCAGCACATTCTCGAAGCGGGGGCATACACGTTTGCACGCGCCCAGATCGCGGGCGATGGCTAGGTCGTAGACTTTGCCTTCGTGCAAAAAACACTGGGCTGCGATCTCGACCGGGAGCAATCGACCATCCTTGCTGCGGTGACGGGATTTGAACCTGCGCTGCAACACGCCCGCCTTCACGCCACTCAGGAACTTGCCCCAACGCTCGGAGGTGAAATCCGGGTCGATGTCGAATACCGTCATGCACGTCAATTCTTCACGGCTATAACCCAAGCTATGACAGGCTTGATCGTTGACTTGCACGAAGCGGGCCGACTCGTCGATCAGGAAAAAGGCATCACCCATGACTCGGTTGACTGCGAACCCCAGCAGCGCCAACTCGGCTTCCATCTGCTTGCGACTAGTGATGTCGCGCGACAGCACTAGGAAACGTTCGGCACTACCCGTGCCATTTTTTCTGGAGACGGAAAGCTCGAACCAACCCACGCCGTGCGCCAAGTCGATGCAGATGACTTTGCCAAAGGAAAGCCCAGTTTCCGCCGCTTCGCGGAGCGCCGACATCACGATCCGGGCCGCTTCGGGCGAGAGCGCATCGTTGACCGTATTGCCCAGCAAAGCCTCCCGCTGCGCAGCGAGTAGTTCCGGCTTCTTGGTCCAGATACCAAGGTAGCGTCCCTCCTGATCCAACTCGAACAACAGGTCGGGAATGGCGTTGATGACACCTTCGGTGAATTCATGCGCCTGCTTCAGGCTGGTTTCGGCCTGTTTGCGCGCCGTGATGTCTTCCACGATAGACCAGATGTAATGCTGCCCGTCCTTGCCGGTGATGAGCGTGCCGCTGACTTGCACCGCTACCCGCGTACCGGCCTGATTCAGCAACTCCTGTTCGCAGGGGCCATAACTGCCGGTCTGGGACAACGCCTCCTGCTGTTCGACCTGCCGATTTTCGAATTCCGGCGGCGTCAGCGACCAGTGGTCCTGCGCCTTGAGCGCCTCGGCGCTATATCCGCACAAACGACGGAAGGCTTCGTTGAATCTGAGGAAGTGCCCGTCCATGTCGGTCAGCACGATGCCGACCGGCGACAGCTCATACAGATCGAGCAGCTTTTCCTCTAGGTCGATCATCGCCTGCTCGCCTTCGCGCAGCACCGTCTCGGCCTGCTTGCGCTCGGTGATGTCGTGCATGAAACCATCCCAGCGCGTACCGCCGTCTTCGGTGCGCTGCGGCTGCGCGCGCGAAGCGATCCAGCGCACGCCCTTGGTCGGATGTGTGATACGAAACTCGATGTAGCCGAATTTCAATTCGCGGGCAGACGTTTCCGCTTGCACGAACAGAGACTCGATGTCGTCAGGGTGAACCAATGCGATGAACGGCGTGATGTCATGCGCCACCGCTTCTGGCTCGACGCCGAACATCTGGCGGATGCCGATGCTGGCGAAGGGCACGTAGAATCCACCATCCGGCTTTTGCACCAACGTGTAGAAGAAACCGGGCACGACGTTGAAGAATTGCGACAGGCGACGCTCTTGCTCGACGCGATCGAGCAAGGAATATTCGTAACGCTTCTGCTCGGTCACATCCCGCCCCAGCGCCAGCACGCCCGTCACTTCTCCATGCTCGTCCCGTTCCGGCGTCATGCGCACATGGTGATAGCAGCCGCCGATACCTCTATCCGGCAAAGCGATCTGAACATCCAGCATTTCGCCGGTGGCGATCACCTGTTTCAGTGCCGTCTCATATTCATCGAAATGCCCATCGGGATAGGATTCGGTCGGTGTCTTGCCAAAGCGCTCTCCGTGCAGCACACCCAGCGTCGCCTCAAGCTGTGGATTGGAATAGAACAAACGGCACTCGCGATCATAGCGGGCGATGTTGTCGGGAGCGTTCTCCGCCAAGGTACGGAACGCCCGTTCGCGTTGCGCCAGCAACGCCTCGGTGCGCTTACGCTCGGAGATATTGCGCAAGATGACCGCGATGCGATAGATCTGCTCTTCGTCGTCCTTCATCGGGATGAAGGTGACGTTGAAATAGCGATCACCCGACGGATGCGAAAACACCTCTTCGTGCCGCAGTGACTTTCCACTCTGCACGCAAGCATGGTGGTGCGCCGCCAGCCTCACCGCCAAGCTGGGAGGGAACAATTCGTAATAGCTCTTGCCTTGAGCTTCGGCATCCTTCAGGCCGAAGCTACGCTCCGCTGCCGAGTTGATCGACACGATGACGAATCCGCCCTCGTCGGTGGCATCCAAAAACAGAACGCAGTCTTCAAAATTGGCGAACAACTGCCGGTAACGCTCGCTTTCCGCGTGGTGCGCATTCGCGCTCTCGACTTCGATGGCCAGTGACTCAAAGGCCCGGCGCTCGGTGATGTCGCGGAAATATCCCGCCACATAAGGTCGCCCTTCGTGCTGAAAGGCGCTCATCTGCACCTCCACTGGCACGCGCCGGCCTGAAGACAAATGATGCTCTGACTCGAAGCTGACACGCCCCTGCTCTCTCAGTTGCCGCTCGATGCTCGCCAAGCGCTCCGGTGTCACCGATGGGTCGCAATCGTAGGGATGCTGCGTCAACAACTGCTCGCGCGATTTTCCAAAATGGTGGCAGGTCGCCTCGTTCACGTACAGGAATCGCCCCGCGTCCAAGGGGTCAGCCACGAAGACTGCTGGGTTCTGGCTGCTATCTATCATCGCCCGGAGCATGGCATTTTCGCGTGCCAGTGCTTGCTCACGGTGCAGCGCCGCCTCCAACTCGGAAAGTCGCTCGAAAGATGGGCTCGCTTGCTCTGTCATGGTGCTTTATCCTTTTCGTCCCCGGTGGATCTGACTTTGCCATCGCGCTGGTTGCCCGCCGCCCCCAGACTGTCGACCCTGAATCTTTCTGACTTGAGCATCAGCTCGGCCATATTCTTCGCTGGCATCGGTCGGTGGTAAAAATAACCTTGCAGCAGATCACAGCCGAAGCGTTGCAACATCGCCGACTGGTTGGCAGTTTCCGCACCCTCGGCGACCACGTGCAACCCTAAGCTATGCGACATGGCGATGATGGCGCGGATGATGGCGACGTCATTGGCATCGGTTTCGATGTCGTCCACAAAGGATTTGTCGATCTTGAGAGTGTCGATGGGCAGACGCTTGAGATAGCTGAGCGAAGAGTAGCCCGTGCCGAAATCATCCACCGACACGCGCACGCCGAGGTTGCGCAGCTCCCACAAGGTGCGTATCGCCAGCTCGGCGTCTTCCATCACCATACTTTCGGTGATCTCCACTTCCAGATACTTACCGTCGAGTTGATGTTTCTCCAAAGCGAGGCGGACTTGCGTCGGCAACTCGCTATCCTGACACTGGCCCGCCGACAGATTGACCGCGACCCGCACCGGCTTCAGCCCGGCATCCAGCCATTCCCGTGCCTGACGGCAGGCCTCGTTCAGCACCCACAGGCCGAGCGCACCGATCAGCCCGCTCTTCTCGGCGACGGGGATGAAGACGGCGGGCGAAACCATGCCGCGCTGCGGATGATGCCAGCGGATCAGCGCCTCCATCCCAGCGAATTCGCCGGTGCGCAGATCAAGCTTGGGCTGGTAATACAACTCAAAGAGTTGCAGTTCGAGCGCCTGACGCAAGCTGTTGCTGAGCGCCACCCACTCGTGCAGGTTCTCGTCCATCTCTTGCGAGAAGAACTGGTAGTTGTTGCGCCCCAGACTCTTGGCGGCATACATCGCGGTATCGGCGCTGCGCATCAGCGTTTCGATGTCGCCCCCATCGCGCGGATGCACCGCGATGCCCATGCTGGCGCCCGGGTAGATGCGATGTTCGCCGATCTCACAGGGGGCGGAGACGGTCTGGAACACTTTCTGCACCACCCCTTCGATGTCCATACTCGCCACACCGTCCTGCAACAGCACCACGAATTCGTCGCCCCCCAGACGCGCCACCGTGTCGCCGTCGCGCAGGGCCGCGCACATGCGTTTAGCCAGCAGTTTGAGCAGTTCGTCGCCGATGTCATGGCCCAGCGTATCGTTGATGGTCTTGAAGTTGTCGAGGTCGATGAACACCAGCGCCACGTTGCGCCGGTCGCGGCTGGATTGGGCGATGCCTTGCTGGATGCGGTCTTTCAGCAGCGCACGATTGGGCAGGCCGGTGAGCGCATCGTGGGTGGCCTGATGCAACAACTGGCGCTCGACCTGCTTGCGCTCGGTCACGTTGCGACCGATGCCCAACGCACCCATCACCTGCCCGTCCGGCGCATATTCCGCCACCACGTACATGTCATGGCTGACCAGCTCTCCGGTGGAATCCAGCCACTCCAGCAATATCTGATCGGGCTCGCCGGTCGCCATCACCTGACACAGACGCTGTTTGTACGCCTCCGGCTCCATCCCTGTTTGACTCCAGACCGCAGACGACTCGAATGGCTGGCCTAACACCTGCTCCAGCGTCGAACCTGTTTCACGCAGATAGGCCGCATTTACCACCTGCCGTCTACACTCCAGATCGTAGCGCACGATCATGTCCGGCGAATTCTCCAGAATGGTACGCAGGCTTTGTTCGTTGAGCGCCACCCGCTCACGCATCACTTGCTCCATCTGTAACAACTGGGCCTTGCTGGCGATCATCTCGTTGAATGCCTCGCCCAACTCGACCAACTCGTTGTACTGCCCTCGGGGCACGAGCAGATGTTCGCTGCGGCCTTCTTCGATGCGGCGCAAGCCGTTGACGAAGGCTCGCACCGGCCCGACCACGCCGCGCAACATGGCCCAGGACACCACCAGCACGCCGGCCAGCACTTCCAGCATCAACAACACCACCACGATGCCAGAGTACTCGTCGGCTTGCGCCTCGATGAACGCGCCATCGGCGATTAGCTCGACCTCGCCCACCGCCATCCGCCCGTCGAACGGGGAATACACCGTGTTCCGCACCGTCAGGGCCGGGTCGATGACGTGGCCGCCACGATTGAATTCAGCCAACACCGTCTGCCCGGAGGTGATGCGCACACCGGCGATCAGATGGTTGGTCAGCAACCCTTTCGCCAATTCATCCGCCAGAGTGTGGTCGTTGGTAAAGCAGGCGATGCTCACCGTGCTGCTGACCGTGGAGAACAGCTCGCCGATGCGCTCGGTCTGCCGTTGCGTCTCGTATCGGCTGATGTACCAAGCGGTCAGGACGGTGAACAACACAGCCAGCCCAAAGCCGACCAGCAGTATCTGGGCGGCGACCTGATAGACCAGACTCTTGCCGGGCCAAAACAGCCAGCGGCTCAGACGCTGTTTAAGGGAGGTGGGCTGGATGTTCGACATATCACTCCGGCAGGGAAAGTACGATGCGCATCTCTTTGCTCACCCGGCTGTGCTCGATGTAAGCGATGGCGGTCGGATCGCGCTCCAGTCTGGACTGCAAATTCTCCCGGCTACCCAGTTCGTCCGGCGGCAGCGTCCGCCCCGCGAACACCAGCCGCGACCAATACGCATTGATCTCCTCCAGATTCTTGTTGAGCAGCTTGCGATAGAACAGTTGCCGCTCTGGCGCATCGAGACTGAGATCGACAGGATGTCGCCGCACTGCCATCGGCCAGCTTGCGGTAACGTCCCATGAAGATGTTCACCACCTCCTCGCGCGTCAGACTTTCGATGCTGCTGCACGCGCCCACCACGACCACCAACTCGGCTTGCGCCGGGCTGGCGGGCAAACTCAACAGGGCGACCAAACCTATCACACGTTTCATGGCCGCCCCCTAGAACACGAAGTCCAGCGCGACGGAGTACAAGGTCATGGCCTTGTACCCGCGCGAGTCGACGGGGATGGATGACTGCAAGGAGTCATTGATCGACAGCGGAGTGATGTAGCGGATACGATCCACTTGCGCCTTGAGCGCCAGATTCCGTCCCAACTCGTAACGTGCGCCCAGCGTGAGCGCCGACTGATTCACCTGCGTCACCGTCTGCGCATGTGCTGCGCCCTGATTCAGCACCGCAGTGAGGGGCAGATTGGGCAAGCCGGTGGGGATATGATCCTGCGGGGTACGAGTATCCGAGAGCGCCAGATAGGGCGTTACCTTGCCAAGGCGATAACCCGTCTGAAAGAACATGCTTTCCTGACTCGACCAGCCGGGAGAACTCAACTGGTTGTAACTCACCAGCCCTTGCAACGGGCCGGAGTCATAGGCAACCGAGAACGAGCGGTACCCCATCTGCCGTCCCTGCATGGCGAGACGATTGACGATGGCCGCCCCGTTGGGAGCGAACGACAGTAGTGCCTGACGCAACGCATCTATCTGTACGCCGGGTATTTCGTGCGCCAGATGCAAGCTGGCATCAGCCACCCGCACCGTCCAGCCATCCTGCGCATACTCTGCCAGCCCACCCCGCAAGCGCGAACCGCCACAATCGTAAGGCTCGGAGTACGTCACCAGTTTGCCCTGGACGTAGCCGAACATGCCTTTCACCCGCAAAGTGCCCGCGCCCAGCGGATGCGTCACTTCAGCGTCGATGCCATCATGGCTGCGCGGGTAGAAGAGCACCGGCTGGCGGATCAGCAGATTGGCGTAGCCGATCTCGGCAGAGTCGCCCTGCATGTACATCTCCACGCCCAAGCGGCCCACACGCACCGATGCTGCTTCGTCCAGATTGAGCTTCAGATAGCCCCAAGTGAGCTGCGGATCGTAATTGCCGGTGACGGTCTGACGGCTGACCGCTTGCAATGATGCCTCAACCAACTGGCCTGACCACGCCGAGGCTTGAATTCCCAGCATGGAGTCCGGTTCGAATGACAGCTGACCGGAGCGCGCGCCCTTGGGCTGTGCGATGTCGCGCCGGAAGACCACGCCCGGCGTGCGCTGATAGCTCGCCCCCAGCGTGCCGAAGCCGGAAAACTTGATCGGCGCAACCTCGCCCTCTTCTGCCCGAGCGCCGCCCGCCAACAAACTGCCCACCACCGCGCACGACCAGACACAACTCCGAGCGAAATCACGCATCAACATCGTCATTCATCCCATCTCTCGCATCAACCACAACCAAGGCTGTGGACTCTATATGAATTCCTAGCATCGCAAAATTCGACCAAACGACACCTCTTAGCCTTTTTCCCAAACCTCCAGCGCCGCTTCGATTCTGGCGATCTCAGTCAACACGGCGGCACTGTCGCCCTTGCTGTGCGATTCATGCAGACGGCTGACCGATTCTTGCAACACCGAAATGTCTTCCTTGACCACGTCCAGCGCACGATCCAGCGAAGTCGCCAACTCGCCGAGCTGGTCTTCCGGGCGAATGCGGGTGAAAGACTCGAAGCGTCGTTGCGCCAGCGATTCCAGCACAATGCGGAATCGGTACATCGGCCCAGCGATCTTGTGGCTGATGATGACCACGAAGATGGTCACCAGCACGATGGAGAGCGTGACGCTGAAAATCGAAAGAATGATCACGATGGGCAGCAACATCTGGCTCAGCGATTGGTAGCTGGCGTGGGCCGAGGCAAGATCAGCGTGGATCTCGCTGTCCATGAACAGATAAAGTCCGACGGCGAACAGCCCGGTGAGAATGACTTGCAGCATGACGAAGGCCGCCGCCATGCGGAGCTGGAAGCGGTGATCGATCAGAACGATGCGGCGTTTGTTGGTGGCTTGGCTCATGGTGTTTCCTTCAGTTGCGGTAATCAGTGACACTCCAGGCAAAGCTGCCCTTGGTCGTTTTGTTGAGCGAGGAAGTAGGTCTTGTAGCGACTCTCTTTGCGGAACATCCGGTCGTACAAGCTGGTGGCTTTCCAGCGCACCTGATCGTAGCGTTGGCGCGAAAGGTCGTGACAAGTGAAGCAGGCCAGCCTCTTGTCGGCGGTCAAATGCAAGGCATCGTTGGGCGACTTGGGCAATACGGTCCCCACCGTGTGATGCCGCGACATCTCGGCCTTCTTGTGGCAACCCATGCAGTAATTGGTGCAAGGGCGAGCTTGCCGGGCGGCCCAACGGCTTTCCCCATCCTTGTGGCAAGAGCTACACGCGGCGTGCGGTGTAGCGACGGCAGCCTGCGGCCAACAACCCGCACTCCGCGCATCTTCGCTATCCACCGAGAAACCTGACAGGGGGGTCATCGACAGGGCCACGATCCCGCACCAACGCCGCAGCAAACGCCAAGTCATAGCACCACCACGAATTGCGTGAACAACATCTGACCGCTCCCGAAGCCGGGCGTGGTGCGGGTCGTAGGCGTAGCGGCGCGATAGTTCTGCACTTCGAGCTTCCATTGCAGCAGATCACTGTTGCCGACGTTCGTGCTGAAACCCGCCGCGAGGCGAACATCACGGTCATCGCCCGGGCCTGCACCCGGTGTGGCGATCTCCGCCGGACGGATGACCACGCGTTCATAGCGCACGAACAGCTTGGTCGCCCAAGCCAAACTCTCGCCAAGTTCGTATTCCTGCGTCACATGCCAGCCGCGCATGGTCAACCCCGCATCCAGCACGGTCGGCTCTTTCTTCCTGACCATGTACTCCAGTCGCCCCGTCCAGTCGCCCAGATGCGATTCGGCATCGACCGCCACGCCGGTCTCACGTTTCCTTTTCGTGGCGTCCGCATCGAGGAAATAGGACAAGCCGAATTCGGCCAGCTTGGGCTCTTGCGCCCCCTTCAGCGAAAAAGGCTCGCTGAAGGGAGTCAAGCCCAACCGCCCGCCGACCAAGCGCCCCGCATTAAAGCCGTGCAAGAGATAAGCGTTGAAATTGACCGTGCCGTCATTACCCAAGATACGAAGCCCAGCATCGTTGTAGCCCCCTTCCATGACCAGATCGGTCGTCAGCGGACGCGAGATCGACGCGCTGTCTTTGCTGGCGAAGAATTGCCAATCACTCCCGAACGGAATATCGAAGCGCCCTAGCTGGAAGTGCAGCCCCTTCTCCACCCACAAACGACCACGCGGTGCAATGCGACCGCCGCCAAAAGCATGGTAATCCAAGAATCCGACCGCCAGCGCAGTGGTCATTTTGGTTTCCACAATAGCGAAAGCTGTTTGAAGATCATCGTTGAATTCACCGCCGACATCCAACTCGAACGCCCCCCAGTCGAGTTTTTGACGGCCAGTGTCACCGTAGATACTTTGCACATCTCCAAAAGCCGACACCTGCACGCCGTGCAGTTTTTCGGCCAGATCTTCGCGCGCCTCATCGATGGCTTCGCGCATCGTGGCTGGCTCGGCTGGCTCGGTAGCTTCGGCACAGGCGTCGTTATCCTTGTCTGCGCACGGCTCAGCGGCACCCGCCGCGCCAGCCCAAGCCAACGACAGCCAGAACAACCAGCCGAATTTTCTTAGTGCCCCCATCCGCGCCCCCCTAGCATTCCGGCCCATCTTTCCAGTCACCTCTTCTGCTCTCGTCGCTGTCGCGCGACTAGCTTGGATAATCTGGCTCCGCCCCGGCCTAGGCGCTATCGTCTCACGCTAAAAACCAGAATAACCAATCAAACCTTGAAGCGATTGATCGCGCTGCGCATCTCGCCAGCCAATCCAGCCAGATCGGTTGCGGCCTGCGCGGTTTTGCCGGCGGCAGCACTTTCTTCTTCGACCATCTGAGCGACTCTTTCGATGTGCTGGGCGATGTCGTGACTCGTCCGGCTCTGCTCTTCCAGCGATGAGGCGATATCGCTGACCGACGACACCACGTGCCCAGCCCCCTCCTTGATCTGACTGATCGCCTCACCAGCCTGCTCGGCCAGCACGACGCCCCCGTCAACCTGATACACGGCATCTGACACACAGCTGACCACCGCCTTGGTGGAGCTTTGGATCGCCTCGATCATTCTGGTGATTTCTTCCGTAGCGACCGAGGTCCGCTCGGCAAGTTTGCGCACCTCGTCCGCCACCACAGCGAAACCGCGCCCCTGCTCACCCGCCCGCGCCGCCTCGATCGCCGCATTCAAGGCCAGCAGATTGGTCTGATCGGCGATCTCGCGGATGACTTGTACGATGGAAGATATCTGGCTGGATTGGCTCCCCAGACTGGCGATGCTCGCCGAGGTATCCCGCATCACATTGACGATGCGCCGCATCTCGGTGACGGTATTGAGGATGATGCGCCCGCCCTGATCGGAGAGTTCACCCGAGGTTTGCGAGATTTTCAGGGTGTTTTCCGCGTGTTCGGAAACGCTGCCTATGCTCACCGTCATCTGCTCAATGGCTGCCGCGATGGCCGTTGCTGCCTCGCTCTGGCTGACTGAGCCATGCGCCACATGCTTGGCGGCATCAGATAACGACTGCGAAGCCTGATACATTTTGCCGATGCTCTCGTGCGTTTCGCGGAAAGTCATCTGCAAACTAGCGATAAGATCATTCAGCGCCTGCGCGGTCTGTCCGACCTCGTCATTCCCATGCACCTCGACGCGACGGGTGAAATCATGCGAGTCCGCCAATGCAGCCATTGCACGCTGCATCGAACCCACCGGGCCGGTGATCGAACGCGTAATCCACAGCGCGATGACGATAGAGAACAGGGCGGCGAACACGCCTACACCCAGCATCAAACGAAGATTCGAGGTGGAATGCTGCACTGCATCGGAGGTGATCGCACGCGCCTCGACCACCTGCTGCTCACGGAAGGAAGTCAGCACGCCCTTAATCTTTTCGCTGTCGGCATCGAATCGCTCCATCGCCACATTGCCCTCGGCGATGCCCTTGGTGACATATATCTCCGCCATATCCTTGCCGGCAACATAGAAGGCGTTAAAGCTGGACTCGACTTCCTTGATCTTGCGCAGCGAATTCGCGTCGCCCTTGCGCTCGTACACCTGTTTGAATTTCCCAACGCCGCCAAGGAAGCGCTGCGCGGCCAGTTCCGCCTCCTTGTAGCCATCCCGATTATGCGTCGCCGAAACATCGGTCAGAAACTGCTGCACCTCGGCTCGGCTGGTATCCATCTCATCAACCAAGATGACGAAAGGTAGCGTCTCATTCTCGATCTGCTCCATGGTCTGGTTAAGGTCACGACTCGCCGCGCCCGCCACAAGAAAGGTCACCAAGAACAACGCCACCACCGCAGCGAACCCTCCAACCAGACGAACTCCGATGCCAGACTTCATTCTTCGATCCTTTCATCCCATCATTTGATCCGACCGCTCGGGCGCTGCCCCACCCTGCTCATCAACATTGCAAGGCGTCGGGGCATTATGCTGCGGGCCTCCACCAGCAATGTCGGATAATTAGCACAACCTCGCTCCCGGCCTTACATCACCGCAATAGCCCTGTCCGCCTCCCCATTTTTTCGGCAGCGGCGGGCAATTCTTCAGTCGAATTCACATTGGCGTTGCGTGCCCAGTCCAACAGTGTCGGCGATGATACCCCCGAGAACCGAGTGCAACCACTGTCATTAAGAATGAGCAAAATGCCTGCCCTCTGCCATCAGAATATCTTGATTCGTCTGTAGGATTTAATTACCTAAGCGCTGCCAAATAATCCCCCTTGCATTGCAATAGACTGCCATGGACCCTATACTTGTTCAACTTAATGAGCAAGTGAGGCAAAAAATGAAAGTTGTGACCTATTCCCATGCGCGCAATTCGCTGAAATCGGTTTTGGATGGCGTGGTGCAAGATGCCGATGTAACCATCATTAGCCGCCGCGATGCCGAAGGCGATGCCGTGGTGATGTCGCTCGACAGTTACAACAGCATCATGGAAACCTTGCGCCTGACTAGCAATCCCGCCAATGCTGCCCACCTTGCCCGCTCCATTCAGGAGTACCGCGAAGGCCGCGCACAACCCCGCGAACTGTTACCCGACTGATGGCGCGCCTGCTGACCTTCACCCCGACCGCATGGGGCGATTATCTCTACTGGCAGGGACAGGACAAAAAGACCTTACGCCGGATCAATGCACTGTTGAATGAAACCCTGCGCAAACCCTTCGGTGGTATCGGCAAGCCTGAGCCGTTGCGAGGGGATTTATCCGGCTTCTGGTCAAAGCGTATCGACGACACCAACCGACTGGTGTATCAGGTGACGGACAACGAGCTAGTGGTGATCGCGTGCCGTTTCCACTACGACGGCGGTTAAGGCCACGAACTTCGCGCCCAAAACAAAAAACGGCTTGCCGATGATTCGACAAGCCGTTTGGCTTTCTGGTCGGGGCGAGAGGATTTGAACCTCCGACCACATGCACCCCATGCATGTACGCTACCAGGCTGCGCTACGCCCCGAGGGCGCGGATTATAACAGAGCGCGGCGGACGGGGAAGCGTTCATTTCATCCAGCGGATCAGGGCGACAATTCCTTGAGGCGCTGTTCGACGAAGGCTTGCAATTCGGGCGCAAGCCCATGCAGCGCGGCGGCACGGCGGAAGACTTCTCGCGCATCGGCGCTGCGCTGCGTCGCTTGCAGCGAGATGCCCAAGCCCATCAACCAGAGCGCCGTATCGGGTGCGAGTTGCAGCGCCGCCTGATAGTAGGGAATGGCTTCGGCGTGACGGTCGCCGCGTTGCAGCAACGCCGCCATGAAAGCCTGATAGTCGGCCTGCTGTTTGGCGTAGGGCAAGGCCGCGTGCAAGGTCGCCAGCGCCTGTGGCAGATCGTTGTGTTCGACCTGCAAGCGCGCCAGCAGCATGGCGAAACCGGTATGTTTGGGATTGAGCTTCACGCCCTCCTGCAACAGCCGCTCGGCGTCATCGTGGCGTTTATTCTCCAGCAACCAGCCGACCAGCGCCCGTCTCGCGCCCTCTTGTCCGGCATCCAGACGCAACGCTGATTCGTAGCCCGCCAAGGCTTCGGCGACATGCCCCTGCTGCATCGCCAGCACAGCCTGCCGATACTCGTGGTCGGCTTGCTGCTGCGGAGTGATCTGCTTCACCGGGGCCTCGGCGATGGACTGCGGCGCAGGTGGCACTTCAGGCTTGGGCGGCGGGGTCACTGGTTTAACTGGCACGGCTTGGGCGACTGATTTGACCGCACTTTTCTGCTTCGCTGCGACTTCCTGCTTGGGCGCTGGCTGCGCCACTTTGGCTGGCGGCGTTTTCGCCGAAGCAGCTTTTTCCACCCGTGCCGCGACCGCCGAATGCGCCACGCTCACCGGCGGGCTGGGCAAGGGCACAGCCGTAGGCGGCGGAACAATCTCCGGCGTCGCCTCATGTACGGGCGCTGCGTAGTAACGCCAGCCGGCCACCGCCAGCACCAACAGCGCCAAGCCGCCGACCAGCACCAAGCCGACCCGTCTCTGACGCGCCACCGGAACCGCACGCACCGCTTGTTCGTCGGGCAAACCGCCCGCACCGCGCCGCTCCAGTTCGTTCAACATCTGGTTGATGAGGCTCATCGGTCGCCCCAACCCGCCCTATACAGCAGACTCGCCACCCTACCCTGCGCCGAGGTCAGCCAATCGCGGCGCGCTTCCGGCGTATCCGCTGCGGCAGCATGGACGTGATGCGCCAGCACCTGCCGCCGCCCTTCGCCGTAAGCCATCAGCAATGCCTTGTGCGCCATGATGTTGACCAAGCGCGGCGTGCCGCGACTGACGCGATACAAGCCATCCACCGCTTTCGGCCCGAACAAAGTCTCGGCATCGCTCCCGGCGATACGCAGCCGGTGGCGCAGATAGCGATCCAGCTCGTCGCGGCGCAAGCCCTGCAAGTCGTACTGGAAGCTAATGCGCTGACGCAACTGGCGCACCGAGTTCTGCTTCAAGCGCTCGTCCAACTCCGGCTGGCCGAACAGCACCACTTGCATCAACTTGCGCTTCTCGGTCTCCAGATTGGTGAGCAAGCGCAGCATCTCCAGACTCTCCAGCGGCATCGCCTGCGCCTCGTCCAGACACACCAGCACGCGCCGACCTTCCGCCGCAAAATCCAGCAGCGCGTGGGTCAGCGCCTTGAGCAGCGCATGTTGGTCGGCCTGCGCGTCGAGCGTGATGCGGAACTCGTCCGCCAGTGCGCGCAGCAAACTGTTGGGTTCGAGATAGGGGTTGGGCAGATAAGCGGTAACAAAAGGGGAATCGCTGACCGACTCAACGCGACCATCTTGCGTGCCGATGGCAGTGGTGGCGCGCGTGTCCCCCTGATTCAGCGTGGCGATGAATTTGCGGCACAACATGGTCTTGCCGTTGCCCACCTCGCCGACGATCTTGATGAACCCCTCGCCGTTACGCGCCGCCACCAGCAAGGTGTTCAGCGCCTCTTGATAGCTGGAGCAGGCAAAGAAGAAGCTGGTGTCGGGGGTCAGCCCGAACGGCAGTTCGTGCAGGCCGAAATGCTCAAGATACATCGCTATTTCGGTGCGTTCGGCAGCAAGCGGTTAAAGCGGTCACGGCTGCGTGCGATGTCTTCCGACCAATCCTGATCGCTATCCACCACCATCGGCTTGATGAGGATGACTAGTTCGCGCTTCTCGTTGGTGATGGAAGTCTGCCCGAACAGCGTCTTGGGCAAGCCCGGCAAACCGGAACGCGCATCGTTGGAGGCCTGCCGCATCAAGCCGCCGATGGCGACGATCTGCCCGTCGCGGGCGCGCACGATACTGTCGGTCTCCGAGATCGAACTGGAAGCCAGCGGCAGATTCAGCGTGTTCGCCGCACCGGTCGCGCCCGTCCCCAGATTCACCGTCTTGTTCACCGTCGTCACCGTGCTCACCGAAGGATGCACGTGCAGGATGACTTCGTTGTTCTGGTCGATGCGCGGTGTCACATCCAGCGCGATGCCGGAGAAGAACGGTTGCAGCGTCACGCTGGGCGTAGTGGTGGTCGCCGTGCCAGTGGTGGTGGTGGTCGAGACGTTGGTCACAAAGAACTCGTCCGTGCCGACCTTCAGCACCGCTTTTTGATTGTTCAGCGTGGCGATGCGCGGACTGGACAGCACTTGCACATTGCCCTGCGATTCGAGGAAGCTCAACAAGGCCGCGAAGTTGCTAGTCTGAAAGGCCAAGCCGATCAACGAGCCGGTGGCTGCGCCGCTGGCGATCAGATTGGTACCGGGCGTGACCGTGCCCAGCCCGCCGCCGATCAGCGGATTCGCTGCCAGCGCCCCACCCGGATTGGCCGTCCCCGCCGCCAGCGTCGTGCCCTGCCCCAGCACGCCCAGCGAACCTGCGCTGTTGCCCTTGTTCCTGAACGCGCTCCAATTCACCCCGGACTGGAAGCTGTCGTTAAGTTGCACCTCAACGATCTTGGCTTCAAGGATGACCTGACGCTCGATGGAAATCTGCGAGGCTTTGAGATAAGCCGCCACGTTCTTCAGTTCATCCGGCATCGCACGCACCACGATCACGCCGGAGATGGGGCTGACCACCACGCTGCGGCCTTTTTCAGCGCCGACGATAGCCGTCAGCGCATGACTCAACTCCTCCCAAAAGTCGGAGCTGGAGGTCATCGTCACTTTGCTGCCGTCCTGAGAACGGCTGCCGCCGGGGGTGTTGCTCGCCACGCCCGTGGCGGAACTGCTGGTATTCGCGCTGTCAGACACCGAACCGGAAGACACCCGCAGCGAGGAAGTCCCCGCCCGCAAACCGGTCAGATAGTTGACCTGGAAGATACGCGTTTGCAGATTCGCCGGTTGGATGAAGATGCGCGTGCCGTCGATCTTGTAGTCGTAGCCATACAACTCGCGGATGGCTTCCAGCGCCTCGAACACTGTCACGTCTTTAAGGTTCAGCGAGATACCGCCGACCACGTCCGGGTGGACCAACATGCTGTAGCGCGTGCCGGAGACGATAGCAGAGAAGACTTGATTCGCCGCTGTCCCGTTCACCGCCAGATCGAAGCGCGCTTCGCTGGGCTGTTCGTCCGCCTTGGGCGGCACGACAGCCAATGGCGGCAGCAAAGCCTGATCGACCGCATCCTTGTTGCCCGCTTTAGCTGGCACTTGCACGGCAGCATTGACCTCGCCCCGGATCGCCTCGGCAGTCGAGCCGCCGCCATTGCCCGTCGCGCAGCCCGCCAGCGTCAGCGCCCCAGCCACCATCCAGATATTCCCTTTCATTGCGCCCCCTTCTGATCCGCCCCGGTCTTTTTGTTGGATCTGACCGTTCCGCCGACACCCGCAGTCTCCTGCGCATTGTTCTTTCTGATGACCACATCCGGGAACAGACTCAGCACCCGTCTGCCCTGCGGCCCTTGCAACACCGCCTGCCCTTCACCGACTTCCACCAGCTTGGCATTGCCGTACCTTTCACCGACCCTCACTTCTTGTCCGTTGATGATCGCGGCACGCCGACCCGCTGCCAGAATCACCGATTGCAACACATCGCCTTCCGCCACCGAGCGCGCGGCATCTGCCACCGGCGCGCTCAGCTCGGCGGGTGGACGGGTGGGATCAGGCAACTCCTCGGCCTGCGCAGCCGCGCACACCAGCAAGAGCGGCAGGAAGTGCAACGAGTTCACAGAGCCAGCCATGTCTTATCCAAACTCAAGGTATACAGCGTGAGCGTCAGGGTGGCGCTGGGATATTGCTCCACCTTCAATTGCGCGCGCCCCCAATACATCTGCGACGGCAGACGCTCCAGCGCCGCGAGATATTGCAACAGATCGGCATAACTGCCGCGCACCGAGATCTGTACGCCATGCTTGAACACCTGCTGGTCTTGCGCAGGCGCGGGCTTGTTCGCAGCAGCGTCCTTCGCCCCGGCGGCTTTGGCGATCAAAGGTTCGGGCGGCAAGGTTTGCAGATTGACCAGTTGCAGCCTAGCATTCTTGCTCAACACCTGCTCCAGCAGACCCGCCATCTGATCGGGCGGAACCAGCCGGTCGCTCCAACCATGCAGCACCGCCTCGCCCTCGTCCAGCTGCTTGCGCAACTGGGCGATCTGGTCGCGCACCGGCGAATTGGCATCGGCCCGGCTGGCTTGCAGCAAGTCGCCCAGTTTGATGCTGGTGTCGCGCAACTGGTCTTGCTGTTGGATGAATTGCTCGTCGAGCATCTTGTGCTGCTTGCGCAACGGTTCGAGGAACAGCGTGTTGAGCAAAGAACCCAGCATGAACAGCACGGCGACGAAGATCATCACCCGCTCGCGCAGCGAGAGCGCTTCCAGCTTGTCGCTCAGCGTCTTCCATTGCTCTTTCATTGCTCACCTCCGCCCAACACCGATTGCAGGGTGAATTCGACATAGCGCGGCGGATTCTTCGGATCGCCGCCCTTGCCTTGATCCATCTGCAAAGCCGCGAAGGTCTTGCCTTGCATGATCTTCTCCTGACTCAACCGACGGATGTAGCCGGGCACGGACTCCGGCTTGAGCGTACCGCCAGCCAGCGTCATCTGCACGCCATCGCCGACGATCTCGAAACCGGTCAGCCACAGGCCGGACACCGACTGCCGCGCGAACGCCCGCATATACTCGGAATAACCCGAGGTGTTGCCCATCTCCCCGCCCTGTAAGGAGTCCAGTATCGACTGCTGCGCATCGACCTGCGATTGCAAGGCTGCGCGTTCGGCTTCGAGCTGTTGCGGCGATTGCAGTACCGGCGTCTCGGCCACGGCACGCGCCAGCTTGGCCTGCTCGGCGACGTTGCGCTTGGACATTTCGTCGACCCGTTCTTTCACCTGCCCGAGATGGTGGTGGATATAACCGTAATAGCCGATGAACAGAACCAGCACCACGCCCATCGCCAGCAGCAACTGCTCCATCGAGAAGCGCGTCTTCTGCCGCCGGAACTGCGGATCGAACAGATTGATCTGCTGACTCATGGCGCGACGACCTCCTGCCGCAAAGCTGCGCCCAGTGCGGGCAGCAGATGCGCGGCGAAGCTGCGGTCAGCCAACTCGGGCACGAGGCTGATGTCCAGCCCCTGCGCCAGATCCAGCACTTCGACCGGCAAGCCGGTGCTCGCCACCAGATGCTGCTCCAGCCCGGCCTCCGGCGGCACGGCCACCAGCACGCGGCTCACCGAAAGATGCGAGAACTGGCGGTCGAAATAGTCCATCGAGCGCTGCAATTCCAGCTCGACCCGCTCCAGATAACGACTGCGGGCGGATTCGTTGGCGTCTTGCAACTGCCCGACGGTGATCTCCATGCGACGGGAAAGATACAACTCACCGCCACTGGTAAAGGTGAGCAAGCCGCCGGTATGATCGAAGGCCAGCAGCGCCAACGCACGGCCTTCGCGCTCGAACAACGCGGCGATATTGCGCTGCGCCATCTCGGGAATGTCGATCGCAGCGAGGGAAATATCGGCATCCTGAAACAACTCAGCGCGCGCCCGGATGACGGTGTTGCGCGCCGCGATGGCATAGATCGACTGCGGCTGCTCGCTACCGTAGCGACCAACTGGAATAGTCAGCACATCGACCACAGCCTCGTCCACCGGATAGTCGATGGCATCCTTGATGCGCCAGCGGATCGCCGTCTTCAGCTCTTCTGCCGGGACGTTGGGCGCCTCCACCACGGACATCTGATACTCGCCGGGGGTGAGCAAGGTCGTGACCTGTTGATTGCCGAGGCTGCTCTCTTTGCGGAGTTTCTCCAACGCTTCGGCGGTGACGCTGGGCAAGGGGAAGAATTGGCAGGATTGCACCAGCGGCTTCTCGCCGCCGCGCTTCACCTCGCAGAAACACACGCCCCGGCTACTGGTACAGACGGAGAACCAGCCCGCCTTGCGGCTGATCTTTCCGGTCAGTTTGTCCAGCAAGGGGATTCTCATCGTGGCCTATTTGCGCGAACGGAAGAAGCCGGAAACAACACCGACCAAGCCGCCGGCTGACTCGGCACGTTGGGCAGAAAACTGTTCGGAGGATGATTCAGCCGCTGGCAATTTGTGCGCGTGTTGGATGCAGCGCGGGCAGAAATGTCTTCCATCGACGATCTTCCAGCCAGACGCCAAGGCATCAGCACCGCCGCCGTCGATGAAACTGCGGCTGTCCGAATTGCGTCGCCCGTCCAAAGAGCGTTCAGGCACGCGCCTGTCCACGAAACGGATGGCACTCGGATTACAGAAATCGCAATAGATAAAGGTTTTAACGCCCATTTTTTCTCCCCCGCGCAACTATACAGCGATTCCGCGCCTAATGGCACGCCGGAATCAAAACGCCTCCCGCAGGTCGATGAATTCGTTATTGCCTTTGTAGACGCCAAAAGTCGCCAGTGCGGAGTTGCCCGTCAGATAGCTGAAAGCCAACCCGGTACTGGCATCCACTGCCGTCACGGTCACGCTGCCCGCCGCGCTAGGCTTGGCGAGCGTGTAATTCGCCACCCCGCCGACGAACACCAAAGGGTTTGCCACCGAAGACAAGGTATTGCTCAACACCGCATTGGCCGAAGTCAGATTGTCATCAGCACTGGTCACATAGCTGCCACCCACCGCCCAATCCCAGTATTGCAGCGTCGCCGTCAGCGGCAAGGGCAAACGCTCCGAGCCATAGCCGTTGCTCAATCTCAACCGCCCGTACAAGAACCCCGTCGTGCCGACCAGTGCGTGGTCGTTGCCCGTCGTCGCATCGGCATCGAGGTTATAGCAATCCGCCAGCGCAGGATTGTTGCAGGCCGTACTGGCCGAGCCATCTACTGGCGCACCGTCGGCATCCTGCGGCGCGATGCCGATATTCACCGCCGTGTACGCGCCATCCGGCGAGGTGTTTTTCGTCAGCATAAAAGGTACGGTCACATTGGCTTGCGCCTGCGTACCCGTGGCATCGAGCTGGAAGCAAGGATTGGTATCACAAGTCGCCACGGGCATCCCGCTGTTACTGATGCGCGCGCCCAAGTAATACGGAGGCTGGGCGAAGCCGCTCGGCGCGACCGTCGCGCTGTCCACCGCGCTGAGATTCAGCCCGGCGAAGATACGCGGATCGAATCGAGCGAATTCGCCCGAAGCGTTCTGCCCCAGATAGTTCTGCACCGGTTTGCCGTTCACACTCATCGCCACCAAGGTGAATTTGGCATTAACCTGTTCGCCCATATAGACGAACGGCGCGGGGCAACTGGAGGCAGCCGGACACAGATCGGCGCGCGGTTCGAGCGCCGCCGCTTGCAGACCGAACTTGCCCAGATAGAAACGCCCAATGTTGCCAGTGGTCGTTCCCTGCACATCGCCCCCCATGGTCAAACCGAGATACGCCACCGAGCCGGAGGCATCCGGCGCGATGTGCGGCGTAAGCTGGATGATGCCGACCTCGTCCCATGCGAAATTCGTCCCCGTCGCCGCGCCGTTACTGAATGCACCGAAGCTGCCAGTGACGGGCGGGTTGTGGCTCAAGCCTAGGCCGGACACCAGCGAGGGCGTCAGCTCCACCGTCTCCGGCACGACCTCATGGCCAAAATTGGGCGTCGCCGCGCCGGAAGCCGTGACCGCCGTCACCGTCGCCGTGAACGCCTCTCCCGCCTTGAGGAACTTCGTACCGCTGACGCCGCTCGCCGCCGGGTTCACCAAGTTATCGCTGCTACGCTTGATGTTGGACAGCACCAGCCCCGCCGGTTTGACCACGAAAGGTGGGCTTTCGCTCAGCATACTGGAGGCACTGTAGCGGAAATACAGCGTGATCTTTCCCACGTCCGGGTAGCTCAACTTGAACGGCGCGCGCGAGTTGGCCGTGAAACTCAGGGGAACCGAGGTGTAGTTGGTCGGCAGCGTCGTACCGTTCGGCATCCCCGCCGGAAGCACGTAGGACGTGCCCGTGGTGGCATTGGTGATGGTCACCACGGGGGATTGGCAAGTCGTGGGGTCGTTACACTCGAAAGCGATTTCGATGTTTTTGGATGAGGTGAACGTCGCACTACAGCTATTGTTCACCGCATATAGATAATAGGTCGGCGAAGTCTGTCCGGCGATCTGCGTCATATCGGTGATGGCATTGCCCGCCGAATCTGTGACGGTGAAGCCGCCCGCAGAGTAAACGATGGTATTCAGCAATTCTGCCGTAGGCGTATTGGTGGTGAGCGACGAAGCCGTGGTCGCATCCGTCACGCCCACCGTCACCGTACCCGCCGCAGTGTGCGTCAGCCCCAGCGTGACGCTGCTTTCACCCGCACCGAAAGCGTAAGTCGCCACGCCATCGTTCGCCGTGCCGTTGTTGAAGTTCGCCCCCGAGCCAGAGAGCACAGACCAATCGCCCTTACTGTCCGAAGTCGTCACCTGTATCGTGCCGCCCCAAGTCGGCGTGCGATTGTGGGCCGCGTCGTGCGGCGTGATGGTCACGCTGGAAGGGCTGCACGTATTGCCGACATTGGCGGCAGAGATCGCCACGTGATTCGCCGAAATCGCCGCAACCACCTTCACGTAGATGCGCATCCGCATCTGGTCGATACTGATAGTGCGGGTGGAACTGGTCGAAGTCTTGGAGATGTTGCCGGAATAGGCGACACCGAAGTTGTTGCTATTCACATCTGCCGCCGTCCAGACCGCCCCCCACAGATCAGTCGTCGAGCCATGAGTCTCGATTGAATCCGTGGTGGTATAGGTAGTGGCGGTGGCGCGATTGGTCGAGCCGACCACGCTGGACGCGTTGATGAGGCTGACCACATTGTCCTTGCCGCTGGTACTGGAGGTGCTGCTGATCTTGCGTTCAACATCTACCGTAATGCCGGTGACGGTAGAGCCGGTCGGCACGGAGAAATTGAAGCCCGTGCATTTCAGATAATTGGTGAGTTGCGTTCCCGTCGAACTCGTCGCTGCCGAGGTCGCGTACAGATTGTCGCTGGCGTAGGCATTGGACGAAGAACTCCAACTCAGCGTCCCCACACCGGAGGCGCTGGCGCAGGACGATGGGCTGGACACCATACTGTAGCTCCCCGAAGGCAACGTACCGGAATAGCTGAACTCGACCTCGACGGAGATCTGATCGACGTTCACCGTGCGGCTGGTGGTCGATGAAGTGCTGGTGTTTTTAGCCGTATACGCCACACCGAAGGTCGCGCTGTTCACATCCGCCGCCGTCCAACTCGTCCCCCATAGATTGCCCGAACCACCATGCTCTTCAATGATGTCGGTTGATTTATAGCTGGTCGTCGTTGCGCCATTCAAGGCCGTACTGATGGTTCCCGCCTTGACCAGATAGACCTTGTCATCGGTGATCTTGTCGCTGCTGGCATTCCGCTCCACACTCACCCGGATGCCGGTGATGGTCGCCCCGTCCGGCACAGTCAGGTTGTAACCGGTGCATTTGAGATAGTTGCTGACCTTGCCCCAAGTCATCCCGGTCACGGTGGCATATCCATTATTGCTGCTCAACGCATTGCCTGGATTGCTCCAAGCTATCGTCCCCACCCCGGCGTCCGAGGTGCAGGAAGTCGGGCTGCCGATCACGCTATAACTCGCCGTCCCACCAGTTCCGCCGGAAGTCGCAGTGGTATAGGTCACATCAATGGAAATCAGGTCTACGCTTACCTTGTTGCTGTTATTGTTATTTTCACCACCGTTGTTATTGTTACTCGCCTCTTGTGCCGAAAAGGCTACGCCAAACCCCGAGTTATTAATATCCGAAACCGTCCAACTCGCCCCCCACAAATTCGTGCTTCCGCCATGCGCCTCTACGCTACGAGAGGTCGTGTAAAGTGTGTTGGTTGCCCCGTTCATATTGGTACTGATGTTTCCGCTCTTAACCAGATACACCGCCGCATCGGTCATGCTGCCACCATCGGTCTTGCGCGTAACATTGACCGTGATACCGTTAATGACCGCTCCACTGGGCACAGCGAAGTTATAACCGGTACATTGCAGATAACTGGAGACAGAGCCGTTCTGCATATTGCTCACGGTGGCATCGCTGCCGTCCGCCACCTTGGCTTTGCTGGCATTCGACCAATTGATCGTATTGTTATTGCTGACAGACTGGCAGGAGCTAGGCTTGGCCGTTACCGTGACTGTCGCCGCCATCGCGCCCCCCCCCCAGAACAGTCCAAGCAACAAGGCGCATATCGCCCCCGATGATTTATCGAACATTCTCCGCGCGGCCCATACGATCAAGCTACTCATCACACCTCCCGTAAGTTCTCCAGATAATACTCAATCTCACTGTTGCAAGGTCGCCGTGATCTGCCGCTCGACATAGTCTGGACGCCCCGGTACGGATGGCGTGGCGGCACTTGCGCTGAGACTGTACACCCACACCGGATTGCCACCCGTCACCGTACGTATACCTTCGTCGTAACTGCTGGCACTGCAACTGACGTTCACGGTGAAGGCCGAGAGCGTGCCCTGCAAAGCGAGGGTTTCCGTCACCGGCCCGGCCTGACACGCGCCAGCATACGTCCCACCGACTACACCCGACTGTACCACTTGATACGCGCCCCACTCCATCCCCGCGCGCGCCGCCTGATAGGCGCGCGTACCCAGCACATCCAGCGCCGAGCTTTGCTGCTGCGCGACGAAGAACGTGCCCATCATCGTGCCCAGCGCAGACAGCACCACCAGCAAGAAGACGGCGGTGACGAGGGAGAATCCGCGTTGTGGCTTCATCCCACTATTCCTTTGGAGTGCAAAGTGCCCAAACCCCTCCCACCCTCTCCTTGACAGGGGAAGCGCTGCTCGAGTGCTCCCCCTATCAAGGGGGGAGTTAGAGGGCGATTCAGGGGCAAGTCGGCAATTTAAATTCATCGCGCGCTCACGGTATGTTGTTGACGTGGACTGCATTGTAAAGCGTCACGCTTTCGCCGCTCTCCGTGACGGTCAGTCGCAGCGTCACCAGCCCGATGCGCTGCGAAGTCGTATCGTAAGTGAACGTGCAACTGCTGACGTTGCTGGCCAGCAAGGCGTTGCTGGCGGTAGCAAGCGGTGCGGCGGCAGTGCTGGACGGTTGCGCCGCCTGGATCGCGTAGCCCCAGTAACGGCGCAGCGTGCCGTTGGCCGGATCGCACAGATAAGTCACTGGCGTGTTGATGACCTGAAAACGGTTGCCTGGCGAATCGAAGGGGAAAAGTTTGGAGGCGACGGTGAGCGTCGAGCCGGCCTGTGAGGTATAGGCAGCGCGGTTGTCATTAGCGTAGGCGCTCGCCCCGGCGATGCCCAAGTTATAGATCACCACCGAGTCGCCCGCCGCGATGGCAGGCAGCGGGCCGAGCACCTCGAACGAGGTATCCGCCAGCGTGAAATCCAGCACATCGCCCGGCGCTTCGGTGCGATAACGCCCGCCGCCTTTGGCTGGCAAGAATTCAAGATAGCACGCGCCCGTGCCGTTGCACGCGCCCGTCACGCGCAGGCTATTGGACAATGACTGGCGCAGATCGCGCGTCATCCGCTGCAAGGCGGTGTCGGCGATGTCGGTCAGTTCCGCGCGCCGCGCACTGTCCACATAGCCTTGTACCGGCGCACGCAAGAACACGGCGACCATGCTGCCCAAGATGCCGGTGATGGTGATGACCAGCACCATTTCCACCAGAGTGAAGCCGGACTGGCTGCGCATTATTCCGGCTGGCACCTTCCTCCCCTCGCGCGCCCCCCCTCCCCGCCCCTCCCTTGTCAGAGAGGGAGTAGCGGGTGAGCCGGGCGGATGCTCCCCCTGACAAGGGGGAGTTAGAGGGGGTTCGCAGGCCGACAAGTTAACCGGGGTCATGGCAGGCTTCTTGGCGAGTAGCGCGTGCGGTAGCCGTCGAGCACCACTTGCGAATTATCGGGGGCGGTCACCGTGACGGTGATGCGCAGCGCATCGGTCGCAGCGATGGCGGGCGCTCCGGCGGTCGCGGCCATGCCTTGTTCGGAGATATTGATCGCTGCGCTGTAACGGTTCAGCGCAGCGATGGCGCTGCCCGTGACATCGAGGATACCGCCGCTGGCCGCATTCATAGTGAAGCCGTGGTAATCGCTGACGTTGTCGAACTGCGCGTTCGATGCCGCGCCGCCGTAGCGCGTCTCCGTCACCCCGAATATGGTTTCCGGCCCCAGCGCTTCGACCGTCGCAGTGCAACTGTTCGCCCCCACCGTGGCATCCACGGCAGAGGCGGCGCTGGCATCGTCCGGGTCGCAGAACGAGAACGGCATCAACTCGGCCTCTTCCAGCAAGGATTCGGCGATCGCCAGCGCCTGCTTGCGCAACAAAGCGTCGGCGCTATGCCCCATCACCCGCACCATGATCTGCGACACCCCGGCCACCGCAATGCCGACCACCACGATGAAGACCACCAGTTCGATCAGGCTGACGCCGCGCTGGAACCTCAAGGCATTGGGATGCGAGTTCAACACGCCCCCCATCCCGTGGGTCGGGTGTAGACGTAGCCGGTCTCGCGGGCGACGCAGATCGGCGTGGCATCACCCGCGATGCTGAGTTGCTGGGTGGTGGTGAAGCTGGGCTTGCCGAGCGCATCGAAGCTAAAGGCACTGGGCGTTGGCGAGAAACTCGCCGCCGTTCCCGTCACCTGATAGGGTGTTTGCCCGTCCGGGCCGGAGAGCGCACTGCCGCAAGCAGCCGTCGCCCCAGTGGTAAAGGTCAAACTGTTGGCAGTGAAAGCGACGCAGACAAAGCGATGCTGAGCGATGGCGGCCTTCTGCGCATAACGCAGGCTGGCCAAGACTTGATCCTGGAAGCCCCGATTGTCGAACACACTGCGATCAAAGAAGCGTGGCACAGCAAAGGCCGCCAGTATGCCCGCGAGCACGATCACAACAATCAGCTCGACCAGCGTAAAGCCAGCGTCGCGCCTAGGAGTGAGGGGGGAAATCATCGCCTTATCCAACCGAGAAAACAAAAAGGGCGGAGAACACATCCTCCGCCCCTCGTTAGCTTGGTAAGAGGATTACTGGCAGCTTGTACGAGCTGGAGTCGCAGTCACTACTGGCACGGCTCCGGCGACCGACTCGGTATAGGTCACGCGGCAGGATGTGTGGCCGGTATCGGTATCGACATTGAGCGAAGTTCCGCTGACTGCTGGGCTGTAATCAGCAAGATTGCCCGCCGCGACAAGAATACCCGCCGCCGTCGGATAGCCGTTGCTCATCGTCACGCTAGCACCTTCCAATGTCACCGCCACATTGGATGCCACGTTCTGCACCAACTGAGCCGAGTGCGCCATCGCCGCCGCCGCTTGGAGAGACGAACGCGCTGCTGCCGCTTTGGAAACGCGCGCATCGACTTGCAGATCCGCGAACTTGGGTAGCGCGGTCGCGGCCAAGATGCCGAGAATCACGATAACGACAACCAATTCAACCAGAGTAAAACCTTTTTGCTGTTGCATGACATCCCCCCATTCAAACTAAGGCATACGCCCCAAATATCACCGTGAACACCTGTGGCAACGCCCTCACCCCCTGAATCAGCCACAGTTACTGAAACCGGGTTGCAGATTACGGCAATCATTTAAAAAACACAACAAGCCGTCATCATCACGATGCAAAATCGGGCAACGCCCGCATCGGAGGCGGCACACTTGCCATGCGTTAGTGGTGCATCGCTGCACTGCCCATGTCCCACATCGGCAAGAAAATACCCAGCGCCAGAATCAGCACCATGACACCGAGAAAGACGACCAGTATCGGCTCGATCTGCTGGCTCAAGGTTTTCACGTCGTATTCCACCTCGCGCTCGTACATGCCAGCGACTTCCAGCATCAGCCCATCCAGATCGCCGGTCTCTTCGCCGACTGCGATCATCTGCAAAACAGTAGGATTGAATACGCCACTGGCCGCCGAGGTGCGCAGGATGCTGTCGCCGCGCTCCACACCTTCGCGCATCTTATCGACGCAGGAACGCATGTATTCGTTGTCCACCACCAAGGCGACCACGCCCAAGCCCTGCACGATGGGGATGCCGCTCTTGAACGAGAGCGCCAGACTGCGGGCGAAGCGGGCCAGAGTGGATTTGAAGATGATCTTGCCCGCGATGGGCAGGCGGAACTTGTAGCGATCCCACTTGAAGCGACCATCAGGCGTGTTGATGTAAGCGCGAAAACCGTAGCTCGCCCCCGCGCCCAAGGCCAAGATCAGCGCCCAGTAATGCACCATGAAGTTGGAGAACCCCATCAGCAAACGGGTCATCAAGGGCAGTTCGGTATGCAGTCCGGCGAAGACCTTGGCAAACGAGGGGATGACGAACAGATTGACGACGACCACCGCACCTGCGACGGCGATGATGACGAACATCGGATAGCGCAATGCGGCACGGATGCTCTCGTTCATCTGCTTTTCAAATTCGAGATGGCTGTAGAGCCGCATGAACGTCTCGTCCAGTCGCCCGGTCATCTCGCCCACCTGCACCATGCTGATGTAAAACGCGGTGAAGACTTTGGGATGATGGCGCATAGCGATACTGAGCTCGCGTCCGTTATTCAGGCTATCGCGCAGATCTTGCAAAACGACGCTGAAGGCCTCGTTCTGGGAAGATTCCTGCAAACCTGCCAACGCGCGCATGATGGGTACGCCCGCCTTGAGCAAGGTGTGCATCTGGCGGCTGAACAGCATCAACTCTTGGGGATCGACGCGCTTTTTACGCGAGAAGAAATCAGGCAGGCTGAGCTTGGGCGAGGCTGCGCTCAATTGACTGGATGGCTTGATCTCGGTCGGGATGATACCGATACCGGCAAGTTGATCGGCGATGTTGCCGCTATCCGCACCGTCGAGCGTGCCTTGCACCGCCTCGCCACGCGCGTTCCTCCCCTTGTAGGAGAAAACCGCCATTATTCGTCGACCTGATTGCTGATGCACATGACTTCCGCCACGGTCGTCAGCCCTTCCTTCATCTGCGACAGCGCGTGATCGACCATGGTGCGACCGCGCATGTACTCATCGGTGGCCTGAATGAAATGGGTGGAATCGTCATGTGCCGCTGCATCCAGCAGCGGCCGGGTCATTTCCAGCATCTCATACACACCGAGGCGGCCACGATAGCCCGTGCCGTTGCAATGCGAACAGCCACGCCCCATCATCATCCTGCCCCAGTTCCCCTCGACGACGCCCTCGTGCTCCAGCCATTCGATCTCTTGAGGAGACGGCTGATAGGGTTCACTGCAACTGTCGCACACCCGGCGCAGCAGACGCTGGGCCAACACCGCCTGCACCGCCGATGCCACCATGAACTTGGGCACGCCCATATCCACCAAGCGGAACAAAGAGCCTGCCGCGTTGCGGGTGTGCAGAGTGGAGAACACCAAGTGGCCGGTCATCGCGGCACGCAGGCCGATCTGCGCGGTTTCGGCATCGCGCATTTCGCCGACGAGGATCACATCCGGGTCTTGCCGTAGGCAGGAGCGCAACACTTTGGCAAAGGAAAAGTCGATCTTGTCGTTGACCTGCACCTGACAGATGCCGGGCAGACGATATTCCACCGGGTCTTCCACGGTGATGATCTTCTGGTCGATGGTGTTGATCTCCGCCAGCGCGGAATACAAGGTGGTGGTCTTGCCGCTGCCGGTCGGGCCGGTCACAAGGATCACGCCACTGCTGCGATGGATGAGTTCGCGGAAACGCTTGAGCATCTCGGGCGGCATCCCGCTTTTGTCCAGAGACAGCGAACCCGAGCCCTGATTCAGCAGACGCATCACCACCGATTCGCCGTGCTGCGTGGGCAGGGTCGAGATACGCACGTCCACGCCCTGATCGCGCACCCGGATGTTGAAACGACCATCTTGCGGCAAGCGCTTCTCGGAGATGTCCAGCCCGGACATCAGCTTGAGGCGCAACACCAGCGCAGGTGCGATGCGCCGGTCGGTCTCGGTCTGCAAGTGCAGCGCGCCGTCGATGCGAAAGCGAATCTGCAAGCAGGTTTCCAATGGCTCGATGTGTACGTCGGAGGTATGAATCTGGATGGCATCATCGAACATGGTCTGCAACAACTTGACCACGGGCGCTTCTTCGATGCCCACCGAGCTGCTCAGCGCGCCGAAGTCCACGTAACCCTCGCCCAGCTCTTCTGACAGCTCTCGCGCCAATCCGGTGATCTCTTCGGTACGGCGATAGACGCGGTCGATCATCGCCAGCAACTGGCCTTCGGTCACCACCGCCAGCGTGACTTCGCGCTTGAGCAGACGTGAGATCTCGTCGAAAGCAAACAGATCGGTCGGGTCGGCCATACCCAGCAGCAACATGCCGTTGCGCTCTTCCAAAGCGATGGCGCGGAAACGGCGCGCCTGATTCTCAGGTAGACGGCGGACGATCTCTAGATTGGGGTTGTAGTGCTTGAGATTGATATAGGGGATATTGAGTTGCTTGGCGAGCGCTTCGGAAATCTGGTCTTCGGTGACGAAGGCGTTGTCCACCAACACCCGGCCAAGCTTACGCCCGCTACGCTTCTGTTGGTCAAGCGCGAACTTGAGCTGATCTTCCGTGATGAACTTCTGCTGTACCAGCAGATCGCCCAAGCGAATTTTTTCTGGACGCGCCATCTCCCCCGGCCCTGTAATGATTGCGAATGATTGCTGGAAAGACTCGAAGCCGACTATGCGCGCAGGATGGCGAGAATGTCCTCGATCTCTCCACGCAGATGAGCGAGGTCAAACTCCGCAACAGGCAATTCGTCGTCGGCCAAATCTGGCTCGATCTCTGCAACGGCGACCGCACTGGCTTTGGCTCGCACATTCGCCTCGGCATCGCTACGTTCCAACTTGCTACGCGCTCCGCTGATGGTAAAGCCTTCTTCGTACAACAATTCGCGGATGCGGCGTATCAGCAGCACCTCGTGATGCTGGTAGTAACGCCGATTGCCACGCCGCTTGACCGGCTTGAGTTGAGTGAACTCCTGCTCCCAGTAACGCAGCACGTGGGTCTTCACTCCGCACAGTTCGCTGACCTCACCGATGGTGAAGTAGCGTTTGGCAGGGATGGCCGGAAGCTCAGAGCTAGGCTTGTGGTTTTCCACGATAGGTCTTCTCTACCATGCTCTTCAGCTTTTGGCTGGGATGGAAAGTCACCACACGGCGAGCTTCGATGGGGATCTCTTCCCCGGTCTTGGGGTTGCGGCCCGGACGTTGCGGCTTGTCGCGCAACTGGAAATTGCCGAAGCCGGACAGTTTGACTGTCTCGCCCTCTTCCAACTGGAGACGGATCTCTTCAAAGAAAGTCTCCACCATCTCCTTGGCCTCACGCTTATTCAGCCCTACTCGTTCAAACAACAGATCGGCGAGTTCCGCCTTGGTCAATGTAGTCATGCTCCCCTTACCCTCTCAATTGCGCGCCACAGCTTTGCAGCGCCACCAACAGTTGCCCAACGTCTCGTTCGATTTCCGCGTCGGTCAGTGTTTTTTGAGTATCTTGTAACAACACTCGGAATGCAAGGCTTTTTTTGCCGTTCTCCAAGCCTTTCCCGCGATAAACATCAAACAACTCGACCCCGACAACATACTCCGTGCGCACCGCACGCAGCTCATCCAGCAAGCTATCCAGCGCCACACTCTCGTCCACCACCACTGCCAAATCACGACGAACAGGCGGAAAGCGCGAAACATCGCTGGCACGCGTCACGCTGCCAGACAACAAAGCCGCCAGCTCCACCTCGAACCAGACTGCCGCTTGCGGCAAGTCATACTGCTGCTGCCATTGCGGATGGATCTCGCCGATCCAGCCTATGGCCTGCTCTCCTAGGAATATCTGCGCCGAACGCCCCGGATGCGAGGCCGGATGCGTGGCGGCGACGAAACACAGGCTGCGCGGCGCGAACAGCGCCTCGACATCGCCCTTGGCATCGTAGAAATCCACACTGCGCGCAGCCGCACCCCACTGCTCCGGCTGGATGCTGCCGTAGCACAACCCGGCCAGTCGCTCGGTTTGGGTGTAGCTGCCATCGACTGCGGCGAAGCAAGCGCCGCTCTCGAACAAACGCACGCGCGGCTGACGGCGCGACAGGTTGACGCGTAACGCGCCAACCAAGCCGCCCAGCAAGCTACTGCGCATCACCGAGAACTGGCTAGCGATGGGGTTTTGCAAGGTGACGGGGGCGCTGTTGCCGCACAGGTCGCGCTCGACATCAGCTTCCAAGAAAGCGTAACTGACCGTCTCCTGATAGTCGCGCGACACCAGCAGCTGGCGCAGGCGGCGCAACGGACGCAGGCTCTCGCTGACGGGCAGCATGGAAAGCTGGCCTTGCGGCGGCAGTGCCGGGATGTTGTCGTAGCCGTGGATGCGCGCCAGTTCTTCGATCAGATCGGCTTCGATGCCGAGGTCGAAGCGGTAGCTGGGCGGGGTGACCAGAAAGTCCGCGCCTTGTAGGGCGAACCTGAAGCGCAGGCGATCCAGTATGCCTTCGATCTGCTGCACCGACAGGTCGATGCCCAGCACGCGCTTGACCCGGCTGGTGCGCAGCAGGATGGGCGCGCGCTGCGGCAGTTCGCCGCGCACTTCGCTGATCGGGCCGACCGCGCCACCGCAAATGTCCAGCAGCAACTGGGTGGCGCGCTCCATCGCCGCGCGGGTGGCGACGAAATCCACGCCGCGCTCGAAACGGAACGAGGAGTCGGTGTTGAGGCCGAAGCTGCGCGCCTTGCCGGCGATGGCGTTAGGATCGAACCAGGCGGCTTCGAGGAACACGTCGGTGGTCGTGGTTTCCACGCCGCTGCCCGCGCCGCCCATGATGCCGGCCAGCGCCAGCGCGCGCGCGTCGTCGGCGATCAGCAGATAGTCGGGATTCAGTTCCACGGTCTGGCCGTTGAGCAACTCCAGCTTTTCACCCGCAGCCGCCGGACGCACCGTGATGCCACCGGAAAGCCGCGCCAAGTCGAAGGCGTGCATGGGCTGACCGAGTTCCAGCAATACGTAGTTGGTGATGTCCACCACCGCGCTGATGCTGCGGATGCCGGAGCGCTCCAGACGGCGCACCATCCAGTCCGGCGTGGCGGCAGCGGCATTCACGCCGCGCACCACGCGCCCGCAGTACAGGCCGCAAGCGGCAGCGCTGACCGTGACCGGCAGCGTATCGGGGACGCTGTCGGCGACCGGGGCGGCGACCACCGGCGTAATCGCGCAGCCGGTGATCGCCGCCACCTCGCGCGCCAGCCCGGCGATGCCGAGACAGTCGCTGCGGTTGGGGGTGAGCTTGAGGGTGTACAGGGTGTCGTCGAGATCAAGGTATGCGCGAATCGTGGTTCCGACCGGCGCGTCAGCAGGCAGCAGCCACAGCCCTTGGCTCTCTTCCGCCAAGCCCAGTTCCTTTGCCGAACACAACATGCCGAACGACTCGACGTTGCGCACTTTCGCTTGCTTGATCTTGAAGTCGCCCGGCAACACCGCGCCGATGCGCGCGCACGGCACTTTCACACCGACGGCGACGTTGGATGCGCCACACACGATGGTGATGGGCGCAGCCTCGCCGACGTTGACCTGACACACGTTGAGGCGGTCGGCGTTGGGGTGCTTGACCACTTCCAGCACCTCGGCCACCACCACGTTATTAAAGGTGGGCGCGGCGGCTTCCTGCGCTTCGACTTCCAGCCCGGCCATGGTGAGCTGATGCCCCAGACCGTCGGTGTCCAGCGCCGGGTTCGCCCAGCTACGTAACCAGTTTTCAGAGAATTTCATGCCGGATTATCCATGCGTGTTGTTGGGCGGGAGCGTTGCTCATGTGGAGTGCGGCGACACGTCGCCGCATGGCGCAGACGAGTCTGCGCACTCCATAATGATTCACCGGAAAATCGGAAGAAAGACTTGTCCATGATTTTCCTGCTCAATTGAATTGCTTGAGAAAGCGCAGGTCTCCCTCGTAGAACTGGCGCAGGTCGTTCACGCCATAGCGCAGCATCGCCAGCCGCTCGACACCCAGCCCGAAGGCGAAACCGAGGTACTTCTCGCTGTCGATGTTGACGTGCTTGAGCACATTGGGATGCACCATGCCGCAGCCGCCGATCTCCAGCCAGCCGTCGCCCCAGCTCATGTCCATCTCGGCGGACGGCTCGGTGAACGGAAAAAAGGACGGGCGGAAGCGCACGGTGAGGTCGTCGCGCTCGAAATAGCGTTGCAGGAAATCCTGCACCACGCCCTTGAGGTTGGCGAAGCTGACCTGCTCGCCTATCCACAGGCCTTCGACCTGATGGAACATCGGCGAGTGGGTGGCATCGGAATCCACCCGATACACGCGCCCCGGCGCGATGATGCGGATGTCCGGCATGGTCGCCTCATTGCCGAACTTCTCGATGTGCGCCTGCATGTAGCGCACCTGAATCGGCGAGGTGTGGGTGCGCAGCACGTGCTTCGCGTCGATGTAGAAGGTGTCGTGCATGGCGCGCGCCGGGTGGTTCTCCGGGATGTTCAGCGCGGTGAAGTTGTAGAAATCGGTTTCGATCTCGGGGCCGTCGGCCACATCGAAGCCGATGGAATGGAACAGCGTTTCGATGCGTTCCAGCGTGCGCGTCACCGGGTGCAGCCCGCCTGCGGCGAGGCCGCGCCCCGGTAGGGTCACATCCAGCGATTCGGCGGCCAACTTGAGTTGCAGCGCCTGTTGCTGGATGGCGTCACGGCGCGCGTTCAGCGCGGCTTCGATCTGCTGTTTGATGACATTGATGCGCGCGCCCGCAGCGGGACGCTCTTCGACAGAGAGCTTGCCCAAGCCCTTCAACAGGGCGGTGAGGCTGCCTTCACGGCCAAGATAGCGCGCCTTGGCCTGTTCCAGCGCCGCCGCATCGTTCGTCGCCGCGAATACTGCCAACGCGTCGTCGAGAATTGTTTGTAGTGCTTGCATGAGTCTTCTCCAATGCCTTACCCATAGTCAAGGCTGGGAGGTTGAAACAAAAAAGGAGGCACTAAGCCTCCTTTTTTACACCGCGTCGAAATTACGCTGCGAGGCCAGCCTTGACTTGTCCGACCAGTTGCGAGAACGCAACCTTGTCGAAGATAGCCATGTCAGACAACACCTTGCGATCAATCTCGATCATCGCCTTCTTCAGGCCGTTCATGAACACGCTGTAAGACAGACCTTGTTCACGCGCAGCGGCGTTGATACGAGCAATCCACAGGGTGCGGAACTGGCGCTTGCGTTGACGACGGTCACGATAGGCATATTGACCAGCCTTCATCACCGCTTCTTTGGCGATGCGGTATACGTTCTTACGACGACCGCGATAACCCTTGGCTTGGGCGAGGATCTTCTTATGGCGCGCGCGCGCCGTTACACCACGTTTAACTCTTGGCATTTTCTACTCCTTATGCGTAAGGCAACATGGCGCGCACAGACGCCGCGTTGGTTGCGTGAACTTCAGTCGTACCGCGCAACTGACGCTTGTTCTTGGTGGTCTTCTTGGTCAGGATGTGACGTTTGAAGGCTTGCGAACGCTTCACGCTACCGCTTGCGCGGACCTTGAATCGCTTCGCTGCGCCACTTTTGGTCTTCATCTTTGGCATAGCTACTCCTTAAGTTATGACGCCAGGTGGTTCCTGACAGGAACACTTGATAACCCGCTCGCCACTTGTATCAGGCTGTGTACTTCTAACCATCGCGCCCCGCCCATCGGACGCGCCAGCCATATTCCTTACTTTTTGAGCTTGGGAGCCAGCACCATCACCATCTGACGGCCTTCCATCTTGGGGAACTGCTCCACGTTGCCGTGTTCGATCAGATCCGCCCGCACCCGCTCCATCAACTGCATCCCAATCTGCTGGTGCGCGATCTCACGCCCACGGAACCGCAGGGTGATCTTGGTCTTATCGCCTTCGCCTAGGAATTTGATCAGGTTGCGCAGCTTGATCTGGTAATCGCCCTCGTCCGTACCAGGACGAAACTTGATCTCCTTGATCTGGATCTGCTTCTGCTTGAGCTTAGCTTCGTGCTGCTTCTTGCTTTCGGCATATTTGAACTTGCCAAAATCCATGATGCGACAGACTGGCGGCTCCGCCAACGGCGCGATCTCCACCAGATCCAACTCTGCTTCGTCGGCCATGCGCAAGGCTTCCCCTATCGCAACGATCCCGACCTGCTCCCCTTCTGCGCCTATGAGCCGCACTCTCGGTGCTGTGATCTGCTCGTTAAGGCGTTGTGATTTTTCCTGAGCTATTGCAATTCTCCAACAAAAATTAAACCGCGCTTCCCGCCAGCTCCTGCTTCAAGCGTTGCAACAACGCCTCAACAGTCATCTGCCCCAGATCTTCACCTGTTCGGGATCGCACGGCAACAAGGCCAGCGGCCACTTCCTTATCGCCCACAATAAGCTGATAAGGCAGCCTCTGTAAGCTATGTTCGCGGATTTTATAGGTAATCTTCTCATTACGCAAATCCAGTTGAACACGCAGCCCTGCGGCCTTGAGTGTTTCGGCCAGTTTGCCCGTATATTCTTCCTGCGCTTGCGAGATATTCATCACCGCCATCTGCACCGGAGCCAGCCACAGCGGCAGCGCTCCCGCATGATTTTCCACCAAGATTCCGATGAAACGCTCCAAGGAACCGAGGATGGCGCGATGCAGCATCACTGGCACTTTGCGCGAGTTGTCTTCATCGACGAATTCAGCACCCAAGCGGCCTGGCATGGAAAAATCGACCTGCACCGTGCCACATTGCCAAGAGCGCCCGATGGCGTCCTTGATGTGGAATTCGATCTTCGGGCCGTAGAAGGCGCCCTCGCCCGGCAACTCCTCCCACTTCATACCGGAAGCGCGCAAAGCCGCGCGCAAGGCGTTCTCGGACTTGTCCCAGATTTCATCAGAACCTACCCTTCCCTCGGGGCGCAAGGCCAGCTTCACTACCACATCGTGGAAGCCGAAGTCCTTGTAAACCATCAATACTAGCGCATTGAAAGCCGTCACCTCGGATTCGATCTGCTCTTCGGTACAGAAGATGTGGCCGTCGTCCTGCACGAAACCGCGCACCCGCATCAGACCGTGCAATCCGCCGGACGGCTCGTTGCGGTGGCAGGAGCCGAACTCGCCGTAGCGCAGCGGCAGCTCGCGGTAGGAACGCAGATCGGCATTGAACACCTGCACGTGGCCGGGGCAGTTCATCGGTTTGATCGCGTAGTCGTGTTTTTCCGACTCGGTGGTGAACATGTTGGCCTTGTAATGCTCCCAGTGGCCGGACTTCTCCCACAGCACGCGATCGATGATCTGCGGACAACGGATCTCTTGATAGCCGTTGTCGCGATACACCGCGCGCATGTACTGCTCGATCACCTGCCACATCGCCCAGCCCTTGGGATGCCAGAACACCATGCCCGGCGCCTCGTCCTGCATGTGGAACAGGTCGAGCTGCTTGCCCAGCTTGCGGTGATCCCGCTTCTCGGCTTCTTCCAGACGGAACAGATACGCCTCTAGGTCTTCCTTCTTCGCCCAAGCCGTGCCATAGATGCGTTGCAGCATCTCGTTCTTAGAGTCGCCACGCCAATACGCGCCCGCCACTTTCATCAGCTTGAACACTTTCAGCTTGCCGGTGGACGGCACGTGCGGGCCGCGACACAGGTCGGTGAACGTGCCCTCGCTATACAGCGACACATCCTGATCGGCAGGGATAGCCTCGATCAACTCGGCCTTGTACTTCTCGCCGATGGACTTGAAATACGCCACCGCCTCGTCGCGCGCCACCACCTTGCGCGTCACCGGCAGGTCTTTTTTCGCCAACTCCGCCATGCGCTTCTCGATGGCGGTCAGGTCTTCCGGCGTGAACGGGCGCGAATAGGCGAAGTCGTAATAGAAACCGTTCTCAATCACCGGCCCGATGGTCACCTGCGCTTCGGGGAACAGCTCCTTCACCGCATAAGCCAGCAAGTGCGCCGTCGAGTGGCGGATCAGATCGACGCCATCGGCATCACGCTCGGTGACGATCGCCAGCGCCGCATCCCGCTCGATGCGGTGCGAAGTATCGACCAACTTGCCATCCACCTTGCCCGCCAAAGCCGCGCGCGCCAATCCCGCGCCAATACTGGCGGCGATCTCGGTGACCGTGACTGCTTGTTCGAAACTACGTTGAGAACCGTCCGGCAGGGTGATAACTGGCATATTTATCCTTAAAAACAAAGTGCGGCAGCGCCGCACTTAAGCAATTTTGTGGCGCGCATTCTAACAGCGACGCCGATGAGCGTAAATCCTGCTAACGCGCAGACAGACAACGTTTCAGCAGATTGGTCGTCGAAGCGTCATGCGCGGAGAGTGCGACTTTGCCTTGCAGCTCCGGCAACAATTTGCCCGCGAGTTGCTTGCCATACTCCACGCCCCACTGATCGAAAGAGTTGATGTTCCACACCACGCCTTGCACAAAGATCTTGTGCTCATAGAGCGCAATCAACATACCCAGCGTGTGCGGGTCGAGCAGATCGAACAGCATGGTATTGGTAGGACGGTTGCCGGGGAACAGTTTGAACGGCAGCAGGGTTTCCAGCGCCTCGCCCGACAGGCCTTGCGCCTCCAGTTCGGCGCGCGCTTCGGCCTCGGTCTTGCCCAGCATCAGCGCTTCGGTCTGCGCCAAACAGTTGGACAGCAGCATGGCGTGGTGTTCGCCCAGCGAATTGTGGCTGCGGATGGGAGCCATGAAATCGGCAGGCACCATGCGCGTGCCCTGATGGATCAACTGGTAGAACGAGTGCTGGCCGTTGGTGCCCGGCTCGCCCCACACGGTGAAATGGGTGTCGTAGTCCACCGGCTGACCGGCGCGATCGACGCACTTGCCGTTGCTCTCCATTTCGAGCTGTTGCAGGTAGGCAGGCAGACGATGCAGGTACTGGTCGTAAGGCAGTACGGCGTAAGAGCCCGCGCCGAAGAAGTTGCCGTACCACACGCCCAGCATCCCCAAGATCACCGGCATGTTGCGCTCCAGCGGCGCGCTCTGGAAATGCTCGTCCATCGCCCGCGCTCCGCCCAGCAGTCGCTCGAAGTTGTCCATGCCGATGAACAGCGCGATGGGCAGGCCGATGGCCGACCACAGCGAATAACGCCCGCCCACCCAGTCCCAGAACTCGAACACATGCTCCGGGTTGATGCCGAACTCGCCGGTGGCCTTGAGATTGGTCGAAACCGCTGCGAAATGGTTGGCGACCGCCGCCTCCGCACCCAGCTTCTCCACCAGCCAAGCGCGCGCCGAACGCGCATTGGTCAGCGTCTCCTGAGTGGTGAAGGTCTTGGAGCTGACGATGAACAGCGTGGTTTCGGCGTCCAGATGGCGGAGCGTCTCCACGATGTCGGTAGCGTCCACGTTGGAGATGAAATGCGCCTGCATCTCGGGGTGGCCGTAAGGTTTCAACGCCTCGCACACCATCAACGGGCCCAGCGCTGAGCCGCCGATGCCGATGTTGACGATGTGGCGCAGCGGCTTGCCGGTGTAACCGCGCAGCTCGCCGTTGCGCACGGACTCTGTGTAGCGGCGGATATGGTCGAGCACACGATGCACGTCCGGCACCACGTTCTTGCCGTCCACCATCACCACCGCATCGCGCGGCGCACGCAGCGCAGTGTGCAGCACAGCGCGGTTCTCGCTGGTGTTGATCTTGTCACCGCCGAACATCCTAGCCGTCCACTCGCTCACACCCGCTTGGCGCGCCAAGTCCAGCAAGAGCTTCAGCGTTTGGTCGTTGATGCGATTTTTGGAGTAGTCGAATAGCAAACCGTCGAGCTGAAGCGAAAATTTATCGAACCTAGCCGCGTCCGCCGCGAACATCTCGCGCATGGTCTGATTGTTGATCTGCGACTGATGGGCAAGCAGGACCTGCCAAGCGGGGGACTGGGTCAATTTCGACATATTGGTTCTCGTTCTTATTCAGTAGCTTATTTTTGCACAGCAAGCAGGGGCTCTCCTCCCCTACCGGGCTAGATCAGTTCGATCTTCGCGTCCACCTCGATCTCGGCAGCCAGCCAGTCATCGTGATCGTAGCCGTGATGAAATCCGCGTTTCTCCGCGATGAAATAGGCGGCAGTAGCGACCATTTCGTAGCGCTGCTCTGGCGTCACCTGCATCTTGGCCGACTTCTTGGCGGCGACTTTACGCGGCTTCGTCGGCTTGGACTCTGCCACGACGGCGGAAACTTCTTTCTTGGCACGCGGTTTACGCACTTTGGGCGCGGCAGCCACTTCCGCTGTCTCAACGACGGCCTTCTTGGCACGCGGTTTGCGAACACTCACCGTTTCTGCGGCGGGGCTAGCTTTCAATTCAAAGTCAGACATTTCGACCTCCTGTATAAGTTGACGATGGAACACTACCTTGCTTAGGTAAAGGCAGCATTACAGAGGTTTTAGCACGATACATGCCAGAGGCGGCAGTTCGACCTCAGCAGAGTACGCCTGCCCCATCCATGGCGCAGGCTGGGCATGAATCTCGCCTGAGTTACCGACGTTACCGCCGCCATAATACTGCGAGTCACTGTTAAATGCCTCCCGGTAACTGCCGGGAAGCGGCAGGCCAATGCGCAAACCGTTGCGCGGCACCGGCGTAAAGTTGAACGCGACCACCATCAGTTCGCCATCGCGGGCGCGGCGCTGGAACACCATCAGAGTGCGCTCGGCATCGTTGCAATCAATCCAGGCGAATCCGGCCTGTTCGAAATCCAACTCATGCAGCGCCGCCTCATCGCGGTACAGCCGATTCAAATCACGCGCCAGATTTTGCACGCCATGATGCGCGTCCTGCGCCGATTGCCACCAGTCGATCTCCCCGCCGGAGCGCCACTCGCGGCCTTGCCCGATCTCGTTGCCCATGAAGTGCAGCTTCTTGCCGGGACTGGTCATCTGATAAGCCAGCAGCAGTCGCAAATTGGCGAACTTCTGCCAAGCGTCGCCCGGCATCTTGCCGAGCAGCGAACCCTTGCCGTGCACCACTTCATCGTGCGAGAACGGCAGCACGAAGTTTTCGGAATAAGCGTAGAGCTGACCGAAGGTAAGCTGGTTAAAATGGTAACGGCGATGCACCGGATCCTGCTTGATGAAGCTCAGCGTATCGTTCATCCAGCCCATGTTCCACTTCATGGTAAAGCCCAGCCCGCCCAGATAGGTGGGGCGCGACACGGCAGGCCAAGAGGTGGATTCCTCGGCGATAGTCACTGCACCGGGGCAGCGCTCATGCACCATCACGTTCAACTCGCGCAAGAAATCCACCGCTTCCAGATTCTCGCGTCCGCCGTATTTATTCGGTATCCACTCGCCCTGTTTGCGCGAGTAATCAAGGTAGAGCATGGACGCCACTGCGTCCACGCGCAGGCCGTCGAAGTGGAGTTGATCCAGCCAGTAGTGCGCACTGGAAAGCAAGAAGCTCTTCACCTCGTTACGGCCAAAATTGAAAATGTGGGTGCCCCAGTCCTGATGGAAGCCCAAGCGCGGGTCTTCGTGTTCGTACAGCGCGGTGCCATCGAAACGCGCCAGTGCGAAGCTATCCTGCGGGAAGTGCGCGGGAACCCAGTCCAGCAGCACGCCGATGCCAGCCTGATGGCAGCTATCCACAAAGAAGGCCAGATCGTCCGGCGTACCGAAGCGGCTGGTGGCAGCAAAATAGCCAGTGCATTGATAACCCCAACTCTCGTCCAGCGGATGCTCGGACACCGGCAGTAACTCGGCGTGTGTGTAGCCCATGTCCTTGAGGTAAGGCACCAGATGTTCCGCCAGCTCACGGTAGGTATAGACGCGCCCGTCCGGGTGGCGTTTCCACGAACCGGGGTGGATCTCGTAAACATTCATCGGCTCATGCTGCCAATCCCACTGAGCACGTTGCGCCAGCCAAGCAGCGTCCTGCCAATCATGGGTGATGCTGACTCCCGCGCGAGCGGCAGTACCGGGACGTAGCTCAAAGGACTGCGCGTAAGGGTCGGTCTTCACCAGCAGATTGCCTGCGTGATTGCGTATCTCGTAGCGGTACAACGCCCCTGACGTCAGGCCGGGGATAAACAGCTCCCACACGCCACTGACACCGTGCGCCGCCATCGGATGCACGCGTCCATCCCAGCGGTTGAACTCGCCCACCACGCTGATGCGCTCGGCGTTCGGCGCCCATACCGCGAAGCTCATCCCCGCCACGCCGTCGCGCTCCTCGGCGTGGGAGCCGAGCATCTGATAGCCCTGATACAGGCGTCCCTCATTGAACAGGTGTAGATCGAAACCGGAAATCTGCGGCAGAAACGCGTAAGGGTCGCACATGAGACGCTCGCGCCCATCCTCGTTCACCCGCAAACGATAAGGACGAGGCGGAGGAATACTCCCGCGCCACTCGAACAATCCGTCAGGGTGAATCCGCTTGAAGGCCATGCCCCCCGACTCGAACTCAAGATGAAGTTCAGCCGCGTAGGGATGAAACACCCGCAGCACAAAACCATCCGACTCCTCTTGCAATCCAAGATAGCCGAACGGGTTAGGCAACCGACCTTGCAGCAACAGGTCGACACGAATATCAGCGTGGGAAGTGGAGGGTATTTTCATGGTTGAGTCGATTATAACCAGAATTGCAAAACCGACCGCACTTATCCTCCCGCCTCCAAATCGAAGTACAAAAAGAAAAAGCCGGAATCATCCGGCTTTTTCTTTGGTTCGGCGCAACGAATTACTCGTCAGCCACTTCAACCGCATCGGTGATCTCTGGGCGATCTACCAACTCGATCAGCGCCATCGGGGCATTGTCGCCCTGACGGAAGCCGAACTTCAGCGTGCGAGTGTAGCCGCCGTTACGCGCTGCGTAGCGTGGGCCGATCTCATCGAACAGCTTGACCACGACTTCGCGATCGCGCAGACGGGCGAAAGCCAGGCGGCGATTAGCCAAGCTAGGAGTCTTGCCCAGCGTGATAAGGGGCTCAACCACACGGCGCAGTTCCTTGGCCTTGGGCAAAGTGGTCTTGATCGCTTCGTGACGCAGCAACGAAACGCTCATGTTGCGCAACATTGCCAAACGATGGCTGCTGGTGCGATTAAGTTTTCTAAGTCCTGAACGGTGACGCATGATTATCCTCTCTTACTTCTCGACAGCAGCAACGGGCCAGTTTTCCAACTTCATGCCCAGCGACAGGCCATGTTCAGCCAGTACTTGCTTGATTTCATTCAACGACTTGCGACCCAGATTCGGCGTGCGCAACAAGTCGGTTTCGGTGTACTGAATCAGGTCGCCGATGTAATGGATGCTCTGCGCCTTCAGACAGTTAGAAGAACGCGGAGTCAACTCCAGATCATCGACCGGACGCAACAGGATAGGATCGACCTTCGGCGCCTTGGGCTTCTCGACCGGAGCCGGTGTGCCTTCCAGTGCCGCGAACACGGCAAACTGTTCTACCAGAATGCGTGCTGCGTAACGAATCGACTCTTCCGGGTCGATCGCACCGTTGGTTTCGATGTCCAGCACCAGCTTGTCCAAGTCAGTACGCTGCTCGACGCGGGCGCTCTCAACCGAGTAGCTAACGCGGCGAACCGGGCTGAACGATGCATCCAGCACGATATGACCGACAGAGCGAGTCTCGCCGGGGATCTGACGAGAGATAGCTGAAACATAACCGCGACCTTGCTCGACCATGATCTCCATATCCAGCTTGCCACCCGCAGTCAGATGAGCAATGACGTGAGAAGGGTTCAGCACTTCGGTATCCGCGTCGACTTGAATGTCGCCAGCCGTTACCACGCCTTCGCCTTCCTTCTTCAACAACAGCACCACTTCGCGGCCTGCATGTTGCTTTAGGACGACACCCTTCAGGTTCAGGATGATATCGACGACATCTTCCTGCACTCCGTCAATGGTGGAGTATTCGTGCAACACGCCGTCGATCTTCACTTCAGTCGGCGCAGAACCGGGCATGGAAGACAGCAGGATGCGACGCAGGGCGTTACCCAGCGTGTGTCCATAACCACGCTCAAACGGCTCCATCACGACCTTAGCTTGCGTGTCGGAAACCTTTTGCACATCAATGATGCGTGGCTTCAGAAAATCATTATTTGGCATATCCAACTCCGCGTGGATTACTTGGAATACAACTCGACGACGAGGTGCTCGTTAATCGTTGCAGGCAATTCGGAACGTTGTGGCTTAGTCTTATAAACACCCTTGAATGCCTTGACATCCACTTCGATCCATTCCGGGAAGCCGCGCTGCTCAGCCGCCGCGATAGCTGCCTTGATACGCAGTTGACTCTTGGCACGATCAGCCACTTCTACGACGTCACCAGGACGCACTTGGAAGGATGGGATGTTCACACGCTTGCCATTCACCAGAATGGAATTGTGACGAACGACCTGACGCGCTTCCGAACGCGAGACACCGAAACCCATACGATAGGTCACGTTGTCCAGACGCGATTCCAGACGTTGCAACAGGCTCTCGCCGGTAATGCCACGATCGCTTTCAGCCGCTGCATAAGTCAGACGGAACTGATGCTCCAGTACGCCATAGATACGGCGAACCTTTTGCTTTTCACGCAACTGACCCGCATAGTCGGATACGCGCTGATTCTTCTTTTGACCATGCTGACCGGGAGGATAAGCACGACGCTCAATCGAGCACTTGTCGGTAAAGCACTTTTCGCCCTTCAGGAACAGCTTTTCGCCTTCGCGGCGGCACTGACGGCACTTTGCATCAAGATTTCTAGCCAAGATCTATACTCCAAAAAATTAGATACGGCGCTTTTTAGGTGGACGGCAGCCGTTATGCGGCACCGGCGTGATATCTGAGATGCTGGTGATTTTAAAACCCACCGCATTCAAAGCACGCACAGCCGATTCACGACCAGGACCAGGTCCCTTGATGCGAACTTCAAGGTTCTTCACGCCGAATTCTTGCGCAAGTTTGCCCGCCTGCTCAGCTGCGATCTGCGCAGCGAACGGAGTGCTCTTACGGGAACCCTTAAAGCCATTGCCACCGCTGGTCGACCAGGACAGAGCATTACCCTGACGGTCAGTAATCGTCACAATGGTGTTGTTAAAGGAAGCGTGTACGTGAGCGATGCCCTCGGATACGTTCTTTTTGACTTTCTTGCGCACTCGCGTGCTGGTCTTAGCCATGTCTCAAACCCTCTCTAAATTACTTTTTCGCGCCAGCGATAGACTTGCGCGGTCCCTTGCGAGTACGTGCGTTGGTGCGAGTGCGCTGACCACGGCACGGCAAGCCGCGACGATGGCGCAAGCCACGATAGCAACCCAAGTCCATCAGACGCTTGATGTTCATGGTCACTTCACGACGCAAGTCGCCTTCTACGGTGAACTTACCCACTTCCTCACGCAGCTTCTCCATCTCTGCGTCGGTCAGATCCTTGATCTTGGTGGACTCAACGATGCCCGCTGCGGCACAAATCCCTTGTGCGCGCGTATGTCCGATGCCATAGATCGCAGTCAGCGCGATCACGGTATGTTGATGATTCGGAATGTTTACCCCTGCAATACGTGCCATGCAGCTACCCTATCACTTGAAAAATCGAAAATTGACCATCCATGATTGATTGCGAACAATCAACCTTGGCGTTGCTTGTGGCGCGGATCAGTACAGATCACACGCACGACCCGGTTGCGCCGAATAACTTTGCAATTACGGCAAATCTTTTTTACAGACGCTTGCACTCTCATAATGCTCTCCTTAAAACCAAATCAGCTTACTTCGCGCGGAAAACGATACGCGCTTTGCTCAAATCGTATGGCGTCAACTCCACCATCACCTTATCGCCCGCAAGAATACGAATATAGTGCATACGCATCTTGCCGGAAATGTGCCCCAGAACAACATGGCCATTTTCCAATTTCACACGGAAGGTAGCATTGGGCAACGCCTCCTCTACCTCCCCTTGCATCTGAATCACATCTTCTTTAGCCATTATCGAGTCAACCCACCCTTGAAGTTGGCTTTCTTCAACAGGCTTTCATATTGATGTGTCATCAAGTAAGACTGCACCTGAGCCATAAAATCCATCGTCACCACAACCAGAATCAGCAACGAGGTACCACCGAAGTAGAACGGGACATTCCACTTCACGACCAGAAACTCAGGTAGCAGACACACCAAGGTGATGTACACCGCTCCGACCAAGGTCAGGCGCAGCATGATCTTCTCAATGTACTTTGCAGTCTGTTCACCCGGACGAATCCCCGGCAAGAACGCACCGCTCTTCTTGAGGTTTTCTGCTGTTTCCTTCGGGCTGAATACCAACGCCGTATAGAAGAAGCAAAAGAACACAATCGCCGCTGCGTAGAACAGAACATAAATGGGCTGACCGGGCGACAGTTTCTCGCTGACATCCTTCAACCACACCATACCTTCAGCACTACCGAACCAGCCTGCCAGCGTAGCCGGGAACAGGATGATGCTTGAAGCGAAGATTGGAGGAATCACACCGGCCATATTCAACTTCAACGGCAAGTGCGAGGCTTGCCCACCGTAGATCTTGTTACCAACTTGGCGCTTCGCATAATTCACCAGAATCTTGCGCTGTCCACGTTCCACGAACACCACCAAGGCGGTCACCGCAATCGAGCCGACCAACAACAGTAGAACCAGCGGAATCGAAAATGCGCCAGTACGCGCCAATTCCAGAGTACTACCGATCGCCGTTGGCAAGCCCGCCGCGATACCTGCGAAGATGATCAGCGAGATGCCGTTACCCAAGCCTCGCTCCGTAATCTGCTCACCCAGCCACATCAGGAACATCGTCCCGGTGACCAGCGTCACCAAAGTGGTCATCTGGAACATCGGGCCGGGGTTAATCACCAACCCCGGCTGAGACTGCAAGGCAACCGAAATCCCGAACGCTTGAAAAATCGCAAGAACCAACGTGCCGTAACGAGTGTACTGAGTAATCTTACGACGACCAGCCTCGCCCTCTTTTTTCAACTGTTCCAGCTTCGGCACAGCAATCGCCGCGAGCTGCATGATAATCGAAGCCGAAATGTACGGCATGATCCCCAGCGCGAAGATGGTAAAGCGCTCAAGCGCGCCACCCGAGAACATGTTGAACATGCCTAAGATGCCGCCCTTTTGCGACTTGAACAACTCAGCCAACACCACAGGATCGATGCCAGGAACTGGGATGTGTGCACCAATACGGTACACCACCAGCGCCCCAAGCAGGAACCACAGTCGCTGACTGAGATCGCCGTACTTATTGGTACTCTTGACAGCTGTGCTCACGAATTGTCTTATTCCGCGACGCTGCCGCCAGCAGCTTCAATCGCTGCACGTGCACCCTTGGTTGCCAGCAGACCTTGCACCTTGACGGCACGAGTCAACTCACCAGACAACACAACCTTGGCGTTTTTTGCAGTTCCAGAAACGACACCAGCCTGCTTCAACGACAACAGATCAATGGTGTCCACCGGCAGCTTTTGCAGATCGGACAAACGCACTTGCACCACGTCGTTACGCGTCAGAGACACAAAGCCACGCTTAGGCAAACGACGTTGCAACGGCATCTGACCACCCTCAAAGCCGACCTTATGGAAACCACCCGAGCGAGACTTCTGACCCTTGTGACCACGACCAGCCGTCTTACCCAAACCGGAACCGATACCGCGACCGACACGGCGCTTGTAATGTGTAGCGCCCTCAGCAGGCTTAATTTGATTCAGTTGCATTTAGGCCTCGCACTTAACCAGGTAATACACTTTGTTAATCATGCCACGCACAGCCGGAGTATCTTCCACTTCAACGGTGTGGTGCATACGACGCAGCCCCAAGCCACGCACACAGTCACGGTGCGACTTCTTAGTGCCGATCACGCTTTTAATCTGCGTGACTTTGAGTTTCTTGGTTTCAGCCATGATTACCCCTGAATTTCTTCTATGCTCTTGCCACGCTTCGCAGCGATTTCGGAAGGCGAGTTAAGCTGCGCCAAGCCATTCAGCGTAGCGCGAACCACGTTGTAAGGATTGCTCGATCCGATACACTTTGCCAACACGTTATGCACGCCGACCGCCTCAAACACCGCACGCATCGCGCCACCAGCGATAATGCCGGTACCCTCAGATGCTGGCTGCATGAACACCTTGGCAGCACCATGGCGACCGATCACTGCGTGGTGCAACGTACCGTTCTTCAGATTGACCTTAACCAACTTGCGGCGGGACTCCTCCATCGCCTTCTGCACAGCCACTGGCACTTCCTTGGATTTGCCCTTGCCCATGCCGACACGACCATCGCCATCACCAACCACGGTCAGTGCTGCAAAACCCATGATACGACCACCCTTTACAACCTTGGTCACGCGGTTCACGTGAATCATCTTTTCGATGAGACCGTCGCCACGCTCTTCCTGTTGCTGACTCTTTCCTTGTGCTTTAGCCATCATTCACCCCAAGTTAGAACTGCAAGCCATGTTCGCGCGCAGCATCTGCCAGCGCCTTAACACGACCATGGTACCGATAACCGGAACGGTCAAACGCAACCTGCGAGATACCGGCACTCTTGGCCTTCTCCGCAATACGCTTGCCAACAAACGCCGCTGCTGCGGCATTGCCACCATTCCCCAGCTCTTTACGCACATCCGCCTCAAGAGAGGAGGCACTCGCCAGAATCTGGCCGCCGCAAGCAGAGATCACTTGCGCATAAATATGCAAATTGGTGCGATGAATGGCCAGACGTACTACCTTTTGTTCAGCAATCCGTGCACGGGTTTTGCGTGCTCTGCGCTGACGCGCTTCGATCTTATTCGACATGTCCGCCTCAATTATTTCTTCTTGGTTTCTTTCAGGATCACCACTTCATCGGAATACCGCACACCCTTGCCCTTGTAGGGCTCCGGCTCACGGAATGCACGAATCTCAGCGGCAACCTGCCCGACCTGCTGCTTATCAGAACCAGTCAATACGACCTCAGTCTGAGTCGGCGTAGCTACTTTCACCCCAGCTGGCATCTTGTACGACACCGGATGGGAAAAACCGAGCGTCAGGTTCAATGTATCGCCCGCAGCCTGAGCACGATAACCCACGCCGACCAAAGTCAGCTTGCGCTCAAAGCCCTTGGTTACGCCAAGCACCATGTTCGCCAACAAGGCGCGAACAGTACCGGACATCGCATTGGCTTGCTTGGTTTCCTTGGTTGCCTTACACAGCAAGGCATCGCCTTCGCGCACCACAGAAACATCACCATTCAGAGCCTGATTCAAAACACCCAGCGCACCCTTAACCGTTACCTGATTAGGAGCCAGAACCACTTCCACACCTGCTGGCACCACGACAGGATTTTTAGCAACTCTAGACATGCTTCACTCCATTACGCAACGATGCACAGCACTTCGCCGCCGATTCCATTGGCGCGCGCCTTGCGATCTGTCATCACCCCCTTGGAGGTGGAAACAATCGCGATACCCAAGCCGTTCATGACCTTAGGAATATCGGAGCTACCCTTGTAGATACGCAACCCAGGGCGACTAACGCGCTGGATCTTCTCGATTACAGGACGTCCAGCGTAATACTTCAGGGAGATCTCCAGCGCGGACTTGTTGCTCTCACCTGCGACCACGTTGAAACCATCAACATAACCTTCGTCTTTCAACACCTGCGCGATAGCTGCCTTCAGCTTGGAGGCCGGCATCGAAACAGATGCCTTTTCCGCCATCTGCGCATTGCGAATGCGCGTCAGCATATCGGAGATTGGATCACTCATACTCATAACTTAACTCCTACCAGCTTGCCTTGACGACACCGGGGATTTCGCCACGCATCGCGTATTCACGCAACTTGATGCGACCCAGACCGAACTTGCTGAATACGCCACGTGGACGACCAGTCAGCGCACAACGATTACGCAAACGCACCGGGCTTGCATCACGCGGCAAAGCCTGAAGCTTCTGACGCGCAGCATCGCGCTCCTCTTCACTCAGCTTGACGTTAGCGATAGTCGCCAACAAGTCAGCACGCTTTGCGGCATATTTCTTGACTGTTTCGCGGCGCTTAAGGTCGCGGTTGATCAAAGCAATCTTGGCCATTATGTTCCTCAGTTCTTGAAAGGAAATTTAAACGCCGCCAACAAGGCACGCGCTTCTTCATCGGTCTTTGCAGTTGTCGTAATGGTAATGTTCATACCACGCAACGCATCAATCTTGTCGTACTCGATTTCCGGGAAAATGATCTGCTCTTTAACGCCCATGTTGTAATTACCACGACCATCAAAAGACTTACCCGAGATACCGCGGAAGTCACGAATACGAGGAATCGCAACCGTCACCAGACGATCCAAGAACTCGAACATACGATCCTTGCGCAGCGTAACCTTACAACCGACCGGATAACCTTCGCGAATCTTGAAGCCCGCGATAGATTTCTTGGACTTAGTCACAACGGGCTTCTGACCTGCGATCTTTTGCATATCACCAACCGCGTGCTCCATAACCTTCTTATCCGCAACCGCCTCACCAACACCCATATTCAGAGTGATCTTCTCGATGCGCGGCACCTCCATTACAGACTTGTAGCCAAACTTCTTAATCAAGTCAGGAGCCACTGTGTCTTTGTAATAATCATACAAACGAGCCATGCTGCATTACCCCTTAAGCGTCAATCAATTCGCCGCTAGACTTGAACACACGAACCTTGCGTCCATCTTCCAGCGTCTTGATGCCAACACGGTCAGCCTTTTTCGATGCGGCGTTAAAAATTGCCACATTGGAAATGTGAATCGGCTTTTCCATCTCTACGATACCACCAGCAACCCCCTTCACAGGATTGGGCTTCTGATGCTTCTTGACCTTATTGATGCCAGCAACCAGCAAATGATCATCAAGCACGCGCAACACATTGCCGCGATTGCCCTTGTCCTTCCCGGTGATGACGATCACATCGTCGTTCTTTTTAATCTTGCGCATGATCTTTCCTTGCAATTGCAACGGTTACAGAACTTCCGGTGCCAGAGACACGATCTTCATAAAACGCTCAGTACGCAATTCACGCGTAACCGGCCCAAAGATACGAGTACCAAGCGGCTCCAGCTTGTTATTCAGCAACACAGCCGCATTGCCATCAAACTTGACGAGCGAACCATCAGAACGGCGCACACCCTTGGCAGTACGCACGACAACGGCATTGTAAACATCACCCTTCTTGACGCGCCCACGAGGAGCCGCATCCTTGATGCTCACCTTGATGACATCGCCAATCGACGCATAACGACGCTTGGAACCGCCCAGCACCTTGATGCACATGACGGAACGAGCGCCGGTATTGTCGGCAACATTCAAAACAGACTGCATTTGTATCATTTCAATATCTCCAACTTTGCACGCTAAGCAGCGACTAGTTTTGGAACCCGTTCGGGTCAGGTCGCCGCAACTAGCGGCGAAACGAAGCCGCGCATTCTATTCAAACTTGCGCGAAAGCACAAGTAGAAAATACAAATTATGCTGCTTGCGCTTTTTCAACCAGCTTTGCGACACGCCATGCCTTGGTTTTGGCCAGAGGACGACACTCTTCGATAGTCACCAGATCGCCCTGACGAAACTCATTGTTCTCATCATGTGCGTGGTACTTCTTGGATACACGGAGAATCTTGCCCAGCAGCGGGTGCTTGACCTTGCGCTCGACCAGCACCGTGACGGTTTTGTCCATCTTGTCGCTGACAACAGTCCCTGTCAGCGTACGCTTCAGATTAGTCTCGGCCATCACTGTGCACCTTTTTCAGTCAAAATGGTCTTCACGCGGGCGATGTCGCGACGCGCATTACGCAACTGGCTGTTGTTAGTCAGCTGCTGAGTTGCGGCCTGCATCCGCAGACCGAACTGAGCCTTGGTCAGGGACAGCACTTCTTGCTGCAATTCCTGAACAGACTTTGCCCTCAAATCACTTGCCTTCATCTTTATGCCCCTACCTGTCTGACAACGAACGTAGTAGCGATAGGCAGCTTGGCCGAAGCCAAACGGAACGCCTCACGCGCCAATACCTCATCCACACCGTCCATCTCGTAGAGCATTTTACCTGGCTGAATCTCAGCCACGTAGTACTCTGGATTACCCTTACCGTTACCCATACGAACTTCGGCAGGCTTCTGCGAAATCGGCTTATCGGGGAACACACGGATCCAGATACGCCCACCACGCTTGATGTGACGAGTCATTGCACGACGCGCCGCTTCGATCTGACGTGCAGTCAAACGACCACGGGCCACAGCCTTTAGGCCGAACTCACCGAAACTAACCTTGTTGCCGCGAGTAGCCAAGCCGGTATTACGGCCCTTTTGCTCCTTGCGATACTTCCTTCTAGCTGGCTGTAGCATGTTTAGCTCCCGACTTTCTTACTTTCTTTTCCGGTTCAGCTGCCGGTGCAGCCGCTTCTTCAAGACCAGTATGTTCGCCCTTGAACACCCAAACCTTAACCCCAATGATCCCGTAGGTAGTCTTGGCTTCAGAGGTGCCGTAATCAATATCAGCACGCAGGGTATGCAACGGCACACGGCCTTCGCGATACCACTCAGTACGCGCAATCTCGATACCATTCAAACGGCCAGAGCTCATGATCTTGATACCTTGCGCGCCCAAGCGCATCGCATTCTGCATCGCACGCTTCATCGCACGACGGAACATGATACGTTTCTCAAGCTGAGAAGTGATGCTATCAGCGATCAATTGAGCATCGATTTCAGGCTTACGCACTTCTTCGATGTTCAGAGCGACATCCGGCAGACCCATGCGCTTTTTCAACTCAGCACGCAGATAACCAATGTCCTCACCCTTCTTGCCGATCACCACACCCGGACGAGCAGTATAGATCGTCACCTTGGCATTCTTGGCAGGACGCTCGATCACGACCTTGGAGATGCCGGCATTAGCCAGCTTCTTCTTCAGGAAGTCACGAACCTCGATGTCCTTATGGAGCTGTTCAGCAAAATTCTTGCTACTGGCATACCACTTGGAAGTCCAATTCTTCCGCACGCTCAACCGGAAACCGGTTGGATGAATTTTCTGTCCCATAATCTACTCAGCTCCCGACGGTAATGGTGATGTGGCAGGTTTGCTTCTCGATGCGATTGCCGCGCCCTTTGGCGCGAGGCATCATGCGCTTCAACGAAGCAGCCTTATCCACATAAACAGTCGTCACCTTCAACTCATCGATATCAGCACCGTCATTATGCTCAGCATTAGCGATTGCAGATTCGAGCGCCTTCTTGATGATGACAGCGCCCTTCTTTGGGCTAAAGGTCAGGATATTCAGCGCTTTGTCTACCGGCAGGCCACGAATCTGGTCCGCGACCAAGCGACCCTTCTGTGCCGACAGGCGAACACTCTTAACTACAGCAGTTGTGCTCATCATGTCCCCTTATTTCTTTGCCTTCTTGTCGGCAGCATGACCCTTGAACGTACGGGTCAGCGAAAACTCGCCGAGCTTGTGACCGACCATATTTTCGGAGATATACACCGGAATATGCTGCTTGCCGTTGTGCACCGCGATGGTCAAGCCAACGAAGCCCGGCAACACGGTCGAACGACGCGACCATGTCTTGAGTGGACGCTTGTCATTGGTTGCGCGCACCGTTTCAACTTTCTTCAACAGGTGAGCGTCAACAAACGGGCCCTTTTTAATGGAACGTGCCATGTTTATTTACCCCTTAGTTTTGAAAGCGACGGCGCACGATCATATTGCTAGTGCGCTTGTTGCGACGAGTACGGAAGCCCTTGGCAGGAACACCCCACGGACTGACTGGATTACGACCAGCAGCAGTCTTACCTTCACCACCACCGTGCGGGTGATCCACCGGGTTCATCGCCACACCGCGAACGGTCGGGCGAATGCCACGCCAGCGAGTTGCACCAGCCTTACCAAGAGAGCGCAGCGAATGCTCGCCATTACCCACTTCGCCGATGGTTGCGCGACAATCAACGTGCACCTTGCGAATTTCGCCGGAGCGCAAACGCAACTGAGCATACGCACCTTCGCGAGCCAGCAACTGCACGGATGCGCCAGCAGAGCGAGCCAATTGCGCGCCCTTGCCTGGCATCATTTCGATGCAGTGAATGGTCGAACCGACTGGAATATTGCGCAAAGGCAAAGCGTTACCAGCCTTGATCGGAGCCTCAGAGCCGCTGAGCAGCTGAGCGCCGACCGCAACACCCTTAGGAGCGATGATATATGCGCGCTCACCATCCGCGTAGCACAGCAATGCCAAGTGCGCAGTGCGGTTCGGATCGTATTCCAAGCGCTCAACGACAGCTGGAATGCCATCCTTATTGCGACGAAAATCGACCAGACGATAGTGCTGCTTGTGCCCACCACCCATGTGACGGGTAGTGATGTGACCATTGTGGTTACGACCAGCAGTCTTGGTCTTCTTCTCAACCAGCGCAGCAACTGGACGACCCTTGTGCAAATCAGGATTGACCACGCGCACAACGGCGCGCTGACCGGGAGATGTTGGTTTTTGCTTAATCAGTGCCATGATATTTACCCTTGTTCACCAGCAGCAAAGTTGATTTCCTGACCAGGAACCAAGCTCACATAAGCCTTTTTCCAGTCGCTGCGACGACCAACGAAACGACCAAAGCGCTTTTGCTTGCCCTTCACGTTGCTCACCTGCACGCTCTTTACGCTGACCTTGAACAACAACTCAACCGCAGCCTTGATCTCCGGCTTGGTCGCATCAGATGCGACACGGAAGATCACTTGCTCGTTCTTTTCAGCAACGAATGTCGCCTTCTCAGAAATCTGAGGGGCGAGCAGCACCTTCAACAGGCGCTCTTGATTTACGTTCTGTACGCTCATGCCAGCAACTCCTCAATTTTGGCCACTGCATTGCGAGTCACCAGAACATTAGGGAAACGCACCAGACTGACCGGATCCGCCTGATGCGCCTCAACCACCAGCACATTCGGCAGATTACGGGACGACAGATACAGATTTTCGTCCAAACTGTCCGTGATAATCAGCACGCGATCCAATCCGAGCGCCTTAATCTTTTGCGCCAGCAGCTTGGTCTTAGGGGCATCCAGCACAAGATTCTCCACCACACTCAGACGACCATCGCGCACCAATTGCGAGTAGATGGAAGCCAAGCCAGCGCGATACATCTTGCGATTGACCTTGTGCGTGTAGTTCTCTTCACCAGTATTCGGGAAAATCTTGCCACCACCACGCCACAACGGACTGGAAGCCATACCCGCACGAGCACGACCCGTACCCTTTTGCGCAAATGGCTTCCGAGTAGACTTGGCGATTTCGCTACGTCCCTTTTGCTTGCTATTAGCAGCACGAGCGTTCGCCTGATAGGCCGTCACCAACTGATGAACCAGCGCTTCGTTGTATTCGCGACCGAACAAATCGTCGGAAGCGGTCACACTCGCAGCAGCCTGACCATTATCGTTAATAACCTTGAGTTCCATTATGCACCTGCCTTCACTGCCGGATGCACGACCACATCACCACCCTTGGCTCCGGGCACAGCACCCAAGACCAACAGCAGCTGACGATCAGCATCAATACGGACGATTTCAAGATTTTGCACAGTGCGCTGCACATCACCCAAGTGACCTGTCATGCGCTTACCCGGAAAAACGCGACCCGGATCCTGCGCCATCCCGATAGAGCCGGGAACATTGTGCGACTTGGAGTTACCGTGCGTGGCACGGTTAGAGCTGAAATGGTGACGCTTAATGACGCCAGCATAACCCTTACCGATGGTCACACCCGTCACATCCACCTTTTGGCCGACCTGGAACAGATCAACACCCACCTTGGAACCCGGCTGAAAATTCGCCAACACCTCAGGTGCAACGGTAAATTCTTTAAGAACGCTACCAGACTCAACACCCGCCTTAGCAAAGTGACCCGCCGCAGCCTTGCTCACTCGGCTTGCACGACGCTCACCGAACGCAACCTGAATGGCCGAATAGCCATCCGTAGCGGGAGATTTGATCTGAGTAACGCGATTGTCAGACACGTCCAGCACAGTCACCGGCAACGATGAACCATCGTCGGTAAAAATGCGGGTCATGCCAATCTTGCGACCGACAAGTCCTAGACTCATTTTCTTTCCTTTTATTTAAGGGGCCAACTTCAATTGGTCGACCGATTTAACTGCAATTTTTACAACGCTTACTGCAACTTGATTTCAACATCCACGCCAGCAGGCAAATCAAGCTTCATTAGCGCATCAACCGTCTTGTCTGTTGGATCAACGATATCCATCAAACGCAGGTGAGTGCGAATCTCAAACTGATCACGGGATGTTTTATTGACATGAGGGGAACGCAATACATCGAAACGCTCAATCTTGGTAGGCAACGGAACTGGGCCCTTGACCACAGCACCAGTGCGCTTTGCGGTGTCCACAATCTGCAACGCAGATTGGTCAATCAAACGATAGTCAAACGCCTTCAGGCGAATGCGAATTTTCTGACTTGCCATAATTCTCTCTTGCTTCTGGCGGAAGACCGCCGGTTAAAGAACGAAGGGCGCGGAGTGTACCACTGCCGCGCCCGTATCACAACGATTTATTACTCGATAACCTTAGCCACCACACCCGCGCCGACGGTACGACCGCCTTCACGGATAGCGAAGCGCAGGCCCTCTTCCATCGCGATCGGGGCGATCAGGCTGACGGTGATCGAGACGTTGTCGCCAGGCATCACCATTTC
>JACRAT010000029.1 GCA_016234685.1 Nitrosomonadales bacterium
CCAAACAAAAGCTAGGCTGGACACCCAAGGTCGGCTTCAAAGAACTGGTCAGCGAAATGGTGCGAGAAGACCTCAAGTCCGCCGAGCGCGACGAGTTGGTCAAAAAGCACGGCTACGCCACCTTCAATCGCCACGAATAGATCGCCATGATGCAACCCGACAGCAAGATCTACGTCGCCCTCAGCTATATGACATGTGGAGGAGCGGCGCGATGAGTGCCAGTCTGTCGAGTTGGGGGCACCCACTTTCCGATTTTCTGGGGCTGGCAAGACTTGCGGGCGAGGCGATTATGGCGGTCTATGCGCTTGTGCTGGATTTGTGTTGCTACGCCGCGAGTGGTGTGTCCATTCATGCTGAGCGGACTGACGGTGGAGTAGCCAATCCGTAAAAATAGGCGGAAGGCGGAGCTCTCAAAGCTGTTGCTAGTCGCTCTGGCGATGCGCGCGCCGCTGCGCTGTTTTGTGGGCGGCTATGCCAATGCGCGCAAAGGTCACATTGCTGATTCTACTGGTGTTGAGACTCTTTATGAGGCGCCAGTTGCACCACAAGTTCGGGTGAGCCCCCTCGGCAGGGAACCGGAAGCATGCGTTGAACAAATAGCGAAAAGAGTAAATTTGTTTGATGATTTATCTGCGGTTAATCTATAAGTAAAGGTCGAATACAGTGGATATGGGGCGGTCTGATGGGGCAATCAGCCAGCGGTCAAATGAGCGCCGCAGTAAAATTTTCAAGGCTGTTTGGACGGGGCTATTTACACGAACTATCACCATAGGCGTTTCCCTAATGATGGTGCCTCTGGCAGTGCATTACTTGGGTAAAGAGCAGTATGGGTTATGGGTGACGGTTTCATCACTGCTGGCGATGCTGGCCTTTATGGATGGAGGTGCAGGCAATGCTGTGATCAACATGGTTGCACACGCCTGTGGCGCAAATAGAAGAGACCTCCCCAAAATTGTTTCAACTGCGTTTTTTAGCTTGATGGTCTTGACATTAGTCGGTTCAATGTTGTTCTTGAGCGTTTTTTCTTTTGTTGATTGGGGGCGACTGCTGGGAGCAAGTGCTGCGACTTCCCGATCAGATGTCGACATTGTTGTCTTGGTTGTTGGGCTATTCTTCTTTTCAAACATGGTGTTAACCTTGGTCGGGAAGGTGCAAAGAGGGATGCAGGAAGGAAATCTCGACAATATTTGGAGTGGTATCGGTGCATTACTCTCGCTCATATTTGTGTATGTTGCGATACAGGAGGACGCTGGGCTTGTAGGGGTTGTTGTAGGGTTCTTGCTGGGAGTGGCGTTGGCCTATCTGATGAGTTCGGTGCATTACTTTGTTTTTTACAGGAAAGCTCTGTTTCCTCTGTGGGGTCTTGCAGACAGAAAAATTGCGAAAAACATGTTTGGGGTCGGAGGGCTATTCCTTGTCTTGCAGATAACGTCAACTATTCAAGGGCAGGCCGATAATGTGATTATTGCCAACATGCTTGGTGCTTCTGAGGTAACGAACTATGCGGTTTGTATGAAACTATTTGTTTCCGTATCAATGATATTTGGACTGGTCTTAACTCCTCTGTGGCCGGCGTATCGCGAAGCGATTGCCAGTGGGGACATGCAGTGGACAAGGAGGGTTTTTATTAGATCATTGAAATGGACGTTGTCTATCAGTGTTCCAGTGGCGATTCTGCTTGTTTTATTCGGAGCGAGAATCATCGAACTGTGGGTCGGGCGGAATGCTGTTCCATCGGATAGCTTGCTGCTGGGCTGTGGAATATGGATGGTGTTGTTGACTACGGGAAGTGCATTGGCGGTGTTGCTCAATAGCCTGCAGATGTTGAGAATACAGCTTATGGTTGCTATTTCTGCGGCAACATTGAATATATTGCTAACTATAAGTCTGATCCGAGAGATGGGGGCGGAGGGGGCGGTTTGGGGCTCGATAATTTCCTATCTTGTCTGTTCTGTACTGCCCTATTCATTCGTATTGAGAAATGTATTTGGAGTAAACCGAGGAGAGAAGCGTTTTGCATAAAGATTCGCCAACCATATTCTTTGTGGTGGGAGCTTCCAAGTCAGGAACATCTTCCATTAATGAGTATTTGGAACAGCATCCCGCCATAAATATGGTCAAGCATAAGGACGTGGCTTGTTACTTTTGTAATGATTACGGGATGCCTATCACTCTTGAAGAGTACAGGGGAATGTTATTTCCTGACGGTACGTACAACGCGACGGGGGATTGTTGCCATGCTTATCTGACCGACGAGCATAGTGCAAGCTGGATTCACTCCGAGTTTCCCAATGCAAAAATCATCATCATCCTTCGCAATCCGGCTGATCGTGCATTTTCACAGTATCACTGGCTGGTGGCGCATGGATATGAATTTGCAGAAACCTTTGAGGAGGCGTTGCGTATGGAAGATGATCGGTACATGCGCAACGTGAGGAAACAAGCTGACCTGATTCAAGGTTATAAAGATAACTATCTGTATTTTCGTTCGGGCCTGTATTCGCAACAAGTGCGGCGCTACATAGACCTTTTTCCAAGGGAAAACATACTTTTCATAAGGTTTGATGATCTGCGGCAGAATTCAGCTGCGGTGGTCAGTAGGGTTTATTCTTTTGTTGGCGTTGATGCTGCGGAGCTCCCTGCCTTGAAAATCTACAATGAGAGGGTCGAGCCATATAGCATCAGGCGGCAGTACTTTATTCGCCGATATTTGAGCAAAATCCTTCCTTGGAGATTGGTGAATCAGTTGCTTAAGTGGAATTTGAAAAAGACCGTGCATAGTAAATTCAATCCAGAGACGAGGTATCGATTGCAGGTGGATTTTGGCGAAGACGTTAAGAAAACACAGCAACTGACAGGGCTTGATTTGTCAAATTGGCTGGTGAAATAAAGGCGGCCATGGCAAAAATATTTCAACTATTGAGATGGCTACGTCAGTATCGTAGTCGAAGAAATGTATTGGGCAGCCCGAAGGTAAAAATATCAGAACGAGCAAAGATAGACTCATACCGGAAAATTGCACTCTTTCCTAGTAGCAAGTTGACCATCGGGTCAGAGACAGGCATCTATGCAACCTTGGTGACTGAACATGCTGACGCGGAAATTGCTATTGGGGAACGAACATTTATTGGTGACAGTCAAGTAATTGCTGCAAACCAAATTACAATTGGTGACGACGTACTAATTTCTTGGGGATGCACAGTTGTTGATCATGATTCACATTCCATTTTCTGGAGCAAAAGATCTTGCGATGTTCATGATTGGTTGAATGGAAAGAAAAATTGGCAGCACGTACTCCGAGGGGAAATCAAGATTCAGAACAAGGTTTGGATTGGAGCGAATGTGACCATATTAAAAAATGTAACTATTGGTGAAGGGGCGGTCATCGGTACTGGCAGTGTGGTCACTAAAGATGTTCCTAGCTGGACAATTGTGGCAGGCAATCCTGCAAAAGTAATTAGGATGATTCCAGAGAATGAGAGATAGTCGAATGACATGGGAAGAGTCAGTGCAATGGTTGCGAGACCAGCCAGACCAGAAAGAATTGGTTAAAGCCGCGTTTTATGACGACCCATTGATTGAGGCGGCAGAACGTTATGCTGGCAGTAGTGAATGGATCGCAGTTCGCGCATTTCTTCCAGTTCAAAAGGGCGCTGTGCTGGATATAGGCGCAGGTCGAGGGATTGCTTCTTTTGCTCTTGCTAAGGATGGATGGGATGTAACTGCTTTGGAGCCGGATAACAGTAATCTGGTGGGTGCTGGTGCGATACGTGGCCTAGCCCAAAAAGCATCACTTGATATCGAAGTGGTTCAGGAGTGGGGGGAGTCATTGCCTTTTGCAGATGCGACTTTTAAGGTCGTGCATTGTAGGCAAGTGTTGCATCATGCTCGTGACTTGAAAAAACTGTGTTCCGAAATTAATCGAGTCCTACAGCCAGGTGGAACAATGATTGCGACAAGAGAGCATGTAATCAGTCGCAAAGAAGATTTGGCCACCTTTCTTAAGCTACATCCTTTGCACCATTTATATGGAGGGGAAAATGCGTATCTGCTTAACGAATACGTTCAAGCTATTGTGGGCGCAGGAATGCAGATAGAGCATGTGTTTAATCCGTTAGCGTCAGACATCAATTTATATCCAACCACCTTGAAGTTGGTTAAATCAGAGTTAGCACATCGGTTTGGTCTCCCATCTTGGTTTATTCCTGATGTGGCAATGCGACTGAAAGGGGCTCTAAATAATGCTCCTGGTAGGCTTTACACTTTTGTGGGAAGGAAGTCTGATTAGTGGTCAATCATGTGTTGATTACTGGCGCAGCCGGTTTCATTGGCCGCCATGTTTCTGCTGAGTTTGCTCGTCGTGGTATGCGTGTGACGGGCATGGGGCGTGGCGAATTGGGTGATTGGCATCTGTACGGTATTGATACATGGTATCCATGTGAGGTCACAGTAGATTCGCTCTTTCAATATGCAGACACGCCAGATGTAATTGTGCATTGTGCGGGTGGTGCCTCGGTTGGCGTTTCCGTTCAGGAACCTTACCAGGATTTTATCCAGACCGTTCAGACGATGGCTCAAGTTCTGGAGTTCATGCGCTTGCGTGCACCTCATGCCAAGCTCGTCTACCCATCCAGTGCCGCAGTGTATGGTCAAGTAAAGCAATTACCTATTTCTGAAGATACCCCGTTGCAACCGATTTCTCCTTATGGAACGTATAAGCAGATCGCTGAAAATTTGTGTCAGCTGTATGCGCATCAATACCAGTTGTCGATAGCAATTGTTCGTTTGTTTTCCATTTACGGTGAAGGCTTGCGCAAGCAGTTGTTATGGGATGCATGTAATAAGTTGGCCAATGGGAATCCTGAGTTCTTTGGCACGGGGGGGGAAGTGCGCGACTGGTTGCATGTAAAGGATGCTGCAAAATTGTTGGCATTAGCAGCCGATCATGCTTCTCCTATAGCGCCAATTTTAAATGGCGGATCAGGTCAAGGTGTTTGTATTAGGGATGTATTGCAACATTTGAGTGAGCAGTTGGGCTCGAATGTTGTTCCGCAATTTTCTTCATGTGAGAAAGTGGGTGATCCCAATGCGTTTATTGCCGATATGACGATTGCGAAGCAATGGGGGTGGTCGCCAGAAATAGATTGGCATAGCGGTGTTGCCGGATACGCACAATGGTTTTCGGGGGGAAGAACTTGATCCGTGTTGCCTTTATCCTTCCTAACCAGCCAAGAGCATGGATGGGCGGAATCAATTATTTGCGCAATTTGTTTTGGGCGATTCACGATGCTGACTGTCAAGAAATTCAGCCAGTGGTTTTCTGTAGTCGGAATTTTCCGCAAGATATTCTGGATGAGTTCCCCCAAGTAGAGATTGTGAAGACGGGATTGTTTGATCGTTTTTCACCGTTATGGTGGATGCGCAGAATAGCCCGCTTGTCAGGGCGGGACCTTGCTCTTACCCGATTGTTGCGCAAGTACAAAATTGTGGTCGTTTCGCATCATGTACCCAATGGCATCGGGAGCGATATTAAACAAATCGGCTGGATTCCAGATTTTCAACACGTTCATTTACCCGCCTTTTTTTCTGCGGAGGAACTACACGCACGCGATCAAGAGTTTATACGTATCTGTGATATTTCGGATCGAATCATCGTGAGTAGTAATAGTGCAAAGTGTGATCTGGCCGCGTTCTATCCTAGTAAAAAGGACATAGCTGACGTGTTGCAATTTGCAGTCAGACCACCTGCTACTGGGTTGATCGCCAGTCGCGAGGAATTGCAAGAAAAATTCGGGATAACAGGTGAGTATTTATACCTGCCGAATCAGTTCTGGGTGCATAAAAATCACGGCGTGGTCATTGAAGCCCTTCATCGTTTGAAGAGTTTGGAGCGAAAGGTGATTTGCGTATTTACGGGCACGACGAATGATCATCGACATCCTCAATATTTCGATGATCTGATGCAGAAGGTCAGATCATTGGGGGTCGATGAGCAAGTCAAAATGCTGGGAGTGGTTCCATATAGCGACGTACTTTCATTGATGCACCATGCGCGTACCGTGATCAATCCATCCTTCTTTGAGGGTTGGAGTACCACGGTTGAAGAGGCAAAGGCGATGGGTAAACGTCTAATTTTGTCGGATATTCCAGTGCATCGTGAGCAGGTAACAGAGGGAGCTAGGTTTTTTGATCCTAATAACCATGACGAATTGGCCGCCCAAATCTGGCTTGAAATAGAAGGTGTCGCAATACAACCAAGTACGGATGCCTGCTTTAGGCAGGCTCATGAGGCACTTGTTGCTTATGGTATGAAATACCAAGATTTGATTAAGCGGATGAGTGAAAGATGAGGTATCACTATGTACTGATATGCAGAATAATTGTGGTGATTTTGCTTGGGTTTAGCGCGGGGGATTCCCTCGCAGACAGGTTACCTGTGCAGTTGGTTTCTAGCCAGTCAGATAATGTGTTTGTGGGTGAGTCTGGGCGGCTGGAAGTCAAGATGGATCGTTCAAATTCATTGCTTGATGCAAAGGCTGTGGTGGAAATAAAAGATGAACAGGGCAACCTGTTGAGCAAAAAAACAATTGATTTGAGAGTCAAGCATCCGGTAATTGATTTGAAAGGTTTGGGCTTTTACTCAATTCAAGTTGTGGCCTCGGATGGAGCCAAAGTATTAGGGAATGCAACAGCCGCGATTCTGCCTAAAATCGCCAGTGATTCTGAAAGTTCGTTTGGTCTCTGGCATGTTCATGGCGACCTGAAGTCAGGAATTAAGGCTGGCGCTCATTGGACGAGGGTGCTGCGTACTCTCAATACCTATGTGCTCGATGCGAGAGGGGCGGTTGTGCCGAAACCACCAGTCAAGATGGTTGCTGCGCCAGTACTGCCTGGTTATTCCTTCATAGATACTCTTGCTTATGGCCTTCCTAGTTTCTTGCGTAATGATGGAGAGAAACCTGTCCCTAATCTTTATCCTCCCAAAGATTGGCTTCTTTTTGAGCAGTTGGTAGAACAATTCGCACGAGATTTTGCATATGAACCCGAATATTTTTCGGTTTACAACGAACCGGAAATTTTTTGGCAGGGGAGCGATCAAGAGTTAGTCAGATTTTTAGACACCATTGCTCGTGCGATCAAGAAAGAGCACCCTACGACGAAAGTGTTAGGGCCAGGCTTGGCGACCATAAAAATTCCGCATCTGCGAAAATTGGCAAAACTAGGTTTATTTGAACACATGGATGGTTTTGTCACCAATGCCTATGCTGAAGTGGGTGGGCCGGAAGATGAATTTATCGGAAGGGTTCGTGAGTTAAAGCTTTTGTTTAGTGAGTTCGGGCTGTCTCCGATGCCTATATACATCACTGAGTATGGTTGGACATCGGCATCAGGGGTGGCATGGCAGAAGTCAGTGGACGAGTTGACTCAAGCGCGATATGTTGCACGCTCCTTGGCGTTGTTAAGAGCTGAAGAAGTAAATGCGGCGATTTATTTTTGCTTGCGCTTTAATGGGACAACCCCCGGTGCGCTTGGGTTTTCGGTGACGCATAGTGATGGCACACCCAAACCCGCTTTTGTTGCGTTCGCTACTGCATCTAGAATAATTGGGCCAGCAAGAGGGAAGCCAAGCCTGATCGAGAGTGATGATGGGCTGAGGTTGCTCCAATTACGCGCAGATGCTAAAGAAAAATCTGCTCTGGTAATTTGGAGCCGGGACTCCGACCATAACGTGTTTATACCGGGCAATTTTTCTAAAAGCGCCGTGGATATGATGGGTAGATCGCATGATGTATCTGAAACCATCAAAGTTGACGAGAGCCCGTACTACTTTATCGCCAAGGCTCTGCTTGATGACATCCCCATTTTGAAAAACAAGCAGGTTGTGAAGAGGGGAGCTTCGGTTGGCATTCCTGTTCCACAAAACATTTTCGTGCCGCAACCACTAAGTATCGTGGACAAGAAACAGATACTGATACCTGTGAATGCACCAGTAGGTACTTATTGGTTGGTAAGTGATGCCAATAAGCGAATCACGATATTCCCCATCGTTGTTACTGATTAACATGCCGGTGTTTCGCATACATGAATCCAATGCCTTTTATTACCATCGTTGTTGCCGTTTATAACGGTGCAAAAACACTCCAGCAGTGTATTGATAGCATAGCGAATCAGGTTTATTCGCATAAGGAGCTGATTGTTATGGACGGAGCATCTAAGGATGCGACTGTGTCCATTTTGGAAAGGAATAATTCACAAATTGCATTCTGGGAATCCAGCGTTGATCGTGGTATTGCGCACGCATGGAACAAGGCTCTCGAACATGCCAAAGGTGATTGGGTTCTGTTTTTGGGTGCAGATGACCGTTTGTGGGATGCGCGAGTATTGTCGGATATAGCAGAAGCTCTGCAAGACAACGATGTGGACGATGTTGTATACGGGGAAATCATATTTGAAGGCGGAGCAGTTAATGGCCTAGTTGCAGGTGGGCCTAGTAATTCGATGGTGTTAAAGAGAAGAATGGTCATACCTCACACGGCTGCTTTTCATCGCCGTACATTTTTTGATGAGGTGGGGCGTTATGACGAAACATTCAAGATGGCGATGGACTATGAGTTGTTGTTGAGAAAGAAATCCTTTTCGCCCCGCTTTGTGAGTCGCCGAGTTACGGTGATGGGAGGCGAGGGGCTTAGTTCGCGCTTGATTAAGAAAACTTTCCTTGAAGGACGCTCGGCACAAATAAAAAACAAAGTAGACCTGCGTATCAGGATTGAAGCTTGGCACGCGTTCTATCAACTGCGTCACTTGATCAATCTTTGGCGAAAAGGAACCAGTGTATGAGTCAATATAAAGATGGAGCTTATCTTGAGAAAAATCCCACGTGGGATGTGGAGGACTCTGCTTGGAAAGCAGAAAATGTTCTCAAATTGCTGCAACGCAATAAGCTTGCTCCGACTCGTATTGCGGAAGTCGGCTGCGGGGCGGGAGAAATACTGAATCAACTTTTCCTAACATTGCCAGCAGATTGTACGTTTACTGGCTACGAGATTTCACCTCAGGCAATTGAATTGTGTAATCAAAGAAGGAATGAACGCCTGCAATTTTATTTAGGCGACGTGCTGGAGGGGGATCTTTCAACTCCATTCGATTTGATTATGGCGCTCGATGTGTTTGAGCATGTGGATGACTATATTGGATTCTTACGGCGATTGCGTAGTAAGGCGGGATACAAGATTTTTCATATCCCCCTCGACATGTCGGTGATGTCCGTGTTAAGTGTGACCCCGATATTGAATGCACGGGACAAGGTCGGGCATTTACACTATTTCTGTAAAGAAACGGCCCTCGCAACATTGCAGGATACCGGATATCAGATTCTAGACAGCTTCTACACCAGCGGTCCAATCAATCGTCCCCCACGTGCACTGGCGGAAAAATCGCGCCTTGCTGATGTCATCAAAGGCAAATTATTTGCCCGCGATCCTGATAGGTGGGTAAAGATGCTGGGGGGCTCTATGATGATTTTGGCAAAGTAAATGTTGTTTACCTGTTCTTGATTCCACTCTGTTGATTAGGTCGAGGTTGCGTTGGCAAAAATACAAAATAATCGGAGTGATTTCAAGCTGAGATTGATCATTCGATTTTATAGACTGGCTCATTGGGCTTCGATTAGGAGGAAGCAATCCAAATGTTCTTGGGTCGTGGCTGTACCTATTTTGGTGGCGTACCGGATAGTTACTGAGTGGTTCTTCCATCTTGAGTTGCCGGCAGCTACGCAAATAGGAAGGGGACTAATCATTGATCATGGCTTTGCATTGGTAGTTAACAAACATACGATCATCGGCGACGATTGCCGTTTGCGCCACTGCGTAACAATAGGTTGCAAGGTAAATGAAGATGGGACACAGGGGCCATCGCCCAGACTTGGGCATCGGGTAGAAGTGGGTGCAGGAGCTATTGTCATCGGTGACATCGCTATCGGTAATGATGCAGTCATTGGAGCGGGGGCTGTTGTTACTAAAGACGTACCTGCCGGGGCTGTGGTTGTGGGGAATCCCGCTCGAGTTGTGAAGATTAAACATCAAAATACAACTGGCGATGTTAGGTTGTCAGCGTGAAGGTATTGCAAGTTAATGTTCGATTGCAAGAAGGTGGTGCGGCAAGAATCGCACTTGATTTGCATCGGCAGTTATTGAACGCGGGTGTTGAGAGCAAATTCGCTTACGGCTGGGGCGAGAAAGGCGGCAGATCCTCAGTTGAAGCCAGTGTTCCCAACTGTTTTCAAGTTGGACAACAGATTCAAGTTGCGAGCAATATGATGTTTCATGGGGTGGCAGGAATTGATTTAGTGCCGCCCGTTGGACTGGGTCGTCAGCGTTTGCTTGATGCAATCTGCTGGGCCGATGTTGTACACCTGCATGTGATACATAGTTATTTTCTTCCATTTGATTGGTTATTGAAGGAACTGGTACGCTCAGGTAAGCCAGTGGTTTGGACAGCGCACGATTACTGGATGCTGACGGGGCGGTGTGCTTTTACCGAGGGGTGTGAAGGTTGGTATAAGGGGTGTGGATGTTGCCCAACACAGAAAAACTATCCTCCTTCATATTTGGATTTCTCAGCTGCACAGTTCAAGGCTAAACGGCAACTTCTTGCTGATCTGGGTAAGTTGCTTCATGTTGTGACTCCTTCCAAATTCGTTGCTCAAGCGGTCAGGGAGGGCTTGCCGGATGTAAATGTCAGCGTGATCCCCAATTGGATTGATAGCGAATTTGAAGCAGCATTACGTGATGTGCCCTTGAGAGACTCCCCCCTGAATTCCACTACAGAAAAGATAAAGGTGATAGTCATTGCGAATGACCTCTCTGATTCAACTAAAGTAGATAGAGGTCTGATCAACATGCTGTCGGAGATGCACCATGTTGAGATTCATACCATTGGGCAAAATACTCCCTTTATTGGGACAAATGTGGTGAATCACGGAAGAATTGCGCAACGGAAGAGCATGGTTGAAAAAATATCAGCAGCAGATGTGGCCTTGTTCACATCAGAGAAGGATACTTTCGGCTTGGTAATGATCGAAGCACTTGCGTGTGGTATACCAATTTTTGCCGTTGATAGTTTGGCTTCCAAAGAGGTGCTCGGCAGACTTGGTTTGATGAGTATGAGTCGCCAAGAAATTCTGAAGAGATTAGTTAACCGGAAGTCGTTTGAACAATTGACTAGAGAGCAATGCTCTGTTTCAAGCCCCCAGTTGTTGTCGGTATATGGCGCTGGAGCGGCAATAAAAGCTTATCTCGAATCTTATGAAGATTGTATAGGGTCGGTGGTATGTTGAGATTTTACTGGGGCGACTGGTGAAATTATTTTCAACATCTTGGAACTCTTTGAGATCCGCTACCTTTGTCCAGATAGGTGGTATTTGCTGGACTGACAAGATAATAATCGTCACTCTTTTTTATTATTTTCTGTCTTACCCCTTTGCCATTCGTAATCTAATGGGGGTGGTTTATCCCTTGGTGTTAAATGGCCTATTAGTTGCGACTGTTCTGACTTGTGCTATGGGAAGAGCAGCTATTTTGACACCGCGATTTTATCGCGATGACAGAATAATAAAGATTGGCGTATTGCTGTACGGCTTGTACTTCGCAGTGTTGATGATGGTTTCGCTTTTAAATTCTGCAGATTCAATAGTGGCTGTTTCTGCATTGTATGAATTGCGAGAGTTGGTGTTTGCGCTAATCATTCTCTTTTTATTAAGCGAGAAGGGTGTGATCATTTCACTCCGGTTTTATGTGGAAATATTTACTTGGTGCTCTGTTCTTGGGTTGTTGCTGGTACTGTTGAATTTCATGGGTGCTATTCAGCCCATCACTGAAGTGAATCTAGATAATCTCCCCGGTGGTGGAGTTAACAGCCGATTATTTTTTGGTATAGGGTTCGTTTGGCCAAACACTTGGCTTGGTTCGCCGGTTGGACTGGAAAGATTGCAGTCATTTTCAGATGAAGCCGGGACGTTTGCTTTTGCTGTTTTGCCGGCTATTTTACTAGCGGTGTATTGGCGCATGAAAGTGCGTGTGTACGTCATGGCTGTCGCTTTAATATTTACATTCTCACTTGGTGCTATTTCGATTTGGTTGTTTATCACTCTGTTTAGTATGCTTGCATCTCTCGTACAAGAAGGCGTGAAAGCCAAGCGTGTTTTTACTTTTCTTTTGTTTATTGGGGTCTTGCTGCTGATCATCAGTTTCTTTCCTTTTGATTTGTTTGAGCAGGCGGATAGATATTTTTCAGCAAAATATGCATCTGATGGTGAGGATGGAACTTCAATTGGTCAGCGGTTGGCAGGATTGGAAATTGCTCTAAATGCAATCCAAGAACATCCCCTTGGATTTGGAGCAAATAGCGCCGGCGTGTCTCTTAATTTAGGGCATGCTTCTTTAGCGGTAGGGTGGTTTATTCCATTAGTTGAAGCAGGTGCGGTTGGTTGGTTAATTTATGTCTTGGCCTTTGGATTGATTCTTGTGCATGCGCTACGTAATGCAATTTACTCCACAAACATAAAGCGAGTTTGTGCCATTGTGATTCTGATTAATGGTTATGCGGCTTTTCAACGAGCTGGTATTGATGCAAATGTTTGGCAGTTGTTCTGGTTGATCGTTTATTTGAGATTGATTGGAATGAATGCCAATGATCTGGCTAATTTGGCTCCAATGGCAAACCGCAAATCAGAAACAATTTCTGTTAGAGCCGTTGTTGGGTGATCGGAAGAATCTTATGGCTATACGCATTTCTGTGGTGACAGTTGTTCTAAATGATATCGCTGGTTTAATGAAAACCAAGGAAAGTCTTTTTCGACAGCAGTATGAGAGTTACGAATGGGTAGTTTGGGATGGTGGGTCAAGCGATGGAGTCGCGGAGTATTTGGAAAATTTGGAGGATAAAGTCAATTGGGTGAGCCAGCCAGATCGGGGAATTTACGATGCCATGAATCGTGGGGTTGCTATGAGTTCTGGCGATTACGTCGTGTTCATGAATGCGGGTGACACGTTTCACGACAACGGGACGCTTGCTAAAGTGGCCAAGGCTTTGTCAGAGAGTGGGCCGGTTGCAGATGTTTTGTTTGGAGGTGCCATGTTGAGCTTTCCTGAGAGTGGCAGGTTGGTTTATCGTGCGCCAAGGACGGTGGAGCGATCTTTGTGGCATGGTTTGCCTGCAAATCATCAAGCGACTTTTTATCGCAAGGTGCTGCTGGATCAGACTCCGTATGATTTGCAGTATCGACTTTGCGGTGATTATTATTTGGCGGCAGCATTGATGAGCAATGCTGCTCACGCAGTTTATTTGGATGAGCCGTTGGCGACATTTGAGGTGGGTGGGCAGTCGTATAAGCGACGCAGGCAGCTTTTCCTTGAACCCTATCGCATTCAGCGAGATGTGCTGGGCCATCCTTTCCACTATCGCTTGGCAAGCATGGCTAAACGATTTGTTTCAACGACAGGTTTTGTATTGCTGTCGCAGCCTCTTTTTAAAAAGAAGAAAAAGCGCAGTGCTTGACATCGAATGGAGCAAGCATTTTTAGTGATAATTTTATTTTGAGGTGAACAGTTTGACATTCTTTTCTTTGCTTATTTTGCGACTTAAGAAGCTGCGAATCATTTTGTTGAAACCTATGTTGCGCCGTGCATTTTTCCAGTACTTGGTGATGGCGGGGGTCGAGCATAAGGCGGCACTTAATCGTCCTTTAAAAACAGTGGTTGATATTGGCGCTAATCGCGGTCAGTTTGCGTTGGCCGCTAGGGCTATTTCTGGAGCCAAAGTTGTTTCGTTTGAGCCGTTACCTGAAGTGGCGGTGCTTTTCAAAAAAGTATTCGCTGATGATGCCGCAGTTAAATTGCATGAGGCGGCCATTGGGGAGAAGTCGGAGCGAAAGATGATTCATTTGTCGGCTCGCGATGATTCATCTTCTTTGCTTGAAATAGGGGACGCTCAGTCGGACTATTTCCCCGGTACTCACGAGGTGGGAACGCTGGAGGTCGCGGTGGGAACGCTGGATCAATTTCTGGGTGACGACGAGATTGTGCGTCCCTCAATGCTCAAGCTGGATGTGCAGGGATTTGAGTTGCAGGCGCTTGCGGGTTGTAAGAGCATGATCCACAACTTTGATTTCATCTACTGTGAGTGCTCTTTTGTGGAGCTGTATAAGAACCAACGACTGGCAGGGGAAGTTATTGATTATGTGCGCGAGCTGGGTTTTAGCTTGGCTGGGATATATAACCCCTCGTATGACGGTGACGGAAATTGTATTCAGGCCGATTTGTTCTTCAATAAAGTTGCGGCTTAGTGCGCGGCTAGCTGATGGAAGCGATAAGCAAGTTTGAGGCTCCATGCGCATTCTGATTAACGGCACGAATTACCACCCAGAGAAGATCGGCATCGGCAAATACACCGGAGAGATGGCGGAGTGGCTTGCCGCGCACGGACATGAGGTCAGGGTGGTGACTGCATCTCCTTATTACCCGGAATGGCGCGTCGCACAGGGCTACTCTTCTTTGGGTTATCGCAGAGAGAGCCTCGCTGGTGTTGAAGTCCGGCGCTGTCCCTTATGGGTTCCCCAAAAGCCCTCTGGTTTGAAGCGGATATTGCATTTGGCAAGTTTTGCTTTAAGCAGCCTCCCAGTCATGCTGGGGCAGGTGTTTTGGCGGCCGGATGTCGTGATTGTCATTGAACCACCGTTGATGTGCGTGCCTGCGGGCTGGTGTGTGGCGCGGTTGGCGGGGGGCAAGGCTTGGTTGCATATTCAGGATTTCGAGGTCGATGCGGCATTCGATATGGGTATTTTGCCGCAGGGACGAGCGCGCCAATGGGTGCAGGCGATTGAGCGCTGGCTGATGCGTGGCTTTGATCGCGTTTCGACCATTTCCCCCAAGATGCGTGAAAAGCTGCTCGACAAGGGCATTGCCTCCGATACTGCTGTGCTGTTCCCTAACTGGGTGGATTTGCACCAGATCGTGCCGCAGTCGGATGACGGGTGTTTGCGTCAAGAATTGGGAATCCCCACCGACAAACTGGTGGCGTTGTACTCCGGTAACATGGGTGAAAAGCAGGGGCTGGAAGTGCTGCTGGAGGCGGCTCGTCTGGCGCGGGACGATGCGCGCATCCAGTTCGTGCTGTGCGGCGATGGCTCATCTCGCCAGCGCTTGCAGGCGGCTTATGGTGATTTGCCCAACGTTTCCTGGTTTTCATTGCAGCCCGCCGAGCGCTTGAACGAATTGCTGAATCTGGCGGATGTTCACCTGTTGCCGCAGCGCGCCGACGTGGCGGATCTGGTAATGCCCTCCAAGTTGACCGGGATGCTGGCCAGTGGCCGGCCAGTGCTGGCGACGGCTCATGGCGGAACTCAGGTCGCGGAGATCGTGGCCCGGTGTGGGCGCGTTACGCCACCGGGGGATGCGGCTGCGTTGTGGCTGGCATTGCGGCAGTTGGCGGATGCGCCTGACGAGCGCGCTGCGCTTGGGCGGGCGGCGCGGGCTTATGCCGAGGAATGGTTGGGGGATGATGCGGTGCTGGGACGTTTCGAGCAGGCGTTGCGTGATTTGACGGGAGTGAAGGGTTAATGGAGCGCCTTTGTCTGGTGACCGGGGCGACCGGTTTTGTCGGCGGGCCATTGTGTCGGCGGTTGCTGGATGACGGTTGGCGTGTGCGGGCTGCGGTGCGTACACTGCGGCCCTTTCCTGAGTTTGCCGGGCGGGCCTTTGAGACCGTGCAGGTGGGCGAAGTCGGGCCGGACACGGATTGGTCGGCGGCGCTGGCGGGGGTGGAGTGCGTATTCCATCTTGCCGCAGATGGTGGCGCAGGCGCGGATGCCGCCGATCTGGTTCAGGAGCGCTTGCATCGAACCAATGTGCTGGGTACGGCGCAGTTGGCTCGGGCGGCCTGTGAGCAGCAGATCAGTCGGCTGGTTTACCTTGGCACGATCAAGACCAATGGAGAGCAAACGGCCCACGGCGCGGCTTACACAGAAAATACCCTCCCCGCACCGACCACGTTATACGGCAGCTCGAAATGGGAGGCCGAGCAGGCACTGTGGTCAACATTGGCTGGTGGCACCACGTCGGCCGTGGTGATTCGTCCGCCGCTGGTTTACGGGCCGCAGGCCAAGGGCAACTTCCTGCAACTGCTGAAGATTGTGAGCAAGGGGATTCCGCTGCCGCTGTCTGGTGTCGATAATCGGCGTAGTCTAATTTACTTGGAAAATTTGCTGGATGCGCTGGTTTGCTGTGCGGTTCATCCGGTTGCGGCGGGGAAGACTTATCTGGTGGATGATGGCGAGGCCGTGTCCACTGCCCGGCTGATTACGCTGATTGCGCAGGCGATGGGGGTGACGCCTCGTTTGTTTTATTGCCCGGCCTGGATCATGTTCGGGATGGGGCGCTTGACCGGAAAAACCGAGCAAGTGCAACGATTGTTCGGGTCGCTGGTGGTGGATAGCGGTAGAATCAACAAGGAACTTGGCTGGAGTCCGCCTTGCACGATGGAGCAGGGGGTGGATGCCAGCGTTGCGTGGTATCGACAATACAATAAATAGGGTACTTCGAGGAAAGTCGTCATTCCCGCGAGCGAGATGCAGCTCATTGATTTGGAGTGGCTTTTTCTAGGTCAGGAGTGAATGGGCGGGGATTTTCGAGGTGTCCGATATTTTAAGAGTGCACCGGTTCGCTGGAGGCGGGGGTGTTTGGCTGCATGAGTCAATGCTTGGCTTGCAGCGCGGCTCTGCCGAAGTGGGGAAAAGATTTTATGAATTTGATGCAAATAATAAAAAGGACGGGGGACATCGTCCTAGCGCTGGTTTTGCTGTTGCTGCTGGTCCCCATTTTCGGACTGGTGATTATTGCGCAGTTGCTGCTGGAAGGGCGTCCGGTATTTTACGTCTCCCGTCGCTATGTCACGACCGAGCAGGCCGTGGCAATTCCCAAATTCCGCACCATGGTGCGCGATGCAAAATCCGAGAAATATCGCTTGTCCGAACGCTTCATGCGTGACGGCTACCTTGATATTCCGCTGAGTTGCGAAGTCTATACGCCGCTGGGGCGCTTGCTGGAGCGGACTCAGATCGTTGAAACCTTGCAGTTATTTACCGTGTTGAGCGGCAAAATGAGTTTTATCGGCAATCGTCCCTTGCCGCTGGAGAATATCAAGTTGCTGCAGCAATTTGAAGGTTGGGCAGAGCGCTTCGATGCGCCTGCCGGGATTTCTGGAATCTCCCAAGTGGTCGGAAAATACGGTCTTACTCCGCAGCAACGGCTGGATCTAGAGCGACTGTATTCGCGCGTGTACCGCGAGGGCAATGTGGTGAAATGCGACACCATGATTGTCTGGTACACCGTTCGACTGCTTGTTACGGGTAAGTCTTTGCCTATGGATCATGGGGTCGCGTTGCTCAATGCTTGTTTGAAGTAGGTGATGAATCGCTGTCGAGTTGCGTTTAAATCAGCCCTGGGTTGGCGTCGGATGCTGTCCGAGTTGCATGGATGTGCAGACAGGGGCGATCTCTAGGGTGTTAGCCGGCTTCGTGAACGATTGCTAGCTAGAGGAATATCTTTAGCTCATGCACGCACTCGGCTACGTCCGCCGATAGAGAATGCAATCTAAGCTCAGGAGCTTCTGGGGCCTCGTAGCTGCTGTTGATTCCTGTCATATTCGGGATTTTTCCTGCTCGTGCCTTCTTGTACAAGCCCTTGGGGTCGCGCTCCTCGCATACTTCAAGCGGTGTATCGATAAAAACCTCTACGAATTGTCCTTCTTCAAACAGTGATCGGGCGAAGTCGCGTTCGCTGCGGAAGGGCGAGATGAAGGCGGTGATGACCACCAAGCCGGCATCGACCATCAGTTTGGCGACTTCGGCGACGCGGCGGATATTCTCGACGCGGTCGGCGTCGGTGAAGCCAAGGTCGCGGTTCAGGCCGTGACGGACGTTGTCGCCGTCGAGGATGTAGGTGCGGTAGCCCTCGGCGTGGATGGCTGATTCGAAGGCGTTGGCTAAGGTGGATTTTCCAGAACCGGAGTAGCCAGTGAACCAGAACACCTTGCCCTTGTGACCGTTCAGTCGTTCACGTTCGATGCGGGTGATGGTATGAGAGTGACGATGGATGTTCTGGGCGCGACGCAGGGTGTGGCGGATGGTGCCGGCAGCGATGGTGGCGTGGGTGAAGCGATCCACCAGAATGAACGAGCCCATCCCTCGGCTGTTGGCGAATGCATCGAACGCCAACGGCTTGCTGGCGGACAACTTACACACGCAGATGTCGTTGAGTTCGAGTTGTTTGTGCGATTCGTGCCTCAGGGTGTTCACATCGACTTTGTATTCGATCGAGGTGATGGAGGCGGAAGTCCACTGGGTCGCCAGACGCAGGTCGTAGGTGCGGCCGCTCAGACCGGGCTCTTCGCCCATCCAGACTACGGTGGCTTCAAACTGGTCGGTGGTGTCGAGCGGATTTTGCGCGTGGCTGAACACATCGCCGCGCGAGGCGTCGATCTCGCGGTTCAGGGTCAGCGTGACGGCTTGGCTGGCGCGGGCTACGGGCAGGTCGCCGTCGAAGGTGACGATGCGTTCGACTTCGGCGGTCTGGCCGGTGGCGGTGACGCGTACGGTGTCGCCGACTTTGACGCTGCCTTCGGTGAGCGTGCCGGTGAAGCCACGGAAATCCAGATTTGGGCGATTCACCCATTGGATCGGGAATACCAGATCGTGCTTGGGCGGCACGCTGACATCCACAGTTTCCAAATAGCCCATCAGGGTCGGGCCGCTGTACCAAGGGGATTTCTCCGAGCGGCTGAGCATGTTGTCACCCTTGAGCGCGGACAGCGGGATCGGCGTGATGCTTTCGAAGCCTAGTGTTGCCGAGAATTCGCGGAACATGGCTTCGATGTCCTGATACACCTGCTGGTCGAAGTTCACCAGATCCATCTTGTTGATGGCCAGCACCACGTGACGGATGCCCATCAGCGACACCAGATAGGCATGGCGGCGGGTCTGCACCTGCACGCCGTAGCGCGCGTCGATCAGCAGGATGGCGACATCGGCAGTGGAGGCGCCAGTGACCATGTTGCGGGTGTATTGCTCGTGGCCAGGGGTGTCGGCGACGATGAACTTGCGTTTGGCGGTGGCGAAAAAGCGGTAAGCCACGTCGATGGTGATACCTTGTTCGCGCTCGGCGGCTAGGCCGTCCACCAGCAGGGCAAAGTCGATGTCTTCGCCTTGAGTACCGTGTTTCTTGGAGTCGCTCTTCAGCGAAGCGACCTGATCGTCATAGATCATCTGCGCTTCCCACAGCATACGGCCGATCAGCGTACTCTTGCCGTCGTCCACGCTGCCGCAGGTGATGAAGCGTAGCAGGTCGAGCTGCTCCTGTTCGGATAGATAGGCTTCGACGGCGGTGCGCGCGTCAGCGGCGCGGGTCGCGCTGGTGGTTTTGGTCGTCTTGCTCATCAGAAGTATCCTTCCTGCTTTTTCTTTTCCATGGAGGCGGACTGATCGCTGTCGATGGCGCGGCCTTGTCGTTCGGAGACGTGGGAGTTCATCAGTTCAAGGATGATCTCGGGCAGGGTCTCGGATTCGGATTCGATCGCGCCGGAGAGCGGGTAGCAGCCCAGTGTGCGGAAGCGGATCTTGCGGCGCTGGATGGTCTCGCTAGGCAGTAGACGCATACGGGCGTCGTCCACCATCAGCAACATGCCGTTGCGCTCGACCACCGGACGCTCCTTGGCAAAATACAGCGGCACCAGCGGGATGTTTTCGCGGTAGATGTATTGCCAGATGTCCAGTTCGGTCCAGTTGGAGATCGGGAAGGCGCGGATACTCTCGCCCCGGCGCTTCTTGCTGTTGTACAGGTTCCACAGTTCCGGGCGTTGGCTCTTCGGTTCCCAGCGGTGCTGGGCGGTGCGGAAGGAGAAGATGCGCTCCTTGGCGCGCGACTTCTCTTCGTCGCGGCGTGCGCCACCGAAGGCGACATCGAACTTCCACTTGTCCAGCGCCTGCTTCAGGCCTTCGGTCTTGGTGATGTCGGTGTGCAGTGCCGAGCCGTGATCAAAGGGATTGATGTCCTTCTCGATGGCTTCTGGATTGATGTGCACCAGCAGATCCATGCCGCTCACATTGGCCATATAGTCGCGGAACTGGTACATCTCCTGGAACTTCCAGCGCGTGTCCACGTGAAGCAGCGGGAAGGGCGGCGGGGCAGGGTAGAACGCCTTGCGCGCCAGATGCAGCATGACGGCGCTATCCTTGCCGATGGAATACAGCATGACCGGATTCTCCGCCTCGGCGGCCACTTCGCGCATGATGTAGATGCTCTCGGCTTCCAGTCGGTCGAGGTGGCTCATGGTCTCGGCAGGCAGGGTGCGACGCGGGCGCGCAGCTTGAATCTGGGGCGACAGATCCAGCACGGGTTGGTAGCCGAGCAGGCCGAATGCGATGCCGGCGGGCGCGGTCATGGTGCGCAGGAATTCGGTGAGTGTGCCATGCGGGAAAATCACCATGTCCTTGTCGATGTGGGCACGGAGCTTTTGTAGGGCATCGCCCAAGGCAGTGATGCCGCCCTCGCTGGTTAGCGCGTGCTCCAGCGGAACCCAATAGCGCGCGCCGCGCGCATCGTTGGCGTGCAGGCAGTCTGCTCCGTTGGGCAGCTTGGCGAGCTGGGCGAACAGCACCAGTTTGCGCCGGGTACGGGTTTCTTCGACTTCCCACTCCAGTGTCATCGGTGTCGGCGCGCGTCCCAGTTCGTCGCGCAGACTATCCACATTCAACTCGGCGGGCAGAATCCCCAGTTCATGCAGGCGGCGCTCCGCAGTGCGTTTGGTGTCAGCTTCGCCGAGTGCTTGCAGGTGGGCAAAGGCAAGTTCAGTGTTCCACGCTTGGGGGGATTCTAGGTCGAGAGATGTCATGGCCGTGGCGTTATAGGGTAATCTGTCGCAATATTGCATTGATGCGCGCAGCCTGTCAAATGCGCAATCCAATCTGCTGCCAAATTGGGCTATGAATATTATTTATGGAGATTGCGACAAAATTAATTGCCGGTTTGTGTGGTGGTGAAACAGACAACTGCCATGTATAAAAAAGCACCCCGGATTGAGGTGCTTCGTTTATGGTCAGACGAGTGAAGGTTAATCCCAGCTAATCCATTAGCTCCGAAACCCCTCTAACTCCCCCTCATCAGGGGGGGCTGAGCAACCCCTCCCCTGATAAGGGGAGGTTGGGAGGGGTTTGAGTGGAATTTTGCCTAATGGATTATCTGGGTTAATCCCAATTCAACGCTCCGCCCGACTGATATTCGGTGACGCGTGTCTCTACTGGCTTTTGGCCATGGCCTAGCGGCGTTGCCGCCCTTAACCTCCGCTGCGCGAAGGTTAGCCTGTGCCGAAAGAATTTCTTCGAGACGACTGGCGGTCAATCCCAGCTTAGCGCCCCGCCCGACTGATATTCCGTCACGCGGGTCTCAAAGAAATTCTTTTCTTTCTTCAAGTCGATCATTTCGGCCATCCAGGGGAAGGGGTTGGTCGCGCCTTGGAACAGGATGTCGATGCCGATCTGCTGGCAGCGGCGGTTGGCGATGAAGCGCAGGTATTCCTTGAACATGCCGGAGTTGAGCCCCAGCACGCCGCGTGGCATGGTGTCTTCAGCGTAGCGGTATTCGAGGTCAACGGCTTTCTGGAACAGACCTTGGATTTCGGTGCGGAACTCGGGCGTCCACAGGTGCGGGTTCTCCAGCTTGATCTGGTTGATGACATCTACGCCGAAATTCAGGTGCATGGATTCGTCGCGCAGGATGTACTGGTATTGCTCGGCAGCGCCGGTCATCTTGTTCTGGCGACCCAGCGCCAGAATTTGCACGAAACCGACATAGAAGAACAGGCCCTCCATGATGCAGGCGAACACGATCAGGCTGCGCAGCAGTTTTTGGTCGGCTTCTGGGGTGCCGGTCTTGAAGTCCGGATCGGTCAGCGTCTCGATGAACGGAATCAGGAATTCGTCCTTGTCGCGGATGCTCTGGATTTCGTGATAGGCGTTGAACACCTCGCCCTCATCCAGCCCCAAGCTCTCCACGATGTACTGGTAGGCGTGGGTGTGGATGGCCTCCTCGAACGCCTGACGCAGCAGGAACTGGCGGCACTCCGGGTTGGTGATGTGGCGATAAGTACCCAGCGCGATGTTGTTGGCGGCGAGGCTGTCGGCGGTGGTGAAGAAGCCAAGATTGCGTTTCACCAGACGACGCTCGTCCTCGGAAAGGCCGTTGGGGTTCTTCCACAGCGCGATGTCGGCGGACATGTTCACTTCCTGCGGCATCCAGTGATTGGCGCAAGCCGCGAGGTATTTCTCCCAGGCCCATTTGTACTTGAACGGCACCAGTTGATTTACATCGGCGCGGCTGTTGATGATGCGCTTGTCCTCCACACGCACGCGGCCAGTGCCGGTCGAGGCCGTCTGGCTCGCGGTACTGGTGCTGCTTGGCATGGAGGTAGCGGAATTCATCGCGCCCAGGCGTACAGCCGGGGCGATGGAAGAGGTGATTTCGTCGTCGAAAGATAGCATTCGTTTCTCCTGCTCTTTACTTGCTCCCGCTATGCGGGGAAAACTGCTGTCGTCACTCCCGCGAAGGCGGGAGTCCAGTGGATTTGCCGTTTAGCCTTTGTCAGGGACAAGGTGCTTGACAATTGCTCGAATGAAGGCGGAATTGTTACTGCCCTGCATTGTTTCCATTTTGAAGGTTCCAGGATTTATTCCTTTGACTTCACGAGAAATCGGCTTGCCTTCTAGGAAGTCTGAAACAAGGAATAACAGGTTTTTCGAATGCTTGCCGGGGCTGGGGCTGCCGATTGAGTTATTGAGCATCTGCACATAAAGAGCCCCGTGGCTATCGACCCATAAGCAATATTCCAATTCTGGTTTGCCAGTTTTTAACTTGGGAGCGACAGCAGAAAAGTCCTCAATTTTCTTTAAGGTATTCATTCTTATTGGCACGCCTCACACTCAGGGTTGTCAATCGAGCAGAATTTAGCCTCCTCCACCGGAGCTGCCGATGCGGTCGCGATCCCGCCGCTGTTCGGCACTGCGTTCAACGAACCTGCCCGTGAGGTGGATTTCTCTGCCGAGGTCGCGCCCAAGGTGCGCAGGTAGTAGGTCGTCTTCAAACCGCGTACCCAAGCCATCTTGTAGGTTTCGTCCAGCTTGCGACCGGAGACGCCCGCCATGTAGATGTTGAGCGATTGCGCCTGGTCGATCCATTTCTGGCGACGCGAGGCGGCTTCGATCAGCCATTGCGGTTCGACTTCAAACGCTGTGGCGTACAGGTTGCGCAACTCAGCCGGTATGCGGTCGATCTTGCTCAAGCTGCCGTCGAAATACTTCAGGTCGGCGATCATCACTTCGTCCCACAGGCCGAGCGCCTTGAGGTCGTTCACCAAGTGGTCATTGATGATGGTGAATTCGCCCGACAGGTTCGATTTCACGAAGATGTTCTGGTAGGTCGGCTCGATGCTGGCCGACACGCCGACGATGTTGGAGATGGTCGCGGTAGGCGCGATGGCCACACAGTTGGAGTTGCGCATCCCGAACTGGGCGATGCGACCACGCAATGTTGCCCAGTCCATGGTGACGGAAGTGTCCACTTCGACGTAGCCGCCGCGCGCGTCGCGCAGCAAGTCCAGTGTGTCTTGCGGCAGGATGCCACGATCCCACAGACTGCCGCGATAGCTGGAGTAGCGGCCGCGTTCTTCGGCCAGTTCGGTAGAGGCGAGATAGGCGTAGTAGCACACCGCTTCCATCGAGCGGTCGGCGATCTCCACCGCTTGTTCGCTGGCGTAGGGGACGCGCAGGGTGTGCAACGCATCCTGAAAGCCCATGATGCCCAAGCCCACCGGACGATGGCGCAGGTTGGCGTCGCGCGCCTTCTTCACGGCGTAGAAGTTGATGTCGATCACGTTGTCCAGCATACGCATCGCGGTGCGGATGGTGCGCTGCAACTTGGTGTGGTCGATCTTGCCGTCAGTAGTCAGGTGCGCCGCCAGATTCACCGAGCCGAGATTGCACACGGCGATCTCGGATTCCGAGGTGTTCAGAGTGATCTCGGTGCACAGGTTGGAGCTATGCACCACGCCGACATGCTGCTGCGGGCTGCGGATGTTGCACGGGTCCTTGAAGGTGATCCAGGGATGGCCGGTCTCGAACAGCATGGTCAGCATCTTGCGCCACAGCGAAGCGGCGGCGACCTTCTTGAATAGCTTCAGTTCACCGGAAGCAACCTTGGCTTCGTAGCCGGTGTAGGCTTTTTCAAAGTCAGCGCCGAACTTGTCGTGCAGGTCAGGGCAGGTGGAAGGCGAAAACAGCGTCCATTCGCCGCCTTCCATCACGCGCTTCATGAACAGGTCGGGGATCCAGTTGGCGGTGTTCATGTCGTGGGTGCGGCGGCGGTCATCGCCGGTGTTCTTGCGCAGCTCCATGAACTCCTCGATGTCGAGGTGCCAGGTCTCCAGATAGGCGCACACTGCGCCCTTGCGCTTGCCGCCCTGATTCACCGCCACGGCGGTGTCGTTCACCACCTTGAGGAAAGGCACCACGCCTTGCGACTTGCCGTTGGTACCCTTGATGTGGCTGCCCAGCGCACGCACGCTGGTCCAATCGTTGCCCAGACCGCCGGCGAACTTGGACAGCAGCGCGTTCTCTTTCAAGGCTTCGTAGATGCCGTCGAGATCGTCCGCGACGGTAGTCAGATAGCAGGAAGAAAGCTGAGAGCGGCGTGTGCCGGAGTTGAACAGTGTCGGTGTGCTGGACATGAAATCGAAGCTGGACAGCAGACGGTAGAACTCGATGGCGCGTGATTCGCGGTCGATCTCGTTCAGCGCCAGACCCATCGCCACGCGCATGAAGAAGGCTTGCGGCAGCTCGATGCGCTCGTCTTCGATGTGCAGGAAATAGCGGTCGTACAGCGTTTGCAGGCCGAGGTAGTTGAAGTTCAGGTCGCGGCTGGCATCCAGCTCGGCACCCAAGCGGGCGAGGTCGTAGTGGCCCAACTCCGGGTTCAGCAACTCGGCGTCGATGCCGCGCTTGATGTACTTGGGGAAATAGTCGGCGTAACGCGCGGCCATCTCGGCTTGCGTCACTTCTTCGCCCAGGATCACGAAACGGATGTTGTCCAGCAACAGGCGTGCGGTGACGAAGCCGTAGGCCGGGTCCTTCTCGATCAGGGTGCGCGCGGACAGGATGGTGCTCTTGTGGACTTCCTTCAGCGACACGCCGTCGTACAGATCCTTCAGCGTCTGCTTGAGCACCAGCTCAGGATCGACCGCATCGCCCAAGCCTTCGCAGGACGACGCGATGACGTTCTTCAGGCGCGACATGTCCAGCGGATGCAGACTACCGTCCAGATGGGTGACGTTCAGCGCGTGCTCAGGCTCGGTCTTTTTCGCCTTGGCGCGCTCCTGAGAGCGCTGCTCGCGATACAGCACATATGCGCGCGCGACATCATGTTCGCCGGAACGCATCAGCGACAGCTCGACCTGATCCTGGATGTCTTCGATATGCACCGTGCCGCCCTGCGGCTGACGACGCATCAGCGCGTTCACCACGTTGGCGGTCAATTGCTCGACCAACTCGCGCACGCGCGCCGAACCCGCACCCTGACCGCCGTTGATGGCGAGGAACGCCTTGGTCACCGCGATGGAGATCTTGGACGGCTCGAACGACACCACCGATCCGTTGCGGCGGATGACTTTGTACTGGTCGAAGGCCGTAGCGCCAGCGGAAGAAGATTCGGTGCTGCTCGGGAAGGGCGGGGGCGTGACTGCGGAGCTTTGTGTTGCATACAGCATGAATTGTTTCTCCCTTGTAGTGATGAAAACCTCGAACATGCTAGCTGCTCGACTCAAATAGCCCCCAGCAGCAGGAGGGCTGTCACCCTGTCGTTCGCTATGGCTTTTCGAGGTTTTCTGATTATTTGGTTTTCCCGGCTGCCGAAGCAAAACCACAACATATTGTGTTTCGACTGCTTGGAATGCGCTAATTCTAGTGAAACCCGAAATTTATGCAAGCGGTTGTGGTGAAAATTTTCCACTTGCGTTCGGGGCGAAAATCTTCCTGTCTGAGATGATCGGCTGGGCGAAAAAGTTGACGTGAGCGTGCGCTATCAGTTGCGCCCCGCCATCTGGTGCGGGGGAGGTTTTACAAGCTGGCGCGGAAACGATCCCAGTCGAAAAAGGGACCGGGATCGGTCTTTCGACTGGGGGCGATGTCGCTGTGGCCGGTGATGTCGGTGAGCGGATAGCGGCGCCGCAGACGGCGGGTGAGACGGATCAGCGCGACGTATTGAGCGTCGGTGAACGGGGTATCGTCCGTGCCCTCCAGCTCGATACCCAGCGAAAAATCGTTGCAGCGGCTGCGTCCGCGCCATTCCGATACGCCTGCGTGCCAAGCGCGCAGGTTGCACGGCACGAACTGAGTGATGCCGCCGTCACGGCGGATGAGGAAATGGGCCGAGACCTTCAGCCCGCGCAGCCGGTCGAAATACGGGTGGGCATCGCAATCCAACGTGTTGGTGAACAAACGCTCGATGGAGTCGCCGCCGAATTCTCCCGGCGGCAAACTGATGTTGTGGATTACCAGCAGCGAGATTTTTGTCCCGGGCGCGCGCCGGTCGCAGTTGGGCGAGGTGCGGCGGCGCACGCCGGTCAGCCAGCTTTGGGCATCAATCTTCATCGTTGTCGCGTCCCTTGATGCCCAGCCGTTCCATGCGGTAGCGCAGTGCGCGGAAAGTCACGCCGAGGATGCGCGATGCCGCCGTGCGGTTGAAGCCGGTCTTGTCCAGCGCTTGCAGGATGGCGGCGCGCTCGACCTGATCCAGATACTCCGGCAGCGGGCGTTCGCTGTCGGGCGACGGGGGCGCGTCGTTGTGCTCGGGCGGCTCCAGTTGCAGATCGGTCTCAGTGATGTGCTCGTCCAAGCACAGCGCCAGCGCGCGTTCGATGATGTTCTCCAACTCGCGCACGTTGCCGGGGAAGTCGTAAGCGGCGAGTGCTTTCAGAGCTGCCGGGGTGAAGGTCACCGGCGCTGTGCCGCGCAGCCGTTCCAATATCTGCTGGGCGATCTCGGCGAGGTCTTCGCGCATCTCGCGCAGTGGCGGCATGGATAAGGTGATGACGTTCAGCCGGTAATACAGATCCTGACGGAACTTGCCTTCCTGCACGCAGCGCGCCAAGTCGCGGTGGGTGGCGCTGATGATGCGCACGTCCACCGGCTCCTCATGCACTGCGCCGACCTTGCGCGCCTTCTTCTCCTGAATGACGCGCAGCAGTTTGACCTGCATCGCCAGAGGCAGATCGGCTACTTCGTCTAGGAACAAAGTCCCGCCGTTCGCGGCCTGAAAGAAGCCTTCTCGCTCGCTCTCTGCGCCGGTGAATGCGCCCTTGCGGTAGCCGAAGAACTCGCTCTCCATCAGATTCTCAGGGATCGCGCCGCAGTTCACCGGGATGAAGGGCTGGTCGCAGCGGGCGCTCTGCTCCACGATCAGTCGCGCCGCCAGTTCCTTGCCGCTGCCCGATTCGCCGCAGATGTGCACGGGCGCTTGGCTGCGTGCGACGCGAGCGATCAGGTCGCGCACTTTTTGCAGCGCGGGCGAATGTCCGAGCAGGCCGCGAGTCCCTTCCGTAGCAAGGGATGGCGGTAGTTTGATGGCGGCTTTCACCAGCGCTCGCAATTGATCCAGCGAAACCGGCTTGGCCAAGTAGTCGAATGCGCCGGCCTTGAGTGCGCCGATGGCGCTTTCCATGTTGCCGTGGGCGGTGATGACGGCAACCGGCACGTCCAGATCGCGCGCGGCGATGTGGCGCACGATCTCGATGCCTTCACCGTCCGGCATCCGCATGTCGGTCAGGCACAGATCGAAGTGTGCGCCGGCCAAGCGTTGCAGTGCTTCGCGCACGCAACTGGCGCGCTCGACCTCCAGCCCCATGCGCAGCAGGGTCAGCTCCAGCAACTCCAGAATATCCGGCTCGTCGTCCACTACCAGCACACGGGCTGCTTTGCTGGTCGGCTGGCGTCGTTCATTGCTCATTCGACTCTCCCAATACGATACGGAAACACGCGCCGTTGTCGGACGGGCGATATTCCAGTCTCGCGCCGTTGGCGGCGCACAGTTCGCGCGAAATATACAGGCCCAGCCCGGTGCCGGCGGCGTTGGTGGTGAAGAACGGCTCGAACAGGTGGGGCAGCGCATCGGGTGCGATGCCGGGGCCATCGTCACGGATCTCCAGCACGAATTTGCCAGCCTCGCTCGATTCGCCGCGCAAGGCTACGCTGCCGGGCTGTTGGCGACAATAGCGCAGGGCGTTGACGCACAGATTCCATAGCACTTGCTCGAAATGCCCGCGATCGAAGCTGATCGGGCAAGGCGCGGGCAGATCGAGGGTGAACAGATCGGCGGCGACGTGTTGCGATTGGCTCAGTTCGTCGATGAACATCGGCAGCTTCTCGGCCAGATCGAAGGTCTCATGGTGCAGCCGGTCGCGGCTGTTGAGCTGCATCACATCCTGCACGATGCGATTGATCCTAGCGGTATTGCTCAAGATCAGCTGGATCAGCCTCGCCTGCGAATTGGCGCGCTTCTCGTCGCGCAGCAGTTCGGCGGCGTAGCTGATCGAAGACAGCGGGTTGCGTACCTCGTGGGCGATGCTGGCAGTCAGCCGTCCCAGCGCTGCCAGTTTGAGTTGCTGCGCTTGGGCTTGGATGCGTTGCAAGTCTTCCAGCACGATCACCGCCCCCCGAAATCCCTCGTGTGCCACTGGCAAGAAGCGCACATTGACCGGCTCGCCGCCATCTTGCAAGGAGACTGCTGCCATGTCGGGTTGAGCTTCGTTGCGCCAGTCGGCATAAAGTTCGGCCAGCCGGGCCGAGCAGTCAGCCAGAGCGATCTCGCTCTGGCTGGGGGCGAGCGTGTGGCCCAGCAAGCGCTCTGCGCCGGGGTTGAGTTGGCGCACCAGCGCGTGCTCGTCCACCACCAGCACGCCATCTTGCCAATCCTGGATCAGCAGCCGGTTGGCTTCGGCCATGCTGGCCAGATCGGCACCGCGCGACAGGGCCAGTTGTTCACTGGCGCTGGCATATTTCGCCAGTGTGTGGGCCAGCCAAGCCACGGCGAAATACGCCACACTCAACAAGCCTGCCTGTAGGAATTGCGCCGAGGCGGCGTTCTCGGTCAGCACGGCATAAGCGTGTTCCAGCAGCACCGCGATACTGGCCAGTGCGGCGAAGAACAGCGTGGTCTTGCCTCGGCTGATGAGCCCGGCGGCGGCCAGCGAGATCAGCAACAGCACGCCCAACCCGCTTTGTACGCCGCCGCTGAGGTGCGACAGCAAGGTCAGGCAGACGATGTCGGTGGTGATCTGTCCCGCCAGTTGTAGATTGAAATCGGGGCGGCGCAAACGCAACGGCACGAGCGCCAGCAGCGTCAGCAGAATGTAGAACAGACTGGTTTGCAGGAACAGCGCCGCGCCATCGGTGTTCAGCCAATAGCGTTCGCCGAAGGGGTAGAGCACCACGAGCAGCATCCCGCCCAGCACCAGTCGATAGAGGTCGTAAAGATACAGCGAGCGCCAGAGTTTCTCTTGCGCCGGGATGGCGTAAGACTCAAGGTAGGCGGGCCAGTGGGCGGGGAAAGGCATCGTCAGTCGATGGATGCGCGGCGTGCGTCGCGGTGGGCGGCGCTGCAATAGAACTCATCGCCGTCGGGCAGGCTCTCGCTCTTGGGCAGATGCACCCCGCAATGCGCGCAGCACACCATGTCTTCGCTGGACTCAGGCGCGGCGGGTGCGGCGGGCGGCTTGCGGAAGCGGCGCAGCAGCAGATAGATCAGCACCACCACGGCGGCAAGGAACAGTAAGCGACTCATCGCGGGGACTCCATTCAGGGTTCGGAAACAGGCCGCACTTTATCACCCGCCAGCCGATAGGCGAAGCAAGCTAGATCAGTCGCACCCGCTCGATCAGCACGCTGGTTGCGCCATCGCTGACCCAGCACTGTCCGTCTTGGATGGTGCATTGCAACTGCATGGTGCGTTGCGCCATCTTGGCCAACGCGGCGGTCTGCTCGGGCGGCAACTGGTAGACGTTCAGATTGCTCTGGCGGGCGAAGGCGTTCTTGTTCTGCTCGAACCACATATCGGCGGTGCGCCCGCCGTAGGCGTAGAGCACCACTTGCTCGGAGCGCCCACAGGCGCGGCGCACCAGCTTCTCGTCGGGCAGGCCGACATCCAGCCAGAGCTGGATCGCCCCGGTCAGATCCTTCTGCCACAGCGCAGGCTCATCGTCCGCGCTCAGCCCGCGCCCGAACTCCAGCCACTCGTGCGCGTGCAGCGCAAAAGCCAGTAGCCGCACCATCATCCGCTCATCCGTCTCGGACGGATGTCGCGCCAGCGTCAGCGAGTGGTCGGAGTAGTAATGCCGTTCCATATCGGCGATCTGGAGGTTGGCTTTGAAAACGGTGGATTTGATGGCCATGATGGGTTCAATGTGTAGGGCTTAGATGAAAACCGTTCGCCCTGAGCCGGTCGAAGGGCTTGCCACGAACGGAGGAATCATTCAGTTACCCTGCCGCGCAGTTGCTTCACCGCGCCGCGCCGGGTCTTGCTTTCGATGCGTCGCTGTCGCGAACCGCGCGTGGGTTTGGTGGCGACGCGCCGCTTCGGCGGTGTCGCTACGCTTTGCAGCAAAGCCTTCAAGCGCCGCAGCGCCTCGCTGCGATTCTGCTCCTGATTGCGATGCTCTTGCGCTTTGATGACCAGCACGCCATCCTTGCTGATGCGCTGATCGGCGAGGTTCAGCACGCGCTGCTTGAAGTCATCCGGCAGGCTGGAAGCTGGGATGTCGAAACGCAACTGGATCGCGCTCGACACTTTGTTGACGTTCTGCCCACCTGCCCCTTGGGCGCGGATCGCCGAGAACTCGATCTCACACAGAGAGAGCAAAATGCCGGGGGCGAGGTAGAGCATGGCTCAGGCCAGCACGCGGATGGTCACGTCGCCCAATCTGACTACCTGCCCGGCGCGTATCTTGGCCGTTTTACGCAATTCGACCGAGCCATCCACGGCGACCAGCCCTTCCGCGACCAGCATTTTGCCCGCGCCGCCGGAATCACACACGCCAGTGAGCTTGAGCAGGTCGTTGAGGGCGACGAATTCGCCGCGCAGGTGGAAATCGAGTTGTTGCATGGTCAGCCTTTCTGCAAGTGGCTTTGTGCCTAGGCAGTTAAGTGGCTCAGGGAAAACTAAACACCCCGTTCGCCCTGAGCCTGTCGAAGGGTTGCCCGCTTTCACTCTGTATCGTTCATGGTTCGACATGGCTCACCACGAACGGAGAATGGGCGGCGGATTCCTACAGCTTCGCCGCGTGCTCTCGGGTGGTGTGGAACACCACTTTCGGCCATCTTTCCTGCGTCAAGCGCAGGTTGACGTTGTTCGGTGCGAGGTAGGCCAGATTGCCCGCCGCGTCGATGGAAAGATTGTGCGACAGGGCTTTCTCGAAGTCGGCGAAGATCTTTTTGTCGTCGCAACTCACCCAGCGTGCGCTGCTGATGGACGCGCTCTCGAACATCGCGTCCACGCCGTATTCGCCTTGCAAGCGGCTGGCCACTACGTCGAACTGCAACATGCCGACCGCGCCGATGATGAGGTCGCCGCCATCCACGGGTTTGAACACTTGCACCGCGCCTTCTTCGCCCAGCTGTTGCAAGCCTTTGTGCAGTTGCTTGATCTTGAGCGGGTTGCGGATGCGCACCACGCGGAAGAAGTCGGGCGCGAAGTAAGGGATGCCGGTGAATTGCAGCGGCTCGCCTTCGGAGAAGCTGTCGCCGATCTGCATGTTGCCGTGGTTGGGCAGGCCGATGATGTCGCCTGCGTAGGCCTCTTCCGCCTGCTCGCGGCTGGAGGCCATGAAGGTGACCACGCTGGAGACGCGGATCTCTTTGCCGATGCGCAGGTGCTTCATTTTCATGCCGCGCTCGAAGTGGCCGGAACAGACGCGCAAAAAGGCGATGCGGTCGCGGTGTGCCGGGTCCATGTTGGCCTGAATCTTGAACACGAAGCCGGAGAACGGTTGCTCGGTCGGCTCGACGCTGCGCACGGAAGCATCGCGGCCACGCGGCGCGGGAGCCCAGTCCAGCAGCGCGTTCAAGATCTCACGCACGCCGAAGTTGTTGATGGCCGAGCCGAAGAACACCGGTGTCTGCTGGCCCGCAAGGAAGCGCTCCAGATCGAAGGGATGCGACGCACCGTGCACCAACTCGACTTCCATCTTGAGCTGCTCGATCTCCAGCGGGAAACGCTCGGCAAGCACCGGGTTGTCTATCCCCTTGATGACTTCCACCTCGCCATCGGCGCGTTCTTCGCCCGGCGTGAACAGCAAAATCTCGTCGCGCAGCAGGTGATACACGCCCCGGAAGGTCTTGCCCATGCCCAGCGGCCAGGTCACCGGCGCGCACTGGATGTTGAGCACCGACTCGACCTCGTCTAGCAGCTCCAGCGAATCGCGCACTTCACGATCCATCTTGTTCATAAAGGTGACGATGGGCGTGGCGCGCATCCGGCACACGTCCAGCAGCTTGATAGTCTGCGCCTCCACGCCCTTGGCCGCGTCGATCACCATCAGCGCCGAGTCCACGGCGGTCAGCACGCGGTAGGTGTCTTCGGAGAAGTCCTGGTGGCCGGGCGTGTCGAGCAGGTTCACCACATGGTCGCGGTATTCGAACTGCATCACCGATGAGGCCACCGAGATGCCGCGCTGCTTTTCGATGTCGAGGAAGTCGGAAGTCGCATGGCGACCGCTCTTGCGCGCCTTCACCGCCCCCGCCATCTGGATCGCGCCCGAGAACAGCAACAGCTTCTCGGTCAGCGTGGTCTTGCCCGCATCCGGGTGGGAAATGATGCCGAAGGTGCGGCGGCGCGCCACTTCGCGCGCGATCAGCTCGCGCGGCGCGGCAGCGTTGGATGAGGATTCGATGTCGTCGGACATGATGTGCGTCCCGTGAAAAAAGTGCGCGAGTTTAATGGGTTGGCGGGGGAAAGTCTAATGCGGGCGGATTGTCCGTCGCCGCAGCGAACTTGCACGATCAACCTGAAACGCGCGCAGCGATTCGTTCGCGCTTTTCTTCTTCAGGAGGAAAGTCGGGTAGGGGCGAGATCAGCGCGCGGCGCTCACCGATCTCTGCTGCGGGCGGGGGGCGTTAAACCCGGACGATCCATTAAACCGTTAAACCCGTCATACCGGCGCAGGCCGGTATCCAGATGATAGAGTTGGGACTAGAAGGGATGGGCGGCTTTTTGCCCAACTCGCAAAATTCCCCACGCAAGTGGGGCAACATCAAGGTTTTGTCGGCTACGCAGCCTGTTTTTCCTTGCTGGATACCGGCCTGCGCCGGTATGACAGCCTAATGGACAGTCCGGGTTAAACCCAATCCTTGGGCCGCAAGAATTTCTCGTACAACTCCGCCTCCGGCGTGCCCGCCTCCGGGTGCCAGTCGTAGCGCCATTTTACCAGTGGCGGCATGGAAAGCAGGATGGATTCGGTGCGGCCATTCGACTGCAAGCCGAAGATAGTGCCGCGATCCACCACCAGGTTGAATTCGACGTAGCGTCCGCGCCGATACAACTGGAAGTCGCGTTCGCGCTCGCCGTAGGGCGTGTCCTTACGCTTTTCCAGCAGCGGCACGTAGGCGGAAAGATAGTGGTCGCCCACGCTTTGCTGGATGGCGAAGCAGGTGTCGAAATCCGGCGTGTTCAGATCGTCGAAGAAGATGCCGCCCACGCCGCGCTGCTCGTTGCGGTGCTTGAGGGTGAAATACTCGTCGCACCAGTGCTTGAACTTGGGATGCAGCGCCGGATCGAGCGGGTCGAGCGCGTTCTTGCAGATCTGGTGGAAATGCACCGCGTCCTCCTCGAAGCCGTAATACGGCGTGAGATCCATGCCGCCACCGAACCAGAATACCTTGTCGCCATCCGGCTTGTGTGCCATGAACATGCGCACGTTGGCGTGCGAAGTCGGCGCGTAAGGGTTGCGCGGGTGCATCACCAGCGACACGCCCATCGCCTCCCACGAGCATCCCGCCAACTCGGGGCGGTGCGCAGTGGCCGACGCAGGCATCTTGTCGCCCTGCACATGCGAAAAGGCGACGCCGCCGCGCTCGATCACATTGCCTTCTTCTAGGATGCAACTGATGCCCTCACCTTTGCCGATGCCGCCGGAGCCGGTGGCACGTGTCCACGGGTCGCGGATGAACTTCTTGCCGTCTACTTGCTCCAGACGGTCAACGATGAGTTCCTGCAATTGCATCAGGTATTGCTTAACGGCGGCGCTATCCATGTTCTCTCCGGCATTCACTCCCCTCGCCCGCAGGCGGGAGAGGGAATAGGTTCAAGGGATGCCTCATAGCGAGACATTCCCGACTAATTTCGTATGATTCTACCATTCACCCAAGCGCGGATGGTTGAGGGTTTTTTCCGCGCGCCCACTCGCCCCGGCAACACCCACACCTGCGCACCGAACAAGCGACGGCACTCAGCGGCGGTCTTGGCCGAACGCTGCCCGCTAAGGTTCGCACTGGTGGAGACCAGCGCCATGCCGACGCTGCGACACAGCCTGCGTGCTGCCGGATGTGCCGTCAGCCGCACCGCCAGCGTGTCATGCGCCCCACGCAACCAGCGCGGGCAGCTTGCCTGAGCGGGCATCAGGTAAGTGATCGCTTGCGCGCCATCCGCTACCAGCCGTTGCTCGTCTGCCACATCCAGCGGCTGCAAATAGCGCCGTAACTGGCACGGCGAACTGGCGATCAAGATCAGCCCCTTCTTTTGCGGCCTGTCCTTGAGCTTCAACAAACGCGACACCGCAGCCCGATTGCGCGGATCGCAACCCAAGCCGTAGCAAGATTCCGTGGGATAAGCGATCAGACCACCGCGCTTGAGGTGGGCGGCAAGAGAACGAGAAGGGATGGACAGCGCGGCGGACATAGCTAAAACGTAGTGAGAACCTGCGCGCCATCATACAGAAATTGCTGCTCAACGTACCCCGCCACACGCAACAGCGCGGCGGCTCAGCCCGCCACTCACGATACAATGCCAGCCCGCCATCCAACGAGTAGGGAGGTGGGAGAAACCGGATAGAGATGAAAGAAAAAAACGGCCCGGAAACCGCATGGATACTGAGATTACAAGAAAGTATGGGAAATCTGATTCCCGGACAGTTTTGGGGTAAAAGCGGGAGATATTCGGGAGGAATTACGGAGAAATACCCGAACTAATACGGAAATAATCCCACTTCAAATGCAATTTAATCAGTCATCGAACGCGATTTAATATGACCGTCAGATAATCGTGAGTGACCTCAGAAATTAACTGACGATCAGAAACAGGAAGTCCGACCAAACGCCGAGCAGGCAGCCCAGGGTGATGTACTCGCTTCACCATCAATCCCGCAAACGACAGCGCTTTGGCCTTCTTGGGTGAAATCTCATACGGCTTGGTTCCTGAGTGATGCCACGCTGCCAGATCAGACTCTCGTGAGCCATCAAAACCAAGCGTGACAGAATTACCCACAGCACGATAATGAAAGCTCTTCAGCATATCGCCTGACGCATGAAGAATTCGGGTGCGCTTGGCTTGGACTTTTCTGGCCACGGACAGACTCATTGTTTGACGCAGCTTTCCGTCCTTGGTGTACGCCCCACCCTGCGCCTTCAAAATAGCCGAGCCAATGGTGAGCGGAGACAGCGGCTTCCACTTCGATCCATCCGGCGCAAGACCAGCGCTGTGGCGATCCTTGTTAACACGCAACAGCGACTCGCCAATGCTGTCCATCAATGGCGCAGGTTTCTCAATGGCACGTCTGGCGGCAGTAAGGGCGCGATCCAGATGATCCACTTGAAAATTCATCTCAAAAAGCATATCGTTACTCCCGTGGTTTGGTCAGACTGCGCTTCGGCGCTACTGCACAGTATCCAGACCCCAAACGCGGCCCCTAAAAAGGCCGCGTTTACTTTTTGTAGACTATCCTGCCATCACGCTGCTTGTCGAAGTATGCTTCACGCGCATCCGCACTTTTTTTACTGGCCATGAATGTCGTCGCCCCCGTCCATCCGGCGCGACACCACTCGAACACGCAGATGGCGAATTCGCTGGAGCCATCCACCTCAAAAGCTCTCAAATAGCGACGTTTCAAGCGCCAGCGCCCGTTATCCTTGCCGTCCTGAACCCACACCCACCAAATCTCATCCGGCTCAATCAGAGTCATAGCCATCAGGTTCACATAGCGCAGCCGATCTGCCTTGTCCGGCCTAGCCATCCACTTAAATTCGCCGCTTCCATCCTGAAACAGCGCCTTAGTAATGGCCAGAGAGCTGCCAGCCGCATCGGTAAACGCCGCCCCCATTTCCATGCTCGCGCCAAATACATCGAGGAAATCAGCGACCGCCACCTCCGGCGCAGTTTCAGCAGGAAGAATCACGTCCGCAGGAACCTTGGTCGGCTTAGGTAGCGCAGGCGATTTGAATCCAGTTGGCCACGACGATCCACGCTCTTTCAGCACCGCGTCATAGCCTTGCAGCGGCGGCACAGTGTGCGGTTCCAGCCAAGCCTTGCCGGGGTTGTAGGCTAAGCCGGGATCGATGCCTTTGGGGACGCGCACGGTGCGCGGGTTGCTGCCGTTCTTGCCGACGATGCGATCTTCCCATTCGATGGGCGGTGCGGCATCCGGGCCGGCATTGCCTTTGGCTTCCCATTTCCGTTGGGCCTCGAACCTGGACAGCGCGTGAATTCGGCACTTACAGCCCCAGCCGTTGGCTGTGTAGTGGGTGACAAACCACGGGTCATCGGCGGGCAGGATGATGCCGTCCCATGCTTTGTGTTCGAGCCTCGGATGCTCGATGCTGGTGTGATCGTATTCCCAGTAGGGCTTGATATCCTTGAGCGCCACCATTTGCTGATAGCGCCCGGCGTTGTAGCTCTGGGTGATGTTGGTGTCGTAGATGACCCGGCTGCGCCAGCCGGGTGCGCCGTTGTGCGCCCAGCCGTGCTTGGTCACGATCTCGTCGAAACGGGTGCGGAATTCGGCGTAGCCGCCGCCTTCCCACTTGGCTTTCTGGATGGCGTTGTAGAAGTCTTCGACTAGGGCATCGTGCGCAGCACCGGCCACCACAAAGGCGTGGCTGTGCTGTTCCTGCCAGATGTCCGTCCAGCCGGAGGACGGCAGCTTGATTTTGTTGCGATAGAAGTTGATCGCCTGGTCGAATTGAAAGCCGCTCATTGTCTTCTTCGGCCATAGAAATTTGTAACAACCTCGGCAAGCCAGCGCGCGCCATCTTCGGATAGACCATTTGCAAATTCAGCGGCAATCTCAGCTCTTTTAACAAAGTCCTGATCGAATTTGTTAGCCACGGCTGATGCGAACTCAGCGACCTCATGGGGGCGTAGTTTCTCAACCCATTCTGTTGAAGAGACCGTTACATACGCCGCCTTTTCAAATTCCAGTCCCATTATTCATCACCTCCAACATCAGCCCGCCCAGCCAAATGCGCCGCCGCGAAACCCTCGGCAACGCTCTGTCCCCACTCCTTCGATGGCGCAGCCGTTAGCGCCGCGATCTTGTCCAGCGCCTCATCAAATCCGCCAGACTCGGCCACGATGGCAGCGATCTGTTGGGTCAGTGCCTCTTCATGCGGGGCGGACAGTGCGGCCAGTCTGGCGGCGTAGATACCGGTCACATCGGCCTGTTTGGCTTCGCTGGCCAGCATGGCCAAGCGTACCAGTGCCGCGTCGGCAGGCTGTGTGGGTGGTGTTTCGGCAGGTTTGGCGCTCCCCGTCACCAGTAGCTTCGCACCTTCTTTTGCACGTGGGATCTGAGTGACTAGATGCGCGTAATCGACATCAATCTCCATGCCCATCGCCGCACCGTCATTCAGCACCTTGACCATCTTGGCCTGATCGACGGTTTCCTCGGTGTCATAGATGAACTTCGGCACCCGGTTTTCAGGGAACAGGCCGTTGATGAGCACAATCGGGCGCACCAGTTGATTGTTGATCGTGGGCTGGATCTGGCGCACGTCATGCAGCAGAATCTCGCGCCGCACCTTGTCGTAAATCATGATGCGCGCTTCGGAGGTGCTTTTTCCATCCAACTCACCACCAAGAATCGCCTTGGACTGCTTGCTCTCCCAGTAGGCCGTTGCATTGAGGAAATCGTCCACATTGCCCTTGGCGGCGGCCTGAACGAAGTCGATGGTCATGTTTTGCGGGACAACTCCGGCACCATCCGAGCCGATATTACGCACCGCACGCAGCAGCTCGTCGCGTGCAGGCTTACCGAGGCCAGCTGGATATTTACCCAGCCGCAGCGGCAAGCCATACACCTCAAGGAAACGCTGCATATCGCGGATGTTGTAGGCCTTGTAGGCATACGTCCATGCCAGCACGCGGAACAGCGCGGACTGCTCGATGTATCCTGATTTTGCGCGATGCTCATGCACCACCCAGCCCCACTCGCGCAGCGGTTCCGGCATCCCCATCTTGAGCAGCTGAATCTCTGCCGTATCGCGGTCAGTCTGGAAGTTGCGCTGCGGGATGAAATTCAGCGCCTGAGGCAGCCACTCACTGCCCGTCTTCCAGTCGATCTCCATCGCCGCGAATCCCTTGCCGATGGCATCGGTGAGATCGTATTGCGCATCCTCAAACCGGGGAATGCTGGCGAGCATGTCTTGCAGCTCGGCAGTACGGTCGATCTCAGCCTGAGTTGCATCCTTGGGTGGCTCCAATTTCCAGCCCAACCCGGTCACGGCACGGCGGCGCTTGGCCAGCTCGGAAAATACATGTGGATCCTGTTCCTCGACCAGCTCGAACAATGTGGCCTGATCGGAGATGAAGCCCTGATCAGCCTGCGCAAAAGCGCTGGCCAAGCGGGAAGGGTCGAGCGTGTTCACGCTCATGTAGTTGACAGTATTACCCTGCATGGAGCGAGCGCCGGTTTGCAGTTGGTCAAGCCCGGATTTATTTACTCTGGCCAGTGCGGCCTTTCTCTTTTTAGTCATCATCGTCCCAATCATCATGGTTGCTAATGCGGCGGCTGGAGCTGCGCATCTGGTTGCGGGAGCGCGCCGCCGAGGTGTACTGCCACTCGCCGCCGAACTGCGTGGCCAGCGTGTGCAGCATCTCCAGCGCATCTGGCCCATCGTCATGGTCAGCTTCAGGCCAGAACTTGAGCTGCTCGATTAGCGTGCTTTGTGAGCGATGCAACAGAATCTGGCCATTGGACACATGCGGTTGCAGGCTGATGATGCGCAGCCCTTTGTCGGTGCTAGGTGTCACCGGAATTGCTGGGAAGGAGATACCGGCCAGCGCGGCGCGCTTGATCAGCTCGCTGTACAGAAAGGCTTGGAACTGGACGGTCTCCACCGCCCAAGCGACGCAGCCATATTCAGCTTGTAACTCGATGGCGCGGCTGATGATGAGGTCGGGAACACGACGGCAGATGTCTGCCTCGACCACAGACAGCTTCATCGTCTTGCGATTCAGCCCACCCACCAGCAGCGCCGAGGGATCGCGTGCCGCGCCTTGCTTGCCCAATGATGGGTCAAGCGAACCGAAGAATGCCCAGTCGTTGTCTCGGTCGATCCAGAACTGAACACCCTTGAACGGTGCCGTCTCATCATTCCCAGCCTCGTTCTGCTGTTCCTGATTGAAGGCATCGTGATCGGTCGCGCGCATACACATCAAGCGATACAGCGGGCGCACTTGTGGCCATGACACCACGGCCCCGGCATCCATCGCGGTTTTGTTTTTCTGGTAGAAAGCCAACGCCTCGGCCTCGGCGGCATCCTTTTCATCATCCTCGCCGGAGCGGGTGTAGATCGCCTCCCAGCGCTCCCACAGTGCCATGTTGTCTGGCCACTGCATGATGGAGCGGAAGATTCGCCGCCTCCATCCCGGTGCGCGCGCGACGCGATTGATCGCCGCATCGTAGTGCAGGCTGGTACCGACCCAGAACACATCCATGCCGCCACCGGGGCCAGCCAAGCCGATCACCGCCGACAAGACATATTTCTCAATCTTGTCGCGCTGCTTCTTGTCTTTGACGTTCTCATCGTTTTCCAGATCGTCCAGAAAGATCAGGTCAGGCCGGTGCGGGCCGTGCTTCATCCCGCGAATCTTCTTACCGGTGCCGCCAATGCGCACCTTGATGTTGTTGACGGTGATCGCCGTGGTGGCCTGCCATACCCGGCCTTGGCCACACGCCTCGGGGAAGTCCATCGCCAAGCGTGGATTGGTATCCAGCTCGGCCTTGATAGATTCCAGCATCTCGGCAGCCTGCTCCTCGGTGTTCATGATGATGCCGATCATGTGCTTGCGACCGGTCACGATGCACCACAGGCTGCCGAGCTGGGTTTCGTAGGTTGACTTGGCTTCGCCGCGCGGCGCTTCATGCACTTCGCGGCCATCGGCAGCGCCGTCGATCACTTCCGGCAGGCGCTTGAAGATGAACTGTTGGAACAGCGAAAAGTGCGGTGTAGGGACGTAGTGTGGGAAGTAGGTCTGGCAGAAAAATCCGTAGTCATTCCAAGCGCGCTCACGCCGTGTGCGACTAGCCTCAGGATCAGTCTGGAACGCCTCGCATTCCAACTCAATCTGGCTGCGGATGTCCTCGCCCAGCTTGGCCAGCTCAATCTCGAACTCGCGCCAGTTTCTGACTTCCTTGATGTCGTGAACGTCAGGCATAGCGCTTTCCAAGGATCGCCCCGACATCTTCAAAGTGTGGTTGCAGTGTTTTCAAAGCGGCAGGGTCTTTTAGACGCAGGTGGTCGGCGATGGTCTTGAGCGTGTCCAAAGCTACCGACAGTCCAGAAAACTGCGGATTGACGCGCGCAAAGGCCTTGCTGAACTTGGCATAGGCATCGGCCAGCTGGGCGAGCAGCTGCGCCTTCTGCGCAGCCGGAATGCTCGATTCCTCCAGCTCGCGCGTGGTGGTAATGACTTGGCGGGCGAAATCTTCCACCAGCTGCTGGTTGAGATCATCAATCCCGGCACCACTGATCTTGTAGGCCGTGCGCGCCGTGTCCCAGTCATCGCCTTTCTTCTTGGCAGCAGACTTCCAGTCTCGCGCGGTGTCGTAGCTCACGCCGCACGAAACCGCCGCCCCATTGAGGGGTAGTCCCTCAACGTAGAGCTGGCGCACACGGTCACGAGTATCTTGAGAGTGCGCCATCGGTCACGATACCCGCTTGATGATCTCAACAGCGGCTGCGGCAAGCGCACCGCCAACCCCGCCACCCACTGCACTCAACTTAGCAACCTTCTCGATCATCTTCTTGTCTTCGTTCTCAAGATCGGTGACGCGAGAGCTGAGGCCCTTGATCTTTTCGTTGACGTTGGATTCCAATCCGTCGATGCGCTTATGCAGCGATTCCCCTTGCTCCTTGATCTTGTCAGACAAATTGTCTTCAACCCGGTGCAAGCGATCCGTGCTGGTCTGGTCAAGCTTTTGTATATCCGCGCGAATGCCAGCTATGCTGGAATTCATCGCCTCGACCGTGCCAACCAGCTTGCCGATACTCAGCATGATCTGTGCGTTGCTTACATCTTCTGCCTGTTTTTCTACGCTCATTACCGCCCCCTCAATTTATTGGTTCGCTCACCACGCTCGGCGCACTCCACACACAACTCCACGCCGGGCAGCGCGACGCGGCGCGCGGGCGGAATCGGGTCTTCGCACTTCGTACAGAATTCATGCTCCACCCCGTCCGTCTGCGAGCGCCGCGCCTGCGCGGCCAGCGCATCCGCCCGTTGTTGCTCTTCGCGCTCCTGGGCGCGGTCTGCTTCGTCAGCCATCACTTCCCCCCAGCCAGCAGGCGATTCTTCTCCGCGCTGCCCGCCGAGCTGCCGAAGTAATACGACAGCACCATCATCAGCGCGCCATCGAGCGTGCCCAGCACTCGCGCCACCAGCTCGCGCATCGCCGGGTCAACCACGTGCGTCAACAGGAACGCCTGCACCGCCAGCCAGCCGACCACCACCAGCACCGCCAGCCCGCGCGGTGTCCAACTGTCGCCAGTCTTGATCTCCCGTCCGCGCGCATCGGCGCGGTCGCCTGCGGCTACACGCTCCAGCTCCTCGGCATGGGCGAATCCCAACGCCTGCATCTTGGCGGCAAACTCGTTATCCGCCTCACGCAGCGCCAGCAGCTGCTCGGGCGTCGCCCCCGTCACTGCCTGCCCAATGGCCTTCTGATTGGCGTCTACCTGAACGCCAATCACATCGCCAATCGTCTGCGCCGCCATCCCTATCAGCCCCGGCACGTTGCCAGTGGCCGCCGCGCCGATCCACGGCAGCGCCTTTTTGATAAAGTCATTCATTTCGCCGCCCCCCGTTCTCCCTGCACCAACCCCACCAGCGCCGAAACACTCGCGCTAAACCAGCCAGCCCCTCCTTGCCGCGCCTGCCGGTACAGATACGCCGCCCCCGCCCAGCGGCCCTTCTTGGCGCAGGCCAGTTCCTTGCGCTCAGCGGGTGTGCTACGTCGTTTTGCCTCGCCCATCACGCCAGCCCTTTCAGATAACGGGTTGGTTCGCCAGGTTTGAACACAGCGGACAGCACCTCGCCACGCGGCTTGTCGACAGCCGCCGCGATGGATAAATGCACCCAGCTCCCCTCGAAGATCAGCTGGTCGAAGTTGATGCCTGAGCGATTGATGACGCCGCAGATCAGGCGCGGTGTGCCATAAGCTGGGCAGGTGAAATCAACTGCCAGCCCCTTGGTGTGCTGGCTGGTGGGAGCGCCGCCCACACGGGCGTTGATCTCCGGGCTGCGGTAGCCGCTGGAGATCAGGATCGGCTTGTCACCCAGCAGACTGCGCACCAGCTCCAGCGTCTCGGCCAGCCGTTCGAGATTGCGAATCGCCTCTGGTGACGGGGTATTTTCGATGCCGAGGCGCACTGAATCTTGCGAGTGCGTCAGCTCTTCCAGCGTGAAATGGGGGGTGAGATTCATAATCAAGCGGCCTCCGAGTGTGGTTTGAACTTTGAAGGGTCAAACGCACACGGTGCAGAGCCAGAGCGATACTCATGTAGGGGCTGAAACTTGCAGTTTCCGTACCCGAACATGCGCTCGTCAGCCGCCACGCACCAGTAGGTACAGAGCGAACAGCGGCGTATCAGCAGAGCAGTGATGTTTGTTCCCATGCCGCGAATTTACGCGCGCGCGGGAAGGAAAAGAACGCTGGAAATGTTTCCAGCCGGGCGATGCAGAGCAGTCCAGAGTGGAATGTGGTGGTGACTTAAGTGGAGATCGTTATGTTTGGATACTGGAGAAATCTCTCGGGGGATGAGAAACGGTATTGGGTGCTGTATGTTCTGAAGTGCGCCGTGGCCGGAGCGGCACTGGTGCTTATTTTGATGCAAGCCAAGTTAGAAGCGCACCAACGCAAGTCCCAAGTAGCCCCTCCATGCAGCAAAGTGGGAAGCTCGCACCTGAGCCGACATCAACCTGCGCTGCCACTCATGTTCGGCAAGAATGAACTGCGCGCTCTCGGGTGGATAGGGGCTTTGCCACTTGGCTAAATCCTTGTCTGAAAGCTTGGAGAGCGCCGAACGATCAACCTGCTGATAGTCCTCATCCAGTTCGGCTTGAATTGCCGCCTGACGGTTCTTCTCCCTGAACTTTATTTCACGCGCTCGAAGCGATTCGGAGATTCTGTCCAAAAAGTCGGTCATGGCGGGATCATTTAGTCACTGGTCTTTCGGGAGATTCACGGGGGCCGCTGAAAACACATAAGCCTTATCCGCTGACGATAGGGCCAGTGAGTAGTTGTTTCCGTTCAGGATATAGCTGTGCATCTGGTCTGCCGTGGTGGTTGCCGAGCCAAATAGCGTCACAACTTGCGGGCCGATGGCTGTTTTATCAATCGTTGGGTTGAGAGATTGAATCGTCAGGGAAATCAGCAGCGGTATATTCATTGCGGCTTTCATTTGCGCAAGGTTGTCACGGCCTGATACGGTTTGAATAATTGTGATGGAGCGAACTGAGTGATCCTTCTCGTTAATGACCCCAACAAGGATTGAGTTGTTGTTGAACTGATGATTGAGGTATAGAAACCCGTCTGAGCTATCCTTCTTTGTAAGTTGAGCGTTCTGTATTAGGAAGTCGCTTTGCTTGGAATTGAGATTGTTGACGAACTGCTCAATCGTCATTCCCAAGGTATAGGTTGGCTTTTCGACAACGGCAGGCTTTTCTTCTTTGCAGCCAAGCAGGGTAGCAATCAGCAGTATAGCTACCAGATTTGTGATTATTCGCACTACTCATCCCCCTTTGAAGTTTCCTCCATGATGCTGCCCGACGATGGATTGAATGTACATATACCTTTTTGCCTATGCAGTTAGGCCTATTCATTTGCGGTGGGTTTTGCGCTAGGCTGCGCGCGGGCTAAGCCCTTTTCTTTTGCCGTTGCGCGAATAGAGCACCCGCTGCCGCAATGTGTTGCTTCTCTTCCTGCGGGCAATGTCGGTAGTTATCCAGTAGGGCCGCCTCATCTGGGGCTAGGGTTGGCGCAGGTGCAATGCCGCGCTGGCCAGTTAGGATGTACAACACGTCCGCGCCAGCGGAAGCAATGGCGACCAAGTAATCAGAGTCCGGGGCGCGTCCGTTCCCTTCATATAGCCCCTGAGTTTTCTTAGTTACCCCTCCGACCTCGCCAAGTGCTGTTTGGCTCAAACCAAGGCGCAGTCGTTCTTCTTTTAGCCTCTCCCCGAGAGAAACCGAGTGGTTCATTTAAATACCTCTTGACAGGTAACCGTTCGGTTACCATAATTCGCACATCCACCCACAAATAAAAACGGACTTCCACAAAATGAAGCCTAAAAAAGACACCGATCAAGCTAAAGCCAAGCTACGCAAGAAGCGTGCTGAGCTTGCCGCCCTAGGCGTCAATCTGCGCGAGCTGTGCGCAGCGAACAACATCAATTACCAATCCGCCCGCGATCTGCTGTGTGGCAAATCCAAGGGCCGTCGCGGCGATGCTCATCGCGCCGCCGTCTTTCTCGGCCTCAAGCCCAACCCAGAGCAACGCACTTAGGAGCCATCATGAAACGCAAAACCATCAATCGTCATCGCCAAGCTGCACGCTCAAAACAATTTTCGTCTCGCCAACAAGCGCTGCTGCGCGACTGTCTCCGCTTGCTTCGAGCAATTCGGCCATTCTGCCCAGCCCTGCAATCAGCCCCTTGCGCGGGAAATCTGGCTGCTCATTCAGCTCATATATCAATGCAATGTACATGCCCCTCAGCGCTGCGAACTCACTCGATACCTGAGAACCCATACCGCCTTGCCCGGCTTGCGCAGAAGAACCGCGCTTGATGCTTTTGTCCATGATGCCCTCCGAAATGAAATCGACGAGCACATTTTACGCAGCAGGCAGCGATTTTAGCGCGTCCGAACAAGTATTTGTTTGGAACAGCATGGCAGGAGGCCGTTTCTGAAATGCGGCGGAATTGGAAACGCATCCAGCCCACCAGTCTGCGCGATGCGCTGCGGCTGTGCAAGGACTACGCGCTGGAGAAGAAGCGCTACACGGTGGAGCGCATCGCCGACCTGATGGATGTCAGCGCCGACCTGCTCTACAAGTGGCTGTCCACAGGCCGGATGCCCGCATCGTCCATCCCCGCCTACGAGCACATCTGCGGCATCAACTTCGCCACCCGCTGGCTGGCCACCAGCGCAGGGTTTCTGGTGATCGCCGCCCCCACCGGGCGCGATGCCACTGCCGCCGACATGCAGGTGCTGCAAGAGCTGCTGCACACCGCAGTCGGCAACCTGCTCAAGTTTTACGACCGGCGCGCGGATGCAGATACCGCCTTGGCTGGCATCCAGCAGGCGATGGAGGGGCTGGCATGGCACAAGGTCAACGTCGAGAAAAACGATCAACCCGAATTTGAGTTTACAGAGGAGCAAGCATGAAGCCGGAAGAAACAATTTTTTGCCCTGCCTGGGCAAACCTAGTCCAGGCAGAGCTGAGCGAGGCAATCAGTGTAGGAGCCGATCCATCAGCGCATTGTATTCAGGGGCGGCTTGGCTACCGCGAATGCCTGCTGCGATCTGATTCAAAACAAGCTGAAGCACCTCGCGGTTGGCAACGGATTCAGGGATTTTTTCTGCGGTGGTATCGAAGCTTTGCGCAAGGTCGCCGGGATTGATTTTATGTTCACGGCAAATCGTATTGGACAGGTGCACAAGAGCAAGTTGCTGGCCAGCGAACAGCGCATAGATACGTTTCAACTGTTTATCAGTCATGGGGATTCTCCAGTGGTTAGAAAAGGGGCGCTTGCGAGGCGCGCATCCATTTTATCCAACGGCAGTCATCCCCACCCAACAATAGAGGAGCAAGCATGAGCAACATCGTGACAACTGAATCGAGTGGGGTAGCCCAGATCGCCGTGCGCTTTGGTGTGGATAGCGACGATCTCGGTGTGCTGGCGCGCATCGGATCGGATTCCATCAACCGAGCCATGTTCGAGATCACCCGTGCCGGGCTGGCATTTCTGCGGGCGCAGGAGCTGCTGTCGCTGGGAGATTTTGGGAATTCAGTCGTGTGCGAACGTTCGCACACGGACGATGACGGTGGCTTTATCGAGTGGATTGAGAAAAACGGCATGGCAAAAGAGCGCGTCTACGAATCCATGCGCATCGCCAAATTCGTGATGCGCCTGCCCGCTGGCCAGGTGGATGAGGTGCTGGCGCTGGGTAAGGTAAAAGTGATGCTGCTGGCCTCGCTGCCGCAAGAAGTGATCGACGAGGCAGCGCAGACCGGCGAAGGCTTGATCGGCAAGGCTGAGCTGATGACGGTACGCCAGCTCAAGGATGAGGTGGCTGCGCTCAAGCGCCGTGAGAAGAACTATGAAGCCGAGCTGGAGGTGGCGCAGCGCAAGGTTGAGCGACTCTCTGAAGCCAAGCAGCGCTTGACTCAATTCGAGTTGCGCACGGAAGAGCTGCGCGCCGAGTGCATGGCGCTGCAACTGGAAGCTGAGCTGCCTTTGAATGCCCTGCATAAGCTGTTTGAAGAAGAGTTGAACGATGTTTCAGGATCACCCGAAGCACGCCTGCGGCTGGAGCAAGTGTGGATCGTGGCGCACAACGCGGTAGCCACTGGGCTGGACATGCTGGAGAAGCTGCACGAGCTGGATCGCCAAGAGCAGCTAGGCTTGCCATCGCGCCAAATGAGCCAGCACATCCTGCTGCCCAGCGAGGCCGCCGACTGGCTGCTGAACAAACCGTTGATCGAGAACCGCTACGAAGGGCAGCGCGCCCTGCGCGAAGACAAGCGCGTGCAAGACACGCCGCGTCGTGGTCGCCCTAAAGGCTCTAAAAACAAGGCGGACGGAGAGTAAGCCATGAAAGGGAGCGCGATGATCAAGCGCATCGACCCGCCATCTGGCGGTCAGGTGGCAGTGATGCCTGCGGCCAAGGTGCTGGCGCTGCGTAGCCGCGACCCTTGGCGCGAGGCGACCGAGCGCGCTCGGCAAGTCGCTCAGCACCGCGAGACCGTCGTGAGCTTCATCCTGCAACAGGTCAATCAGGGGGTGTCGCAGAACAATGCCGTCTCGCTGCTGATGTCGCGCGCTGAGGCTGGCCAGCTGCCTGCGCATGTCAAGGTGGCGCTGGCGGGGGTGGCCAAGGCTGGGCGCGCCACGCCTTCCCGTTCGGCGATCTGTGAGTGGTGCGCTCAACACCGCGAAGGCGGTGTCACCGCGCTGCTGCCAGATCACAAGGGGCGCGTGGTTGAGGCTGCCGGATGGTGGGGGCCTGCGCTGGAGTATTACAACAACCCCGGCAAGCCGGATATGTCGGCGGTTCATCGCCGACTGGTGGAGGTGGATGGCTTCGCCGTCACCTATGACCAGGTGCGCGGATACCTGACTGGCGTGCCCGCCATGTTTGGCCGCAACAGCCCAGCCCGTATCGGCAAAAACCTCTACCGACTCACCGAAAAGGCCTACATCCGCCGCTCGACCGAAAACGCCTTGCCCGGCGATGTGTATGTCGCTGACGGTTATCGCGCTGACGTGTACCTGGCGCACCCAGTCACCGGCGACATCTGGCGGCCAGAACTGACGGTCGCGCTGGATATGCGCAGCCGGATCTGTGTCGGCTGGCGCGCTGATGAGCATGAAGGCACTTATGCCGTGCAGAACATGTGGGCGGAGTGTTTTGCCCGCTGGGGGCATGTGCCGCCCTTCATCTACGTGGATAACGGCTCGGGCTACAAGAACAAGCTGATGAGCGATGACCTGACCGGCTTCTACGCCCGTGCGGGTGTGCAACAGATCATCCACGCCATACCCGGAAATCCACACGGCAAGGGCTGGGTGGAGCGGTTCTTCAGGATCGTGAAGGATGACTTCCTCAAGCTGTGGATGCCGCAGTTCTACTGCGGCACTGACATGGCCGACGAGGTGCTGAACAAGACGGTGAGTGAGATCAAGGCCGGTCGGCTGGCATTGCCGACGCTGGCTCAATTCACCGAAGCTTTCAATGCGTGGCTGTTGCGCTATGCCCATCGCCCGCACCCAGAGGACAAGAGCATCACCCGCGCATCGTTGTGGTCGCAACTGGTTCCTATCCCGCCGCACGCTGGCGTGACTGAACTCAAGCGTCAGGCTGTCACGCTCACCGTTCGCCGCGCCGTAATCAAGCATGGCAAGCGCGAATACATGCACCCCGATCTGCACGCCTTCAATGGGCAGCGTGTGCTGCTGGAATACGACCTGATGGATAACGCCGTGGCGGTGATACGCACGCTGGATGGACGCTGGATCTGCGACGCACACCTGATTGCCGCCATTGATGCCATTGCACCGAGCCGCATGGACGATAAGCGCGTCGCCCGCGCCGACGATGCCATCAAGCGGTTGGAACAGAAGATCGACGAGCAGAAGGCGCGCGCCGGTCGGGTGTTCGACGCCGAGGCGCTGGCCGAGGGTGCGCTGCCTGCGCTGGAGGGGGAAGCGCAGCGTATTGAGCACAACGATTTCAGTTTGGACGATTTTAACTAAGGGAGAACAGCATGACGCAGAAGACTTATCCACCGCACTACACCTCAGCCGACATCGCGCTGATCGAGCGTATCCACGTCTGGATGGCTGCGCACAGATATACACAAGCGGCGCTGGCCAGACTGTCTCGTGTGGCAGCCAGCACGCTCAATCAGATCCTCAAGGGAGCGTATATCACCAGCCCGAGCAAGCAGCTTGCTTCGGTGGAGTCAGCCATGCGCCACGCGGAGGAGACCACCTTGGATGCAGTCGTTCCGGTCGAGACCAGCGTGTTCAAGCTGGGGCATACCTGCTGCGCGATGGCACGGCGCAATCGCAACTTCGCCGTGTTCAGCGGGTTCGTCGGCACCGGCAAGACCTTCGCCATCAAGCACTACGCTGCCGCGCACAGCAACACGCATTTGATCGAGGCCACGCCGACGATGACCCCGCAGAGCCTGATCCGCGACCTATCGGTGCGCATTGCCGGATACAGCGGAAAGGGCAGCATCGCCAGCCGTTTTGATGCGGTAGTAGATGCGCTGCGCAACACCGACAGCCTGCTGATCGTGGACGAGGCCGAAACGCTGACCCCGCACCAGCTCCACACCCTGCGCCGCCTGCGCGACCTCGCCAACGTCGGCATCTTGCTGGTTGGCACGGAGCATTTGTCCGGCCTGATCAAGCCAGCACATGGGCAATTCGATCAGATCCGCAGCCGCACCGGATTCTGGCCAGAGACGGTGCGCCAGATCACCCAAGACGATGCCGCCGCGCTGGTGCAGGCCGGATTCGGCACGGAAGAGGTGCCGGATGAGGTGGTGCAACGCCTCTACCAATACTGCAAGGGAAGCGCACGGATGCTGGTCGAGGGGCTGATCGCCTCGATGCAGCAGATGCGCAAGGGCCGTGCATTAAGCCGCGACATGGTTGATTACGTCGCAAAACAGGCGCTGTGCCTGCAATCGTTAGCCTAAGGAGAGCCTCGTGAGAAGAGATACGAATGAAGTGAAAGTCCGCAACTACCGCATCGTCGCGTTCGTCCTGGCTGTTCTGCTGGCTTACTCAGTGGTCGGCAACAACGACCGACGCGTGCATGAAGCGGAGTCTTGTGGCACTCACCTCAAATACTCCAGCGCCCTGCTGGCCAGCCGGGAGTGAGCCATGTGCGGAACAGTCAACCATCTGAGCGACGACGAGCAATTCGACCTAGCCAGCGACCTCGCCCATCTTGCCAGCAGGCTTGACGATGCCCGCGTGCATCTGCCCAAGCCCTACCGAGACGACGCGCTCGAAGTGGTCGAAGCGCTGCATCGCCGCGCGGCTGAGCTTGGCGGTGATCGTGCCTGCGAGATCTACGGCAACGAAGAAGAGGAACTGCACCTGTGAAAACCTCCTGCCCAGCCTGCGGAGCCACCGCCAGCCTTGATGTGCTGCTCGGCAACGAAGGCGCACGCGAGGCGGTGATGGCGGCGCTGGCCATGCCTGCGCCCATCGGCAAGCTGCTGGTGCAGTACCTCGGCCTGTTTCGCCCGGCATCCCGCAACCTCTCGTTCGACCGCGTGGCCACGTTGCTCAACGAGCTGCTGCCGATGATTTCTGAAGCCAAGATCGAGCGAAAAGGATGCACCTACTCGGCTCCACAGGATTACTGGCGCATGGCTATAGAGCTCATGCTGGCCAAACCCAAATCTGGCCCGGACTCACTCGACCTGCCGCTCAGGTCTCACGGATACCTGCTGTCCGTTATAGCAGGATATTCAAAAAAGGCCGAGGGCGAGCGGGAGGCCAAGACCGAAGCACAGCGCGCCGGTCGCACACCGGTCGGCAGTGTGGCCGCGCATCAACCCGTAGCACCCGCTAAAACTGAGCAAAAGAGAACATTCATCCCAGAACCGGTGAAGGCCGAGCTGGGGCGCTTGAAAACCAAAACCCACCCATAGGAGACCATGATGAGCACGACCGAAACCAAACCCATCCCCGAGGGATATATGCAAGATGCCAAGGGTGCGCTGTGGCCCAAGGACACCGTGCGCGAGATCGATCTGGTGCGCGACGAGCTGGTGCGCGAGATCGTCGGCAAGGCCAAGACACAGTCGGAGGCGCTGGCACAGTTCAAGGCTGGCGTGTTCGGCGATATCGAAGCGTTCATCCAGCTCAGCGGCGAGAAATACGGTGTGAAGATGGGTGGCATCAAAGGCAACGTCAGCCTGATTACCTTCGATGGCCGTTACAAGGTGCAGCGTGCCGTGGCCGAGTCGCTGGCCTTCGACGAGCGCTTGCAGGTCGCCAAAGAGCTGATCGACCAGTGCATCCACGAATGGAGCCAAGGGTCGCGCTCCGAGATCCGCGCACTCATCAACGATGCGTTCCAAGTGGACAAGGAAGGCCGCGTCAACTCCGCGCGCATCCTGAGCCTGCGCCGCCTCGACATCAAGGATGAAAAGTGGGGCCGCGCCATGCTGGCCATTGGCGAGAGCATTCAGGTGGCGGGAAGCAAGACCTACTTCCGCGTGTACGAGCGTATCGGCGATACCGACCAGTACCGCCCGATCAGCCTTGATATTGCGGCGGTGTGAAGTGAATACGCTGATTGTTTTCTTAGGCACTTTCGCCACCGTGTTTGCACTTGGATTTCAGAGCCAGAACGTGAATCAGGGCCACTACAAGGCCGCGATGCTGACCTCGTTCTGCATCGGCGGCGGCAATCTGGTGATCCTGCGCTCTATCCCGGACGGCAACCTATCCGCCCTGCTGGCCTACCTGCTGGCAGGCCCCATCGCCATCGTGGCCAGCATGTGGATACATCAGCGGACGCTGGGCAGGAAGTAGCCTGTGGTCTGGATCACCACCTGTAGCAGATTAACGATTTACCCAACCAACGAAAGGAGCAACACCATGAAGAAGCAAGAACTAATCGCTCAGATAGCAGCAGAAATCGGCATCAAGCAAGGCGCTGTCGAAAACGTGTTGGACTGCCTTGGAATCCTCGCCCAGAGTGCGCTGGCCAATGGTGATGAGGTAACGCTGCCCGGCATTGGCAAGCTGTCGGTAAAGGCCAAGTCGGCGCGCACAGGTCGCAACCCAAAGACCGGCGAAACGATGGAAATACCCGCCAAGAACGTGCCGCACTTCACCGCCGCTAAGGCGTTGAAGGATGCGGTGAGCGTGCCGCACCACTAATCCCTCGCCTCCAGCCCGTTGAATCAGCGGGCTGCGGGAGATGATTTTAGTCAGGAGAAGAAATGCTTAAAACGACTGCAAAGACGGCGCAACTGGAACTGCACGATACATGCAGCAACCATGTCTGGAAGTTCGAGATTGATTACCTTGAGCCTAGCGTAGTTGTCAGCAAAAACGGGATTCGCAAAACAACTATTGGGCGGGTGGAATACCCAATAACTACAGAATTTTTAATGAGTCTGACGAAAGGGATATGACATGAGCGATTCCAGAAAAGCGATATTGGAGAAGATCAAGAAGTGCTTGGCGCTGTCCGCCAGCAGCAATGAGCACGAGGCTGAGGCAGCCTTGCGTCAGGCTCGCGCGCTGATGAAAAAGCACAGCATCGATGATCAGGACGTGCTGGCCTACGAGGCCAGTGAGCAGCACGCAAAGGCCGGGGCGCAATCCAGCCCACCCGGATGGGAGCAATCCTTGGCGAACAAAGTATCTGCCGCGTTCGGATGCCGGGTGATATTTTCCTCGGGGTGGGCGATGAGCCAAGCCAAGTGGAAATTCATCGGTTGCGGCGCATCGCCAGAGGTGGCTTCCTATGCGTTCCAGGTGCTGCATCGCCAATGCAAACGCGCCCGTGCAGAATTCATTGCCGACAAGTTGAAGCGCTGCAAGCTGGCCACCAAAACGCGCCGGGCCGATCTGTTCTGTCAGGGCTGGCTGCACGCTGTGTCAGGCAAGATCGCCGCGCTGATCAACAGTGAACGGGAAGAGGATGCCATCGAGGCCTATGTCGCCAAGAACTACCCAAGCCTGAGCGATATGAAGCGGCGTGACCGGAATGCCGGACGCAACTTGAGAGACCGTGAATACAACGACATTGGTGCGGGTTATTCCTCCGGCAAGAATGCAGATCTCAATCGCGGTGTTGATGGCACAGAGCAGTTTAAGTTGGGGGCAGCATGAGCGACCTCACCAAATACTACCTCCAGCTCGTCGGCATCGCCAAGGGCTGGGCGATGAAGAACCTGCCGGGCTGGAGCGACGAGATCCACCGTGACTTATTGCAGCGCCACGGTGCGATGGTGGTCGGCGGGCGCATCTCGGCCAGCAGCTTGAATGTTCCGCAGCTCGATGCAGTGCTGTGCGATTACGAGCGGCGCGGCTGGAGTCGGCAGAAGCGCATCTTCAGCGGCGGCGGGGATGCCCAAAAAGTGCCTGAGCGCATTGCCATGATGGTGCGGATGTGGGGCAAGCTGGGCAAAGCAGGCAAGGTGGAAAAAGCCACCCGCCCGGCGCTGCTGGCCTTCTGCGCGCGGCAGACTGGGCGTGACGTGCCGAATCTGGATAGCCTTTCTGTGGCCGAGTCGCAGAAGATCATCGAAGCGATGAAGGGATGGTTGGCACGGGACGCTGCGCGCCCCTCCCTCTCCCCAACCCTCTCCCGTGGGGAGAGGGAGCAAGCGCGAAAGGCGTAAACCCATGACGAACCACTGGCCGGTGGTCGATGCCGAGCTGCTGCGCACCCTGCCGCCGGTGCTGGGTGCGGTGGTGCGGGCGCTGGGCTTTGGGCGTGCCAAAGAGTTCCTGGTCGAACGCGGCGGGGTCAATGTCAGCATCCCCAAGCACCGTAGCGCTGGCCTTGGTCTGAGCGACGAGGAACTGGCCAGACTGCGCGAAATGCTTGCCCCGCACATGGACGCTGCCGACCGGGTGTGGATGCCCAAACCCGATAAGCTGTTCATTCGGGTGCGCGACGAACAGATCCGCCGTGAGAAGCATCGCTACAGCATCACCGCTCAGGCTCGACAGCATAATCTCTCCAGTCGCCATATCCAGAATGTGCGCCGCGAGGGGGATGATGCGCAGCTGGACTTGTTCTAGCCAGCACGCATACGTTTAAAAATCACCACGCGCATTTGAAATGCCAGCGATCTGCCAAAATCAACCCATCGCACCACTCGAACACACTAAGCCCTCAAAGCGCGTTTAAATCGGTTTCGCTCCATCCTCGGGCGGGAAACATTTCCCGCCGTGTTTCTCCTCCCCTCAAGCGGCATGATGCTCTCCATCAACAGGAGCCTCCATGCCGAACGCCAATCAACCCTCTGCCAACTTCGCCGCCCTCACCTTTGAGCTGGGCGCGGGCGGTGATGCGGTCACGACCGAGGCACATTTGCTGCCGGTGGGGCCGTTTCGGTCGAGCGACATTCGCCCAGTCGAGTGCGCAGCGTGGCAGTTGGATGCCTCCATCGCGGCGCGAGTGATAGCGCGGGCAGCCAATCGCAAGACGGACACGCTGATCGACTATGAGCACCAGAGCCTGCGCTCGGAGGCCAACGGCCAGAAGGTGCTGGCAGCGGGCTGGATTCCTAACACGCTGGAGTGGCGTGAAGGCAAGGGCTTGTACGCCATCAACATTGGCTGGACGGCGCAGGCGCGCCGCGAGATCGCCGACAAGCAGTATCGCTACATCAGCACGGTCTTCTATTACGACGGAATCACCGGCGAGGTGCTGGAGATCATTTCTGTTGCCCTGACCAATACCCCCGGAATCGACGGCCTTGACGCGCTGGCAGCGATGGCGCGGGCGGCCTTGTCGCGGGGAGAGCTTTCCGATTTTTCAACCACAGGAGACGCCGACATGGCACTTACTGACCAGCAGGCAGCTGCGCTCACCATCGAGCGTGATGGCCTAAAGACCAATGTGGCGGCTCTGACCGCCGAGCGTGATGGCCTGAAGACGCAGGTTGCGGCGCTCACCTCTGAGCGTGATGACCTGAAAACCAAGGTGAACGCAATTGAGGCAGAAAAAGTGCAAGCCGCGCTGAAAGCCGAAAAATCCAAGTGCGAAGAGATGATTCAGGCTGCGCTGACCGGCGGGGTCTTGACTCCGGCTGAGGAGGGTTATGCCCGCAAGAAGACTCTTGCTGACTTGACCGAGTACCTAGACACGAAAAAGCCGCTGGCACTACTGAACAAGCAGGCTGGCGGCAAGGGTGGCGCGGGCGAACATGGCCTGACGCAGGAGGAACTGGCGATGTGCACCAAGATGAATGTCAAGCCGGAAGAGTTCGCCAAGAACAAAGCCAAATCCTGACTTGAAACTTAACAAACTGGAGAAGATTCATGCCTATTACCGCCGCTCAACTTGCAGCACTGCATACCACGCTGGTCACACGTTTTAACGCCGGTCTCGCTGCCGCGCCGAATCACTGGAATCAGATTGCCAAGCCGATTTCCAGCAATGGCAAGTCGAACACCTACGCTTGGCTCTCTCAATTCCCGGCTTTCCGCGAATGGGTCGGTGCGCGCCAGCACAAAAAAATGTCTGAAACGGCGTTCACGGTGGTGAATCGCAAGTTTGAAAACACGGTTGACGTTCAGCGCACTGATCTGGAAGACGACAATTTTGGTCATTACGGCGACATTGCCGAAAGCTACGGCCAGTCCGTCATGGATCTCCAGAACGAGCTGGTCTTTCAGGCATTGCGTGATGGGTTCGCGCAGGTTTGCTACGACGGTCAGTACTTCTTCGACACCGATCATCCGGTTGCGCCGAGTGAAGACGGCACCGGCGTGCCAGTACTGGTGAGCAATGTGCAAGCAGGTGTACTGGAACCCTGGGTATTGCTGTGCACCGAACGCGCTGCGCGGCCTCTGTACTTGCAGGAGCGCATCAAGCCTCAGTTTGAGGCGGTGACCTCTGCTCAGAATCAGAATGTATTCGATCTGGACGCCTACAGCTACGGCGGTCGCTGGCGCGGAGCGGTGGCCTACGGCTTCTGGCAATGCGCATTCGGCTCGCGCGCAGCGCTGACCGTTGACAATTTCAATGCCGCCTACAAGGCGATGGAAGAAATGAACGGTGATGGCAATCGTCGCTTGGGCATCACGCCAGACATCCTCGTGTGCGGCCCGGAAAATCGTGCGGCAGCGGAAGCGCTGCTGAAGGCTGCTCAAAACGCCAACGGCGCGTCGAATACGAACTTCAACAAGGTGAAGTTGCTGGTGTCGCCGTTCATGTGCTCACCGCTGGTCTGATCTAACAACTTAAGGAGAACGTGATGGCAAATAAGGTATTTTTTGTGCGCGTCAATGCAAAAACCGGTGAGGGCAAGTTTTTTCGCTGCGGCTTGGAGTTTTCTCGCGAATGGCGTGAAGTAGAGGCGGATGAAGCGACGGCCAATCGCCTGCGTGAAGAGCAGATGCTGGAGGTGTCTGATGTCAGTCCGAGTGCCTCTGATTCCGCCCCTTCGGTTCCGACCGACCCGGCAGGGCGTGTCGCTGCGATTAAGGATGTCATCGCCTCGCTGGACAAGAGCAACGCTGATCTTTGGCTTGGCAGCGGTGCGCCGAAGGTGTCTGCCATTGAGGCGGTGACCGGCTGGACGCTATCTGGCGCAGAGCGTGACGCAGCGTGGTCTGACTCTCAGGCTGCTCAGTAGGCATCATGGCCTTCGCTACTCGCTCTGACCTGTTGGCGCGCAGCAATGCGCGTCGGCTGTTTCAACTGGCGGTGCCTGCTGACGTGCAGATGCCGCCCGATGACGCCCTGAGAGTGGCGATCACCGGAGGTGACCTGACGGCGCTGTCCGGCGAGGATCGAGCCTCCGTCGAGCTGGCGCTGGCGGCCATTGATCAGGCTTTGGCCGATGCCGAGCAGTTGATCTTGAGCTACCGCATTCCCGTCACTGCCAGTAGCCCGCTGATCTCCCGGCTGTGCGCGACTGTCGCGATGTTCTACCTGCAAGGTGATGAGCGGATGGTGGACGAGGTGAACAAGGCCTATGAAGCCGCAGTAGCTACACTGAAATCACACGTCCGAGGTGAGATCAATCTGCTGCCAGAAAGTATAGCCGAGGCGGCGCTGCCGGAAGATCAGGTGATTTTCATCAGCTCACCGCGCCGGTATGGCGGCTTGGCACCGGATGGTGGCTGGTGATGGTTTCGCTACATCCAATCATTGTGATGCTGGCCACCAAGCCAGCGTGGTTCGCCGGAAACTGGTTTCGCAAGGTGGCCGGAGCATCTGAGTACGCGCAAATCAAGCCTGAAGCCCTGCCACTACCTGCTGCATGGGTGGTGCGCAGCTCAGACAAGGGGGAGCCGATCGGCGTCCGTCTGGATCTGGACACGCCTGAGTTCGACGTGGTGATCGCAGTCTCGAATGCGCGCAGTCATACGCCGGGCGACACCGATGAGCAACTTCTCAAATATCGACAGGCAGTGTACCGCTTGCTGCGTGGCGAAGAGGGTGCGCCCGACACAAAGCCCATCACCTGGCACGGCGGGCGAGTGATCGAGTACACCGATGGAGACCTGTACTGGGCAGACAGGTACAGTTTTCAGGCAGTTATTGACAACCACTTGCCAGATCCCGCCGCCCATTTGGATGGCATAACGAAAATAGGAGGTAATCCATGATCTCGAATCCACAAGTTCCCAACGCGCTGCGTTATCCGGGCGCGTATATCGCCATCGACGGCTCACAGGCCGGGCTGGGTGGGGACATTCCCGCCGTCTTGCTGGTCGGTCAGAAGCTGGCCACGGGCACGGCCCCTGTGGCTGAGATTACTCGTGTTGCCAGCGTGCAGGATGCGATCAACAAGGCGGGAGCTGGCTCTATGCTGGCACAAATGGCCGCGCGCTACCGTGCCGTCGATCAGGCGCTGGATCTGTACATGCTGCCTTATGCGGATAATCCGGCTGGCGTGGCTGCGACAGGTTCGATCACTCTCGCCACACCGGTAGCGGGAGCGTCGGCAGGCACGCTGGTGCTGTATATCGCCGGGCGTCCGGTCAGTGTCGGCATCAGCGCCGGGATGACCGCAGCTCAGGCTGCAACTGCAATCGTCACCGCGATCCGCGCAGTAGGTGCGGATATTCCGGTGGTGGTTGCGGTTGATGCCGTCGTCCCGGAAACCGTTGTGCTGACAGCCCGTCACAAGGGTACCTGCGGCAACAACATCGACTTGCGGCTGAATCTGTATGGCGAGGAGAAACCAGCAGGACTCACGGTGTCGATTGCCGCAATGGCTGGCGGGACGGGTGATCCAGCCCCCTCAATCGTCGAGGGGGTGGGAATCGACAACATGCTTGACGGTCGCTGGTATCGCTATATCGCGCTTGGTATGAACGATGCTGCGACCTTGGCAGCATGGCATGTGGAAAGCCAGGATCGCTACTCTACGGCCAATCAGGCCGGGATGCGGATATTTACGGCGCATCGAGGTAATTTCACCACGGCGGCGGCTTTTGGCGAGACCAAGAACTACGAGCATATCTCCATGCTGAGCTTGGGTATCAATCCGACCAGCACATGGGAGGCTGCCGCCATCGTATGTGCTGCCGCTGCGCCGCGTTTGTACAACAACCCGGTGCAGTCTCTCGAAGGCACTCCACTGCCGGGCATGATCGGCCAGAAATATCACTTCTGGTCTGATGCCAACAGCCTGCTGTTCAAGGGTATGAGCGTGATGCAGGCCGCCCGTGATGGTTCGTGCAGTATCAAGCGACTGGTTTCGATGTACCGCTTCCGTCCTGATGGCAGCACGGATGATGCATTCCTGGACATCAACACTGCCGAGGTGATGGAGCGCATTCGCTATGAACAGCGCATCAGTTCGATTCAGCGTTTCACGGGGTCGGCAGCGGCGAAAAGCAATGAGGGCTATCGTCCCGGCCTGCGCATCACCACCGTGGAAGATGTGCGCGCTCATTTGCTGAGCCTGTACAAGAACAAGCTGATGCAGGAGTTTGGCTGGGTGCAGAACTACGAGTACTACAAATCCACCCTGCTTGTGGAGCAAGACCCGACCAATCCAAGCCGGTTCAACTTCGCCGATCAGCCGGTGCTGTTGTCGCCGTACTACATCCTTGCGGGTGTCGCCCAGTTCCGCAAGGCCGTTTAATGAGCATTTGAAAGGGGTTTGAACATGGCACAAATCAATAACATTCGGACGGTCTCTGCCCCCTCGGTAGGAAAACTACCCTTGGCCGAGAAACCGGGAACTTTTACGCCCAGCGGTTTCAAGCGTGAGCATAAGCCGGGGCGGCTGGCCGCTGATGGCGGCTATACCGAGACATCCTCTCCGGCGAAGCTGGAGCTGAGCCTTAATCTGCACGGTGGTTTTGATGTTCAGGCGCTGAATAACATCAAGGACGAGGATGTCACCGTGCGTTTGGCTGATGGCAGCGTACACCTGATGAGCATGGCTTTTGTGACAGAGCCTGTCCCCGTCGATGGGGGTGACAGCAAGATGACCATCATCTCCAATACCTCTGAAAAGATCGCGTAGGTGAATCATGGCTAAGCTGATACTGAAACACCCGCTGACTCTGGGGAAGCTGACGGTCTCTGAGCTTAACTTCAGAGATTTCACCACGGCTGCCGACTACCTGTCTTTTGATCAGCGCGGCGGAGTAGCTCAGCGCATCGCGCTGATCGCCTCGCTGAGTGGCACTGACGAAGAGTTGGTCAAGCAGCTGCGCGGCGTCGATTATCGTGCTGCCGAAAAGATGGCCGATGCGATGATCGAAGCAGACGCGACCGCATCGGTGGAGGACGCTGAAAAAAAGTAGCCAGAATCATCGCCGCCTGTGCTCTAGTTGCAAGGGGGATGCATCAGGATTTGCGGTATGTCGAATCGTTGCCGCTTCCCAAGCTGTTCATGTGGGCGCGAATCGCGGCGGCGATGGAAGGCAGGGCATTCGAATAAGACCTATCTCGGCCAGCGGGAAATGTTTCCAGCGTAATTCAGAAGGTGTGTAGTTGGTAAGCTCCAGTGTGATCCCACTGGAGCTTTTTACATGTCTGAACCTGCCGTCAGGGCCGAACTGTCGATTACCTTGAAAGATGGCGTAAGCGGTGGCATCAAGGCCATCACCAATACGGCAGAGCAGTCATCCAAAAGGGTATACGAAGCCAGCGCGTATGCAGCCAAGCGATCTGCCGCCGCGACCGAACAAGCTACTGCCGCCCAGCGCTCAAGTTACGAGAAGTTGTCCCACGCCCGCGAGGCGTTGAACGCTCGCTCAGAGCAAGCCATTCAAGATGAGATACGTCAGACGCAGCGTGCTTATGCCGTTTTGTCTGCGGCGGGATTCGCCTCTGCCGAGGATCAGGCGCGCGCCTTCGAGAAGACGCGGGACAAGATCACCCGTTTGACCAACGAGATGGGAAGGCTCACCTCCGAGCAACAAAAGGCTGCGGAGGCAGCAGAGGCTGCGAATTCCCGGCAGCGTTCCGGCTACGAAAGGTTTTCGCGCGCCCGTGAAGTGCTCGGGGTGCGCTCCGAAAATGCCATCCAGCGCGAGATCCAGCAGACCGAGGCGGCGTACAAGCGACTGGAGGCCTCTGGCACGCTGTCGTCTGATGCGCTGGCACACGCCGCCGAGAAGATGCGCGAGAAGATCACCCGACTGACCAACGAGATGGGCAAGCTGACTGCCGAGCAGCGCCGGGCCGCGCAGGAGGCCGAAAAGCTCGAAAAGGCACAGTCTGGCATCCGTCATGGTGTGGTTGGGGCGGCAGGCACTGCTGCGGCGGGTTATACGCTAGCTGCCCCGGCCAAAGCGGCGATGTCGTTCGACGAACGTCTGGCCAACATGGCTAACACCGCTTATGCCGAGCGCGATGCCGCCGGTCGCAAGGTGGGCATTGGCACGCTGGAAGCAACCATCAACCGTTCCACGCAGCCCGGCATCGGCGGCGGCACGCGCGAGCAGGCGGCGGAGGCGCTGGACGCGATGATCTCCAAGAACACGCTGGGCTACCAGCGCTCTCTCGACTTCCTGCCGACGGTGATGCGCACGGCCAGCGGCGCGAACGCCGACCCTAAAGAAATCGCCAACCTCACCAGTGTACTTGTCGGCCAAAAGATTGTGGCCAATGACCGCGAGCTGAAGGTCGCGTTGAATATGATCACCGCTTCCGGGCAAGCGGGCGGTTTCGAAATCAAGGACATGGCGCGCTGGCTGTCGCAACAGATGCCGGACGCCGGTCGCGCTGGCCTGCTCGGGCTCGACGGTCTGCAAAAGGTGCTGGCGATGAATCAGGCCGCCGTGATGACAGCTGGCACCGCCGACGAGGCCGGAAACAACGTCAAAAACCTGTTGGTCAAGCTCGTCTCCAAAGACACCGGTACCGACTTCGAGAAGGCCGGACGCGGCGACCTAGCCGGGTACATGGTCAATCAGCGCCTCAAGGGCGTGGATGCCGTGACTGCCTGGCAGAACATCATCGATCAAGAGGCGGCGAACGACCCGCGCTTGAAGGCGGCTTTAGCCAAGCTCGCCAAGACCAAAGACAAGGGCGAGCAGGCGCAGATTATCGAGTCCATCAAGGCGCTGTCCGAGGGCAGCGTGATCGGCAAGTACTTCCAGGACATGCAGGCGGTCGGCGCGCTGATGGGGCTGCGCAACAAGGACGTGGTCGGCAAGGTAGATTCCGCGATCTCGCGCAACCGAACCGAGTATGGCGTCAACGATGTGAATTACGAGGTGATGAGCGGCACCGCATCGTTCCAAGTGCGCGCCGCCCAGCAGGCCAAGGATGCCGCTCAGAAAGACGTGATGGACATACTGACGCCCGCGATTACGGCGGTGTCGGGAGCCTTTACCGATCTGGCGACCAAGTATCCCTTGCTGACCGGTACAACGATGCTGGCCACTGGCGCATTGACGGCACTGGCCACTGCATCGGGGCTGGCCTCGATGGCAATGGGCGGCGGCAAAGGCGGCGCAATCGCTCAGGCCGCCACTAAATATGCCCCGGCCCTTGGTGGCGCAGCAAAATTTGCAGGCCGTGCCAGTGTCGCTGGAGTTGGTGCGCTGGCGGGCGGGTATGTACTTGATAAGACCTTCGGCGAGGATTCGGTCATTTCCCGCTACGGCTCCAGCGCGTTCAACGGTGCTGCCATTGGCGCGACTGTTGGCAGCATCGTGCCTATCCTCGGAACGGGGATCGGTGCGGCGGTAGGATTGGGCGTCGGTACGCTCTACGAGGGTATCAAGGATCTGCTGAAGCCTGCTGAGCAAAAAACCAATGCTGAGAATGCGAAGGCTCAGGAGCCGCCGAAGTCTGCTGAGCAAAAGCCAGTGGATGTGAACGCAAAGATTATGGTCGGGCTGGCTCCGGGGTTGGTGTTGCAGAGCCAGTCGGTTAAATCCTCTGGCGGCGGTGTCAATGTGAACACCGGCAGCATGTGGAGCACGCCATGAGCTGGCGCGACCGCATGGTGACGGCTTCATTCCGTGGGAATCAGTTCCTGACGGAAAGCCACGATACAAAGGGTGGGCGGCGGCTCATCGTGCATGAATATCCGGGGGCCGAGGAGCCTGTGGTCGAAGACCTCGGTGGCAAGGCTGGCGAGTTTCACCTGACGGCCTATTTCATCGGGCCGGATTATGACCTGTCCCGTGATGCGTTTCTGCTGGCGTTGAATACGCCAGGAGCGGAATGGCTCTATCACCCGTGGCGCGGGCCGTTATGGGTGTGCGCCCGCGATTGGTCGGTCAGCGAGAGCAACGACCGGGGCGGCTATTGCGCCATCAGCGTGAATTTTGTGCCGGGCGGTATGGTTCAGTCGATATTGGTAGACCGAACCGATACCGCAGCGGAAAAAATCAAAGGGTTTGGAGTGATGCAGGATCTCGCTCTGGAACCCATGTCGTCGACCAGCACCGAGAGCATGATCGCCACCGTGCGCGCTCAACTTGATCGCGTGCGCAATTTGCTTTCTCTTTCGTCCTTGCCATTGAGCTGGATCAGTCAGGCTCGTATCCTGATCGACGGGATCAAGGGAGACATGGCTGCATTGCTGGCTACCCCCTCTGATTACGCAGCTGCGTTGAGGTCGCTCTCTGACTTGCTGGGGGCTGGTGATACGCAGGCATCACTCACCTCTTCTCGCCTTGCGGCCAGCGGCATTGCCGATACTGCATTGCCGCTGGCCATCGATAATTTGGTGGCCATGAGCAATATCCCGGTGGTCATGCCGGGTGGTGCGGGTGACTCTCCAGCACTGCGCATCAATCTGGCCCGCGAGGCCGATCTCCGTAACCGGCTGCTGCTGATCAGTGCTGCTCAACTGGCCCTCGCTGATTACCGTGTGGCGGCAGACCGGGACGCGGCGCTGGCCAGCGTTGTGGGCGGTATCGACAGGCTGCTGCCAAGCATGGGCGATGCGGTGTTTCAGGCGGCACTGGATTGCCGTGCGGCGCTGATCGATGCGCTACTGGCGCAGCAGCTTGATCCGGCGTCTGTGCGCGACATCGTGTCGCCTTTGCCGGCCACGGTGCTGGCTCACCGTTTTGAGATGGCAGAGGATGCGTTTATTGCCGCTAACCGAGTGCGCCACCCGCTATTCGTTAAGGGGCGGGTATATGGATAGCGTGGTGGAAATACGCTTTGATGGCCAGCGTTACGGCTTTTGGCAGAGCGTCAGTATCAGAGAGTCTGTCGATGATCTTTGTGCCTCGGTCAGCTTGGGAATCACGCTGAACGGCACGGGCGAGCCGTTGACGCTATCGGCCAACACCGTGGTGCAGGTGCTGGTCGATGGTGAGCTGGCCACTACGATCAGGGCGGGCAAGGTAAGCCGCGCGGTCGGCGCGACGGATCACACTATACGTGTGGATGCCCGGTCACTGGCGCGTGAACTGGTGGATTGCCAGTACTCCAAGACGCTCTCCGCATTGCGGCTGGGTGAGGTGGTGAAGAGTATTTGTAGCACGTTCAAAGTGCCTGTGAAGATCGCTGCTGAGACGGCTATCGTGCCGGAGTTTTCGATGCAGTGCGAGGTTCCGGCCAATGCGCTCATCAACGCGGCGCGCGTGGCCAATTTGTTGCTGTATCCACAGCCGGATGGTGGACTGATTCTGGTGGCGCCGGACAACTCTGCTCCGGTCGCTACGCTGGTGTACGGTGAGCATATCAAGCACTACGAGCTGGTCGATGACTATGATCTGCGGTTTTCTGAGTATGTGGTCAAGAGCTTCGACTACGAAGGCGGTGCGGCGCTGAAGGGGGCGGTGAAGGATGGGGGAATAAGATTCTTCCGCCCGCTGCATATCGTGGCAGATCGTCATAGTGGTGGGATTGGAAGCTGTGCCAGGCGCGCGGAGCTGGAGCGCAATCGCCGTTTGGCCAGAGCGCATGGGATTGTGCTTGAGGTGCAGGGGTGGCGGCACGCTATGGGAATATGGCGAGTCAATACGCAGGTGCGGGTGGTCATCCCGCATGAGGGGATCGACGGGGTGTTCCTGATCGGTGAGCGCACGTTTGGCCAAGATGAGAAGTCTGGATCGGTGACTCATCTGAAACTGATGCACCGCAATGCCTTTGTCGGTGAGTCACCGAAGAAATCCAAACGTAGTGCGGGGGCAAGAAAATGATGCGGCAGATCTGGAATCGGGTGCAATTGCTCTGTGCTCAGGGCGTGGTGACATTGCTGGGCGCAGACAAGGTGCAGGTGCGTGTGTTGGATGGTGAGACGCTGGGCAATATCGACCGTGCCGAGCCGTATGGGTTTAGCTACCGCCCAAAGGGAGGTAGTCGGGCCTATCTGTTCTTTCCGGCTGGAGATCGATCTCATGGGGTTGCGCTGGTGATCGGCGACAAGCGCTACCAGATGGACTTGCAGGAGGGTGAGGTCGCATTGCATGACGACGAGGGCAACCATGTCCTGTTAAAGCGTGGCGGCGTGATCGAGGTAAAGGCTACGACTAAAGTGATCGCAGCTACTCCGCTGTTCGAGACGACGGGTGATGCTCTGATCGGCGGGAATCTGACAGTGTCAGGCGTGACGGCATCGGCAGGCGGGTATACCGGCGCAGATGGGGCCGCCGCCGCGATGCAGGGTGGGCTAGATGTGACGGGGACGCTCACCGCGAATGGTGTAGACGTGAGCGATGCTCATACGCATACCAGCTCCACTCCTGGCACGCCAACCTCGGGAGTGAATTGATGCTGAAACTGGTGCAAACAGATAACGGTGTTTTCGATTTGGCATTCGATGCTCCGGCGCTGACCGACGATTTTTCAGCCGTTGAAACGCTGGTTTATGCAGCGATTTTCACCGATGCAGAAGCGCCCATTTCCCGTGAACCGAACCGTTATGAGCGGCGCGGTTGGTGGGCCGCGCCAGCCAAGGGCAGCGCGCTTTGGCATGTGCGTCGCCAGCCTCTGGGTAGTGCCGCTCGTTTGGAGACGCTGGCGATGATCGCCGATGCACTTACGGCGCATGGCTTGACCCAAGTTAAAGTTACCGAGCTGACCGGCTCGGAGGGAAATGTTTCCAGCGTATATATTCAGGCTACGGGACTACACAATGGACGCCAGTTCATTGTGAAAGTCCCGCTGTGACCCCTTACGTCCGCCCGGCCTATCAAGTATTACTTGCGCGTATAGAAAGCGATCTTTCGGCTATGCCGGTTGTGTTGCGCCAACCGCTGGCCGCGATGTGGGCGCGTGCATGTAGCGGAATGCATGGGCATCTCGACTGGATCGCCGCGCAGTGTTCCCCCTTGACTTGTGAGCTTGAGCGCCTGTACGACTGGGCGGCGCTCTACCATGTAGATCGTTTGCTGGCGACCGCAGCCGAAGGGAGCGTGCTGGCGACGGGTAATGTAGGGTCTAGGCTGTTGGCCGGGACGTTGATGCGCGGCCAGAACGAGCTGGATTATGTTGTTTTGACCGCCAAAACGCTTGTGGCGGGCAATACGTCGGTGTCTATACGCTGCCAGACTAAGGGAATTGCGGGAAATCTGGTATCAGGGCAAACGCTGACATTGATTGATCCCGTTGCGGGGGTTAACAGCACGCTGACCGTTGGAAATCTTGGCGTTGGCGGAGGGGAAGCTGAGGAGCTGCTGAATACTTGGCGCGCCCGCGTGGCAGATGAGTGGCGCACGATGGTTTCGAGCGGCGGGCGTTCGGGCAAGCCTGCTGACTATAGATTCTGGGCCAAGAGCGCTCATCCATCTGTTACAGGTGCGATTGTACAACCTCATGCGCTGGGGGCGGGATCGGTGCTGGTTAGGCCTGTTTGCAATGGATTGCTCAATCGCTTGCCGACTCAAACCGTGTTGGATGCGGTTTCGGCCTATTTGGCTACTATCGCTCCGGCTGTGTCGGATTATCGTGTTGCGGCTCCTGTTGTATCCCCTGTCACGTTAACCATGCACCTGCTGCCAGCCGTTGATACCGCCGCCAATCGTGCGGCGATATTTGATGCGCTGGATACGCTGGTGCTATCTAAGGTCGGAACTGATCTCACAACCTTGCAATTGCTCTGGGCCGAAGTGGATACCGCCATCTCTACCATTACATCTCAGTACACCTTGGACGAGTCTGTCGCCATCGTATGGGCAGCGCACGAAGTTCCTGTGCTACGCCCAATCAGTTGGGTATAACGATGCAACTGCCAGTTTATTCCCCCAGCGATTACGCCGACGCGCAGCGTGATCTGCTGCCACCGGGCGCAGCTTTCGATTGGCCGCAAGGCGGATTCGGCAGAACACTGCTGAATGGCATGGGCGCTGAACTTGCCAGAATCGGCGTCGATGCTCAAACCGTGCTGGATAGCGCGATCACGACACATCAGCCCAAATACAGCAGCTGGCATATCAGAGAGTATCGGCGCGTAGCTCAAGAGGCGATTGCGGGAGTGACGGAGACCTTGCCGAGAAAAGCTTTTCGGGTGGGAAGCCGAGTGGGTGATCGGTTATGGAGCAGCGCAGCACCTACGCTCAATTTCCCGGTCGAGCTGGTGCGGGTGGATCACCGTTTGGGCAGGTTCTGTGTCGGAAGTCATGTCGGCGATCAATTATGGAGCGCTGATCGGCGCTATATGTTGCGCGTGCGCTATTACCGTTCGGTGGTTAACCCCAAGCTTCTGTGGGACGCGCTCACGGCGTTCAAGCAAGCTCATGTGTACTTATGGTTTGAAGACATTACTGGAGCAGGAGGAAATTATGGAGAGAATTAAGGCGGCAGGTCATGTGAATAATCGGTTCGTAGCCGAGGACATTGCGACCAATCGCCCGCCAACAGAGGTCGATGCAGATTTTATGAACTCCATTCAGGAGGAAGTTTGCGGCGTCATCGAGGGGGTGGGTATCGCGCTTAATGCGGCTTCTCGCACCCAACTGTTCGAGGCAATCAAATCGATGCTGGTCAATCGGAATTTCGCGGGACTGATGCGTAAGATGACGCCACTTGGCGGTGCGCAGGTGCGTGAGTATGTGGATCAGGTCGCGGCCACCACGGGGAATATCGAGATCGGCATCGCTTTCAACTGCTCCGTCAGCGCAGCAGGTGTATGGGCTGGCCGTGACATAGCCGACATCTGCTGGCTGGAGAAGTGGAGCGATATCGGGGGCGTCAAGGAGTTCTGGTATGCGCCGACCGCTGCGGCGGGTGTCGTTCCGACATGGACGAAGGTGTTCTCCATCGATACGGTGAATGGGGCAATCAGCTCCGGCCTGATCAAGCAGCAGTTCGCAGGATTGGCACGCCAGATGACGCCACTTGGCGGTGCGCAGGTCAGGGAATTCGCTGATCAGGTGGCCGCCACGACTGGCAATATCGAGTTCGGAATTGCGTTTAATTGTGACGTTTCCGCCGCAGGCGTATGGGCTGGCCGTGACATATCCGACATCTGCTGGCTGGAGAAGTGGAGCGACCTTGGTGGGGTCAAGGAATTCTGGGTGGCCCCGACCGCTGCTGCCGGAGTTGTTCCTGTCTGGACGCGGGTATTCTGGATCGACATGGCTAACGGGATCGTTTATGCCCCGACGATGGCTGCCGGAACCAATACGCAAGCGGTGGCTTCGACCGCTTTTGTGCAGACGGCACTGGCAGCGAAAGCGCCGCTGGCAAGCCCAGCTCTGACAGGTGTTCCAACCGCGCCAACGGCAGCGGCTGGAACCAACACAACGCAGCTATCAACGACTGCATTCGTGCAGGCGGCTATCGTGCCAAAAGCACCGCTGGCCAGCCCGGCTTTTACTGGTGCTCCAACCGTTCCTACAGCGGCTGCCGGGACTAATACGACTCAGGCGGCTTCCACCGCTTTTGTGCAGGGGGAACTGGCAACCCAAGGCTCAATCGGTGTCGGTCAGACTTGGCAGGATGTACTTACTTCTAGAGCGGCTGGGACGGTCTATACCAATACCACCGGGAGACCAATTTCCGTATCCGTGACGTGCTCGGTGAGTAGTTCCGGTACCAACACCTCGTCCATGCTGGTCAACGGTGTAACGGTTGCACAGGCCGGAGTGGGTTACGGGACGTCTCAATTTTTAAGCGCCATCGTCCCGCCCAATGCTACATATCAAGTGACGTTGGTCGGGACTGCTACCGCCTCCGTTGGGCCGTGGAAAGAGTTACGTTAATAAGGAGCAATGATGCTTAATTTTGTGAATCCATCGACAGGCGAGTGTTTCTCATACGAGGAGGATGTTGACCAAGACTGGCTAGCCGTTGAGATTTCCAGCCGGGGTCTGGTTTCTTGCCCACCCCGCCCATCAGTGAACCATACATGGGATGTAATCAGCGGATGCTGGCTCGAAGATACTGCGGCACGGGATGAAGCTCTCACAAATGAAGCACGCGCAGGCCGTGACCTGCTGATCACGGCCTGCGACTGGACGGTGTTGCCCGATGCGCCGCTGACCGCCAGCAAAAAAACCGAGTGGAAGGCCTACCGGCAGGCGCTGCGTGATCTCACCAGTCAGGCCGGATTCCCGCAGATGATTGATTGGCCGGTGATGCCCGTTAAGTAGTAAAGAGACGGTGCGACGGCTGAAGGTGATTCCCGCACCTACAGCCGCCACCTCCCGCAGACTGATCCTGCGTTTGGCCGAGGCACCGTGCTGTGATCACAGCGGGCCGGAGGCTATCACGCGGAAGTGGTCGATGGAAACGGTTAGATGCGGAAGTTGTAACAGGAAGTTGGCCGAGGGCGAGTTCACCCGCTTGGCAATCAAGTGTCCCCGTTGTGGGACGATGAATCAAGTGAAGGCCATCGAGCCTCCAACCTGCGCGGCCAGATCGCCCAAGACGGAGGCAATAGATGGGCAAATCAACCAAGCCACTCGGTAAAAACGGGTACAAATATCGCGAGCAGTACGGCGTGATCATCCTGTGCCGCGACGCACAAGATCAGGAGCAACTCTTTAACAAACTGAAGGCGCAGGGCTACAAGCTGCGAGTGGTGACCGTATGAAGATCGCCATCCGTCATAGTTGTACTGACTTCGATACCTATCGCGCCGCCCGCGTTAAATCGCTGTTCAATGTCGAGAGCGGCGCGGATTTTTCACTGGACGCGGATCTGCCGATTGACGACGGTGATTGGAGTATCGGGGTGGTGGTCGGGCCATCGGGCAGCGGCAAGAGCAGTATCGGTGCCGCGTTCGGGCATACCTACTCGCCGAACTGGCCAGCCGACCTGCCGGTGATCGATGCCATCGCGCCGGGTGGTGATTTCAACGCGGCGACAGGTGCGTTGTCGGCGGTGGGGCTGGGCAGCGTGCCGACCTGGCTGCGCCCATTCCATGTCCTATCCAACGGCGAGCAGTTCCGGGCAACCTTGGCTAGGCTGGTGTGCGAAGCGCCTGAGCTGGCGGTAGTCGATGAGTTTTCGTCGGTCGTGGATCGGCAGATCGCCCGTGTCGGCGCGGGCGCTTTCGCCAAGGCATGGCGGCGCACGGGCAACAAGGTGGTGCTGCTCTCTTGCCATTACGACATCCTAGACTGGATCGAGCCTGACTGGGTGTTCGACACCGCTTCCGGGCAGTTTGAACGGGGGTGCCTTCGGCGGCGGCCACGCATGGAGATGCTTGTCCAGCAAACGAACTGGCGTTACTGGCCCTTGTTTGAGCCGCATCACTATCTGAAGCTCCCGCAAATGATCGCCGCCAGTTGCTATGTGGCGACCATCGACGGCGAGCCGGTCGCGCATCTGGCAGTAAGTACCCGTCCGGGATTGGTCGAGGCGCGCGCCGGCCGCTTGGTGGTGATGCCGGAATGGCAAGGTGCCGGTGTCGGGATGCGCTTCCTGAACGCGGTGTGTGAGGTGTGGCGGCGTGGTGAAAACCGTTACAACAAGTCGATGCCAACGCTGTTTCACACCTCGCATCCGGGGCTGGCCAGCGCGCTGCGCCGAGACAAGAAATGGACGCAGGTCTCAGGGAAACTGTATGGCGACCATAAAGGACGTTGTCGGGATTCGGTCAATCGAAGCGCGGCCAAGGCGGGTAAGCAGCAGCTCGGCTCGGCTGGTTACGGCGGACACTTCCGCGCGGTACAAGGCTTCCGCTACTTGGGGGAGGACGTATGCGAGTCGTGATCGTTGGCCAGCAATGGTTGGGGGCGGAAACGCTCAAGCTCTGCTTGAGGCGAGGGGATGAGGTGGTCAAGGTACTTGCCCCCGGTGCGCGGAACGAAGAGTACGACCGGCTTTACGCCGCCGCCCAGCAAGCGAAAATCCCTGTCGAGGTCGTCACCCGGCGGGTCGAGGCAGCGCATATCCCCCTCGGAGTAGACGTGATCGTCGCCGCCCACGCTCACGCTTTCATCACCGAAGAGGCGATGCTGTCCACCCGGTTCGGTGCGCTAGGCTACCACCCCTCTCTGCTGCCCAGACATCGAGGCCGAGACGCCATCCGCTGGACGATCCACATGGGCGACCCGATAGCAGGCGGGACGGTCTACTGGATGGACAAGGGAGCCGACACCGGGCCAATCGTTGAGCAGGATTGGTGCCACGTCCAGCCCGGTGACGATGCCAAATCGCTCTGGCGTAGGGAGCTAGCACCGATGGGGCTGAGACTTTTTGAGAAGGTGCTGGGAGACCTAGAGCGAGGGGTTGCGATAGCCACGCCACAGGATGAACATCTGGCGACTTGGGAGCCTGCTTTTACGTCAGGAAAGCTGGCGGGTGTCTAAACTCTTGCATCCAGCCAACGGCCAGCGTGGTATCGGCGCTGGGACGCATCAAATCGAGGAGCGGGAAGCCCCCGCATGAATCTGGCTGCGATGCCGCCCAATGAAAAAGTCGACCGGAGGATGGTCGGCTTTCTTTTTCCAATTCGAGACAGATTTAAGCGAGATTTATAGAGCTTTTATACCTATCCTGAAATCAGGCAGAATTACGATTTAATCTGCATCCAGAATTCATGCGCTATCTGTCCGAAAATCAAAGTCGCTTTACTCAACGTTGCCCCGCCCCATGAGTGAAGATCGCCTAGTCAACATCGAAACCAAACTCGCCTATCAGGAAGACCTGATCGAAACACTCAACAAGACCGTCTACCAGCAACAGCTCAAGGTGGAACACCTAGAAGCCGTCTGCGAAGCCCTCGCCCGACAGATACGCTCACTGGCGGAAGCGGGGAATGACGGCAAACTGGGCAACGAGAGGCCGCCGCATTACTAACGGGCAGCGTCACCCGAACGCTGATACAAGAATCGCTGGAATCCTGCAAACAGACCACGTATCACGCCGATGTCGCCGCCAAGGTCGGCCACGGCATCGGGGATGGAGTCGTGATATTTCAGTCGCAGCAGCTTGGCCAGCTTCTCCTGCTCCAACTCATCCACACCTTCTTGCACATAGTGCGCCAGTACAAAATCGAGAAAAGCCTGCTGTTTGTCGCTGAACTTATGGTGGATTTCTTGGTGTGCGGCGCTCGCTCGCTCTTCTCGGCTGACCGGCTGCATGGCAAATGCCACATGCGCCAGCACATCGAATAGGTCGCTGTTTTCAGCGTCGATAATCTTCTGCATCTCACCTAGCTGATCCCGCCCGAAGCCCTTTTCTGCCAAGCCTTCCAGCAACTTCTTGCGTGTATCTGGCAAACTCCACAGCGCGCGAAGCTCGTCCTCATCCTTGAAGAACTCCGGCAACTGCCCGAACAGCAACGTCAGAAACTCTGCTGCCGAAATCGGCTTGCCGTCTGGCCCCCAGAAGGTTGTTACCGAAATATGCTGGATGGAGCGCTCTTTGCCGTCGCGTAGTTTCACACGAACCTTCTTGCAGGCACATGGGCGCTGACCGCATTTTCGACAAGGTTGTTTTCCGCAGATATAGCAGGCTGGCGGCGGTTCTCTGACGCACACACAGGGCGTGTGATTGCATTGTTTGCAGACCTCCGGGTCTATCGGCTCGCCATCCCACTCCGGGTCGTTGAACAGCTTGTGCGCCTTCACAAAATCGTAAATCGTAAAGTAATCCTTACCGTCATACAGCCGTGTGCCGCGCCCGATGATCTGCTTGAACTCGATCATCGAATTCACTGGGCGCATCAGCACAATGTTGCGCACGTTGCGCGCATCCACGCCAGTCGAGAGCTTCTGCGACGTGGTGAGGATGGTCGGGATGCTCTTCTCGTTGTCCTGAAAATCGCGTAGATATTGCTCGCCGCGCTCGCCGTCGTTTGCCGTGACACGAACACAATAATTCGGATCGGTGCTGGCGCTTTTCATTTGGTTGGTCAAATCGCGCACCAATGCTGCATGTGCCTGATTAGCACAGAACACCAAGGTCTTTTCGCGCTGATTGATCGCCGCCATGAACAGCTTCACGCGATACTTCTCGCGCTCTTCGATCTCAATCGTTCGATTGAAATCCTTTTCCTCGTACAGCTTGCCCGCTTCAATCTCGCCCTCGATCAAATTATCGTCCGAGGTAAAACGGTATTCATCCAGCGTGGTGGCGTACTGCTTCACGCGGAACGGCGTGAGGAAGCCGTCGTTGATGCCTTCCTTCAACGAATACACATACACCGGCTCGCCGAAATAAGCGTAGGTATCGGCGTTGTCGCGGCGCTTGGGCGTGGCGGTCAGACCGAGCTGCACCGCAGGCGCGAAGTATTCAAGAATGCCACGCCAAGTGCTTTCATCGTTCGCCCCGCCGCGATGGCACTCGTCGATGATGATGAAATCGAAAAAGTCGGGTGGGTATTCACCGAAGTACGGTGTTGGCTCCCCTCGCCCGCTGGCGGGAGAGGGGCTGGGGGTGAGGGCTTGCCCCGACATAAAAGTCTGGAAGATGGTGAAGAACACACTCCCGTTCTTCGGCACGCGCCCCTTCTTGCGTATGTCATCCGGCGCAATGCGCACCAGCGCATCCTCGGGGAATGCAGAGAACGAGTTGTAGGCTTGATCAGCCAGGATGTTACGGTCGGCGAGAAACAGAATGCGCGGCTGGCGATTTACTACACCAGACCGTTCGCCCTGAGCTTGTCGAAGGGCAGTTTCCGTAGCGCCGTCCGCTCCTTCGACAGGCTCAGGACGAACGGAATTGGAGTGCAGATAAGTTTGATTCCAGCGCGACTTGAACAACTTCCACGCCAACTGAAACGCGATGAACGTCTTGCCTGTACCCGTTGCCAGCGTCAGCAGGATGCGCTGCTGGTTATCGGCAATCGCTTCCAGCACATTGTTGATCGCGCTGTCTTGGTAGTAACGCGAACCCCACATGCCGCCCTTGTCCTCGAACGGTACAGCGGCAAAGCGCTCCCTCCACTCATCGGTCGTTGAGCCTGTCGAAACGAAGGTCCGATTCCACAGCTCTTCGGGGGATGGATAGGAATCCACATCACCCTCCGCCCCGCTCTGCATATCTACGCCGTAAATACGCAGCCCGTTGGTGGCATAAGTGAAGCGCGCACCGATCTTGCCCGCATACTGCTTGGCCTGTCCCAACCCCTCGGTGTAGGGCAAATCCCAGCGCTTCGCCTCCACCACCGCCAGCTTGTGGTTGCGATACACCAGCACATAGTCCGCGATCTCTGGCTTGCTGCGCTGCCCAGCCCCCTGCAAACGCCCCTCGGTGATGCGGTATTCGCGCATCACGCGGCTGCCCTCCACCACACCCCAGCCTGCGGCTTTCAGCGCGGGGTCGATGTGTTCGGCGCGGGTTTCGGCTTCGTTCATGAATTTTTTAAAACGTACCGGCCAGTTTTATTTCCACCGACCTTCTCGACCACTCCCGCCTCCAGTAGCGGACGCAGCAAGTCCATCGCACCCTGCCTGGACACACCCAGCGCCTCCCATATTTCAGAAGGAGCCATGCCACCATGATCTCGAAGCAAATGCAGAAGCTGCTCCTGCCTTGGACGCAAAACCAGTTTCTCCGCAGACTTCACCTGCAAGGTTTGAATTCGCAGCCATGCCCGCTCCAGAGTTTGCCGCAGACCCGCCGCACAATATTCCAGCCATGCGCTCATATCCTCACCAGCCTCGCGCACACCTTGCAGCGCGGCATAATATTTTGGCCGATCTTCCCAGTAATACTCGTCCACCGAAAAAATGTGGTGCGTATCGAAGCCGCGCCGGTAAAGTTCCCACAAGGCAAGCGCACGACCCGTGCGCCCGTTACCGTCCGCAAACGGATGGATGGCCTCGAAGCGGTAATGCAGGATGGACGAACTAAGTACGGGCGACAGTTTTCTCGCCGCCGTGTTCCACCACTCCAGCAATTCGAACATCAGACCGGAAACGGCATCGGGCGGCGGTGGAAGATACTGCCCGACCCGAACAGCGATCATTCGATACTTTCCGGCTTCGCCCTGATCCATCACCTCACCTGCCAAAATCCGGTGCAACTCCAGAATGTCCGCCTGACGGATAACTTTCTTATCCGCATTTTTTTCCACGTAACGCAGTCCAGCGAAATAATTGATGACTTCCCGCTTGGGTCGTGCACCGGAAGAAGAAAGCTCACGCCCCTCTTCCAATGCACGCACTTGCTCCAGAGTCAGCGGGTTTCCTTCGATGGCCGTCGAAGCATGGACATTGCGCGTGCGGGTGTCTTTCTGGAGAGCAGGTATCCACGCGAGGTCAACCACGGCGCTTTGAATGCGCTCGCGCAACGCCGCCACCTGCTCGACTTCGGCAAGCAGGGTTGGAGTGATAGAAAATTGTGGAATATAAGCCATGGAAAAAGGCTAATCGAGAGTCAAGTATAAGTCAAGTTTTGTGTCAAGCCGCATCAAGTCAGGCATGGACAGATGTGTCGATTTATTCGCGTTTCATCGACATATCTTGCGGATATGTCGATAGCGCGGACATATATAGAAAATGGGAATTTCTTATCACATCGCTGGCGACATGTTCAAAAAATGGCGATTTCTTATCACATCGCCCCTCCGTCATTCCGGCGCAGGCCGGAATCCAGTGGGTTTAAACAAAATGCATTTTCTTCTTGCTGGATACCGGCCTGCGCCGGTATGACGACAAATCACAATACCCCGCTGAACGCCTGATGCAGCAGCGACTTCTTCAGTTCGTCGAGGGCGGCGAGCTTGCGCTGGTAGAGGGATTCGAGGCGCTGGGTTTCTTCGCGGAGGGCGTCGAGTTTGGCGACAAGCTGCATCTGCTCCTTCCGTTCGATGGGAAAGGAAATTACGTTGCTCAAAATTCGGGAAGGCGCCGTATGTTTTACCATCGTGCCAGTTGCCGACATTTTGATGTTCTTGAGAAAACCCTCGCTCATCATGAAGTAATAAACAAAACGCTTCTCGACAGAGTCATCGAAAAATACAACTCTACCAATTCGCTGATTGTGCAGCACATCATCAGTCTCGACGAAAGCAGGCTTTCCGAGAATCTTCATCTTCGACGACAGATCGGTCATCACAACAACCAGATCGCCGATGTCAAAGCGAAATGCGGCCGGCGGCTTGCCACTAAATCGTTTCGTATTGTTTTCGCTGAAGAGTAGTTTTCCATCTTCCGTGAAATTACCCGGCGTTATGACGATTGGCTTGCCTTCAGGAACATCACTTGAGAACTCTGCACCTTCAAAAGCAAAACCATGCTTGATGTCGCAAAGCTCAGAAAGGAGCTTCCCCACCCACCCCTCGTCGCGCTGGGTGAAGACGGATTGCAGGTGGCTTTCGAACAGGGCGCGGGCGTTTTGCAGGTTCTGTTCGGCGTTGGCTTTGGCGGTGGCGATGCCGTCAAACGCCTCGTCGAGAATGCCGACGATGCGTTGCTGTTCGGGGGGCGGTGGCAATTGGATCTTAATTTGCAGCAAGTCTGATTTCACCAGACTTGGTATCGTTGTTCCTCTGTTATGAAGACTGAAGTCATACGACAAGCAGAAGTAATACAGGAATCGCGAATCCAATTCGGATTTGGCTTCCAATCCAAATGCCGTATCGACATTCCAAAAATTGGTTTCGGTGTAGATCGGAGTATTGATATTCCCTTTTCTTCCAACGATAGTTGCTCCAGCCTTGCAAATGTATGAAGTCGCAAAACCCATTACATTGCCAGCACTTCCATAGATTGGATATTCGCCATCAGCGGATTCAACTTCTCGCTGATTTTTTCCATTGCGAATATCTAATACATCGCCAAACGTCTTGGTCTGCCACCCCGCCTTATTCATCGCCACCTCCAGACCGTTCGGGCTGAGCTTGTCGAAGCCTCTCTGGCTCATGCCCTTCTACAAGCTCAGGGCGAACAGGAGCGGAAGATTTGGCGAGGCGAGAAACCTCCGCCCAATCGCCGCGCATCATGGCTTCCTTTTTCTTGCGGCTCCAACCTTTGATTTGTTGCTCGGATGCCAAGGCTTCTTCACGCGTTTTGAAGTCTTGCGTGAACACCAGTTCCAGCGGGCGGCGGGTGTAGGTATAGCAACTGGTTATCGCACCAGAGTGATGTTCGGCAATGCGCTTTTCAAGGTTGTCTGTATGGCCGGTGTAGTAGCTGCTGTCGGCACAGCGCAAGATGTAAGTCCAGAAGGCCATTATTTTTGCTGCCCCTCAATGCCCTTCGACAAGCTCAGGGCGAACGGAGTTAAGAAGAGCTTGGGTTTCATAGCAACGCCCTGATATTCCCCAACACTTCCGCACTCTCCGCGTCCAGCGCGGCAATCTCGTGCATGATGTCCTGCGGGCTTCGATGTACCACGGCTTCGCCACCGTCGGGATTTTTCACCGAGAGGTCGAAGGTTGCGGGATCAATGCTCGCTGCTTCTACACTCCAGCTCTTGGGCGAATCGGCGAAGGTCTTTTGCAGCGCGATGAATTCGGCGAGGTCGGTATCGTTGAGCGGGTTGGTCTTGCCCATGTTGCGGCCGGGGTCGAGCTGGTAGTACCAAACCTTGCGCGTCGGCGCGCCCTTCTCGAAGAACAACACCACGGTTTTCACGCCCGCGCCCTGAAAGGTGCCGCCGGGGCAATCGAGCACGGTGTGCAGGTTGCAGCTTTCCAGCAGGTGTTTGCGCAGGCTCACCGAGGCGTTGTCGGTGTTGCTGAGGAAGGTGTTCTTGATAACGATTGCGCCGCGTCCGCCCGCTTTCAAAAACTTGATGAAGTGCTGCAAAAACAGGAAGGCGGTTTCGCCGGTCTTGATGGGGAAGTTTTGCTGCACTTCCTTGCGTTCTTTGCCGCCGAAGGGCGGGTTGGCGAGGACGATGTCGAAGCGGTCTTTGTCCTGCACGTCGTTCAGGTTCACGCCGAGGGTGTTGGTGTGGGCGATGTTGGGCGCTTCGATGCCGTGCAGGATCATGTTCATGATCGCGATGACGTAGGCGAGGCTTTTCTTTTCGATGCCGTAGAAGGTGGATTCTTGCAGGGTTTTGAGGTCGCGCGTGGTGAGTCCGGCCTGTGCGCCGTTCAACCCTTCGACAGGCTCATAACCAGCGACTTGGCTGGCGTCTTTTGACAGCCTAGTCGAATGGCTAGTAGTTTCATCAGGGCGAACGGAATTACTTGAGCTGAAAGAACGACCGGAGCGCAGGTAATCGAACGCTTCGCACAAAAAGCCCGCGCTTCCGCAGGCACCGTCATAGATGGTTTCGCCGATTTTTGGGTTGACCACTTGCACCATGGCGCGAATGAGCGGGCGCGGGGTGTAGTACTCGCCGCCGTTGCGCCCGGCGTTGCCCATGTTTTTGATTTTGGCTTCGTACAGGTGCGAGAGTTCGTGCTTTTCCACTTGTGAGCCGAAGCGCAGTTCGTCGATGTGGTCGATGATGTCGCGCAGGTTGTAGCCGCTCTGGATGCGGTTTTTGATCTCGCCGAAGATTTCGCCGATCTTGTATTCCAGCGTTTTGGAATTGGCGGCTTTTTCTTTGAAGCGGTGCAGGTAGGGGAACAGCGTCTGGTTGACGAAGTCGCGCAGGTCATCGCCTGTCATCGCGGCGTTGTGGTCGATCTTACCGTCTTTGCCTTTGGGCGCAGCCCAGGTTTCCCAGCGATAGGGTGCGTCGAGCAGCCAGGCGTATTTTTTGCCCTCCAGCTCGGCTTCCATCGCCTTGCTGTGTTCCAGCGCGTCGAGATATTTGAGGAACAAGAGCCAAGAGCTTTGTTCGGTATAGTCGAGTTCGCTGGCGCAGCCCGCTTCTTTGCGCAAGACGTCGTCGATATTCTTAAAGGCTTGTTCAAACATTGCGGCTTATCCCACGAATCAATCTGGCGGATGCTAACGGTTACACCACGCTCGCGTAAAGCAAAACGGGGAGGTGTTGGCCTCCCCATCCGCAGGTGTTCATCCTTCGACAGGCTGTGCGTGTGCTGTTGGGTCGAATGCCCCTTACAGCCACGGCCTACCCCTTGCGGGTGCAGGACGAACGGTGTTTTATTTTCTGCCTATCGCCCGATAGCCAATGTCGCGCCGCATCTGGCTGCCGTCGAAGTGGATGCCGTCGGCGATTTCGTAGGCGTGGTTTTGGGCGTGTTTGACCATGTCGCCGAGTGCTACGACGCACAGCACGCGGCCGCCGCTGGTGACGACTTGGCCGTTTTGCACGGTGGTTCCGGCGTGGAAGACGTGGGCATCGGTCAGGCCTTTGGGCAGGCCGGTGATGACATCGCCTTTACGCGGCGTGTCGGGGTAGTTGGCGGCGGCCATCACTACGCCCAGCGCGGTGCGTCTGTCCCACTCGGCTTCGACTTGATCCAGCGTGCCGGCGATGGCGTGTTCCATCAGCACGGAGAGGTCGCTCTTCAGGCGCAGCATGATCGGCTGGGTCTCCGGGTCGCCCATGCGGCAGTTGAATTCCAGCACCTTGATGCTGCCGTCCGGCGAGACCATCAGCCCGGCGTAGAGGAAGCCGGTGTAGGTGACACCTTCGGCTTCCATGCCGCGCACCACCGGCATGATGACTTCGCGCATGGCGCGGGCGTGGACGTCGGGGGTGACCACCGGCGCGGGCGAATATGCGCCCATGCCGCCGGTGTTGGGGCCCTGGTCGGCATCCAGCAGGCGCTTGTGATCCTGGCTGGTGGCCAGCGGCAGGACGTGCTTGCCGTCCACCATGACGATGAAGCTGGCTTCTTCGCCGGGCAGGAACTCTTCGATCACCACGCGCGCGCCGGCCCTTCGACTAGGCTCAGGACAGGCATCGCCCAGCTTGTTGTCGGACGGATGCCCGGCCACAAGATTCTCGGAGAGCATCATGGCTATGGCCTCGAAAGCCTCATCCTTGCTCATGGCCACCACCACGCCCTTGCCGGCGGCGAGGCCGTCGGCCTTGATGACGATGGGCGCGCCGTGCTTTTCGACATAGGCTTTAGCCGGAGCGATCTCGCTGAAAGTCTCGAAGAAAGCGGTGGGGATGTGGTGGCGCGTCATGAAGCGCTTGGCGAAATCCTTGGAGGATTCGAGCTGCGCCGCCGCCTTGGTGGGGCCGAAGATGCCCAAGCCTGCTGCGCGGAACGCATCCACCACACCCGCCGCCAGCGGCGCTTCCGGGCCGACCACGGTGAAATGGATGGCTTCGCGCTGGGCGAAGGCAACCAGCTCGGGGATGCCGGTGATGGGCAGATTCTCCACGCCATCTTCCAGCGCCGTACCCGCGTTACCCGGCGCGACGAACACCTTCTGCACCCGCTCGCCCTGCGCCAAACGCCAAGCCAACGCGTGCTCACGACCGCCGGAACCGATGACTAGAATCTTCATATTGATGCTCTCTATCAAAAAGAGAGAAGGGGGAAGAGAGAAGGGGGAAGGGTGAGGCCGGAGCGCGGCGCTTTATACCCTTCCCCCTTCTCCCTTTACCCTTCCCCGTTGTTAGTGGCGGAAATGACGGAAACCGGTGAACACCATCGCCAAGCCATGCTCGTCGGCGGCGGCGATCACTTCTTCGTCGCGCATCGAGCCGCCCGGCTGGATCACGGCCTTGGCACCGGCTTGTGCCAGCACGTCGATACCGTCGCGGAACGGGAAGAAGGCATCGGACGACACTACGGAATCCACCAAGCTCAAGCCTGCGTTCTGCGCCTTGATGCTGGCGATGCGGGTGGAGTCAACGCGGCTCATCTGGCCGGCGCCTACGCCCAGCGTCTGGCCGCCCTTGCAGAACACGATGGCGTTGGACTTGACGTACTTGGCCACGCGCCAAGCGAACAGCAGGTCGGTGAGTTGTTGTTGTGTCGGTTGCACTTTGCTCACGACTTTGAGTTGCGCCAGTTGCACGTTGAGCGCATCCGGGGTCTGCACCAGCAGGCCGCCGCCGACGCGCTTCACGTCGTATTGGTTGTAGACGTTGGACAGCGGCAGGGTCAGCACGCGCACGTTCTGCTTGGCGGCGGTGACTTTCAGCGCGGCTTCCGAGGCGGACGGCGCGATGATGAGTTCGACGAACTGGTTGGCAGTGATCTGTGCAGCGGAGGCTTCGTCCAGCTCGCGGTTGAAGGCGATGATGCCGCCGAACGCGGAAGTGGTATCGGTGGCGTAGGCCAGCTTGTAAGCATTCAGCGGGGTGTCGGCAATTGCCACGCCGCAGGGGTTGGCGTGCTTGACGATCACGCAGGCGGGCTGGTCGAAGGTCTTGACCAATTCCCAGGCCGCGTCGGCGTCGCCGATGTTGTTGTAGCTCAACTCCTTGCCCTGCAACTGGGTGTAGCCGGAGATACCGCCGACTACCGGGTTGAGGTCGCGGTAGAAGGCGGCGCTCTGGTGCGGGTTCTCGCCGTAGCGCATGTCCTGCACCTTGGCGAAGTTGAAGTTGATCTGCGCGGGAAACTCGGTCTTGCTGCCGTCGCTGTTGATCGCGGTCAGGTAGTTGCTGATCATGCTGTCGTAGGCGGCGGTATGTGAGAACGCCTTCTTCATCAGATCGAAGCGGGTCGCGTCGGAGACCGCGCCGCCGTTGGTCTGCATCTCGGCCAGCACGTCGGCGTAGTCCGCTGGGTCGGTGACGATGGCGACGTGGGCGTGGTTCTTGGCGGCTGCGCGCACCATGGTAGGGCCGCCGATGTCGATGTTCTCGATGGCGTCTTCCAGTGTGCAACCCGGCTTGGCGACGGTGGCCGCGAACGGGTACAGGTTGACCACCACTAGGTCGATGGTCGGGATGCCGTGCTGCGCCAGCGTGGCGACATGCTCGGGCAGATCGCGGCGCGCCAGAATGCCCGCGTGTACTTTCGGTTGCAGCGTCTTCACGCGACCGTCCAGCATCTCGGGGAAGCCGGTGTAGTCGGCGACTTCGGTACAGGGTACGCCATTGTCGGACAGCAGCTTGGCGGTGCCGCCGGTAGAGAGCAGCTTGACGCCGAGCTGGCTCAGGCTGCGGGCGAATTCGAGTACGCCGGATTTGTCGGAAACGCTGATGAGGGCTTGTTTGATGGCCATTTTGGTCTTTCGTGGGTTACTTGATCTTGAGATCCTGCATCTTCTTGCGCAGGGTGTTGCGGTTGATGCCGAGCATCTCGGCCGCGCGGGTCTGGTTGCCGCCCGCGTGATGCAGCACGGTCTCTATCATGGGTTTCTCGACACAGTGCAGCACCATGTCGTAGATGGCGGTCGGCTCGGCTTCGCCTTCAAGGTCGGCGAAGTAGTCGTTGACGGCCTGACGCACATAGCGTGCGATCTCATTCTCGCCAGTGTTGCTCATGCCGCCAACTCCTCTCCATAGTGCAGGCGCTCGCCGCGCGCCAGTTGTTCTTCAAAGAACCTACTCACGGCGATCATCTGTTCGGCGCTGCTGGGTAACAGATTCATCTGGTGGCGGAACTGCGCCGAACCCGCCAGCCCGCGCGTGTACCAAGAGATGTGCTTGCGCGCGATGCGCGTACCGGTGTGCTCGCCGTAGAAATCGTAAAGGTCGTGCAGGTGCTTGACCATCACGCGCTGGATCTCGTCCACCTGCGGCGGCGGCAGGCGCTCGCCGGTCTTCAGGAAGTGCTCGATCTCGCGGAACAGCCAAGGGCGACCTTGGGCGGCACGGCCTATCATCACTGCGTCCACGCCGGTGTAGTCCAGCACGAACTTGGCTTTCTCCGGCGTGGTGATGTCGCCGTTGGCGATGATGGGGATACCGACGCGCGATTTCACTTCGGCGATGGTGTCGTATTCGGCCTGCCCGGTGTAGGCGCAGGCGCGGGTGCGGCCATGGATGGCCAGTGCTTGGATGCCCGAGGATTCAGCGATGCGGGCGATGTTCACCGCGTTGCGGTTGGACTTGTCCCAGCCAGTGCGTATCTTTAGCGTGACCGGCACCTTCACCGCGCCGACCACGGTCTCCAGTATGGTGGCGACCAGTGCTTCGTCTTGCAACAGTGCTGAACCGGCCATCACGTTGCAGATCTTCTTGGCCGGGCAGCCCATGTTGATGTCGATGATCTGCGCGCCAGCATCCACGTTGTACTTAGCGGCTTGCGCCAGCATTCTGGGGTCGGCACCGACGATCTGTACCGAGATGGGATCGGCTTCGCCTTCGTGGTCGGCGCGGCGCTTGGTCTTCTCCGAGCCGTACAGCAGCGAATTCGACGCCACCATCTCGGACACCGCCATGCCCGCGCCCATGTTTTTGCACAGGATGCGGAAAGGGCGATCCGTCACGCCCGCCATGGGGGCGACGATCAGGTTGTTCTTGAGTTGGTAAGGGCCGATGCGCATCGGGAGGGATTCCGAAAAGGGGTTGATTATAATCGAAACTCCCGACCCGACCCAAACGAAGCGTGACACAGAACAGCATCGCTGCTGCTTTGTCGCCTGCCCAAGGGATTTGTGCGTGGAAAATATGACTGAAATATGTTCCAATCGGGCCATGCCGCGCTGTCCATCCCCTCTGTTTCGCCGTTGTCTGGCCTTTGTGTTGCTGCTCACCCTCTGGGTCGGCGGCGTATTGGCGTTGCAGGCGTCGCTCGACGCGACGGCGACCGAGCCTCTGGTGACGCACGGCTTGACGGCGTCCGATCTCGACGCGGAATCCGAGCGAGACGCAGCGCTTCCCGCCGTCTTCCTCCCGGTTTTCTTGGCGGCAGGGCCGCAGGAAATGCTGGAGCAGGCAGAGCCTTCTTTTGCGGATCACACCGCGCCTCCCGATACGCCGCCCCCCGAACTGGGCTGACCTTTCGGTCGCGGTCGGGCCGTTATCCGCAAGCAGTACCGCATCGTTCGATGCGGATGTTTTCTTTTCGAATCTAAGAGTTGAGATATGAAGTCATTGAGCATCCTTTTGCTGTCCGCATTGGCTTGGTGTGCGCCGCAGTCGGGCTTCGCCGCTCCGCTGACGCTGCAACAAGCCCTGCTACTGGCCGAACAACACAGCCCCGTGCTGAAAACGGCGCTAGGGCAACGGCATGGGGCCGAAGCTGCGCTGGAGACGGCCAGCGCTTTTCCCAATCCCGATGTCGAATTCGGCTCGGGGCGCTCCAATCTGTTGCCGCCGACCAATCAGACCGGGCGCAACAGCGCCATCGGCATCGCCCAATCCATCGAATTGCCGCCCATGCGCGCGGCTCGTCAACGTGCGGCGCAAGCAGGTGTGCTGGCTGGTTCCGCGCTCTACGACGATGCCCGCATCAACCTTTACGCGCAGGTGAAGACCGCCTTCCTCGACGTGCGGCGGCGGGATTCCGAGGCGCAACTGGCCGAACAAGGCCGCGCCCTGCTCAGCCAGATCCGCAATCGGGTGAAGCTGCGCGTGGAAGTGGGCGAGGCCTCGCGTTACGAGCTGGTCAAATCCGAGGCGGAGACGCTGGCGGCGGAAAGTCTGGCGCAGAGTGCGGAGATACGGGTGCGCTTGGCGCGCGACAAATTGCGTGCTTTGCTGAGTGCGCCGCTGGGCGACGATTTCGAGATCGTCCCCGCACCGCCGATGTCGCCTGAACTGCCAGCCTTATCTGCGCTGCGCCAAGAGTTGACGGCGGGACAGCCCCTGCTCAGATTCGTCGATGCCGAAGTCGCACGCGCCGAGGCGCGGCTGGAGCAAGAGCGCGCGATGCGCATTCCGCAGCCGACACTGCGGCTGAATTCCGAGCGTCATCCCGATGTCGACCTGTGGCGGGTCAGTCTGGCCGTGCCCTTGCCCTTGTGGGATCGGCGTTCCGGCCAGATCGGCGAAGCGGCGGCGGCACTGGAGCGGGCGCGCGCCGAATCCGAGCGCGTCCGGCTCAGTCTGCTGGCCGAACTCGACCAAGCATATGGCCGTTATCAGATCGCGCAACGCCAGTTGCAGACCTTTGATTCAGGCCTGATGGCGGATGCGGAGACCGCGCTCAAAGTGGCCGAGGCCGCTTACCGCTATGGCGAGCGAGGCATCCTCGATTATCTCGACGCCCAGCGCGTGTTCCGCAGCACGCGCATGGATTACCTGAGTGCCCGTTATGAATTGCAGTTCGCGCTGATCGACATCGAACGTCTGCGCGCGACCTTGCTTGCAGGAGAAGTGAAATGAAGTTCAAGAAGTCATCCGTATTGCCCTTGATGCTGCTTGGTGTGTTGGTGGGCTGTGGCGAAAAAGCCGCCGCTCCTAGCAATGCGCCCGCCGTCGATCCGTCCATCGTTACCATCGCGCCGGAGTTTTTGCCGCGTTTGACCATCGCCGCCGCAGGCGAAGGCGAAGTGGCCGACACCTTGCGCGTACCGGCCCGCATCGAAGTGGACGAGCAGCGCGTCGCGCGCATCGGCGCGGCGGTAACAGGTCGTCTGACCGACATCCGGGTGGAACTAGGCCAGCGCGTGCGGCGCGGCGAAGTGCTGGCGACCTTGCACAGCACCGAGCTGTCGGCGGCACAGCTTTCCTATCTCAAGGCGCTGTCGCAGCAGGGCTTGCAGCAGCGCGCGGTGAGTCGCGCCAATCTGCTGTTCGAATCCGATGTCATCAGCGCCGCCGAGTTGCAGAAGCGTGAGAGCGAGTTGCTACAGGCGCAGGCCGAGTTGCACGCCTCGCACGATCAGCTGATGGTGTTGGGTATGACGCAGGCCGACATCAATCAATTGGGTGAGACGCGCACGGTGCATTCCTTGTCTTCCGTCACCTCCACGCTGGATGGCGCGGTGATCGAGCGCAAGGTGACGCCGGGCGAAGTGGTGCAGCCAGCCGACGCGCTGTTCACCGTGGCCGATCTGTCGCATGTCTGGCTGGTGGCCGAGATACCCGAGCAGCAGGCCGGGCTGGTGAAGAGCGGCGAACAGGCCGAGGCGGAGATCCCCGCGCTGGAGAACGAGCGCATCAAGGGGCGGCTGATCTTCGTATCCGACACGGTCAAGCCCGACACCCGCACGGTGACGGTGCGCATGGACGTGGAGAACGCCGCGCGGGCGCTCAAGCCGGGGATGCTGGCTTCGATGCTGATCCACGGTTCGCCGCGTCAGCGTGTGCTGATCCCGGTGGATGCGGTGGTGCGCGAGGACAACAAGGATTACGTCTTCGTGCAGCTCGACGCGCAGCGTTTCCAGTTGCGCGCGGTCAAGCTGGGGCAGGAGAGCGGCAGTGCGGTGTCGGTGCTGGAGGGGCTGAAGCCGGGCGAGAAGATCGTCAGCGGCGGCGCGTTCCACCTGAACAACGAGCGTCGTCGCAAAGAACTGGAGGGTTGAGATGCTGACAGCAATCATCCGCGCGGCGCTCAAACAGCGCCTCGTGCTGGTCGTGCTGGCGACTTGTCTGCTGGTGTTCGGCATGGACGCTACGCGCAAACTCTCGGTCGATGCCTTCCCCGACGTGACCAACGTGCAGGTGCAGATCGCCACGGTGGCGCAGGGGCGTTCGCCGGAAGAGGTCGAACGCTTCGTCACCGTGCCGCTGGAGATGGCGATGACCGGTCTGCCGGGGCTGGAGGAGATGCGTTCGCTGAACAAGCCAGGCCTGTCGCTCATCACGCTGGTGTTCAGCGAGGCGACCGACGTGTATTTCGCCCGCCAACTGGTGATGGAACGGCTGATCGAAGTGGGCGGGCGGATGCCGCAGGGCATCACGCCCACGCTGGGGCCGCTTTCCACCGGCTTGGGCGAGGTCTATCAATACACGCTAGAGCGGGATGACGACGGCAAGCGAGCGTTGTCCCGTGAAGAACTGACGCAGCGCCGCATCGCGCAGGATTGGGTGGTGCGCCCCTTGTTGCGTGGCATCCCCGGCGTGGCCGAGATCAACTCGCAGGGCGGCTACATCAAGCAGTATCAGGTGCAGGTCAACCCGGATCGGATGCGCCACTACCAGCTGACCTTGCAGGAGATCTATCAGGCGCTGGCGCGCAACAACGCCAACTCCGGCGGCGGTGTGCTACCGCATTACGCCGAGCAATATCTGATACGCGGGGTCGGGCTGGTCAAGTCGCTGGATGACATCGGTGCCATCGTGCTGAAGGAGCAGGAGGGCGTGCCGGTGCTGATGCGCGATGTGGCCGAGGTGAAGATCGGCGCGGAAGAGCGTTACGGCGCGGTGGTCAAGAACGGCGAGACCGAAGCGGTGGGCGGCATCGTGATGATGATACGCGCAGGCAACGCCAAAGAGATCGTCGGGCGCGTCAAGCAGCGGGTGACCGAGATCAACGCCAAGGGCATGTTGCCGGACGGCCTGAAGATCGTTCCCTACTATGATCGCAGCGAGCTGGTGGATGCTGCGCTGCATACGGTGGTGAAGACGCTGATCGAAGGCGTGATCTTGGTGATCGTGGTGCTGTTCCTGTTTCTGGGGGACGTGCGTTCTTCGCTGATCGTGGTGGCGACGCTGGTGCTGACACCGCTCATCACCTTCATGGTGATGAACCGCTACGGCATCTCTGCCAATCTGATGTCGCTGGGCGGCCTGACCATCGCCATCGGCTTGATGGTGGATGGCTCGGTGGTGGTGGTGGAGAATGCCTTCCAGCGGCTGGCCGAGCGGCGTGGTGGCGGGGTGAGCCGGGTGCGGGTGGTGATGGAGGCGGCGGCAGAAGTCGGTACGCCGGTGGTGTTCGGCGTGTCCATCATCATTTTGGTGTTTCTGCCGCTGATGACGCTGGAAGGTATGGAGGGCAAGATGTTCGCGCCGCTGGCCTTCACTATCGCCATCGCATTGTTCGTCTCGCTGGTGCTTTCGCTCACCCTGACGCCGGTGCTGAGCTCTTATCTGCTGGTCGGCAAGGACGAGCACGATACCTGGCTGGTGGCGCGGCTGAAGAAACCCTATTTGAAGCTGCTGGGGCAGGCCTTGGCCCATGACAAAAAGACCGTGGCCGTGGCGGGTGGAGCGTTCGCGCTGGCGCTGGCCTTGTTGCCCTTTCTAGGCACGGCCTTCATCCCCGAGATGAAGGAAGGCTCGATCGTGCCGGGCATCAACCGCGTGTCCAATATCTCGCTGGAAGAATCCATCAAGATGGAGATGGAGGCGATGCGGCTGGTGATGCAGGTGCCCGGCGTGAAGTCGGCGGTGTCCGGCGTGGGGCGCGGCGAAAGCCCGGCGGATTCGCAGGGGCAGAACGAATCCACCCCCATCGTCAGCCTCAAACCGCGCGACGAATGGCCGGACGGATGGACGCAGGACGACATCGCCGAAGTCATCCGCACCAAGCTGAATGCTCTGCCCGGCGTGCAGGTGGTGATGGCCCAGCCCATCTCTGACCGGGTGGACGAGATGGTGACCGGCGTGCGCTCCGATGTGGCGATCAAGCTGTTCGGCGACGACCTCGATCTGCTCAAGCAGAAGGCCGACGCCATCGCCAAGGTGGCGGCGACGGTGCAGGGCGCGCAGGATCTGCGCGTGGAGCGCGTCACTGGCCAGCAGTATCTTTCCATCGAGGTGGATAGGCAGGCCATCGCTCGCTACGGCCTGAACGTGGCTGATGTGCATGATGTGATCGAGACTGCCATCGGCGGCAAACAGGCCACCGAGATCTACGAAGGCGAGCGTCGCTTCAGCGCCGTGGTGCGTCTGCCGCTGGCTTTCCGCGATGACGTGGCGACCATCCGCAGCTTGCTGGTCTCGTCGCCCAACGGCGCGCAGGTGGCGCTGGAGAACCTCGCCAACATCCGAGTGGTCGATGGCCCGGCGCAGATCAGCCGCGAGAGCGCCAAGCGCCGCATCGTGATCGGCGTGAATGTGAAAGACCGCGACTTGGGCAGTTTCGTGGCCGAGTTGCAGCAGGCGGTGGAGCGCAAGATCAGGCTGCCGGATGGCTATTATCTGGAGTGGGGCGGGCAGTTCCAGAACATGGAGCGCGCGATGGGCCACCTGATGATTATCGTGCCACTGACGGTGGCGGCGATCTTCTTCCTGCTGTTTCTGCTGTTCGGCTCGTTGCGTTTCGCCACGCTCATCATCACCGTGCTGCCGTTCGCTTCCATCGGCGGCGTGATCGCGCTGTTCATCACTGGTGAATATCTGTCGGTGCCTGCCTCGGTCGGCTTCATCGCCCTGTGGGGGATAGCGGTGCTGAACGGCGTGGTGCTGGTCTCCTTCATCCGCAGCCTGCGCGATGAAGGGATGACGCTGGACGAGGCGGTGCGGCAAGGTTGCCGCCAGCGCTTCCGTCCGGTGCTGATGACGGCCACCGTCGCCATGCTGGGGCTGATCCCCATGCTGTTCGCCACCGGGCCCGGTTCCGAAGTGCAGCGCCCGCTGGCCATCGTGGTGATCGGTGGGCTGGTGACTTCCACTCTGCTCACGCTGGTGGTGCTGCCGACGTTGTACAAGTGGTTCGAAGACCAACCTATCGAGGCATAAGGAGAAGATGCGATGAAGGAAATCAAGGCCATCATTCAGCCCAAGCGCTTGGAGCGCATCCGTGATGCGTTCCGCACCTTGCCGGGCTTTCCCGGCATGAGCGTCTCGCGCATCCAGGGGTGCAGCGAGCACCTAGGCGTCGAGCAACATCAAAATCTGCGTGCGGAGTTGACGGAGTTTTCGGACAAAGTACGGTTGGAGATCGTCGCCCCGGAAGAGATGCTTCCTGAGATCGTGCGGCTCATCCACAAACACGCTTACACCGGGCAGACCGGCGACGGCGTGCTATGGGTGACGGAAGTGGGAGAGTTCCACCGGCTGTGCAAGCCGCTGGAACGGAGCTAAAAGCGGCCCTACAGGTTTGTGCGTCAGCGAGTGCTGGTGGCGAGCTGATCGGATCGCGCCAGTAGCCGGTTGATGGTCGAAAGTAAGAGATTGCCGCTGACGGGCTTTTTCAGTGAGCAATCCGCCCCCATTCGTTCTGCCAGTGTCAGATATAGTTCGCCCCTCTCAGGGCCTCGGCCTGAGATCGCCAACACCGGCAGATGCGGGTTCTGCGCGCGGACGCTGCGTATCAGCATCACCCCGTCGACTTCCGGCATCACCATGTCGGTGATGATGAGGTCAGGCGCAAGCGCCTGCCATGTTGCGAGTGCCGCTTTGCCATTGCTGGCGAATGCGACCTCGAAACCGTGCATCTCCAGCAAGACCTCGATCGCATTGGCGACCAAGGGATCGTCTTCAACGATCAGTATGCGCGGCGGATTCATGCGGTGGGCTCCCAAAAGACTCAGGAGGGCATTGTTCCAGTAGGCCTAGACTAGAACAATAGACCAAGAAGCCTAGACAGTTTGGCCTAGAGATATATCGCTAGACCAAAAACAAGCCCCTCTCCCGGCTGGGGAGAAGGGGCTGGATCACGGGTCGGGCGGCAGCGCTCAGCGCACTTTAAGCAACTCCACATCGAACACCAGCGTGGCATTCGGCGGGATTACCCCGCCCGCACCGCGCCGGCCATAGCCCATCTCCGGCGGAATGGTCAGCGTGCGTTGCCCGCCCACCTGCATCCCTTCCACGCCCACATCCCAGCCCTTGATGACTTGCCCCTCGCCCAACGGGAAGTCGAACGGCTCACGGCGATCACGCGAACTGTCGAACTTCTTGCCCTTGTGGTTTGCCGCCGCTGCGTCATACAGCCAGCCGGTGTAATGCACCGACACCTTCTTGCCCGCCTTCGCCAGCGCGCCTTCGCCTTGTTTGATGTCGGTCTTGATGAGTTCAGTCACGTCGCTAGTCTCCATAGGGGGTAATGCCGGCTCAGAGCAGGCGGTGATGAGGCATGTGGCTAAAAGCAACGATGCGCGGGATAGTTTGGAGAGCAGGTTCATTTATGTCTCGATGTGGAAGTCGGTGGCGGGTATTACTGCACGTCCAGCAATTCCACATCGAACACCAGCGTGGCATTGGGCGGAATCACGCCGCCCGCACCACGCTTACCGTAGCCCATCTCCGGCGGGATGACGAGGGTGCGGCTGCCGCCCACCTTCATACCCTGCACGCCGATGTCCCAACCCGAGATCACATGGCCTTGCCCCAAGGGGAAATCGAACGGCTCGTTGCGGTCGCGCGAACTGTCGAACTTGGTGCCCTTGTTCTCGGGTGCGTGCTTGTCGAACAGCCAGCCGGTGTAATGCACCGTCACCTGCTGCCCTTCTTGCGCTTCAACGCCTTCGCCGATCTTGGTGTCGATGCACTCGGTATGGATCACCTTGAGCAGCTTCACCTCGAACACCAGCGTCGCGTTCGGCGGGATCACCCCACCTGCCCCGCGCGGCCCATAGCCCATCTCCGGCGGGATCACCAGCGTGCGGCTACCGCCTTCCTTCATCCCTTGCACGCCCTCGTCCCAGCCGCGAATGACGCGCCCGCCGCCCAGCGGAAAATCGAACGGCTCATTGCGGTCAAGCGAGCTGTCGAACTTCGTGCCCTTGTTGTCCGCTGCGTTCGCGTCGAACAACCAGCCGGTGTAATGCACGATAACGGTCTGTCCGGCTTTCGCTTCCGCGCCTTCGCCTAGTTTGGTGTCGGTTTTGATGAGTTCAGTCATACTGATTTCCTTTGGTTGATTATCTGTTGGTGCGCAAGCGCACCCTACTTGCCTATTTCGCCGAAGCCACCGGATAGTTCGGATGCTGCGGATTCGCCATCAGCGTCTGCTGGCGCGGATCGACCACTAAGTCCATCGCTTCCATCGGGATCACGCCCAGCCGCGGCTCGTTGCCCAGCACCACCGCCTCGGTCACATAGCTGCGATTGCCGAAAGCGATCTCCACCGGCGCGATCTTCGGCACCTTGCGCTGATGCCCGTCCGCCAAAGTCACCACCTGCTGGCTGACCTCCGAGATATCGAACCCCAATTGCAACGCCACCTCCTCCGGCACGCACATGAACGTCGCCCCGGTATCCACCAACGCGCCGACCTGCACGCTTTGGCGGGTGAAGAGATTGGTCAATTGCAGCGGTGCGTAAGTGAGTCCCATCGTTTTCTCCTTGAGGGATGCGAAATTCGGATTGGTGATTTTCGTAAGGTGCGGAGCGTAGCGCATTGCAGCAATTTCATATACGGCGTAATGCCCGCTGGTTATTGCGCCCTACGCTGGCTGATTTCCTTTGGTTGATTATCTGTTGGTGCGCAAGCGCACCCTACCTAGCTGTTACTCCAACCCGATCAGTGCCGGGGTGAGCAATCTTTTTCCATGAACTACCGCAACAACCAGCACCTGCCCAGCCGTCACTCGGTAGATCAAACGATAGCTGTAAACAAAGCGCTCGCGAAATGCTGGCTCGCCGATTTCGGGAACAATCGGACCGACGTTCGGAAACCTTTCCAGACTTTGAGCCGCCTCCAAAATCTTCCTCACCACAGCGGATGCGTAAAATGGCGAGTCCTTCGCGATGTACGCCGCGATGGCATCAACGTCATCCAGCGCCTCGGGCGACCAACTTACTCGCGTATCCATTGGGCCAGCCGTTGCTCGGCATCTTGTTGTGAGACAGCCCCTTCCGTTTCTGCTCTAGCCACACCGTTCTTGATCTTCTCGATCACGTAAAGGTGATATTGAATATCCTCCAGCGAACAATCCTCTGGCAATTTCTGAAGCATCGAAGCAACTTGCTGTTTTGCGATTTGCATCATTCACCTCCTTGATGAGATTAAAGTTTCGTAGGGCAATGGAATGGCTGGGATGATAAAACGATTACGATTTAGAGCGCACGGCACAAACCGTGGTACGTCCATTATTATTTACGCACCGATTTCACATATGGCGCAATGCCCGTTGGTTAGTGCGCCCTACTCGGGCTAAGAAACGCTGACTCTGATATATACCAATGGACGAGTCGGTTTGCCATTCAGCCTCTCTACCGTTGCTACGACTTGGTGACTTTTCAGCCAATTATGGAAGGTGCTTTTGATAACTCGGTTAACATAACCGATGCGCTGACCAGCGCAAACAACTACGAGCGCATCTGCATCTACCGGATTCTGGCTGTCTATCTCAAAATGGACAGGATCACCCACATGAATATTTTCGGAAACGCTGCCTCGAAATACATGCCGCAACCCAGCAACCTCCATAAGGTAGTCGCAAGGAATGGCATCTCGAGGAAACTCAGGAACCAAAGCAAAACCATCACTAGGTAAACGAGCTCCCGTATAACCAAGCAGAGCTAAGTCAGAATTTGGAAATGGGGACGGAAGCCTATGCTGCCGAAGAAAGTCGGAAAAATCGTCTCGCTTGCGAGGGGGCAGTCGTCGAATTAACGCTTCAACAACCCCGTGCCGAATGACCTCCGACTTATTTTCAAATGCAGTAAAACCTTGAAATCCCGCCTCGCAGGCCGCTTGATAATCACTTGAGTCCTTAAGATATCGAAATACAATTTCTCCGTTAGTCTCAGCGTACACTTCACCAACGACTCGGCGGGTACGGTCATGGGCCTGCTCATCGGATGGCTGCCATGTAAGCAACAAACGAATGGGTTCTACAATGTGCTGAAGGGTGTTCATTGAAGCAGGGATTTTATGATTTGAAGCCTGTAAAAAAGCAGGCGAAGGATAAATGCAAAACGCTCAGGAAGCAATGGCACGGGCAGATTGAGTCGACATAAGTCTGACAGTGCATCAATTATGTCCTGCTGGGTAAAATCAAGTCGTTCCCGAGCTAGTTCGCGAGTTCCTGGCCACGCAGCCACAGCCCGTTGTAATAGCTCGAAATGTCCGTTAATCAACGGATGTTCAGATAATGACCACTTGACGTGATGCTTCCCGTTGTGAGCATATCGCTCAATATCGGCATTGCTCCAATTTCGAATATTCTGAGGGAATCGTTCATGACCGAGACTCGTTCCATTGTCAAACAAGGGGGACAGTCTGCATTTCGCCCCCGTTCCTTCTAGAAAGAAAATTACGCCCCAGTTATCTTGATGGCGGTCAGTATTGCCAATGAGTGCGTCAAACAAGAGCGCATCCACCCACCATTGTCTCCAGTCCGATACAAGAGAGCTGTTTTGGGAAAGAGCTTTCATGAGAATACTGTTGGTGTACAAGTTGTGTTGAATGCCACGTTTGCGATCAAAATCCGGCTGAATTTTCTGCAAAAAGTCTCCCGCCATGACAAATGATTCGGTTCCATCGCTATAAAACCACTCAATCAACGCCGCGCAATACCCAGAGCGTGAATTATATGCAGCAAAAGCTGGCGGGACGGTAATGCCAAGTAAACAACCCACACGATACGCAATTACCTCGCCCCAGAATTGATCTGGGTATCTCTTTTCTGATCGCTTGAATAGGTATCTTTTGCTAGGGACAAGGACTACTTCTGCTGGACTAGGAGGTGTAATGACCGCATCCTTTGCTCGCGCACCTTGAGGGAACACCCCAAATTCCGCATCTACATCCCAATCAGCCACATCAAAATTGGCTTGCTGAATAAGTGGGCTGATACGCATTGCCATTTCCCTCCAGAAGGAGTCCCGTCGCTATCAGTAACTCAACACCGGCGCCAGCCACCGTTCCGCCTCCTCCACCGTCCACCCCTTACGCTGAGCATAATCCGCGACCTGATCCTTATCCACCTTACCCGTCGCAAAATATTGCGCCTGCGGGTGCGAGAAGTAGAAGCCGCTGACCGCCGCCGTGGGCAGCATGGCGTAGCTTTCGGTGAGGGTGATGTCGGCGTTTTGCGGGGCTTGCAGCAGGTCGAACAGTGCGCCTTTTTCGGTGTGATCCGGACAGGCGGGGTAGCCGGGAGCGGGGCGGATGCCGCGATATTTTTCTTCGATCAGGCTGTCGTTATCCAAGCCTTCGTCCGCTGCGTAGCCCCAGAACTCGCGGCGGACGCGGGCGTGCAGCAGTTCGGCAAAGGCTTCGGCGAGGCGGTCGGCGAGTGCTTTGAGCAGGATGGCGTTGTAGTCGTCGTTGGCTTGCTCGAACTCGGCCACGCGCGCGTCTATGCCGAGGCCGGTGGTGACGGCGAACGCGCCGAGATAGTCGGCTATGCCGCTATCCTTGGGCGCGACGAAATCGGCCAAGCAGTAATTCGGAATGCTCTCCGGTTTTTTGGTCTGCTGGCGCAGGTTGTGCCAAGTCATCGCCACCGCGTTGCGCGATTCGTCGGTATACAGCTCGATGTCGTCGCTCGTGCTGTTGGCCGGGAATAGGCCGAACACGGCGTTGGCGGTGAGCCAGCGCTCATCAACGATGCGCTTGAGCATGGCTTGCGCGTCGGCGAACAGCTTGGTGGCTTCCTCGCCCACCACTTCGTCTTGCAGGATCTTCGGGTAGCGCCCGGCCAGTTCCCACGCTTGGAAGAAGGGTGTCCAGTCGATGTAGCGGGCGATCTCGGCAAGCGGGTAGTCGCGGAGTGTTTTGATGCCGAGGAAGGCGGGTTGGGGGGGCGCGTAAATCCCCCTCAATCCCCCTTTGATAAAGGGGGAGGCGGTCTCGCTGGATGCCGCGCTTTCCCCACTTTGTAAAAGGGGGGTAGGGGGGATTTGACTTCCCCAGTCCGTCTTGAATCCATGCGCCCGCGCTTCGCCCAGCGTCACATAACTCGCCTTGCCCTTGCGCCCCTCATGCTGGTCGCGCGCGGCTTGATAGTCGGCTTTCAACTCGGCGATATAGCCGCCACGCAGGGTGTCGGAGAGCAGGTTGCTGCAAACCCCCACGGCGCGCGAAGCGTCGGTGACGTAGACGACCGTACCGCTCGGGTAGTTCGGCTCGATTTTGACGGCGGTGTGGACGCGCGAGGTGGTTGCGCCGCCGATCAGCAGCGGGATGGTGAAGCCCTGACGCTCCATCTCTTTCGCTACCTGCGCCATCTCTTCCAGCGACGGGGTGATGAGGCCGGAGAGGCCGATCACGTCGACGTTATGCTCGCGGGCGGTGTCGAGGATCTGCTGGCACGGCACCATCACGCCCATGTTGATGACCTCGAAGTTGTTGCACTGGAGGACGACGGTGACGATGTTCTTGCCGATGTCGTGTACGTCGCCCTTCACCGTGGCCATCAAAATCTTGCCCTTGGTGCTGGTATCGCCGGAGCGCAGCTTCTCTTCTTCGATGTAGGGAATCAAATGCGCCACGGCCTGCTTCATCACGCGAGCGGATTTCACCACCTGCGGCAAAAACATCTTGCCCGCGCCGAACAGGTCGCCGACCACGTTCATGCCGCTCATCAGCGGGCCTTCGATCACTTCGACCGGGAGCTTGGCTTGCAGACGTGCTTCTTCGGTGTCTTCCACGATGAAGGTGGTGATGCCGCGCACCAGCGCGTGGGTCAGGCGCTCTTGCACCGTGCCTTTACGCCATTCCAGATCTTCGACTAGCGCTTTGCCGCCGCCCTTGAAGTTCTCGGCCAGCGTGACCAACTTTTCGCCCGCGTCAGGATGGCGGTTCAGCACCACGTCCTCGACCGCGTCGCGCAAATCCTTCGGCAGTTCTTCGTACACGCCCAACTGCCCGGCGTTGACGATGCCCATGTTCATCCCTGCCTTGATGGCGTGGTACAGGAACACAGTATGGATGGCTTCGCGCACCGGCTCGTTGCCCCGGAAGCTGAACGATACGTTGGACACGCCGCCGGAGATCTTGGCGTAGGGCAGGTTCTTGCGTATCCAGGCGCAGGCTTCGATGAAGTCCACCGCGTAGTTGTTGTGCTCTTCGATGCCTGTCGCCACCGCGAAGATGTTCGGGTCGAAGATGATGTCTTCGGGTGGGAAGCCGATGCCTTCATCGAACCCAGCACTTTGCCCCCTCTCCCCCCGGGAGAGGGGTGGGGTGAGGGAACCCTCTGAAGCACTTCCGCCATCACCAAGTGTTCCCTCACCCCCGCCCTCTCCCGGGGGGAGAGGGAGTTGTGCGGCATTGGCTTTGAAACGCGCAGGGTCGCCAGCTAGCAAGCGATAAGACCTTTCGCAAATCTCGATCTTGCGTTGCAGCGTGTCTGCTTGCCCTTGCTCGTCGAACGCCATCACTACCGCCGCCGCGCCGTAGCTGCGCACCAAGCGGGCTTGCTGCAAGAACTTCTCTTCGCCCTCTTTCAGCGAAATGGAGTTGACGATGCTCTTGCCCTGCACGCACTTCAAGCCAGCCTCGATGATGCTCCACTTGGAGGAGTCAATCATCAGCGGCACTTTGGAGATGTCCGGCTCGGAGGCGATCAGATTGAGGAACTTCACCATTGCCGCTTCGCCGTCCAGCATGGCTTCGTCCATGTTCACGTCGATCACCTGCGCGCCGGTTTCGACCTGTTGCTTGGCGACTTCCAAGGCTTCGTCATATTTGCCTTCCAGCACCAGACGCTTGAATTTGGCTGAGCCGGTGACGTTGGCGCGCTCGCCGACGTTGACGAACAGCGAGTTCTCGCCGATGTTGAACGGCTCTAAACCGGACAGGCGGCACTCGACCGGATTGCTCGGAATCTTGCGCGGTGCGATGTCTTTCACCGTCTCGGCGATGGCCTTGATGAAGGCGGGCGAGGTGCCGCAGCAACCGCCGATGATGTTGAGGAAGCCGCTGGCAGCCCATTCCTTGATGTGCCCCGCCATGTTTTCCGGCGTGTCGTCGTAGCCCGTTTCAGCTAGTGGATTGGGCAGACCCGCGTTGGGGTGGGCGCTCACGTAACAGTTGGCGACGCGCGAAAGCTCTTGCACGTACTGGCGTAATTCTTCAGCGCCCAAAGCGCAGTTCAGGCCGATGGAAATGGGGTTGGCATGCGCCAGTGAGTTGTAAAACGCTTCGGTGACCTGACCGGTGAGTGTGCGACCGGAGGCATCGGTGATCGTGCCGGAGATCATGATGGGCAGCGACGTACCGCGTTCGGCGAACACCGATTGCACCGCGAAGATGGCGGCCTTGGCGTTGAGCGTGTCGAAGATGGTCTCGATCAGCAGGGTGTCCGCGCCGCCGTCCATCAGGCCGCGCGTCGCGTCGGAATAGTCGGCGACGAGTTGGTCGAAGCTGATGTTGCGCGCGGCGGGGTCGTTCACGTCGGGCGAGATGGTGCAGGTCTTGTCGGTGGGGCCTAACACTCCGGCGACGAAGCGCGGCTTGTCGGCGCTCTCGAACTCGTCGCAAGCCTCGCGCGCCAAGGCCGCGCCCGCCTTGTTCAACTCGTAATTGAGCGACTCCATGCCGTAGGCTTTCAGCGTGGTCGCGTTTGCGCCGAAGGTGTTGGTCTCGATGATGTCCGCGCCCGCTGCCAGATACTCGCAATGGATGGCCTTGATGACCTCTGGCTTGGTCAGCACCAGTAGGTCATTGTTGCCCTTCAGGTCACGATGCCAATCCGCGAAACGCGCGCCGCGATAGTCCGCCTCGGTCAGCTTGTAGCGCTGCACCATAGTGCCCATGGCACCGTCGAGGATGAGGATGCGTTGCCGGAGGATGGTTTCGATGGAGTGCGGAGTGTGGCTCATGGTCGTGTGCTCGGAAAATGAGCGCGAATTCTACCATGTGCCAAGCGCGACCGACTCGGCCGCGCCGGACGGTTCAGAAGGGGTCGGCGTAGATCTCGCGCAACGAGGCACCAGCGAAGAAGGTCTCTTGTTTGGCGGCGTTGACCATGTCGGGATTGCCGCACAGGAATATCTTCCAACCGTTGAGCTTGGGATGATCCTGAAGCGCGACATCCAGCACCATGCCTAGACGATAATCTTCCGCCGCGACATCCGCCGAGAGGCAGGGTTCGTAATGGAAGTTGGCATGGCGGGCGGCAAGTCGGCGCAGTTCATTCACCAGATACAGCCCGGCGGCATCATAGCTGCCGTGGTACAGGTGGATCTCGCCGGTGTGAGCGCTACGCAGTGCATCGCGCACGATGCCATATAGCGGGGCCAGACCTGATCCAGTGCCGATCAGCAGGAGGTTCTGTGCAGGCTGGCCTGCGGTGTAGAAACATTCGCCCGAGGCTTCTGAAATGGTGAGTTGGTCGCCGACCTTCAGGTGGTCGAAGAGCCATGAAGTCATCATGCCGCCGGGAACCTTGCGGATGTGCAAGGCGAGCTCGTCATCTAGTCCGGGGACGCTGGCCAGTGAATAGCAACGGACGATGGCATCGTCTTTGTAGAGCTTGATGAATTGCCCTGCGCGGTAGCTGAACGCCTGCATCGGCTTGAGCTGAATGCCTAGGATGTCGGCATTGAGCAGGGTGATGCGGGTGACGACGGCGGGCAGTTTGGGCAGGCTGTCCTCAGCCAGCGCAACCTCAAGGTCTTCCTCGGGATGGCAGGCGCAGGCCATGAAATAATTCTGTTCGATCTGAGTGGGCTTCAATCCTTGCTGTGCTTGGGCCGGAACTTTGCCCTTGGTGGCGCGCATCAGGCAGGTCTGGCAGATGCCGGCGCGGCAGGATGATGGGATGGTGACGCCTTGGGCAGTCAGCGTATCGAGAACCGTGCGATCCCCGCATTCGTGAGACTGCCCGCCTAGGGTGACTTTCGGCATGGGCGTCGGGCCTTATTTGCCTAGAACGTCGTTGCGGGTGCTTTCGGCAATGGCCGCTGCTTGAGCGATCAGGTTGCCGGGGACGTTCAGTTCGGTCAGCGTTGCTCCGAGGTTCTCCATCACTGCGTCGAAGTGGCTATCGTTCAGACCCTTGGCGACCAAGTGGGCGTGACCACGACGCATGTCTGCGCCGCTGTAGTTGTTCGGGCCGCCGAAGGCGAGCGTCAGAAAGGCTTTTTGCTTGGACGCCTGGCGAGCCATGTCCACGCCATCAAAGAAATGCTTGATGCGGTCATCGGCCAGCACTTTGCGATAGAAGATGTCCACTGCTGCATTCACTGCGGCTTCACCGCCGATTTCTTCGTACAAGCTCATTTTCGTGTCCTTCCTGAGAGGTTGATAGTCATGTCAGCAGTGCTGGCAATTGAATGTAAGTCATTTCGAATGTATATTGGCCCGACATCGAAAATCCATCGCGCTTAAAATACATTCTGCGTGCATCTTAATTTCTGCTGATGCGGCTTGTCAAGAATGATTGCGCTAATTGAAAAGGCACGACATGCGCTTGACCCTGTATACCGATTATTCGCTCCGCGTCCTGCTCTACCTAGGCTACAAGCGGGATCAGAACGTGACGATCACTGAGTTGGCGGACTTCTACCGCATCTCCCGTAACCATCTGGTGAAGGTAGTCCATCAGCTTGGGGTGAATGGCTACATCCAGACCACGCGCGGCAAGCGCGGCGGCATCCGGCTGGCGATGGCGCCGGAAGAGATCGTGATCGGCGCGGTGGTCAGGAAGACCGAGCCGGACTTCGACCTGCTCGAATGCTTCAATCCGGCGATAGACCAGTGCGTCATCACCAATTCCTGCATTCTGAAGGGGGTGTTGTTCGGGGCGCAGGCTACCTTCTTGGGTATCCTCGATAAATACACATTGGCCGACGCGCTCGGTCAGCCGAAAGCCCCGTCGACCATCAAATCCATTCCCGTCGTTTCCGGCCCAGCTTGAGCGCGCACGCCGCCGTTGGCTTCGGCGGCAGACAAGACCACAAGATCAGGGAGGATCTGTGTCGCTGAAAATCTTTCGTACCAAACCTATCGCTGATGGTGAAAGCACCGGCCTGAAGCGCTGCCTGTCGGCTTTCGACCTCACCTTGCTCGGTGTCGGTGCCATCATCGGAACCGGCATCTTCGTGCTGACCGGCATCGCCGCCGCCCATCAATCCGGTCCGGCGGTGGTGCTGTCGTTCATCATCTCCGGCGTGGCCTGCGCTTTTGCTGCCTTGGCCTATGCCGAACTGGCAGCGGCGGTGGGCGGTTGCGGCAGCGCTTATGGCTACAGCTATGTCGCCTTTGGCGAGATCGTGGCTTGGGTGATCGGCTGGATCTTGCTGCTGGAATACAGCGTGTCGGTGGCGGCGGTGGCCAACGGCTGGTCGGGCTATTTCAACAATGCGCTGTCGGCAATGGGCATGGGGCTGCCGGAGGCGCTGACCAAGTCGCCGGAGCTGGGCGGCATCATCAATCTGCCAGCCAGCGCGATCATCCTGACCCTGATGGGGCTGCTGATCGTCGGCATCAAGCAGAGTGCCCAGCTCAACACCGCGATGGTGTTCATCAAGGTGCTGACCATCAGCGTGTTCATCGGCATTGCGATGTTCAATGTGCACCCTGAGAACTGGCATCCCTTCATGCCGTTCGGCTGGTTCTCGACGCAGCCGGATGGCTCCACCACCGGTGTGTTGGCGGGGGCGTCGCTGGTGTTTTTCGCTTACGTCGGCTTCGATGCAGTGTCCACGGCGGTGGAAGAAGCCAAAGACCCGCAGCGCGACGTGCCCATCGGCATCATCGCCTCGCTGGTGTTCTGCACGGTGATCTACATCATTGTGTCCGGTCTACTCACTGGCGTCGTACCTTACACCGAGCTGGGTGTGTCGTCGCCGGTGGCGCACGCGCTGCAACTGATGGGTTACAACTGGGCCTCGGCGCTGGTTTCCACCGGGGTGATCGCCGGGCTGACCACGGTGATGCTGGTGCTGTATTACGGCCTGACCCGCATCATCTTCGCCATGTCGCGCGATGGTCTGCTGTCGCCGTTCTTCGCCGAGGTGAACCACAAGACGCACACGCCGGTGCGGGTGATCGTCATCACTGGCCTCATCATGTCCGTTGCGGCGGGCTTACTGCCTTTGGGGGCGCTGGCCGAGTTGGTGAACATCGGCACGCTGGCCGCCTTCGTGTTGGTGTGCCTGGGCGTGATCGTGCTGCGTGTGCGTCAGCCGCACCTCAAGCGCCCGTTCAAGAATCCTTTCAACCCGTTGTTTCCGATACTGGGCATGATCTCCTGCGGCGGGCTGATGGCCTTCCTGCCGGAATCGACTTGGCTGCGCTTCATCGTCTGGCTGACTCTGGGTGTGATCGTGTACTTCACCTATTCGATGCGTCACAGCAAGCTGGCGAAATAAGCTACGCCGGACAACAAAAAAGCCGACTCACGTCGGCTTTTTTGTTGGAGTCGGCTGGAGTTACTTAGCCAAGCCCAAGATGAATTGAACCAGTTGCTTGATGTCGGCTTGCTTGTTGCCGCTAGGATCGTTCGCTGGCATGGGCATCGAACCCCAGTTGCCAGAGCCGCCCTTGGAGACCTTCATCACGAGACCTTCTTCCAATCCGTACTCTTTGCCGTTGTAAGTGAACTTTGCCGCGCCCTTGTACTTGGCGCCCACATCCTTCCACGCCGGGCCGACGACCTTTTTGTCGATCGAGTGGCAGGCAGTACAGTTGCTCTTCTTTGCCAACTCTGGCATGTCGGTCGCCAGTGCGCTGCCAGCCGCCATCAGACCTGCTGCTGCGATCATGCTTGCAATGATAGATTTCATTTTCTCTCCAGTTCGGTTAGCTGTTTTCTAAATGCGATGGTGAGTCCTTCTCCCCGCCGCTATTCTAAACAACCCAGTCGTGTTTGCAAGATGGCATTGTGACCGGTAGGCCCAATAACGGCACAACAGCGACGGGAGTTGACGATTTTATGCCGACCAGTCGACGATGCCGCTGTAAGCCGTGACCAGAACCACTAGGCCGAACACGATGCGATACCAAGCGAACACCGAGAAATCGTGGTTGCTGATGTAGCGCAGCAGGCCGCGTACCGCGATGAAGGCGCTGATGAACGAGGCGATGGAGCCGACAAGGAAGATGCCCATGTCTTCGGCGTGGAACTGGTCGCGGTATTTCACCACCTCGTACAGCGTTGCCATGCTCAAGGTAGGGATGGCGAGGAAGAACGAGAACTCGGTAGCCGCTTTGCGCGATAGACCAAAGAACAATCCGCCGATGATGGTCGCCCCCGAACGCGAAGTGCCGGGGATTAGCGCCAGCGCTTGCGCTAGGCCCATCTTCAGGGCGTCCTTCCAGCGCATCTCGTCCACGCTTTGGATGCGTACCGTGTGTTGACGCCTCTCCGCCCACAGGATGATGAAGCCGCCGACGATGAAGGCTAGTGCCACCGGCACTGGGGTGAACAGATGCGCCTTGATGACCTTGCCGAACAACAGCCCGAGGATGGCCAGCGGCAGGAAGGCGATGAACAGGTTGGTCACAAAGCGTTGCGCCGCTTCTTGCTTTTGCACCAAGCCTGTGCCGACCGAGACCAGCTTGGCGCGGTACTCCCAGCACACCGCCAGAATCGCGGCGAACTGGATGACGATCTCGAACACCTTGCCGCGCTCGTCGTTGAAGTCGAGCAGGTCGCCGACTAGGATCAGATGGCCGGTGGAGGAGATAGGCAGGAATTCGGTCAGCCCCTCGACCACGCCGAGGATGGCCGCCTTGAGCAGCAAGATGATGTCCATGTGATTTTCTTTAAGTTATACGGCGACAGCCGCTTTGATGGCCGGATGCGGCTCGTAGCCTTCCAGCGTGAAATCCTCGAACTTGAAGCTGAGGATGTCCTTCACCGCCGGGTTGATCTTCATCGTCGGCAGGGCACGCGGTTCGCGCGACAATTGCGTTGCCACCTGTTCCAGATGGTTGGAATACAGATGCGCGTCGCCGAAGGTATGCACGAAGTCGCCCGGCTTGAGTCCGCACACCTGCGCCATCATCATGGTCAGCAAGGCGTAGCTGGCGATGTTGAACGGCACGCCGAGGAAGATGTCGGCGCTGCGCTGGTACAACTGGCAGGACAACTTGCCGTCTGCGACGTAGAACTGGAAGAAAGCGTGGCAGGGTGCTAAAGCCATCCGCTCCAGCTCGCCCACGTTCCAGGCCGAGACGATGATGCGGCGCGAATCCGGGTTGTGCTTCAGCTGTTCGACCGCGACCTTGATCTGATCGACCACTCGCCCATCCACCGTCTCCCACGAGCGCCACTGCTTGCCGTACACCGGGCCGAGATCGCCGTACTCGTCCGCCCATTCGTCCCAGATGCGCACGCCATTCTCTTTCAGATACCTGATGTTGGTGTCGCCCTGCAAGAACCACAACAGCTCATGGATGATGGACTTCAGGTGACATTTCTTGGTGGTGACCAGCGGGAAGCCCTGCGAGAGATCGAAGCGCATCTGGTAGCCGAACACACTGACCGTGCCCGTGCCGGTGCGGTCGGATTTCTTCGTGCCGTGGTCTTGCACGTGCTGCATCAGGTCGAGGTAAGCGCGCATGGTAAAGTCGTCGCAGGGGTGGAATTTCGAGGGGGCGATGTTAGCACAACTGCCCAGCCCGGATTCCGCCGGGCTAATGCCTGAGCGCGCTTTCAGCCAGCGGCAGCACGATCTCCGCTTCCAATCCACCCAGCGGATGGTTGCGCAGGGTGATCTGGCCGCTGTGGCTGAGCACGATGTTGCGGGTGATGGACAGTCCCAGCCCCGTGCCGCCGGTTTCGCGCGAACGTGATTGCTCCAGCCGGTAGAACGGGGTGAACACCGCTTCCAGTTCTTGGGCCGGGATGCCGGGGCCGTGGTCGCGGATGAGGATGGCGCAGTGGCGCTGATCGCAAACCAGCGCCATCTCGGCGCGTAGCCCGTATTTCACCGCGTTGTCGAGCAGGTTGGCGATGGCGCGGCGCAAGGCCAGCGGGCGTGCTTCGACTTCGGCGCGGCAGCGCTGGAGATATTCCACCGGCTGGCCGACCTCTTGCGCATCGCTGCACACGCTGTCGAGCAGCGAATCGAGGTCCAGCCGTTGCGGCGGCTCACTCGCATCCAGACTGCGCGCCAGTTCCAGCCCTTCCTGCAACATCTGCTGCATGGCGCTCATATCGCTCACCAGCTTCTCGCGCAGGGTTTCGTCCGACACCTTTTCCAGCCGCAGGCGCAAGCGGGTGAGCGGCGTTTGCAGATCGTGAGTGATGGCGGCCAACATGCCGGTGCGTTCACGCAGGTCGTCGCCGATGCGCTGCTGCATCCGGTTGAAGGCGCGGATGGCGGAGCGCATCTCGCTGCTGCCGTGTTCGGTCAAGGGCTGATGCGTATTGGAAAGATCCAGCGCATCTGCGGCATCGGCCAGATGTTGCAGCGGGCGCGTGGCGATGCGCGCGACCAGCCAAGCCAGCGCGGCGATACACGCGGCGAACAGCAACAGCGCGTCCCAAGGCGGATGGGTGGGGATGGGCGGACGCGGCGGAGAAACCAGTCTCAGTTGCACCGGCGTGCCATCCGCCAGTGCGATAAGCACCTGCTGGCAGATCGGGGCGGGCAGCGGCCCCTCCCGCCACATCGGGCGCTCACCCATGCCGGGCGGATGGCAGGGTTCGGGCTGGGCGGCATGGAGCTTGCGCGCCCGGCCCAGCTCCTGATGCAGGGCGCGTTCGAGCATGGCCTCTCCCCCGGCTTCAGGTATCGGCTCGGCGGAAAGTTGCCCATGTATACCCATGCCATGCAGCGAAGCCAGTACCTGCTCACGTGAGGCCGGATCGGCTCCGTCCAACTCACCGACCAGTGCCGCCACCCGTTCGGCGCGGTGCTGGGCGTGGGTGTAGACCAGCAGCTCTTCCTGCTGGTGATGGGCCAGCACGATGGTGAACGAAGCCGACACCACCACGCCCAGCATCAATAGCAGGAACAAGCGGCCATGCATGGAGCGGAAGAAGGCGCAGGTCATTTCTTTTGTACCAAGGCGGTCAGCAGATAGCCCTCGTTGCGCAGTGTCTTGATGAGTTGCGGCGCGCGGGCGTCATCGCCCAGCTTCTGGCGCAGACGGCTGATGGCGAGGTCGATCGACCGGTCGAAGGGATCGCCGTCGCGGCCTTGGGTCAGGCTCAGCAACTGGTCACGATCGAGCGGGCGATTGGGGTGTTCCAGCAGCACTTTGAGCAAGCGGAACTCGCCGCCGGACAGCGCCACCACCACGCCGTCACGACGCTGCAACTGGTGGTCAACGAGGTTCAGTGTCCAGTCGCCGAACACCAGCCGCTGCGCGTGTTCGAGCGTCGATGCCCCTGCGCTGCGCCGCAACACGCTGCGGATGCGCGCCACCAACTCGCGCGGCTCGAACGGCTTGCACAGATAATCGTCTGCGCCCATCTCCAGCCCGAGGATGCGATCCAGCGGTGCGCTACGAGCGGTGAGCATGATGACCGGCAGGGCGGAACGCGCGCGCAAATCGCGGCACAGCGCCAGTCCGTCCTCGCCCGGCAGGGTGAGGTCGAGCACGACCAGCTCCACCGTCTCCCGCTCCAGTAGCGCGCGCATCTCCGCCCCGTTCGCCGCCGTCGAGATGTGCCAGCCCTGCTGCGCCAGATAGTCGGCCAGCAGGCTGCGGATGTCGGTGTCGTCATCGACGACGAGGATGTGGGGCTGCGCGCTGAGATTCATGGGCCGCACCTTACAACGATTCCCCGGCTTTTGCGATGCCGATACAAAACCGTACAAATCCACCCCGACCCGACATGCGCCGGATACAAAAGAGGCGTTAAATGCTCATCGTGCAATGACGCACTTTCGAATCGGAGACTGAAAATGAAGACACTGGGAAAAATGCTGCTGGTCGCTGGTCTGTTGACGACTGCCGGTTACGGCATGAACGCGATGGCGGAAGAAGGCTGTAGCGGCCCGATGATGATGGGCGGCAAGATGAACCACGAAGGCATGGACAAGATGCGCGAACAGCATCAGGCCAAAGTGCATGATGCGCTGAAGCTGACTCCGGCGCAGGAGCCGGCTTGGCAGAAACTGGTCGCCAGCCATCAGGATCATCCGCAAGGAATCGAGAAGCTGCCCGCCCCGGAGCGTCTGGAAAAGATGATCGCCCACATGCAGGGCCATCTGGCCGCGCTGAAAGAGTTCTATGCCGTACTGACGCCGGAACAGCGCAAGACCTTCGATGACTCCATGCCCAAACCCGGCGAATTCCCCGGCATGGGCCGCCCCGGGATGTCTCCGCGCTGATCTTGCGGGAGGGGTCTCTCCCTTCTCCCTTCTCCCGCCGGGAGAAGGGAACTCCCTCTATTCCCTCTGCCGAATCAGTGCCCCCAGCCACGCCCACAAACCTCCTGCCAGCGCCATCGTCCACACGATGGTCGCTCCGGCGGGCAGGTCGGCCCAGACTGAGAGCAGCAATCCTGCCAGATAGCCTGTTACGCCGATCAGGACGGCAGGCCAGATGCGGTGCTTGATATGCCGGGTCGCCAGCGCCGGGACGATCAGGCTGGCGAACACCAGATAGACTCCCACCAGTTGCACCGAGGCCGTGACGGCCAAGGCGAACATCGCGTAGAAACCGAGATCACCCAGACGCGCCGCATAGCTCCGCCACACTAGCAACAACAGGGCCGTCAGCGCGGCGACCGCCAGAAGCTGGCTGTCGCTCACCCACAGGATCTGCCCTACCAGCAAGTCTTTCAGATGCTCGCCCGCGTGCGTGTCGCGGCTCATCAGCAAGATGCCGCCAGTCGCGGCCAGCACGAAGATCAGCCCGATGCCCGCCTCGCGCGCCGCCAGCGGCCAGCGTTCCAGCGCCGCCAGCAGCGCCGCGCCGATCAGCGCACTGGCGACGGCGCAGAGCTGTATCGCCAGCGGCGACTCCTCCCAGCCAGCCAGCCCGGCGCCGATCACGCCCAGCCCCGCCATTTGCGCCACCGCTAGGTCGGCAAAGATCACGCCGCGTTGCAGCACCTTGATGCCGAGCGGGATGTGCGTGGCGAGGACGAGCAGTCCGGCGATCAGCGCGGTGGAGAGCAGGGAAAGGTCGGCGAGTGTCATGAGTGTCCTTTGTCGTTAAACTTATACGATTCATTAGGTCCGTCATTCCGGCGCAGGCTGGAATGACGCTCATTGTTCCAATGAAGCAATGTTCACTTCAAGCCGGTCAGCAGGCGCGCCACCGTGTCATCGAACAATCCATACAGATCCTTCGCCGCCTCGTTGCCGCCCACGGTGAAGGGTAACACCGCAACGGCTAGTTGCGCGTGTTGGCTCATCCATTCGGCGGGTTTCGGGTTCTGGTAGGCGGCGCGCAGCAATAGCTTGGCCGGGCGTTGTTGCAGTTGCGCCAGCAATTGCGAAAGGTGCGCGGCGCTGGGCTCCAAGCCCGGCTTGGGTTCGAGCGCGGCGATCTCTTTCAGGCCCAACCAGTTTTCCAGATACGGAAAGGCTTTGTGCTGCACCAGCACCGGCACGCCCCGGAGCGGCGCGGCCTGCCGTTCCCAGCGGGCGATGGCGGCCTGCCAGTTCTGGCGGAAGACGGTCTGGTGCTGCTGGTAGCTGGCGGCATTGGCCGGGTCGAGCTCGGACAGCCGCTGCGCCAGTGCCTGAGCGATGGGCAGAAAGTTGCGCGGGTCGAGCTGGAGGTGCGGGTTGCCGCCGGGATGCACATCGCCATCGGCACGATCCAGCCGGGTGGGTATCTCCAGCATGGAAACGTAACTCGCCGCCTCGAAATGGCCGGGCTTGCCGGGAGTGAGCGCGACATTGCCCGATTCGCGCAGCACTACCGGCAGCCAAGCCAACTCAAGCTCCGCGCCGGTGCAGACGAGGAGATCGGCGCGACGGGCGCGGGCGATCAGGCTGGGCCGCGCCTCGATCCGGTGTGGATCTTGCTGCGCGTTGGTGGCGGTGTAGATGTTGGCTGGAGGCACGCCGAGTTCTTGCGCCAGCGCTGCCCACTCCGGTTCGCAGGCGAATAGGTTGAGAGAGTATGCGGCAGGCGCGAACAACGTAGCTGCAACGAACAATAGTCCGGCAAATAAATTTCTCACGGGATGCTCCTAGTGATCAGAACCGGTGCGCGCCGTGCGCGCCCAAGCTCATGATGTATTGTATGAATAGCTGGTTGTCTGGCAGCCCCAAGCGCGATTGGTCTTGCGCCAGTTGCAAGCGTAGCCGGGAGAATTCGCTGGGGCTGTAGTCGAGCATCACGCTGCTGCGCCGGGGCGTGTAGCCGTAGTTGGCGATGACATTGGTGGCGTTCAACGCGCCGACTTGGGCCACGTCGGGGGCGAGCTGGTCATAGCGCAGCCCAGCGCGCCAGTGCGGCACGAACTGCCACACGCCTTGCAGATACCAGCCGCTCTGGGAGACGGCATAGCTGTCGGTGACATTGGCCGCGAGGGTGTCATACGTCAGCAGCCCGCTCTCGCGCCGCTGGAAATATTCGCCTTGCAGCTTGAAATTGGTGTCGGCGATGTTGCCGTTGGGCGCGTATTTCCACACGAAATCCAGCCCGGCAGTGCGGCTGTCGCCGCTGAAGGCATTGCTCACGCCGCCTGCCGTTCCCAGCAGATCAGGCACGGCGCTGCTCGCCGCATTGGCGCGCCGGGTCTGGTGCAGCGACGCACCCAGCCGCCAGTTGTGGTCGCTGCCAAAATCGTCGCCGAGGTGGGCGAACACCACGCTGGAACCCGTGCCGTTCTTGGCTCGATCCGAGCCGGGGAAGCCGCGCCCGCGCCCCAGCTCCGCGCCGAGTTCGAGGAAAGTATCGGTGGGTGCGAGCCACTTGAGTTGCACACCATCCTCGCCCAGCTGGTTGTTCCAGAAGCTGCGGTAGACCAGCGGCTGATCGACGAAATCCCAAGCGTGGGCGTGGACTTCGTTGAGATAGCCCAGTCCGGAGAAGAAGCGCCCAAAGCGCAGGTTCAGCCCGTCGGCCAGCCCGCTGTGATCGATGTAGGCATTTTCCACTGTCACCCCGCCCGCAGCGGCCAGCGCCATTGTCGCCACGCCCCGGAATTGCGGGTCGATGCTGGCGCTGATGCCCAGCTCGGATTCGCCGAGGTTGAAGCCCTGCGACGGGGGCGTGTGCGCCGCCATGGCAAAACCGGTCGGCGGCAGCGCCGGATCGCGTTGCAGATTGCCGTAACTGCCCGCCAGGATCAGCGAAACGGCGGGGTTGAAGGCATTTTCGTTGGCGACAGGCGCGGCGGGGGGCGGCAGCGCAACTACTGGTGAGGCCGGGGAGGCAGCCTCAAGCTGCTGCGCCCGTGCCTCGGCTTGTTGCAGTCGCTGTTCCAACTCATTCAGGCGTTGTTCGTAATGGCTTTTAAGTTGCTTCAATTCGGCGCGGATGGCGCGCAGGTCTTCATCGTCCGTCGCATGGGCGGACAGCGGCACGAGCAGTGCCGCCAGCAAACTGGCATGTTTCAACATGGTGAGTCTCCAAAATGGCTGACGCCCTGCGGGACAGGGCAGAATTCGAGCGTATTTTCAGAGACTGGCAGGCGGGCCGCGCGCCAAAGCGCAATGGGGAAGCGTGGAGCGGAAAGCAAAAGTCGGAGCGACGACCAGCGCGAAACTCAGCGCCAGCAACGCCAAAGCAGGTGCTGCACCGCCCAGCGCCCCGCCCAGTTGGGCGAAGTTGGCGCACTGCTCACAGGCCGCCGAATGGCTGGTCTGCTGGTCTTGCTTCTGCTCGCCGAACAGATGCCCCAGCACGTGCGCCGCCCCGGCCTGCTGCGCAAACAGCAGAACTAGGGCGAAGAACATCGGCTGGAACAAACGGAAGAATCTCATGGCGGCGAACCTTAACAAAGGAGGCGGGTGGGCGCAAGGAGAACGGGGCTGGCAGCGGGTGGCTAGGAGGCGGCGTAGTGTCAGCGGATATTGGGCCAGCGATTCGGGTTGCGTGCATCATGCAGCACAGCCAGGATATGCACGAGATTACTTCGCACCGTATAAAACAGTCCAAAAGGGAATCGGGGAAGGAGCGCGCGGCGAACGCTGGGAATCACCTCGGCGTAAAGCAGCGGTGCTTGTTCTAGCCGTTTTAGCTGTAACTCGATTGCTGCGATGAATTCGTCGCCGAGGCCGGGGCTTTGTGACTCGTACCACGCTTGAGCTTCGCCAGTTTCACGCAAAGCCCGCGCCGAGAATTTCAGGCGGTACGCCATGAGCCATCGTTGATGCGAGATTTCACCTGATCCCAAGAGTAGCCAGCTTCCGGGTTAGCCTCAAATTCCACTAGGCGCGTTTCGAGTTCAGCTTTAAGCGCAGGCGAAACCTTCACGGATTCAGGCATCGCGGCAACGCTGTCCCAGATAAGCTCGACGAGACGAATGCGCTCCTGCACCGGAAGCTCAAGGATGTCGGCAATAGAGATGGAGTCCATGGCCGCATTGTAACCTTTTTCAAAAAATAGGCTAACGAGTTGGGCTGTTGCAGAAGCATCTGCGGATGCTGGGTGAACTGTGGCTGGTAGTTCGGATGCGGCATGGTGGAATCTGATGCGGGGGGTTGGATCAAGGGAATCTCGACTCCACCTTTCCGCTCAGCGCTCACTCTCCAGCCTATCCGCCGAGGTGAACGTCCAGGTTCGGGTGATGCTGAGGATGTCGGTGTCGCGGCGGATGTCGGGGGGGAAGGGGGCGTAGGGGGCGGCGAGGCGGACGATGCGTTCGGCAGCGGCATCCAAGATGGGTTGGCCGGAGGGGCGGTTGACTTCGATGGTGTCCAGACTGCCGTCGGCGCGGATGGAGACGGTGAGTTGCAGGCTGCCGAAGATCTTTTGGCGACGGGCTTGTTCGGGGTAGTTGAGGTTGCCGATGCGCTCGACCTTGGCGCGCCAGTCTTCAACATATTGGGCGAAGCGATATTCGCGGGTGCGTGCGCCGATGAATTTGCGGCGCGGGAGCTTCTGATAGGCGTCGAACTCTTTCGCGACTTGGGCTTCGAGCCGGGCGATCTCTAGGCTGCGTTGCTCCAAGTCCAGTCCGCTGCTTTCTCCGGGGGTCTGCTGTTTGGTGTTCTCGCCGCTGGAGACGCGGTGCGAGCTTTTGACTTGGGTCATCAGCCGCTTGTTCTCGTGTTCCAGATGTTGCTGGCGCTGGGTGAGCTGCTCTTCGACGAAACGCTTGTCGTCGAGCAGGGTGGGCAGCGGGCTTTTGGCTTGGCGGTCGGCTTGGGTGTTGCCGCCGCCGTCGAGATTGGCTTGTGCCAGCGCGTCGGCCTGAGTGGGGCGGGTGCGCGATTGGCTGTTGACCAAGGTGACTTCGAGTTGTTTGAGCGCATCGACGTTCTTGCGTGGATCGGGCAGGACGAGGCTGACGCCGAACAGCAGGAACAGGTGCAACACGAGCGAAAAGCCGACTGCCAGCGAGATACGCTGTTTCAGCTTCTGCACGAGTTGCGCGACATTCATGCGGTGGCCTCTTCTGCCTTGACGAAGCGCGCCTCAAAACCTAAGTCGAGCAGATCGACAGCGGTGATCTCCAGCGTGACGCGGGTGTTGCCGGGCAGTTCTGGCAGCGAGGGCACGCGGCCGATCAGCGGGATGCCGTCCATGCGGACGAGGTTTTCGCGGATGACTTGTGCGTCGATCTCCTGCACTTGTTCTTGCTGCAACCAGCGCAAGCACCAGTAGCGTTCCATGTCGCGCTGGAAGTCGTTGTAGATGCCGTACATCTGGTCGAAATCGCGCATGGCGGCGAACAGCATGGTGTCGTTGCGCTGATAGACCGGCGCGTCGCCGCGCAGCAGGGCGATGAGCTGGCGCTGGTTGAGCAAGTCCACATAGCGGCGCAGCGGCGAGCTGGACCAAGCGTATTGCGCCACGCCCAGCCCTTGGTGCGGCGCGGGCACGCTGCTCATCTTGACCTTGCCGTTGTTCTGGGTGCGGTAGATGGCGGTGTAGTTGTTGTCGGCCAGCAGCTTGCCCCACTCGCTGTTGACGAAAATCATCAGCTCGGAGACGACCTTGTCGATGGGCGAGCCGCGACGGCGGATGCCGATGCTGATTCGATCGTCTTTGATGTCGAAGGTGTAATCGACTTGCTGGTTGCTGTTGTCGGAGGATTTGCCTCGCCGTGCCTCCAGCTTTTGTGCCAGTTGCCAGAGCAGGGTGAGTTCGGGGGCGTAGGCGTAATTCAGTCGGCCTGCCGCCAGCGATTCTTCGTTGAACAGCGGCTCCAGCGTGTCGTGGCGCAGGTTGGCGGCGATGTGCAGACGCTCGATGCGGCTCTCGGTCGTCAGCACGTCTAGCGTGTCGGCCTGTACGGTGAGATACATCGAGAGTGCCGGGCAGATGCGGTCTGCGTTGAGGGTGAACACTTCCACCACCGAGTCTGGCAGCATGGTGATCTTGTCGCCCGGCATGTAGACGGTGGAGAGGCGCGACATCGCCAACTCGTCGCCACTTGATCCGCGCGGCATCCCCAGCGCGGGGGCGGCGATGTGCACGCCGATGCGCCAGTCGCCGTTGTCCAGCTTTTTCAGCGAGAAGGCGTCGTCGATCTCGGTGGTGCTGGCGTCGTCGATGCTGAAAGCGGTGACGGTCGCCAGCGGCAGCTCTTCCCAGCTCGCCAGATCCACCGACGGAAAGCCCGTGCCCTTGGGGAAATGCTCGGAGAGGAAGCGTTGCAGATGGTAATCGTGCGTGGAGGGGATCGCGCCGCAGCGATGCAGCAGGTGCGCGGCGGATAGATTGGTGGCGGCGCATGCGGCTTCCAGCGCTTTGACTTCGAGGGTGTTGCGGTCAGGCTTGAACAGCAGCTGCGGCAGCTTGCCTGCCAGTTCGGGCGGCAGCTCGAAGCGCGTCAACTCGGCGGTGTAACGGGCTTGCAACTCGGCTTGCAGGCGCTTCTTTTCAGCCCCGGCCAGCGCGGCTTTCAGCGCTTCTGGCGGAGCGGATTTGTAGCGGCCCTTGCCCTTTTTGTAGAAATACATCGGCGCGGTATGCAGGCGGATCAACGCACCGGCGGCCTCCTGCGGAGTCGGCGTATGACCGAAATATTCGGTCGCCAACTCCTCGAAACCGAAGTCGTCTGGCGGGCAGCATTCCCACAGGAAATCGGTGTCGATGTCGGCGGCGATGGCCTCGGCCCGTGCCATGAATTCCGCCAGCGACGGCTCTTTGAAATGCAGCATCACATTGGCGGATTTGATTTTGCTGCGCTTGCCGGAGATGCTCTCCACTTGCAGCGAGGTCGTGTTGTCGGCGAGCACGGTTCCAGTCTTGAAACCGCCGTCTTCTTCGTAAAAGATGTTCATCAGGTGCGGCGCGAAAATTGAGGCCGGATTATATCAGGGAACCTTGGGGCAACTTGTGGCCCAAGCCGGGAAGGTTGCCTGATGAAATTGAAGGGACTGCCCCCTAGGTGCAAGGATGCCTGCGCCCCTCCCTTGGCAAGAGGAGGCTGGGAGGGGTTGCGGTTTAGCTTTGTCTCGTTGATTTCATGCGAAATCAGTGCGTTTTGTATCGGAATCGTTGTCTCTCTGTCACCAAAAGAAAACGGCGGAAGCCGTTGCCGGGTTCCGCCGTTGGGTGCGCAAGGTGGCCTACTTGAGGGAGAGGATCCATGCAACGATGGACTTCGCGCCTTCAGGCGTGACCTTGGGTTTTTGCGCCGGCATGGCGACCGAGCCCCAGTTGCCCTTGCCGCCGTCCAGAATCTTGGCCTCCAGCGCAGCCGGGGCTGCTTTGTCGCCCTTGTACTTGGCGGCGATGTCTTGGAAGCTAGGGCCGAGCAGCTTCTTGTCCATGGCGTGGCAACCCACGCAGCCGGACTTCTTCATCAGCGCCTCATCGGCCTGAGCCAAGCCGGACATTCCCAAACCAGCTACCAGTGCTACACATACCAACTTCTTCATGGTGTTCTCCTTGCTGTTGATGAGATACGGGGTTAGAAGAGCGATTCTTCGCGGTTATCTTACACCTTTCCCCCGCCGCGTTGGTGCGGCGGGAGCTAATCTAGTCGCGGTGTTTCTCTTCTCGTTCGCGCTTGTAATTGTCATAGCTGGGGGCGGGTTTCATCGCCCGTTCCCGAGGGGCGTGCTCTGCATCCCGATGTTGACGGATGCCTTCGTACACATTGCGATACGGATCATCGGCACAGCCCGCCAGCACTCCCAGCAGGGCAATCGCCCCGGATAGTTTCAGTATTCCGCTCATGTCGTAGTCCTTAAATGGCCGCCAATGCGGCATTGAATGTGGTGCTCGGGCGCATCGCCGCCGAGGTCTTGGCGAAGTCGGGCTGGTAGTAACCGCCCATGTCCACCGGCTGGCCTTGTGCGGCGATCAGCTCGGCGGTGATCTTGGCTTCGTTCTCCGTCAGCGCCTTGGCCAGCGGTGCGAAACGCGCCTGGATCTCAGCGTCCTTGCTCTGCGCGGCCAAAGCCTGCGCCCAGTACAAGGCGAGGTAGAAGTGGCTGCCGCGATTGTCGATCTCGCCGACCTTACGCGCCGGTGACTTGTTGTTGTCGAGGATGCGGGCGTTGGCGACATCCAGCGTGTCGGCCAGCACTTGCGCGCGGGCGTTGCCGAACTTGTGTGCCAGATGCTCCAGCGACACGCCCAACGCGAGGAACTCGCCCAAGCTGTCCCAGCGCAGATAGCCTTCCTGCTGGAACTGCTGAACGTGCTTGGGCGCGGAGCCGCCTGCGCCGGTCTCGAACAATCCGCCGCCGTTCATCAGCGGCACGATGGACAGCATCTTGGCGCTGGTGCCCAGCTCTAGGATAGGGAACAGGTCGGTGAGGTAGTCGCGCAGCACGTTGCCGGTGACGGAGATAGTGTCCAGCCCGGCGCGGATGCGCTCGATGGAAAGCTGGATGGCCGCTTCCGGTGTCATCACGCGGATGTCGAGGCCGCTGGTGTCGTGATCCTTCAGATAGCGTTCCACCTTGGCGATGACCTGCGCATCGTGCGCACGCTCCGCATCCAGCCAAAAGATGGCGGGCGTGGCGGTCAGGCGCGCCCGCTCCACCGCCAGCCGTACCCAGTCCTGCACCGGCGCGTCCTTGGTCTGGCAGGCGCGGAAGATGTCGCCCTGCTCGACCGGCTGCGCCAGCAGCACCTTGCCTGCCGCATCCACCACGCGCACAGTGCCGTTGACGGCGATCTCGAAAGTCTTGTTGTGCGAGCCGTACTCCTCGGCTTGCTGCGCCATCAGGCCGACGTTAGGCACGCTGCCCATGGTCTTGGGGTCGAACGCGCCGTGCTGCTTGCAGTCATCAATGACAACCTGATAGATGCGCGCATAGCAACGATCCGGGATCATCGCCAGCGTGTCGTGCAGCTTGCCGTCGGTGCCCCACATCTTGCCGGAGTCGCGGATCATCGCGGGCATGGAAGCGTCCACGATCACGTCGGACGGCACATGCAGATTGGTGATGCCTTTGTCGGAATTGACCATCGCCAGCTCGGGGCGGCTTTGGTACACGGCCTGGATGTCGGCCTCGATCTCGGCGCGCTGCGCTTCCGGCAGACTGGCTATCTTGGCGTAGACATCGCCCAGACCGTTGTTGACGTTCACGCCCAGCGTCTTGAAGGTCGCACCGTGTTTGTCGAACACGTCCTTGTAATACACCGTCACCGCGTGGCCGAATAGGATCGGGTCGGACACCTTCATCATGGTGGCCTTCAGGTGCAGCGACAGCAGCACGCCCTGCGCCTTGGCTTCTGCCATCTGCGCCTCGTAAAAATCGCGCAGCGCGCGGCGGCTCATCACGCAAGCGTCGATGATCTCGCCCGCCTTCAGCTCGGTCTTTTCCTTCAGCACCGCGACGCTGCCATCCGCGCCGACGAACTCGATGCGCACCGGGCCAGCCTCCGCCACCGTCACCGACTTCTCGCTACCGTAGAAATCCGCCGCGTTCATGTGCGCCACCTGCGTCTTGGAATCAGCACTCCACGCGCCCATCCGGTGTGGATTCTTGCGTGCGTATTGCTTCACCGAAGCGGCTGCGCGACGGTCAGAATTGCCTTCGCGCAGCACCGGGTTCACCGCGCTGCCCAGCACCTTGCCGTAACGCGCCTTGATCTCGCGCTCTTCATCGGTCTGCGGAGCCTCTGGATAGTCAGGCACTTGGAAACCGTGCGCCTGCAATTCCTTGATCGCCGCCTTCAACTGCGGGGTCGATGCGCTAATATTCGGCAGCTTGATGATGTTGGCTTCCGGCAGCAAGGTCAGTTCGCCGAGTTCGCTCAGTTGGTCGGCGACCTTCTGCTCAGCGCTGAGGCGTTCCGGGAAATTGGCCAGAATGCGTCCGGCCAGCGAGATGTCGCGCGTCTCCACGGTGACGCCAGCGGCCTGGGTGAACGCCTGCACGATAGGCAGCAAAGAATAGGTCGCCAAAGCGGGCGCTTCATCGGTCAGGGTATAAATGATTTTTTGGGTCGCCATGATTGTTCTTGGAGTAGGCCTTGCTAGATAAGGAAATGGAATGAGTCGCATCCTGTTGTTCAACAAGCCTTATGGCGTGATCTGCCAATTCAGCCGCGACGGGATGCACCCGACACTGGCCGATTATATCGCCGTTCCCGAGGTTTATCCTGCCGGACGGCTGGATACCGACAGCGAAGGCCTGCTACTGCTCACCGACGACGGCAAACTGCAACACCGCATCACCGACCCCAAGCACAAACTGCCCAAGACCTACCTCGTGCAAGTGGACGGCATCCCGACCGAAACCGCACTCGCCCAACTGCGTCGCGGCGTGCCACTCAACGACGGGCTCACCCTACCCGCCGAAGCCGAACTGATAACCGAACCCACCGACCTCTGGCCCCGCACCCCACCCGTCCGCTACCGCAAAGCCATCCCCACCAGCTGGATCGCCCTCACCATCCGCGAAGGCCGCAACCGCCAAGTGAGAAGGATGACGGCGACAGTGGGATTCCCGACCCTAAGATTGATCCGCTGGCGCATCGGGGAATGGGCGTTGGATGGGTTGCAGTCGGGGGCGTGGCGGGATATTCCGGCTTGAGGTACGTCTTTGATCGCGGCACTCCCCGGACTCCGGTGCGTGAGCAAGGTCGCGATCATCATCGCGCTAAGCCCATTCCTTCAAAATCCACATCCCCCGCCGGATACAGATTCGGCAGCAGCGTACCCAATGCGTGGACGGGAAAGCCGGGGCGGACGCGGCCTTTGGGGGTGTCGGAGAGTAGGAAGCCTTCTTTGGTCAGGCAGGAGAGTGCGTCGCGTGCTGTGCGTTCGGCTAGGCCGGTGAGGCGTGAGGCCGTACCGCGTTCAAAGCCGCCTCGGGCGAGTGCTTCGAGGTAAAGATGGGCGGACTCTGGGCGCAGGTCGGTGCGGATGTTGCTGAAGTAGTGGCGTACGCGGTGTTCCAGTGTGTCCAGCGCCAACAGGCTGGACATGAATCTCACTTGGTCGATGGCGGTTTGCAGGGCGTATTCGCAGAAGGCGGCGAGTTGGGTTTCGGAGAGGTTGCCGCGTCCATCGAGGTCGCCCATTCGGGGCATGTCGGCTTCGGCCAAGCGCTGTTTGTAGACTTGCTGGGTTTTGGCCAAGCCGCGCGACAACGACCACAGCGCCGAGCCGGAAAGTCCGGTGCTTTTGAGCATGGCATCCAGCACGATGCGTGCGATGCGCCCGTTGCCATCGGCGAAGGGGTGTATCCAGACCAGCCTGTGGTGGGCGATGATGGCGGCGACGATGGCTTCGAGCTTGTTCAGCCCGCCGCTCTTTGCGCGACCCAAGACGGGCGCGTAGACGACGGCGTACCTTTGCAAAAATACAGCGACGGAGTTGGCTTGCGGCGCGATGTGGTTGCCGACACGGACTTCGTTGCGCCTGATCTGGCCGGGCTCCATGCGCGTCAACGTGCCATCGGGCAGCGCAATCATCAGCATGGCGTCGGGCAGGTGGCGGCTGAATTCCCCGTGCGCTTCCAGAATGAAGGGCTGGATGCCGTATTCGACGATGTCTTTCGCGTTCGCCCATGCGGTGGTTTGGATGTGGGCGTGGGCCAGCCGCTGCAAATCACTTTGGCTAGTGGTGGCGGTGAAGTCGCTCTGCATCGCCCGGTCGATTTCTATCGGCAGGGTGTGATGCCCCTCGATCAGGTTGGAGTAGTAGCAGTTCATCCCTCGCACCAATTCCGATAGCGCCCGCACGGCATCTTTGTGGATGGAGGTATCCAGCCGTGCGTCGAGTTCAGATAGCTCCTGCGCCAAGTCGAGCAGGCGTTTGTAATGCGCCGGACTGGAGGCTGAAATAAGCAATGGCTCGAATTGTGAGGGGTGGTCGTACATGATTTTGTGCCGATATTATTGCCGATGATAATATCAGTAAATCATAGTGATGACGCTTGTTTGTGGATATTGCGCGCCGATTGTTTGGCGGAGCAGAATCCCGCCCCACAAGGGGCGGTAACCCGAGTTGACTTAGCCCTGAGCGATCTTCGCCAGCGTCTCGCTCACCAGCACTTGCGCGCGTTCCACGTTGTCGGCTTCGGCGTAGCAGCGTAGTTCCGGGGCGTTGCCGGAGGGGCGGAGGTGGGCGATCTCGCCGTTGGCGAAGGTGAGGCGCAGGCCGTCGGTGGTGTCGCGTTTGACCACCACGCCCAGCGCGTCGCCCCACAGGCTGCGGTAGGCGTCTTCACTGGCTTGTAGACGTTCCAGCAGGGCGCGGCTGTCGGCGACGGCGAAATTCTGTAGGCGGTCGCTGGCGGTGAAACGTTGCGGCAGGCCGTTCAGCAGTTCGGATAGCTTGCAGCCTTGTTGCCGCGCCATCGCCAGTAGGGCGAGTGCGGGCAGGATGGAATCGCGGGTGGGTAGGGCAGCCAGCGGGTGGCCGTTGACGACCAGATGATTGCCGGCAAGGAATCCGCCGTTGGCCTCGAAGCCGGCCACACCGCCGCTGGCTTGCTCCATGCCGGCGATCACGTAGGGCGAGCCGATGCGAGTGCGGATGACGTATTTGAAGTGGCCGGAGGCTTCGATGGCGGTGTTGCAGCTCACCGGGGTGACGATGGTGTCCGCGCCGAGGAACTTGGCGCACAGCAGGCCGACCACGTCGCCGCGCAGCCATTCGCCGGTCTCGTCGCCGATTAGCGGGCGGTCGCCGTCGCCGTCGGTGGAGATGATCGCGTCCAGTTTATAGTGTGCCGCCCAAGTGCGGCCACGCTGGCGGTCTTCTTCGCCCACGGCCTCGGTGTCGATGGGGACGAAGGTGTCGGTGCGCTCAAGCCCCAGCACGTCTGCGCCGAGGTCGGACAGGATCTGCTTCAGCACATCGCGCGCGGCGCTGGAATGTTCGTACACGCCGACGCGCCAGCCTTTGAGCAGGTCAGCCGAGAATAGCTCGGTATAGCGCAGGCGGAATTGATCCAGCGCGACCGGGTTGACGGCAGGCAACTCGCCCGCGAGTGCGCCGATCTCTACCGTCGCACCAGCGATGGCGGCTTCGTCGGCCTTGCTGATCTCGCCTTGCGAGGTGTAGAACTTGATGCCGTTGCGGTCAAACGGGATGTGGCTGCCGGTGACCATGATGGCCGGGATGCCCAGCGCCAAGCTGTGCAGCGCCAGTGCCGGAGTCGGCAGCACACCGCAATAATCCACTTCGCAACCAGCTTCGCGGATCGCCGCCGCGCAGGCGCGGGCGATGGTTGGGCTGGACGGACGCAGGTCGATGCCCAGCGCGATCTTCTGTCCGGCTGGCAGCCTCAGACCTTGCAGGAAAGCCAGTGTGTACGCCGCGCACACTGCGTCGCTCATCTGGCTGACCAGCCCGCGTGCACCACTGGTGCCGAACGCCACGCCGCTGGCGGCCATCATCTGCTGAATGTTGATTGTCGTCATAAGATTAACCTGAGGAGTAATGGTAAGAATGGAGTGGAAGCGGTTCGCGCCCGCTTTTCGCGCTGTGATTATCGCACCGGGACGAGGCGTGTCGCTACTCGGGAGGGATCGAGTGGCGGCCCAACTTCTCCAGCAATATCTGGAGCGCCAGCGCGCGGTGGCTGAGCTGGGCTTTTTGCTCGTGGCTGAGTTGGGCAGCGGTCTGGCCGAACTGTGGTAGCCAGAAATACGGGTCGTAGCCGAAACCGCCGTCGCCGCGCGCCTCGTGGGCGATCTCGCCGTGCCATTCGCCCTCGGCGATCAGCGGTTGCGGGTCGTCCGCGTGGCGCACCAGCACCAGCACGCAGTAGTAATGGGCGCGGCGGTCGGTCACGCCTTGCATCACTTCCAGCAGCTTTTCGTTGTTGCGCTGATCCGACTTGGGGTCGTCGCCCGCATAGCGTGCGGAGATCACGCCGGGCGCGCCGCCGAGTGCCTCGACGCAGATGCCGGAATCGTCCGCCAGCGCGGGCAGGCCGCTCTCGCGGCTGACGTGGCGGGCTTTCGCCAGTGCGTTCTCGACGAAGGTGCAGTGCGGTTCTTCTGCTTCCGAGATGCCGAGCTGCGCTTGCGTCAGCACTTCGATGCCGAGCGGCGACAACATGCGCTGAAACTCACGCAGTTTGCCAGCGTTGTTGGAGGCGATGACCAGTTTTTGCACCTTAGCCACCCAGCGAGTCGCCTTGGATCTCGACCAGTTGTGTGATGGCTGCCTGTGCCAAGTCCAGCAGCGCGTCCATCTCGGCGCGGGAATAGGGCGCGCCTTCCGCCGTGCCTTGCACTTCGACGAAGCCGCCGCTGCCTGTCATCACCACGTTCATGTCTGTATCGCAGGCGGAATCTTCCAGATAGTCCAGATCCAGCACCGGCACGCCTTGATATATGCCCACCGAGATGGCGGCGACGAAGTCCTTCAGCGGGCTGTCGCTGATCTTTTGCTGGCGGATCAAGGCGGTGACGGCATCGTGCAGGGCGACGTAAGCGCCGGTGATGCTGGCGGTGCGCGTGCCGCCATCGGCTTGGATCACGTCGCAATCGAGGTGGATGGTGCGTTCACCCAGTTTGGACAGATCGACCACGGCGCGCAGACTGCGTCCGATCAGGCGCTGGATCTCTTGGGTACGGCCAGTTTGCTTGCCTCGGGCGGCCTCGCGCTGCATCCGTTCGCCGGTGGAGCGCGGCAACATGCCGTATTCCGCCGTCACCCAGCCCTCGCCACTGCCCTTTTTGTGGGGCGGGACGCGCTCTTCCACACTGGCGGTGCAGATCACCTTGGTGTCGCCGAACTCGATCAGCACCGAGCCTTCGGCGTGCTTGGTGTATTGGCGGGTGATGCGCACACGGCGCAATTCGTTGGGCTGGCGTTGGCTTGGGCGCATGGTTCAGGCTCCTTGAAAAGTGGCGGGCATTATAGCCTGCAACGCCATGAGTCGAATCGGCTCGTCGGTAGCCCGGCTCGTAACGCCGCAGTAGGTGAACCGGGGCGCGCGTAATATAATCGCGCCCTTGTTTGAACCTGACTCTGGAGCGCGTGATGATCTACAGCATGACCGGCTATGCCTCTGCCGCAGCGGAACTGCCCGCTGGTTCGCTCACCTTGGAGCTGCGCTCCGTCAATCACCGCTACCTCGATCTTCAGTTCCGTATGCCGGAAGACTTGCGCACGCTGGAGCCCGCCATGCGCGAGGCGATCTCGGCGCAGATGCAGCGCGGCAAGATCGAATGTCGCGTCAACTATACCGCTCGCACCGTGGTCGCCGAGGCGACGCAGCTCAATCATGACATGTTGAAGCGGCTGGCCGACTGGAGCCGCGAAGTGCAGACCGTGTTGCATGACGCGCGCGGATTGAGCGTGGCCGACGTGCTGCGCTGGGAAGGCGTGCTGGATCGCCCGGCTGCTTCGCTGGACGAGTTGCGCGGCGCATTGCTGGAGTTGTTGCAGAAGGTGGTGCAGGATTTTGCTGCCGCCCGCGCCCGCGAGGGCGAGAAGCTGAAGGACTTCCTGTTGCAGCGCGTCGAGCAGATCGAGGCGGTGCGGCAGGCCGTCGCGCCGCGCATCCCGGCGGCGGTGGCGGCCTACGAGGCCAAGCTGGCCGCGCGTCTGCGCGAGGCGGTGCAGGGCGGTGACGATGAGCGGTTGCATCAGGAAGTCGTGCTGTTCGCTACCCGCATCGACGTGGATGAAGAGTTGTCGCGCTTGTCCGCCCACTTGTCTGAAGTCCGTCGCATCCTGAGCAAGGGCGGTGCGGCGGGCAAGCGGCTGGATTTTCTGATGCAGGAACTCAACCGCGAAGCCAACACGCTAGGCTCGAAGGCCGTGGATACCGAAGTCTCGCGCGCTTCGATGGAACTCAAGCTGCTCATCGAGCAGATGCGCGAACAGATACAAAACATCGAATAAGGAACCGCCATGTCCGGCAATCTTTTCATCATCAGTGCGCCTTCCGGCGCGGGCAAGACCAGTCTGGTGCAGCGTCTGCTGGCCATCAATTCCGGCATCCGTCTGTCCATCTCCTACACCACGCGCGCGCCGCGCCCCGGTGAGGTCGATGGGCGGGACTACCACTTCGTCAGCCGGGAGTCTTTCCTGCAAATGGCTGAGCGGGGCGATTTTCTGGAGAGCGCCGAGGTTTACGGCAACCTTTACGGCACGTCGCAGTCGTGGATCGAGGCTCAGTTGGACAGCGGTAGCGACATCCTGTTGGAGATCGACTGGCAGGGCGCAGCGCAGGTGCGCAAGCTGTTCACCGAAGCGCTCAGCATCTTCATCTTGCCGCCTTCACTGGATGCACTGCATGTCCGCTTGCGCGGGCGGCGGCAGGACAGCGACGAGGTGATCGCCCAGCGCATGGCGGCCGCGCGCGAGGACATCTCTCATGTGTCTGAATTCGACTATGTTATTATCAACGACAATCTGGATGAGGCTTTGCAGCAACTCAACGCGGTCATCGTCGCCGCGCGCCAGCAACGGAATCACCAACTGATCCGTCACCAGCATCTAATCAATCAACTGCAATCTCTGGAGAACTAAATCATGGCAAGAATCACTGTCGACGACTGTATGAAGTACATTCCTAACCGTTTCGAGTTGACTTTGGCTGCGGCTTACCGCGCCCGTCAGTTGGCCAATGGCGCGAGCTATCTGGTGGAAGAAAGCCGCGACAAGCCGACCGTCGTCGCCCTGCGCGAGATCAGCGAAGGTTTGGTCGGCCTAGAGATCCTCAATCGCGGTCAGGCCTGATCGACACCAGAATCACGGGCGGCTTCGCCGCCTGTCAGAACCCCTCCATGACTGACTCCGAACTATTGTTCGAGGAGGTCGCCGCTTATCTCAAGCCCAAGGATGTCGAGCATATCCGCGCGGCGCTTGAGTACAGCGAGGCTGCCCATCTCGGTCAGTTCCGCAAATCCGGCGAGCCTTACGTCTCGCACCCCATCGCGGTGGCGCGCTTGCTTACGCCCTTGCACTTGGATGCGCAGGCCATCATGGCGGCGCTGCTGCATGATGTGGTGGAAGACACCGAGATCAGCATGGAGCAGATCGCCGAGAAGTTCGGCAAGTCGGTGGCGCAACTGGTGGACGGGGTCAGCAAGCTCGACAAGATCGAGTTCGCCACCCGCGAAGATGCGCAGGCGGAGAACTTCCGCAAGATGCTGCTGGCGATGGCGCGCGATGTGCGTGTCATCCTCATCAAACTGGCTGACCGGCTGCACAACATGCGCACGCTGGGGGCGATGTCGCCGGAGAAGAGCGAGCGCATCGCGCGCGAGACGATGGAGATCTATGCACCCATCGCCAATCGCCTCGGTCTGAATGCCATCTATCAGGAGCTGGAAGACCTCAGCTTCAAGTATCTCTATCCCAATCGCTACGCCGTGCTGTCCAAGGCGCTGAAAGTGGCGCGCGGCAACCGCCGCGAAGTGGTGAGCAAGATCCTCGAAAGCGTCACCCAACGGCTGGAGGCGCAGCATGTCCCGGCGCTGGTGAAGGGGCGCGAGAAGCATCTGCACAGCATCTACCGCAAGATGCAGACCAAATCGCTGGCCTTCGCGCAGGTGCTGGATATTTACGCCTTCCGCGTGCTGGTGGACGATGTGCCGTCGTGTTATCTGGCGCTGGGGGCGCTGCACGGCTTGTACAAGCCCATCCCCGGACGCTTCAAGGATTACATCGCTATCCCCAAGGCCAACGGCTATCAGTCCCTGCACACCACGCTGTTCGGCCCCTTCGGCACGCCGATCGAGGTGCAGATCCGCACCCACGAGATGCACAAGATCGCTGAGGCGGGTGTGGCTTCGCACTGGCTGTACAAATCGACAGACACTCCGTTCAAGGATCTACACACGCAGACCCACCAATGGCTGCAAAGCCTGCTGGAAAGTCTGTCGCAGAGCGGCGATTCACTGGAGTTCCTCGAACACCTCAAGGTCGATCTGTTCCCCGACGAGGTCTACGTGTTCACGCCCAAGGGCAAGATCATGGCTCTGCCGCGCGGTGCGACGGCGGTCGATTTCGCTTACAGCGTCCACACCGACATCGGCAACCGCTGCGTCGCTGCACAAGTCAATTTTGAACTAGTTCCGCTGCGTACCGAGTTGCGTAACGGCGACCGCGTCGAGGTTATCACCGCGCCGCACGCCAAGCCCAATCCGGCCTGGCTCTCCTACGTCATCACCAGCAAGGCGCGCAGCGAGATACGCCACTTTTTGCGCACCGTCCATTTCAGCGAGGCGATCTCGCTGGGCGAACGTCTGCTGGGACAGGCCTTCACGTCCTTGGGGCGCAAGCTCTCCGAGGTCGATCCCCTGTGTTGGGACCGGCTGGCGAAGGAGACCGGCGCGAAATCGCGTGACGAGATCTTGGCCGACATCGGGCTGGGCCGCCGCCTCAATATGGTCATCGCCCGTCAGCTCGCCCGCGTCGGCGAGGACGGCAGCGGCGAGCAGGCCAATACCGGAGGTGTCGTTACCATTCAGGGCACGGAAGGCATGGCGGTGCAGTTCGCTAAGTGCTGCCGCCCCATCCCCGGCGACCCCATCATCGGGGTCATCAAGCACGGACAGGGGCTCATCGTCCATACCCACGATTGCCCTACCTTGCGCAAAGGCAAGAGCGGCGTGGACAAGTGGATGGACGTGGCGTGGGACAAACACATCAACCGCCCCTTCGAAGTCAGCATCAAACTCATCGTCGCCAACCAGCGCGGCGTGCTGGCCAAGGTCGCGGCGGCCATCGCCGATGCCGAGTCCAACATCGAGAACGTGCATTTCACCAACGAAGGCGAATACACCGCGCTGTATTTCACCTTGCAAGTCGGCCACCGCCAGCATCTGGCCCGCGTCATGCGTGGTCTGCGCGGCATACCGGAGGTAGTGCGCATCACTCGGGTCAAGAGCGTACCGGTCTAGAGGACGAGAGAAAAACCTGCGCTGGCCCGCAGGTTTTTTATTTTGGGCCCACTCAGGATACTTCCTTCGCTAGGGGGATTTGGGTATCGTTGCCGGGACTCATCCATCAGCCGGAAAGCTTTTAAACCATACTCAAGGAGTGACACCATGAACGCGGTAAACAGGTTGTTCGAGGCATTGCCAGCATTGCCGATGATGCCCAAAGTCGTGCAAGACGTGATCCAATCACTCAAGGATGATACGGCGAACTATTCGGCTCTTGCTGCCAAAGTCGCGCAGGATCAAGTCATCTCGGCCAAGGTGCTGCGCTTGGCCAATTCCCCCCACTTCGGCGTCAGCCGCCAGATCAAGACCATCGACGATGCCATCTCTTTGATCGGATTGAACAGCCTGCGCACGCTGGTCATCGCCTCCGGTGTGACCGGGGCGTTCACTTCGGTGGCGGGGCTGGATCTGAAAAAATTCTGGCGTCACAGTCTGCTGACGGCGCTCGTCGCCCGTCACATTTGCCGCTTGCGCAAGCAGGAGGCCGAGGTCGCCTACACCTGCGGACTGATGCATCCCATCGGCGAGTTGCTGATCCACTTGGCCTTCCCCGATGCTGCGGCGGAAGTCGAAGCTGTCTGTCGCGGCAAGAGTGTGCCGGAGCGCGTGGCCGTCGAGCGGGTGCGGATCGGTCTGGATCATGCACTGGTCGGGGCCGAGTTGGCGCGGCGCTGGAATTTTCCCGAGGTCATCCAGCAAGCCATCCACTATTACGCAGAGCCTTTACACAAGGATGCTGGCCCGCTTTCGCCCACCATCTATCTGGCGGCGCACATCGCGTTCGGCTTGGAGAATGACGAGGATCCACAGCGCATTGCCGAGACCATCAATCCCGCGCTCGCATTGTCGATGGGCATAGACCGCATCGAATGGGTAGACCCCATCGCCAGCTGTCGCCCCTTCCTTGCGGAAGTGGAGCAGATGCTCTAACAGGCTGCTGAAAAACTACTGCGGTGGTTATCTGCGGCGTTGCGCGGTACTCGCGCCCTTCGCTTATCCATTTGATATGTCTCAGTCGCTGCGCTCCGTGCGCCTTGCATCTGACCATCCTTGCTACGTTTTTCAGCAGCCTGCTAAGGCAATCGGCCCGCAGCGACCAGTCGGCTGTAAAGCTGGGGGCGGGAGAGCCAGATGGTCTGGTCGTCGAAGCTGGGGGACGACGCATCGCTTTGGTAGGTGCCGCCGCTGGCCTCGAAGCTGGCGTTGTGTCCGTCCGGGCTGAGGTTCTTGCCGGTGGAATAGATGATGGCGATGGGGCGTTCGGTGGTGGCGGTCAGGGTCGTGCCAGCGTTGTCGCGCAGAGTCAGCGCGTCGGCGGAGAAGCTGGTGCCGAGTGCGATGGCCGCACCAGCGAAGTTGCGGTCGACACGGTAGCGCCAATAGCCCAGCCAAGCGTCGCCCGTCGCATGGCGTTTAATCCCACAAGCATCGGTCTCCGAGATCCCCAAGGTCTTCCACGGCAGATAGCCTTCGGCGCTGGGGGCGTTGCTGCACTGGCTGGCGGCGAGTCCATAGTTCGCATCGGCGGGGTCGCTCACGCTGGTGGGGCAGGGCAGATTGCCGTTGATGAGGGCGTAGCCCAGCAGCGCATCGCGTATCTCCTCCAATCCGCGCTGGGTGTCGTGCATCCGTTTTTGCTCGACTTGCGCGCCTAGCGGCAGCAGCAGTCCGCCAGCGAGGATGCCGACGATGCACAACACCACGGCCAACTCGATCAGACTGAATCCTAGTTCGCGCATCTTCATCGGCAGACACTCCTTCCATCCAGACAGACCACTCGGTCGTTCACTTGCTTGCTGGCGGCATCGGTGGGGCGGTAGGTCTCGAAAGCCAGTGCCTCACCGTGCAGATTGCGTCCTTCCAGATAGGTCGCGGGCGGAGTGGCTATCGGGTTGCGCGGCGATTGTCCGTCCAGCATCTTGCCCGCTACGATCACCATCGCCCGATAGTCGCCAGAGCCGTTGAGACTCAGGCAGCTCACGCCCGGTGAGCAGCCCGAGCCGCCCGGCTGTTCGCCAGCCGCTAACTGATAAAAGACTGCGTTGCGCCAGTGACTCCAGTACGCCGTGCCGACATGGCTGCAACTGGCGGGCCAGCTTTGCGACATGCCGGGGCTGAGCGGTACGCCTGCGCCGATCAGCCCGCTGACCGTGGTTTGCAGTAGGAGACGCACGGTGGCGATGCTGCTGTTCGGCGGTGATTTCGCCAGTTCCTGCGCGGCCTTTCCGGCTGCGCTGGCGTTGCTGGTGAGTGCGGCGGGCAGTGCGGGTTGGCTGGATTGGGCTGTGGCAAGGGCGCTGGCATCCAGTATCAGCCCGGCGTTCTTCAGTGCGGTGCGATTGGCTGCGGTGTTGCTGGCGGCGTAGCGGTCGAGGGCGAAAAACTGGGCGGCGAGCGCATCCAGCAGGGTGTCCATGTTCGCATCGAGTACTGTGCCGGCTGTCAGTGTGCGCGGCTGAGCAGGGATGCGCCCGAAGTACGTGCTAACCGCGCCTCGCTGGTTCGCTGTGTCGGCGATGGGGGCGGGCCACGGGTAGCGGGCGGCGGAGACGGCGGCGTAGTCGTCCAAGCAGGCTTTGATCTCGCGGGCGATGCGGGCTTCGGTCAGTCGCAATACTTCGTTCGCGCGGATCTCCAGCACTTGGTCGTTGAAGCTGGCATCGGTCGTCCGCCGGACATAGTTGCGGGTGGCGTTGCCGCCTTCCAGATAGCTGGTGGCGCACAGCGTCTCGGCCTGCGTGATGCCGCTGGCGGCGCAGGGTGCGCTGCTGCTGGCGCGGCTTTGTCCGGCGAGTGCGGTATTGGGGGCGAACAGGATGGCGGCGAATTCGCCGGGGCCGCCGTTGAGACTCAGCTCGCCAGCGGTGTCGCTGTCGATGACATTGGAGTTGTCGTCGCGGAAACTGCGCGAGAGCGCGTACCAGAGCGTTTCGCCGTCTGCGTCGGTCGGTTCGGGGATGCCCAGCGTACGGTAGGGTGCGCGGCCCAGATAGGACGGGCAGTCGTTACCAGCCAAGAGATCGGCGCTGCCGTCACCATTTGCATCGGGACAGGGCAGGCTGCCGGGGAGGCTGGCATCGGTGGCAGCGCGGCCCAGCAGGGTGAGCTTGAGTTGAGCCAGCGCTTCGGCGTTGCGCCGATCACGCTCGGGCTGGGCGACTTGCCGGACGAAAGTGCCGACCAGCAGGCTCAAACTGCCCAATACCAGCGCGACCAGCAGCAACATCAACGCCACGCCCTGTTGTTCGCGCTTCATCGCACGGCCTTAATGGGCGGCATCCTCGCGCAGCCGTTCGCCTACCGTGAGACTTAGCTTGCCGCGCTCGGGAAATTCGAGGTGCTGTCTGGAGGGGGAAGGTTCATCGCTGGCGCTTTGCGCCATGCCGTCCAGCCAGATGGTGCGCGAGCCGTCGCATTTTTGTACGATGCCGTTGAGCAGTGGCGGCAGCGGTTTTTGTGGGGAGGTGCTACGTTCGAGTTGGGCGCGTTGCTCCGGGTTGAAGAACAAGCGCCCCAGTTCCTGCGCGGCGCAGGGCGGGATCGACGCGAGGACGAGGAGGGCGGCGTAGCAGCGCTTCATGTCGTTTCTGCTCGATGTAAATTGAGCCAGCCGCCCACGCATTCCGCATTGAGCCGCGAGGTGGGCATATCCGGTTCGGTGCGCTCTAGCGAGCAGCGTTCCAGCAAGAACCAGCCGACTTCGCTGGCGCGCAGTTTGTCCAGCACATCGAACAATTGTCCTTCGTGCAGCAAGTCCAACTGGAGCTTGACCTGACTCAAAGTCTGGATGAATTGTCCGGGCGGGAGTGCTGCGTAAGGTTGCTGCGCGGCGAGGGTGTAGCGCAGTCCGGGCGTTTGCAGGCGCAGGGCTTCGAGTTGGGCTTGCCAGTTGAGCGGCTCGGCTGCTCCGATGACTTGGCGTGCCTGCAAAGTGCGATAGAGCGCGCTGAGGGCGGGGAGCTGTTCTTGATCAGCCCGGGCAGAAGCCACGTTGTGGTGGGCGGCAAAAAGTCGCTGCTGCACGGACTGTCGTTGCTGTTCGGCTTGCTCGATGAGGTATTCACTGGACAGCACCAGTGCGCTGCCCGAGATCAGGGTGAATGTTAGGGCTAGCTCACTGGAATGTGGCCATCTGAGCTGGAGGCCTCTCATGGCTCGCTCGTCCAAGTGAGTTGCAGGACGAAGGGGGATGAGTCTCCGTTCTGTGGGCTGCCGGGCTGGAATTCGGCCACGCGGTAGCCGTGTGCGATGAGCGCCCGGCGGAAGTTCTGCTGATAGTCGAGCTTGGCGCGATAGTCCGCCGCCTCATCCTCCACTTTTCCGTAGAGCAGCAGGGTCTGTACGGGCGGCTGCGACTCTTGGGCGGGCGGCAGGTCGGCTTGCCAAGCCAGCTTGGCTACTCGGATGTCGGGAAAGGCATCCAGCGTGGTGGCGAGCCCGGCGAGAGTCTTTTGCGGAGGTGGGGAGTGTTTGTCCAGAGCCCCCAGTTGGGCGATGGCACTCTTGATCTCCGCGAGAGAGGTGGGCAGCGACGGCATGTTCTGGCTGAGGCTAAGCGCTTGCTGGCTGAGTTGCGAGATCTGATTCCCGGTGGCGGCATTGTCGGCGTCCAGCTCTCGCAGATGGGCGAAGTTGCTGGCGCTCCAAGCCACGCTGGCGCTGAGGCTGAGTGCAGACAGGCCGAACAGGATGCGGCGAAAGCGCCGCAGGCGGAAGTGCTCGGTATGCTCGTCGGTGGCGTAGTGTTGCATTGGCGTTCGGGTGGCGAGCAGATGCAGCAGCACTGGCGTGGCATCCGAGCTTGGGGTGGCGTTGGTTACTCCGAGTGCTCGGGCCCGTTGCGTCAAGTCCAGACACTGGCAGTTGATGGTGTGGTCGCGCGCCAATATCTCTTGCAGGGCGGGATGGTCGTCGATGTGGAAAAGACAGATGACGTCCAATGGCGGGCCGAGTGGCAGCAGGTGCTGGCTGTGCAGATATTGCCGGATGCGTAGCTGTTCGGTGAAGGCCGTGCGGGTCAGATCGTCGGTCGGGATCAGACGGGAGAAGCGCAGGCGGCGTGCGTGGAAGTAGCTGGCGCGCAGCCCGGCGTGTTCTTCCCAAGTGAATAACAGCACGTGGTCAGACGGGAGTTCCGGCAATAGCCCAGCGCAGAGTTGAGGTACGGAGTAGATGCCCGCTAGCGGGACTTTCAGTTCGCGTATCGCATTCAACCAAGGGGTGAGGCGTGCAGGGTGACTCAGCGTCGAATACAGCATCTCGTCATCGTGGCTGCTGCCGAGCGCTTGCCGTTGTCGAATCGCCAGCCGAAACGGTGCGCCGGGGTAGAAGTGCTCCAGCCGCTGCTGGATGAGCGAACGATGGTCGATGTCGTTGAGGTGGGGCAGGCTTTCGAAGTGGAAATCCTCATCCATCAGATCGACCATCAAGTAGACCGGGTCGCGTTCCTGTTTTAGAAAAGTGATGAAACGTGCGCGATCTTCCGGTGTGCCGGTATAGCTCTGTGGAGCGGAAAGCACGCCTTTGTTCCAGTGCCAAGCGCGCAGTCGGTCAGCGGTGAGCAGTAGCAGGAGTTTTCTTGTTCTCATAGTTTTACCTGACTGATGATGTCGTAGATGGGGATCAATACGGCCAGCATGACCCAGCCCAGCAACACGCCCAACGCCAGCGTCAGTGCGGGTTCGGCCAGAGTCTGGATGCGCCGGATGGCGTCCTGTACTTCGCGGTTGTAGAAGTAACTCACGTTCAGCAGCGATTGGTCGAGGTTGCCGGTGGCCTCGCCCACTTGCAGCATGTGCAACACCAGCGGCGGGAACAGCCCGGTCTGCTGGAAGGCTTGCGTCAGATTGCGGCCCGATTCGACTGATAGTGCGACTTGCGTCAGGCCGCGTTCGATGACCCGGTTGCCCGCCAGTGCTTGGCAAAGTTCCAGACTGTCCAGCACGCTGATGCCGGATGCATACAGCATGGCGAAGGTGTGGGCGAAACGTGCGAGGATGATCTTGCGCAGGATGGGGCCGATCAGCCAGAGGCGGAGCTTGAGTCGGTCGGTGCGATATTGCCAATCAGGGCGGTGGGCGAGCAGGTGTCGGCCTGCCAGCAAAATAGCCAGCGGTACGCCCGTCAGCAGCGCCCAGTAGTGAACGAAAAGCTCCGAGGTGGCTAGCAATAGCCGCGTCTGTAGCGGGAGGGTCTGGCCTAGGCTGAGAATGAGCTGCGCCAGTTGCGGAACCAGATAGCCCATCAGAAAGGCGGTGATGGCGAGTACGATGCTGCCGACGAAGGCGGGGTAGAGCAAAATGTTGCGGGCGTAAGCCGCCAGTTCGTCTTGCCATTTCAGCGAGGTGGCGAGATGGTCGAACACTTCCGGCAAGCGTCCGCTCTCTTCGCCTGCGCGTATCAGGCTGATGCAGACCGGATCGAACGCGGTCGGATGTTGCGCCATTGCTTGCGACAGCGGTTGCCCGCCGACGATGCTTTCCAGCACGCTGGCGAGGATCAGCGGTAGCGGCCCATCCAGGCTGTCGCGCAGGTCGCCGAGCGCATCCAGCAGCGGCACGCCGGCCCGGCTGAGTTGCCCTAGATTGAGGAACAGGGTGATGAGTTCGCGGCGGCTGATGCGGCGAGGGCCGAATCCGGGCAAAACCGGGCGGATGCGGGCGCGGATCAGCATCAGGCCCAGTTGTTGCAGGCGGCGAGCCAATTCCGGCTGATCGGCGGCGTCTTGCCAGCCAGTGGTGAGCCGGCCTTGCGCATCCATCGCCTTGTAAGCGTAGCGCGTCATGGGGCGAGCCCTTCGGAGAGGTCGGCGACGCGCGCGACTTCGGTCAGCGAAGTGAGGCCGTTCAACACCTGCGCCCTGCCATCGTCCGCTAGCGGGCGGAAACCCTTAGTACGGGCGAGGCGTTTCAGCGCGCGCAGACTGCCGCGCTGCGCCACCAGTTCGTCGAGGTCGTCATCCAGTCTGAGCAATTCCATCAGGGCATGGCGTCCGGTGTAGCCCTGATGCTGGCAGCGCGGGCAACCGACGGGGCGGTGGATCACTGCGCCGGCATCGAGCGGCAGACCTAGGGTGCGACGCTCCGCTGCATCTGGCGCGTCCGGCTGTTTGCAGTGCGGGCAGAGCACCCGCACCAGCCGCTGGGCGAGGATGCCGCTGATGTTGCCCGCCATGATGTCAGGCAGGATGCCGATGTCGAGCAGGCGCGGGATGGCGCCTAGGGCGGAGTTGGTGTGCAACGTGGCGTAGACCTGATGGCCGGTCATGGCGGCGCGGAACGCCATCTCGGCGGTGGGTTGGTCGCGGATCTCGCCGATCAGGATGATGTCCGGGTCTTGCCGCATCATGGAGCGGATGCCGTTGGCGAAATCCAGTTTGGCGGCTTCGTTCACCGAGGTCTGGCGGATCAGCGGCACGGGATATTCCACCGGATCCTCTAGCGTCATGATGTTGACCGACTCCTGATTGAGATGGCTGAGGATGGAGTAGAGCGTGGTGGTCTTGCCGCTGCCGGTGGGGCCGGTGACCAGCACGATGCCTTCAGGCTTGGCGATGATCTCGTGCAGTGTGGCGAGGGCGGTGGCATCCAGCCCGATCTGCGTCAGAGGAACGATGCTCTGCTGACGGTCGAGGATACGCAGCACCAGATTCTCGCCGTGCAGGGTGGGGTGCGCGGCGGCGCGAAAGTCTATCGTCCGTCCGGCGAGTTCGCGCGAGAAGTGGCCGTCTTGCGGCGCGCGCGTCTCGGCGATGTTCATGCCGCTCAATACTTTGAGCCGCACCAGCATGGTGGGCCAGAAGCTGCGGTGCAGGCTGAGGGTCTGGCGCAGTACACCGTCGATGCGGTAACGGATGCGCAGGAAACCGGATTCGGGTTCGAAATGGATGTCGGATGCGCCTTCGCGCACCGCTTCGACGAGCAGCGATTCGACCAGTTTCACCAGCGGCTGGCTGGAGTCGTCGTTTTGTAGCCGTGCTGGACGGACGGCGCGTTCGTCCGGCTGTATCTCATGCAGCAGGCTGGCGATGGGGACGGGCTGTCCATAGTGGCGATCCAGCGCGCGCTGGAGTTCGGCGGCACTGGCGAGCCGGGGAATTATGCGATATGCCCCGTGCAAGCTGGCCTGTACCTGATCCAGCGCGAGGATGTCGTCGGGGTCGGCGATGGCGATGGTCAGCAATTTGTCGGTTTCGTTGAGCGCCAAAGGCAGGAGCCGGTGGCGTTGCGCCAGCTCTTTGGGGATCAGCGCCAGCGCGGCGGGGTCGATGGCAAAGTCGAGCAGGCTGATGCTCTCGTGGCCGAGTTTTTCGGACAGGGTGTCGCGCAAGGCTGCATCCGACAGGAATCCCAGTCGTACCAGCAAGCCGCCCAGCGGCATCGGCTGGCGGGCTTGTTCCTGCATGGCGATGCGCAACTGGTCGTCGCTGATGAGACCTTTGTCGATGAGCAGACGCCCGATGGGCAGTGAGGCGTTCGGCTGCATCATCGCTGGCTCAATGCGTCCAAGCGTTGCCGAACTCGGGCGGCATCGAAACCACTCGTGCCCCTAGCGTCGAGTTGCAGCGCGCGCTGGTAGTGGTGCGCCGCCTGCGGATATTGCCCGAGGTGATCGAGGCTGACGGCGAGGTTGTGCGCACAGGGGGCGAAGTCCGGGGCGAGTTGGCAGGCGCCGGCGTAGTTGAGTCGCGCTGCGCTCCAGTCTGAGCGTGCGGCGTATAGGTTGCCCAGCGCGAACAACAGGGCTGCATCGGGGGCGGGGACGAGCAGCAGTTTGATCCGACTTTCTGTCTCGATCTCGCCGTTCAGTGTCGCCAGCCCGGCTTGGGCGATGGGGTCGCGCGGGTCGAGCTCGATGGCGCGGACGAGATGGTGTGCTGCGTCGGCGTCTTCGTTCTGTTGCAAGGCGATGGCGGACAGGCCCAGTAAGGCATCGCGGTTGCGGGCATCCAGCAGCAGGGCTTGCTCGTAGTGTTGCCTTGCTGTGGCAAGGTCGCCCGCGCGGTAAGCCTGCCAGCCTGCGCGTAGTTGCGGGGTGAGTGCGTCATCGTTTTGGCGGTGCTCGATGCGTATCGCGGGCGCTTCCGGGTTGGCGCACACTTTCGTGCTCGGTAGCAGCAGAGCACAGAGCAGCAGGGGGCAGAGTTGGCGGCACATGTCAGCGCCCCTCCTTGTCATGGAGAAAGTCCTGATCGGGCTGGCTGGTGCGCAATGCCAGAAAATCACCACTCAAACTGGCATCGTGGATGACGACGGGGCGCAGGAAGATCACTAGTTCGGTCTTCTCGGTGAGGTCGTTCTTGTGGGTGAAGAAGTCGCCCGCCAGCGGAATCTTGGCGAGACCCGGCACGGCGTCGGTGAGGTTGTTGATCTGGTCTTGCATCAGCCCGCCCATCACGGCGGTCTGGCGGCTGGCGATCTTTAGCACCGACTCCATCTCGCGTGTTTGGGTCTGCGGGATGCGGCTGGTGACACCCGCTCTGGCAAGGTCTGGGTTAGGGTCGTTGACGAAGCCGATGACGCGCGAGATGGAGGGCTTGAGGTTGAGTAGCACGGTCTCGTTGTCGTTGATCTGCGGGGTGACGCTCATGGTGAAGCCGATCGGCACGGTGTTGGGCGTGGTGGTGTAGGTGGTGACGGAGGTGGCCTGATTGGCGGTGGTGTCGGCCTTGACGGTGAAATACACGAGGTTGTCCACCACGCGCAGCATCGCGGTCTGGTTGTTGAGTACGCTGAGTTTCGGGCTGGACAGGACTTTGACCGTGCCAAAAGATTCCAGCAGCGAGATCTGCGCGCTGAGATTGCCCAGTTGCGAAGTCGGATTGAGGTAGTCCAGCACGAATAGGTTGTTGGCGTTGACCGTGGGCAGGGTCGGAGTCCCGGCCTGGCGCAGCTGAAAACCGCTGCCGCCGCGTTGCAGCAACGACCAGTTGATGCCCTGCTTGTACTGGTCGCTCAGGCGCACTTCGACCACGGTGGCTTCGATCAGCACTTGTCGCCGCGCGCTGCTCATCACTTGATCGACGAACTCCTGCACCTTCTCGTGCTGTTTGCCGGTGGCGCGCACCGTAATCAAGCCGGTCTCGGGATTGGCGATGACCGAGGCGGCTTCGCGGAAGGTGCTGCGGCGGGTGACAGTGGTCGCGCCCTCCTGCATGGTGGCAGGGTTGGGGCTGCTCTCGATGCCGCCGAGTTTGTTGGCGACCTTTTTGTTGGCGGCATAAGCGGGTGGTGCGCCAGTTCCGCTGGTCGTGGTCGAATTCTGTTGCTCGACCACTGTCTCGCTAGAGCCTTCCGGCAGGATCTTGTCGGTCTCGTGCAGGATGTCTTTGACGTTCTGGATCAAGGTTTCCCAGAAGCGGTTGTGCGAGGTGTTGCGGATCGAGATGGATGAGTTGTTGCCGCTGAGCAGGGCCGGGGTGTTGGTCGCAGCTTGCGTGCCAGAGCTGACCTGCGTGGCGTTGGCGATGGCGCTCTCTGCGTCGCGCGTCATGTTCACGTAGTCGATCTTGTAGTGGCGCAGGAAGGGCGTGTCCGGCATGACGATGAGGTTCGGCCCGTCAAGTTCGTAGCGCATGTCCACTTGGCGAGAGATGCGGCGCAGCAGTTGTGGCAAGGTCTGGTCGAGCGCGTTCAGCGTGATGTCGCCCTGAATGCCGGAATGGATGTCGAGATTGATCTTGGCATCGCGGGCCAGTGCGAACAGTACTTCCTGCGCCGGGACGTTCGTCACCACCACGCTGTAGGTTTCCAGCTTGGTGGCGGGGCGTGGCGGGGGTAACAACAGGCTGCGTGTAACGGGAGCGGGGATGTTTGCCGGACTGAGCGTCGGCGTGCTGGCTGTGCGCAGCAGATGTTGCGGTGACGGTTCGATGGGCTGCGTGGCGCACGCAGCTAGCCAAATGCAACAGGGAGATGCTAGCAGCCAACGGATCGAACACATAGTCCCTCCCTTTTCATCATTTTTGACAAGACTATCACTCGGGTTGTATTCATTCAATATACTGTTTTACCTAGGTAATTTTAGATTTGCCTAGGCTGAAATACCTAGGGGGAGGGGAGTATCTTCAGTGCAGCGATCCGGCTGCATAGTGTGGTGCGAGGCAGTCCCAAGCGTTTGGCGGCAGCGCTGATGTTGCCGAAACTGAGGTTCAACGCCGCCTCAATGAATAGGCGTTCTTGTGATTTCAACTGGGAGGGCAGATTGAAGTCTGCTTGACGTTGCAGATAGTGGCGGGCGGTATGCTCGATTGAGCAGCCATCCGCAGAGGGCAGTCCGGGTGTCTGGGCGAGTTCCGCTTCCAGTTGTTTGGCGCTGATCCTTTTGCCTGAATGCTGAGCGAGAAGGCGAATGACCAGATTGCGAAGCTCGCGGGTGTTGCCGGGGAATGAGTGCGATTCCCAGCATCGCCGGGCTTGCGCATCAAGCAGGAATGGCGGGCGCCCCATCTGGGCCGAGTAGTTGGTGCGGAAATGGTCGAGTAGCAAGAGTTTGTCGGAACCCATTTCTCGCAACGGAGGTGTGCGAACAGTGAGAATATCGAGCCGATGGAAAAGATCTGCACGAAAACGCCCAGTTTGAATGTCCCGTCTCAGGTCTCGGTTGCTGGCCGCGATGATGCGGGCGCGGCTTAGTCGCGTCGAGGTTTCGCCGATGCGGCGAAATTCGCCATTTTCCAATACCCGCAATAACTTGGCTTGTAGCTCCATGGGCAGCTCGCCGACCTCGTCCAAGAACAAAGTGCCGAGGCCAGCGCTCTCAAACAGCCCGCTTTGGGCGCGATCAGCCCCGGTGTATGCGCCTTTGGTGTGCCCGAATAGCGTGCTTTCGAGAAGGTTGATGGGAATTGCTGCACAGTTGATAGGCAGGAGTGGGCCGGGATTGCCGCTGCTACGATGCAGGGCGGTAGCGACCAACTCCTTGCCTGTGCCGGACTCGCCTTCGATCAATACCGGAAAAGGCGCGGCTGCGGAGATTTGAATGTGTCTGCGCAACGCTTGAATCGCTGGACTGTTGCCGATGATTTCTTGGTGTGCTCCTGAGCTAGAGGCGAGGGAGTCGGAGGTGGGGGAATGGTGCTTTACCATGATTTATCAAGATAAATGCGATGTTGATAGGATAAACCACCAATGTGTCTGAATTCAATATGCCGAAAAGGCTAGGCTTTTTGGCAGATGGGACAGAGGTGTCTAGGCAGTCGGTTCGGAGAGTGCGAGCGTGGATCAGAACTTTCCGGTTGCGTGTGTCGGAAGAATGCGGCGCAGATGGGTTTCGGACTGACCCATGGTCAGCGTACTTGTTATGCAGCACTGCCGTGGTTTAGAATCCGTGCCCTTGATTTGAAAGGTGGTCCTTACAGTGTCATCGCAACCGCTGGTTGAAATCCGCGACCTCAATTTTGCCTACGATAATCGCGCTATCCTGAAAGGGATCAACATGTCCTTTCCCAAGGGCAAGCTGATTGCCATCATGGGGCTTTCCGGTTGCGGCAAGACGACGCTGCTGCGCCATATCGGCGGCGTGCTCAGGCCTACCAAGGGCTACGTCAAGGTCGATGGCAAGATCATTCATGAATTGAAGCAGGACGAACTTTATGAGATGCGCCGCAAGATGGGCATGTTGTTCCAGTTCGGCGCGCTGTTCACCGATATGTCGGTGTTCGATAATGTCGCTTTCCAAATGCGTGAACATACCGATCTGCCGGAAGACATCATCCACGACTTGGTGTTGATGAAGTTGCACGCGGTGGGCTTGCGCGGCACGCACAAGCTGATGCCGGCGGAGCTTTCTGGCGGCATGGCGCGGCGCGTGGCGCTGGCGCGCACGGTCGCGCTCGACCCCATGCTCATCATGTATGACGAGCCGTTCGCGGGTCTCGATCCGATCTCGCTGTCGGTGGTGGGCAATCTGATCCGTCAGCTCAACGATGCGCTGGGCGCGACTTCCATCGTGGTGACGCATGACATTCAAGAGTCGCTGAAGATCGTGGATTACGTCTATTTCATCTCTGACGGGGCGATCATCGCGGAAGGGACGGCTGACGAGATTCGTGCTTCCGTTGAGCCTTTTGTGCGTCAGTTCGTGCATGGTGAGATCGACGGTCCGATCCCGTTCCACTATCCGGGCGGGAATTATCAACAAGATCTGAATTTGCGAGCCTGATGATGCCGATCTCCACCAGTTTGAAAAAAGTCGGGCATCGCGTGGTCAATGCAGTGTGGCGTCTGGGCTTCGCCTCTCGCTTCTTTGCGCTGACGCTGTTCTACTCCGGGCCCAGCTTCCGCCGCTTCCATCTGACCATCAAGGAGATGTTCTTCTCCGGGGTGATGTCGCTCATCATCATTCTGGTGGCGGGCATGTTCGTCGGCATGGTGCTGGGCTTGCAGGGCTACGAGACGCTGAAACGCTATGGCTCGGAATCGGCCTTGGGTTCGCTGGTGGCGCTGTCGCTGGTGCGCGAACTCGGGCCGGTGCTGGCGGCGCTGCTGTTCGCCAGTCGCGCGGGTTCGGCGATGACCGCTGAGATCGGCTTGATGAAGGCCACCGAGCAGATCGCCGCGATGGAGTTGATGGCGGTGAATCCCATCGCCCGCGTAGTCGCGCCGCGCTTCTGGGCGGGGGTGTTCTCTATGCCGTTGCTCGCTGCGTTGTTCTCGGCGATGGGCGTGTTCGGCGGCTATGTGGTCGGCGTGGTGCTGATCGGTGTGGACGAGGGTTCGTTCTGGTCGCAGATGCAGTCGGCAGTGGATTTTCAGCACGATGTGCTGAACGGCGTGCTGAAGAGTTTTGTGTTCGGCTTGGCGGTGACAGCCATTGCGCTGTTCGAGGGCTATGACGCGCCGCCCACGGCGGAAGGTGTCTCGGGTGCAACGACCCGTACAGTGGTGGAATCGTCGCTGGCGATCCTGATACTGGATTTTATTTTGACCGCACTTATGTTTGGAGGAAATTGAGATGGAGCGCACAACACTGGATCTTTGGGTCGGCGCATTCGTAGTGGCGGGGCTGGGCGCGCTGGTGATGCTGGCGATGAAGGTGGGCAATTTGAGTACCTACAATGTGTCGGAGACCTATCAGGTGGAGGCGTACTTCTCCAATATCGGCGGACTCAAGCCCAAGGCATCGATCAAAAGTGCGGGCGTGCTGGTCGGTCGCGTGATCGACATCAAACTGGATACTCAGCGTTACGAAGCCAAAGTGACGATGAGCATCGACAAGCGCTACCAGTTCCCAAAAGATACCTTTGCTAACATCCTGACCTCTGGCTTGCTGGGCGAGCAGTACATCGGCCTGTCGCCGGGCGGGGACGACAAGATGCTGGCTAATGGTGAAGTGTTGAAGCAGACTCAGTCCGCTGTGGTGCTGGAGGATTTGATCGGCAAGTTCATGTACAGCAAGGCTTCGGAGTCGGATAGCGCCAAGTAATCGCGCATAGTTTAGAAAAGGCAAGGAAATGAAAAAAATCTCGGATTGGATGTTAGGTGCGATGCTGGCGGTCGCCTCCTTGGTGGCGAATGCGAATGCGGATGAGGCGGTTGCGCCGGATGTGTTGATCAAAAACACCGTGAAAGATGTGCTGGAAGTCGTGCGTCAGGACAAAGACATCCGTTCCGGTGATCAAAGGAAGATTCTGGATCTGGTCGATGCCAAGGTGTTGCCGCACTTTGACTTCGCCCACATGACGCAGTTGGCTGTCGGCAAGAACTGGCGCAAAGCCACGCCGGAGCAGAAGCAGGCGCTGACCGCCGAGTTCCGCGCTATGCTGGTACGCACCTACACCAAGGCCTTCACCGTGTATCGTGACCAGACGGTCGAGGTGAAGCCACTCACCTTGGCGGCCGGCGCGACGGAGGCGACGGTCAAGACCTTCATCTCCAAGCCGGGCGCACAGGCGATCCCGGTTGATTACGTGCTGGAAAAGACAGATAAAGGCTGGAAGGCGTTCGACCTCTCCGTGGATGGGGTGAGCTTGGTGATGACTTATCGCAGTACTTTCAATGAGCAGATCGCGCAATCGGGTATCGACGGGCTGATCAAGACGCTGGTCGAGAAGAATCAGTCTGGCGCTACTGCGCCAGTGAGCAGGGCGGAGGCCAAGTGATCCAGCGGGAAGGCGACCGCCTAAAAGTATCCGGCGATCTGACTATGGCGACGGTCGCGGCGCTGCACGATGGTTTGGGGCCGGTCGCCCCCGGCGCTGCGGCGCTGGTGGTCGATCTGTCCGAGGTCGGGGTGGTGGATTCCGCTGCGGTCGGCTTGTTGCTGGCTTGGCTGCGTCAGGCGCAGAAGAGCAGTGTCGAGTTGCGGTTCGAGAACCTTCCGCAAAACCTGACCAGCCTAGCCCAGATGTACGGCGTGGCCGAGTTGCTGTCGGTCTGACTTCGACTCGCGTCTGCCGATAGTCGTTAGTCGTTAGCCGTTAGCCGTGAGTTGAAAGACTAACGACTAACGACTACCCACTAACGACTGATTCTATGCAAAAACTGGCAATCATCGGTGGCACTCCCCTGCGTGGTGAAGTGCGCATCTCCGGCGCTAAGAATGCGGCATTGCCGATTCTGTGCGCGTCTTTGCTGACGGCGGACGAACTGCATCTGACTAACCTGCCTGATCTGCACGACGTGCTGACCATGCGCCGTTTGCTGGAGCAGATGGGTGTGGCGGCGACGCCGGGGGTGGGCGAGATCGTCCTGAACGGCGGCCCGGTCGGTAAGCTGGAAGCGCCTTACGATATGGTGAAGACCATGCGTGCGGCGATTCTGGTGCTGGGCCCACTGGTGGCGCGCTTCGGCGAGGCCAAGGTGTCGCTGCCCGGCGGCTGCGCCATCGGCTCGCGGCCAGTCGATCTGCACATCAAGGGTTTACAGGCGATGGGCGCGGAGATCACCATCGAGCATGGCTACATCCACGCCAAGGCGACCAAACTCAAGGGGGCGCGCATCTTCTTCGACATCGTCAGCGTCACCGGCACGGAGAATCTGATGATGGCGGCAGCCTTGGCCGAGGGTGTGACGGTGCTGGAAAACGCTGCGCGCGAACCTGAGGTGGTCGATCTAGCCAACTGTCTGCGTGCGATGGGCGCACAGATCAGCGGCGACGGTACGGATGCCATCACCATCACTGGCGTGGAGAAGTTGCACGGCGCGACACACCGCATCATGCCGGACCGCATCGAGAGTGGCACATTCCTTGTTGCGGCGGCAGCCACCGGCGGGAGCATCACGCTGACCAATACGCGTGCCGACATCCTTGAGACGGTGCTGGAGAAGCTCTCTGAGGCGGGGGCGAAGATCGCTGTCGAGGGTGATACGATTCGGCTGGAGATGAGCGAACGGCCCAAGTCCGTCAACGTGCGCACTGCGCCGCATCCGGCTTTCCCCACCGACATGCAAGCCCAGTTCATGGCGCTGAATTGCGTGGCGGCCGGAAGTGCGATGGTGGTGGAGACCATCTTCGAGAACCGCTTCATGCACGTGCAAGAGCTGCGTCGCCTCGGCGCGCAGATCGACGTCGAAGGTAACACCGCCTTGGTACGCGGTGTCGAACGTCTGGAAGGTGCCGCCGTGATGGCGACTGACCTGCGCGCCTCCGCTTCGCTGGTGATCGCCGCGCTAGTCGCCCAAGGCGAAACCGTGATCGACCGCATCTACCATCTGGATCGCGGCTACGAACATATCGAACACAAGTTGGGACAGCTTGGCGCTAATATCCGCCGACTGAAATGATTGGAAGTGAAAATGATTACCATCGCCCTATCCAAAGGCCGTATCTTTGAAGAAACCTTGCCGTTGCTGGCGGCAGCGGGCATCACGCCGCTGGAAGACCCGGAGTCTTCGCGCAAGCTGATCTTGCCGACCAATCGCGACGATGTGCGGCTCATCATCGTGCGCGCTTCGGATGTGCCGACCTATGTGCAATACGGTGCAGCCGATCTAGGCGTGGCGGGCAAGGATGTGCTGAACGAGCACGGCGGCGACGGGCTGTATCAGCCGCTGGATCTGAATATCGCCAAGTGCCGCATGATGGTGGCGGTACGTAATGATTTCGATTACGCGTCGGCGGTGCGCCAGGGCGCGCGGCTGCGCGTGGCGACCAAGTATGTGCAGGCGGCGCGCGAGCACTTCGCGTCCAAGGGCGTACACGTCGATCTCATCAAGCTGTATGGCTCGATGGAGCTGGCGCCGCTGGTCGGACTGTCCGACGTGATCGTCGATCTGGTGAGTAGCGGCGGGACATTGAAGGCTAACAACCTCAAGGCGGTGGAAGAGATCAGCCATGTCTCGTCGCGTCTGGTGGTGAATCAGGCCGCACTCAAATTGAAGCGCGAGGTCATTCAGCCGATGCTGGATGCGTTCGCAGGTGCAGTCAAAAACTAGGAGTTGCTATGAAGATCGCACGACTTTCTACTCAACAAGCTGATTTCGATGCTGCGCTGAACAAGCTGCTGGCCTTCGAGGAGACTGCCGACGAAAAGCTGGAGGCGACTGTCGCCGCGATTCTGGCCGATGTGAAGAAGCGCGGCGATGAGGCGGTGTTGGAATACACCCGCCGTTTCGATCGCTTGGATGCGGCGGACGCGGGCGCGCTGGAGTTGCCTTTGTCTGAGTTGAAGGCGGCCTTCGAGGGCTTGCCTACCGCGCAGCGTGCTGCGCTGGAGCAAGCGGCGCAGCGCGTGACGGCGTATCACCAGAAGCAGGTGCAAGGCTCATGGAGTTACACCGAGGCGGATGGGACTCTGCTGGGGCAGCAGGTGACGCCGCTGGATCGCGTCGGTCTGTACGTGCCGGGCGGCAAGGCGGCATATCCCTCGTCGGTGCTGATGAACGCACTGCCGGCCAAGGTGGCGGGGGTGAGCGAACTCATCATGGTCGTCCCCACCCCGGATGGTGCGAAGAATCAACTGGTGCTGGCGGCGGCCTATCTGTGTGGTGTCGATCGGGTGTTCACCATCGGCGGCGCGCAGGCGGTGGCGGCGCTGGCTTATGGTACGGCGAGCATCCCGAAGGTGGACAAGATCGTCGGCCCCGGTAACGCTTATGTGGCTTCGGCCAAGCGGCGCGTGTTCGGCGCGTGTGGCATCGACATGATCGCCGGGCCTTCCGAGATACTGGTGATCTGCGACGGTCAGACGGACCCGGACTGGGTGGCGATGGATCTGTTCTCGCAGGCCGAGCACGACGAGCTGGCGCAAGCCATATTGTTATCGCCGGACGCCGGGTTCATCGAGCGTGTGGCGGCCAGCGCCGACCGGCTGCTGGAGCAGATGCCGCGCCGCGAGATCATTCGTACGGCGCTGGAGAGTCGCGGTGCGCTAATCCATGCCGCCGATCTGGATGAGGCCTGCGTTATCAGTAATCGCATCGCGCCGGAACATCTGGAGCTATCGGTGGCTGATCCGCAAGCCATGTTGCACAAGCTGAAACACGCCGGGGCGATCTTTATGGGGCGCTACACCTCCGAGTCGCTGGGAGATTACTGTGCGGGGCCCAACCACGTTCTACCCACTTCGGGGACGGCGCGTTTTTCATCTCCGCTGGGGGTTTATGACTTCCAGAAGCGCAGCAGTTTGATACAAGTTTCCGCGCAAGGTGCGCAGGCTTTGGGGGCGATAGCTTCGACGCTGGCCTTCGGCGAAGGTCTGCAAGCCCATGCGCAATCGGCATTGTTCAGGGTGACTAACAAATAGATGCAATTGGTGTTTGACAAGCACCGGTCGAATCAGGATAATGCCGCGCTCTGCTAGGAGGGGTTCCCGAGCGGTCAAAGGGATCAGACTGTAAATCTGACGGCTCTGCCTTCGAAGGTTCGAATCCTTCCCCCTCCACCAATTTTTGATTTTGCTGGGCTGGTGTTTTTGGAAGCCCGCGTGTAAGTGTTGCAAGGTTGTGCGGGTGTAGCTCAATGGTAGAGCAGAAGCCTTCCAAGCTTACGACGAGGGTTCGATTCCCTTCACCCGCTCCAGAGTTTAGTTTGCGATTTTTGCGGCGAGTGTCTGCGAAGGTTGGCTACAAACGCCCATGTGGCTCAGTGGTAGAGCACTCCCTTGGTAAGGGAGAGGTCGCGAGTCCGATTCTCGCCATGGGCACCAGAATTTTTGTTGAGGTTCTTTCGTTAATTTGGTTTGATGGGGAAAAGTTATGGCAAAGAGCAAATTTGAACGTACCAAGCCGCACGTAAACGTAGGCACGATTGGTCACGTTGACCACGGCAAGACTACCCTGACGGCGGCGATCACCACCGTACTGTCCAAGAAGTTTGGTGGCGAAGCGAAGGCTTACGACCAGATCGACGCAGCCCCGGAAGAAAAGGCGCGCGGCATCACCATCAACACCGCCCACGTTGAATACGAAACAGCCAATCGCCAC
>JACRAT010000030.1 GCA_016234685.1 Nitrosomonadales bacterium
CCACCTTGGCCTTGAATCCCGGTGCGTGATTCCTTCTCGTCCTTTTCATGTGCTTGCTCCTCTGGTTGCCGTGCTGTTCACGGCTTGGGTTAAGCAAGGCTATCACTTATCGGACTGTCCGAAATTACGGCGCCACCTCTCACCACGGTTTCGTTTGAGACTCAAGCCAAAATCAAGCGCTTTCATCTTCCGCCTCTTTCAGCACCTCCAGCAAGTCCGGCTTGCTTGTTGCCACGACGGAATCGCGCAGATGTTTGTGATGCGGAAAACTCGGCAAGTTGGGGAAGTGCGGGGTGTTGTCGTAGCGGAACAGGAGTTCGTTGTTGGCTCGCTGCAAATGGTAGCGATAGCCCAGCGATTTCAGCGCGCCGCTGTCGATGATGAGCGCTTCGTTGATTTCCAGCAACGCGCCATTTTGAAAGCGTAGCCGGATGCGCAGGTTGGCGCGCTCGGCGGTGAGGATTTCTTCTACATAACTCTCGGCGTAGGCGGGCAATCGGGCGACTGCGACCTCGATCTTGGCAAAATATCGCTCAAGAGACTCATGCGGCGACACGCAACTGGCTTTCCAATTGTTGGTGCAGTGCGACGTAGTGCTGATAGGCGTTCGCCCAGTCTAGCGAGTCGGCATCGTCGTCGATCAAGCCTTTTTGGTAGCGATCAAAGAATGCCTCGGAATCCATGCCGCGCTGGCTTTCGTACAGGCTGAGTCGTTTGCTCACTGCCACCAGCGCATCCAGAGGCGAGGTATAGGTTACGCGTTGTTTCCTCATGGTGAACTCTCCGATGTATGGTTGACCGTGCGCATGATACGCCGCAACCGGCTTGCGGGAAACCTCATAGGCAGATTACGGATTTCAAATCAACACGGGCACAATCCGTTACCATTCCGGCATGTATCCAAGTCAACAGGGAGATCGCCATGCACTATTTCACCCCGCAGACCTTCACCTTCCTCAGCGAGCTCGCCGCCAACAACAGCCGCGAGTGGTTCGAGGCGCATAAGCAGGATTACGAGGCGTTGGTGCGTTTGCCTGCGCTGGCGTTCATCAGCGATATGTCGGACGAGATGCTGGCGATCTCGCGGCATTTTTTGGCGCAGCCGAAGAAGGTGGGCGGGTCGTTGATGCGGGTGCAGCGGGATACGCGCTTCAGCAAGATCAAGACGCCGTACAAGACCAATATCGGCATCCAGTTCCGTCACGAGGTGGGCAAGGATGTGCACGCGCCGGGCTATTACCTGCACATAGCACCGGGCGAGTGCTTTCTGGGCATCGGGCTGTGGCATCCCGTGCCGGATGTGCTGTTCAAGCTGCGCGAGGCTATCGTGCAGCAGCCGGACGCGTGGGTGATGGCACGCGACGATGCAGCTTTCCGCCAGCATTTCACGCTGGAGGGCGACTCGCTCGCCAACGCGCCGCGCGGCTTCGCCAAGGACCACCCGCTGCTGGCGGATCTGAAGCGCAAGGATTTCATCGGCATGGCTGCGTTGGACGAAGCGACGATCACCTCCCCCGCTTTGAGGGCGACGGTGGTCGAGCAGTTCCGGCAGGCCGGGCCGTACATGCGTTTCTTGTGCAAGGCACTCGGGTTGCCGTTCTAGGGAAGCGCTGTGATTTTTCAAACCGTCCGCCCTGAGCCTGTCGAAGTGCTCATCACGAACGAGTAGATAGCGCCTCCCTAGGCGATTCGCCACAGTCCATGCTCCTCACACCAGCGCCGGGGATCGGCCCCGAGCCAGCTCACTTGTGTTATCTTTCACCCCTCTTTTTCCTCACCATGCGCCGCCCACCATGACCTTGTTTTCGCTGATCGTCGCTTTGCTGCTGGAGCAGTGGCAACCGCTCTCCGCCCGCAAATTGCCGCTCGATGGGCTGACGGGCTATGTCAATTTCTTCCAGAATCAGTTGAATGCGGGCGAACGCAGGCACGGCAAGATCGCTTGGTCGCTGGCGGTGCTGGTGCTGGTGGTCGGCATCGGCGCGGTCTACTATCTGCTCGATTACGTCCACCCCCTGCTGGGGCTGGCCTTCTGCGTGCTGGTGCTATATCTCACCATGGGCTTTCGCCTGTTCAGCCACTATTTCACCGACATCCACCACGCGCTGCGGGCCGACGATCTGCTGCGGGCGCGCACCCTACTGTCGGACTGGCGCGGCATTCCCAGCCATGAGTTGGATTCCTCCGAGGTGGCGCGTCTGGCCATCGAAGAAGCGCTGCTGGCCTCGCATCGCCATGTGTTCGGCGTAGCCTTCTGGTTCATCGCTGGGATGCTGGCGGGCATCGGCCCGGCGGGCGCGGCGCTGTACCGCATGGCCCAATTCCTGAGCCGACGCTGGGGCACGCTACACGGCGAAGATCATGGAGAGTTCGGCCTGTTCGCACGACTAGCCTATCACTGGATCGAATGGCTGCCGCTGCGGCTGACCGCGATCACCTTCGCCATCGTCGGCGACTTCGAGGACGCAGTGTATTGCTGGCGCACCCAGGCCAACACTTGGCCCGATCCCGAAGCCGGCATCGTGCTGGCCAGCGGCGCAGGCGCGCTCGGCGTGCGGCTGGGCCAGCCCATCCCGGATGGCGGCTTGTTGCTCGATCGCCCGGAGCTGGGCGCGGGCGACGATGCCGATGTCGATTTCATGCAAAGCACCATCGGCTTGGCTTGGCGCACGCTGGTGTTCATGCTGCTCCTGTTGCTGCTGCTCACTCTTTCCACTCTGGTCGGCTGAACGCCGCCACGCATCCCAATGGCTTATCTGAACGAACCCGCTTTTGCTCATGGAACCCCTGAAAAGACCGGTGTACTGCTGCTCAACCTCGGCACCCCGGAAGCGCCCACCGCCCCTGCACTGCGGCGCTATCTGAAGGAATTCCTGTCCGATCCGCGCGTGGTCGAGATCCCGCGCCCGATCTGGTGGATGATCCTCAACGGCATCATCCTCAACACCCGCCCGAAAAAATCCGCCGCCAAATACGCCTCGGTGTGGATGGATGAGGGCTCGCCGCTGAAAGTCCACACCGAGCGGCAGACTACGCTGCTGCGCCAGTGCTTGGCCGAACTCGCCCCCGGCGCACCGCTGCTGGTGGATTACGCCATGCGCTACGGCCAGCCTTCGGTGGCCGCCGCCATCGCCCGTCTCAAGGCGCAGAACTGCCAGCGCATCTTGCTACTGCCGCTCTACCCGCAATACGCCGCCAGCACCGTCGCCACCGCCTGCGACGCTGCCTTCGAGACCCTGCGCCACACCCGCAACGCCCCGGCGCTGCGCACCGTGCGTCACTTCCACGACGATCCCGGCTACATCAAAGCCAGCGCGCAGAACATCCGCGACCACTGGACACTGCATGGCCGCCCGGACAAGCTGCTACTGAGTTTCCACGGCCTGCCGCGCTACACGCGGGACAAGGGCGACCCGTATTTCTGCGAATGCCAGAAGACTGGCCGCCTCATCGCCGAACAACTGGGCCTCACGCCGGAACAATATCTCATCACCTTCCAATCGCGCTTCGGTCGCGCCGAATGGCTGCAACCCTACACCACCGCCACGCTCAAGGAACTAGGCCGTGCCAAGACCCGCCGCATCGACGTGGCCTGCCCCGGCTTCGTCGCCGACTGCCTAGAGACGCTGGAGGAGATCGCGCAGGAGGGTAAAGAAGACTTTCAGCACGCTGGCGGCGGCGACTACCACTACATCCCCTGCCTGAACCAAAGACCGGACTGGATCGAAGCACTGTCCAAGCTCGCGCTGGACAATCTGCAAGGCTGGCTGGATGTTGCCTCTGATGCAGCAAGGCTGGAGCGAAGTCGCTTGTATGCCTTGGAGCGAGGAGCCAAACGCTAAGGTGAAACCCCTCAAATAAGGCATTGCCATAATCTGGCTCGGCGACTAGCATGGTGAGCCATAAGTTGGCCGTACCGCCACGCCCCCGCAACCGCCACTTGGACGCAGAACATGCCCAGAAAAACGGGAGAGAAAAAATCGCCACGCCAGCGTGTTGAAGAGCCTGCCTTCCTAGTCGCCGGGATAGGTGCTTCGGCAGGCGGACTGGAAGCCTTCACCCAGTTGCTGCGCAACATCCCACCCGATACCGGGATGGCCTACATTCTGATGCAACATCTGGCTCAGGATCACAAAAGCATGTTGCCGGAGATACTCTCTGGAATCAGCCGGATGCCTGTGACCGAGGCGCGCGACGGGCTGGTGGTCAAGCCGGATCATGTCTACGTCAATCCGCCCGGCTACGACATCGGCCTGCGTCATGGCACGTTGCGCGTCACCCAGCTAACTGCCGCACACGGCTTGCACCACCCCATCGACCTGTTCTTCGCCTCGCTCGCCGCCGACCTTAGCGGACGCGCCATCGGCGTAGTGCTGTCCGGTACCGGATCGGACGGCACGCAGGGGCTGGAAGAGATCAAGATCGCCGGCGGCATCACGCTGGCGCAAAATCCCCAGTCAGCAGACTATCCCGGTATGCCGCTCAGCGCTGCCTCTTCCGGCTATGTGGATTACATCCTCGCTCCCGAAGAGATCGCCCACCAGCTGAGCGAGATCGGTCGCCACCACACTCAGGTGGCGGCACAGGAATCGCCCGCACTACGGCGCAATGCGCTGAGCGAAATCTTCACCATCCTGCGCGAAGCCACCGGCAACGATCTGCTCTACTACAAATCGGGAACCATCTCGCGTCAGGTCGAGCGGCGCATGTTGCTGAACAAATGCACGTCCACCTCGAAATACATCGAATTCCTGCGCCATACACACGGCGAGGTGAAAGCCTTGTATCAGGACATCCTCATCAATTTCACCCGTTTCTTCAGAGACCCCGAAACTTTTGAGGCACTGACCTCCCGCGTGTTCCCCCGTTTACTTCAAAACAGGCCGATCAACACACCGCTCAGGATATGGTGCGCAGGCTGTGCCACTGGCGAAGAGGCCTATTCTCTCGCCATCTGCCTGCTGGAACTCATGGCAGAGACTGGCGAGACCTTTCCTGTGCAGATTTTTGCCAGCGACGCCAACGAAGAGGCGGTCGACTGGGCACGGCGCGGCATCTACCCGGAAACCATCGCGCTGAATGTCTCAACGGATCGGTTGCGCCGCTTCTTCATCCGCTCGAACGACAAGTTTCAGGTCAGCCCACAGGTACGCAACCTGTGCGTGTTCGCCAAGCACAACATCGCCAACGACCCTCCGTTCTCCAGCGTGGATCTGGTGGTGTGCCGCAATGTGCTGATCTACTTCGGCCACGCGCTGCAAAAGCGGGTGCTGCGGCTGTTCCATTACGCCCTGAAGCAGGATGGCCTGCTGATGCTGGGCCCAAGCGAGACGGTGGGTGAACAGCTGGACCTGTTCGCGCTGGAAGACAAGAAGAACAAGATCTTCTCGTGCAAGCATTCGATCAACCGCACCCCGTTGCCTGCGCTCCCCCGGCAACTTCCCTCGTCGGTCGGCATCGGCGGTATGCTGGAAAGACGCACCAACGCGCCCTCCATCGAGCAACTGGCCGATCAGGTCGTGCTGGAGAAATACACACCCGCTGCCGTCATCGTCAACGATCATCTGGAGATTCTTCATTTTCGTGGGCACACCGGCACATTTCTGGAGCCTCCAGCGGGAGAGGCCAGCCTGAATCTGCTCAAAATGGTTCACCACAGTCTGGCGCTCGATCTGCGACTGGCTCTCAACAAGGTAAAGAAAAGCCATCAGGCGATACGACAGGAGAGATTGCGCTTCCGCGAACAGGATTTCATCAATCTGGACGTCGTTCCGCTCTCCACCTCATCGGGCTACACCGGCTGTATGCTGGTCATGCTGGAGTTACTGCCCCGACCTGACGCAACCACCTCCGCTCCCGCCCCCACCGAAATGCCGCTGCTGGCGCGCGAACTGAACGCCACCCGCGAAGAACTGAAATCCGTCATCGAGCAACTTGAATCGACTTCCGACGAGTTGCGTCGGACGAACGAGGAATTGCAGGTCAGCCGGGAAGAATGGCACAGCGCCAATGAAGAATTGCAAAGCACCAACGACGAACTGGAGGTCTCCCGCACCGACCTGCAACTCACCAACGAGGAGTTGGTCAAGCTGAATCGGGATCTAGCCACCAAGATGGATGAACTCCGCCTCGCCGCCAAGGTATTCGACAGTGCGCTGGAAGGCATCCTCATCACCGATGCAAACGGCATCATCCAGTCGGTCAATCCCGCATTCACCACCACGACAGGCTACTCTGCCGCCGAGGCCATCGGCCAGAATCCACACTTCCTGAGCGCTGGCCGCCACGACGCCCTGTTCTACCAAAGCATGTGGGGCGAGATCAAACGTCACAGCCAGTGGCGCGGCGAAATCTGGAACCGGCGCAAGAATGGCGAGATATTCTGCGAGCGCCTGAACATCAGCGCGATCCGCGATGAAAAAGGGCTGGTCTCACACTACATCGGCATCTTTCATGATGTCGGGCGAGTAGAATCGCCCCAAGCAACCAGTACATAGTCAGGAGGTACGCTATGAGCGGCAATCATTTTGAAGCAATGTCCAAACAAGCTCTGACCGAGTTGCTCGAACGCCTCCAGTCCAAACAGCAGAAGGAAGCCGACGCCAAGGAACGCATCCTGCATGAGTTGCGGGTACATCAGGTCGAGCTGGAGATGCAGAACCGTGAACTGCGCGAAGTGCAGGAGCGGCTGGAAGAGAGCCGCGACCGCTACGCCGATCTCTATGACTTTGCCCCGCTCGGCTATTTCACCTTTGACCGCAACGGCCTGATTCTGGCGGTCAACCTGACCGGTGCCATCCTGCTTGGCCGCGACCGCTCACGGATGATCGGCCTGCCCTTCATCAACTTTCTAACTCGGCGTGATCGCCCGGCATTCCTCAAGCATCTGCACAACTGCCTGCACGAAAACCTCCAGACCAGCGCAGAATTTTCGCTCAGCCTGCCCACCGGCAAGACCGTGGAAGTCGAGTTGACCAGCACCCCCTCCGGCCATGCCGGAGAGCAGCTGGAATTCTGCCGTACTGCCATGACCGACATCAGCGAGCGCAAAAGCGCCGAACAAAAGCTGCGCCTCGCCGCCAAAGTGCTGGAGAACACACAGGAAGGCGTGCTCGTGACCGACGCCCAAAAACACATCCTCGCCGTCAACCCCGCCTTCACGAAAGTCACTGGATACAGCGCCGAAGATGTCATCGGAAAATCTCCCGACATACTACAGTCCGGCATACAGGATGCTGCGTTCTATCAGCAGATGTGGAAATCACTCAAGCAGACCGGGCACTGGCAGGGCGAAATATGGAACCGGCGCAAGAGCCACGACATCTACCCCGAGTGGCTGAACATCAGCCTGATAAAAAACGCGGCCGGCGAGATTGAGCACTATGTGGGCATTTTTTCCGACATCAGCAGTCAGGAAAACATGAAGAAGCACCTGCACGAGATGGCGTATTACGACAGCCTGACCGGCCTGCCCAACCGTAACCTACTGATGGAGCGTCTGCGGCACGAGTTGCTGCAAGCCAAGCGCAGCGGCTCGATGATGGCGATCCTGTTCCTCGACATCGACCGATTCAAGGTCATCAACGACACACTGGGCCACAGCATGGGCGACCTGCTGCTCAAGGAGGTCGCCAGCCGTCTGGGTAAATGCATACGCGAGGGCGACACGCTGGCCAGACTGGGAGGAGACGAGTTCGTCGCCCTGCTACAGGACGTGAACAACGAACAAGTGGCGATCCAGGCGGCAGGCCGGATGCTGGAAGGTTTGAGCCTGCCGCTCACTCTGCAAGAACATGAGCTGTTCATCACCACCAGCATCGGCATCTGCCTCTATCCGATGGACGGAGAGGACATCGACACCCTGATCCGCAACGCGGACGCTGCCATGTATCGAGCGAAAGAGTCGGGCCGCAACAACTACCAGTTCTACGCTGCCGCCATGAACGAGGTCGCCCAGCAGCAATTCCGTCTTGAAAGCGGTCTGCGTCGCGCCATCGAGCGCAATGAACTGTTCGCGCTGTATCAGCCGCAGATCGATCTGGAAAGCGGGCGTTTGGTCGGGGCCGAAGCGCTGCTGCGCTGGCGTCACCCGGAGCTGGGTCTGGTTTCGCCCAAGGACTTTATCCCCATCGCCGAAGACTGCGGCCTGATCGACCAGTTGGGCAACTGGGTGCTACGCACCGCCTGCAAACAGAACAAGGCTTGGCAGGACGCCGGATTGCCGCCGATACGGGTCGCCGTCAACATCTCATCTCGGCAGTTCAAGCAAAAGGATCTATTCCTCGTAGTCAGCGAGGCGCTGGAAGAAAGCGGGCTGGCACCGCAATATCTGGAACTGGAGCTGACCGAAAGCATCTTCATGGAAGAAATCCACACCGCGATCTCCACCCTGAAGCGCATCAAGCAACTGGGCGTGGCCTTGTCCATCGACGATTTCGGTACTGGATTCTCATCACTGAGCCGGTTGCGCCGTTTTCCCATCGACACGATCAAGATCGACCAGAGTTTCGTGCAGGAACTGATGGGCGACACCGACAGCGAAGCCGTGGTCAAAGCCATCATCGCTCTGGCACACAATCTGAAGCTGAACACCATCGCCGAAGGCGTAGAGACCGAGGGACAGCGCACTTTCCTGCAAGACAACGGTTGCCAGTTGATGCAAGGGTATTTGTACGCCCGCCCGCTGGAACCTAGCCAGTTCAGCGCGCTGCTGATTTAAGGGATTCCGATTCGATCAGCAAAACCTAGCCCCGTTTAACTCCAGCGATGGCTATCTCCATAGGAAACAGCCAAAACCGAGCGCTCGCCGAACACTCTCTGCGGCACGCCCCCTCAGTGTTATCCTCACCGCCGACTCATTTGATGACAGACACCATGACCGCTACGCTTCCCGTCCTTTCCTTCCTCGAAACCCGCGTCCTCGGCGTACTCGCCGAAAAACAACGCACCGTACCCGACTCTTACCCGCTGACGCTCAACTCGCTGGTTTCCGGCTGCAACCAGAAAAGCAGCCGCGACCCGGTGATCGAGGCGACAGAATCAGAGGTGCAAGCGGCGCTGGATAGTTTGAAGAGTTTGACTTTGGTGATGGAGACCAGCGGCGGGCGAGCTTCGCGTTTTGCGCACAACATCGAGCGCGTGCTGCGCATCCCCACGCAATCCACCGCCATCATCGCCATGCTGATGCTGCGCGGCCCGCAGACGGCAGGCAAACTGCGCATCAATTGCGAACGGCTGCACAAATTCGCCGACATCTCCTCGGTCGAAAGCTTTCTGGTCGAACTGGCGGAACGGGCAGCGGGTGGACTGGTGGTCGAACTGCCGCGCCAGCCCGGCTCACGCGAGAATCGCTGGACGCACCTGCTTTCCGGCGCACCAGTGATCGAAGAGCGCAACGCCGGATCGCCCACCGCCTCGGCAGACGTGACCGTCGGCGAGATCGCCGCCCTCAAAGCCAACGTCGCCCGACTGGAAGCCGAAGTGAGCGAACTGCGCGTGATGATGAGCAAGCTGTGCGCAGAGTTGGGCGTGACAGTGGGCAAGAACTAAACAAGAAGGGAACTAGGCTCTTTCCGCTGCGAGCCATAAGCAGTGTTTCATATTTAATCAGGCCAGTATTACACTCGCGGCCATTCTGGAAGGAAAAACATGAGTGCGGTTACTTCCGATACATTGAAATTCGTCAAGACCTTGGAAGCCAGCGGCATTGAGGCCAAACAGGCTGAAGCGATTGCCCCTGCTTATCGTGATTCATCTGTAGATCAGGAGCTGATGACTGAGAAGGATTTGCAATTAGAGCTCGCACCGATCAAGACTGAGTTGAATTTGCTGAAATGGATGGTCAGTCTCGTGATGGGAGGTGTAACCGTCCTGATCCTGGAAGCGTTCTTCTAAAGTCTCAGTTCAAAAATACAGAAAGGGGCTAAGGCCTCTTTTTGTCTATCCCTACTCTACAAAAAAACCGCACAACTCGCTCAACGCTGAAGCGGCGCATGATAAATCGCACAGTTTTGCACTCAAAATCCCGTGCTCAGCATCGACTTGACCGTCCAGCGGTCCGCCCCGCCCCAGCCGCGTCCCACGCCAAGACTCAGGGTAATCTCGCGCGGCAATGCGAGCTCTACGATGCCGTAGCCGGTGCGGGAGCGCTCGGCGGACGGCAGGAACTGGCCGATGCGGCCATAGCCGACATAGTATTCGGCTCCGGCTTTGACCGGGCCGCTCAGCGTGCGCAACACCTTCACGGCCAAGCTAAGATCGGGCGCGCCGCCATTGCCTCGCGTGAACCCCCAACCCAAGGCCGGATTGACCGCCACCAGCCAATGTTCGCCGCGCCAGCCAGCGATGCCGCGCAACTCAGAGAAGACCCGCGCTGCGTCATAGCGGTAAGCCACGCGGGAATATTCCACATTCAACCCCGCGAAACCACCCGTGCCGCCCGCACGGGCGTGGATCGGCAGCCACTTCATCCGTCCGCGCAGCCCGGCCAGATCGGCGGCATGGCTGGAATCAGAGACGGTGGGGAGGTACAGGCCTGCCTCCAGATCATGGCCCAGCCCCCAAGCGAATTCCGGGGTGAGCCGCAAGCCATGCAAGGCGACGCGCTCACCGGGATAGGGCGGCAGCGGATTGCCGGACAGGGTGGTATTGGCGTGGAATTCCAGCGAGCGCTCACCGAGCGCGCCGATCTCGTCGTCATAAACTTGGATCTCGTCCGGCAAGGCCGCCGACGCCGGGCCGCAAAGCGACAGCGTAAGACCCAAGGCTACGAATATCTTCCAAACGATACCATGCATAATCCTCTCCTCGAATCAGCTCACACCTCAAGGGACGAGCCGTCACTGATGCCGCGCCCGGTCGCAGCAGAACTTAGCCCGCTGACTGCATACGCTCTACATACCGGGCGATCAGGTCGATCTCCAGATTCACCTTCGCCCCCATTTCCAGCTGGTTGAGCGTAGTCACCGCCAGCGTATGGGGGATGAGGTTGACCTCGAATTCGCTGCCCGCCACGCGATTGACGGTGAGGCTGACGCCGTCGATGGTGATGGAGCCTTTCACCGCGATGTATTTCGCCAGCGGCTGTGGCGCACGCACGATCAGCCTCCAGCTTTCGCCGATGTCGTTGAAAGCGACGACCTCGCCGACACCGTCCACATGGCCGCTGACCAGATGCCCACCGAGGCGGTCGGACAGACGTAGCGCCTTTTCCAGATTGACGCACGCGCCATGCGCCGCTAGGCCGACTGTGCAATCCAGCGTCTCACGCGACACGTCCACGGTGAAGTCGTTGCCGTCGATCTGAACCACGGTGAGGCAGACGCCGTTGACGGCGATGCTGTCGCCCAACTTTACGTCATCCATGCCCAGATCTTGGGTAGAGACTGACAAGCGCAAGCCGCCGTTACGGTCTTCCGCACTTTTGATGATGCCGACATCGGCGATGATTCCGCTGAACATGATTCCTCCTGTTTCAAGTATGGGGCTGAGTCGCTGACTCAGCATCGGCGAACTTCTGACTGATACGGATGACTTCTTTTTCGATGGCAAAAAAAGCAGCGACCACGACGGGATCGAAATGCGTCCCGCTGCCCCCGCGCAAGATGTCACAGGCTTTCTCGTGAGAGAACGGCAGCTTGTAGCAACGGCGACTCCGTAAGGCATCATACACGTCAGCAACGGCCATCAGACGCGCCGACAACGGGATGGCACTGCCGACCAGACCGTAAGGGTAGCCCGTACCATCCCATTTTTCGTGATGGTAACTAGCGATCTCGCCGGCTACGCGCAAAAAGTTGTCGCCCTGTATCCCCTTGCTGGTCACAGCGATGATCTCTTGTCCGTAGCGCGCATGTTCCTTCATTTGCATGAATTCGCCGTCGTCCAACTGCCCCGGTTTCAGCAGGATGTGGTCTTGCACACCGACCTTGCCGACATCGTGCAGCGGCGCGGAAAGGTAGAGCAATTCGATGTATTCAGGCGTAAGCAGCTCGGGAAATTCACCCTCGCGGGCCAGTTCCTCCGCCAGCGCCCGGACGTAGTGTTGGGTGCGCTTGATATGTCCACCCGTCTCCGGGTCGCGGGTCTCCGCCACGGCAGCCATGGATTCGATGGCGACGCGCTGGGTGTTGCTGACCTGTTCCAGCCAAACCAAGGCGCGCTGTTTTTCGACGGTATAACGGGCCACCGACAGCCACATGAAACACAGCACGATGGTCGTCACCGCCGCAGCCGGGCTGAGATAGATACCAAAACCCGCCGTCAGCCCGGCGCTCGCCGCCACAATCAGCCCCAGCGATCCGCAAGAGCCGAGCAGCAGCACCGACAGTCTGGACGAAAACACGAACAGTGCCGCGATCACGCCGCCGCAGAGCAGGCTCAAGGCCAGTGCCGCCGGGCCACTCCACTCCGGTTCGCGCAGATATTCCTCGGCCAGAATATTGCTGTTGCCGACCGCATAGATACCTAGACCAGGAAACTGCGGATCGAGCGGTGTGTTGGCGAAGTCATGCAGCGCCGCCGCTGCCGTGCCTAGGAACACCGGCTTGCCGCGCGCGATCTGCGGCGACAGACCTGAGCGCAACACATCGAGGGCCGAGACCATCGGGACTTGCGCTGCGGCAGGGTAACGCAACAACATCGCACCGCTGGCATCCACCGGGATGCGGTGATCGCCGATCTGAAGCAACGGCCCCAACGCATCATGCGCCACGGTGACGGTGTCCACGCGGGCGGCGCGCATCAAGCCGGCCAGCAGCAGATGCGGATAGATTCGATCCTGCTGACGCAGCAACAGCGGAATGCGGCGCAGCTTGCCGTCGGGATCGGGCTGCATGTTGATGAAACCGTTGTAACGAAGTTGCGACTGGATGCGGAAGGTGTTTTGCAACACGCCGCTGGCCTGTTTCAGCTGCAAACGCTCGACCTCGCCGCCAAGCTTGATGCCCTTGGGCGGCGATAGTCGCACGTCGGCGTTGTTGGTTTGGTCGAACAACAGATGGATCGCCCCGATCGCGCCTTCCTCGGCCATCGTCGCCCCGAGGAAGGCATCGTTATCCAGTAATTGCGGCGGGATGCCATCCAGCCCCAGCTCCAGACCGAACTCTCGGCGGTAAGTGTCGATCAGCGAGATCAGCGCAGTGCGATCAGCTTCAGGAAAGGTGATGTCTAGGCCGATGGCGGCGGGCTTGCCCTCGTCGATGCGCTCCAGCAACTGGGCGATCTTGTAACGCGGCCAAGGCCACTGCCCCACTTCGGAGAGCGAGTTGTCGTCGATGTCGATCAATATCGCCGCATCGAGGGGCGCATGGCCACCGCCAAGTTGCATGAAGCCATCGTAGAACAGGGCGTCGATCTGCCGCAACGGAGCGAGTCGCGCCCATTGCAGCGCCCCCACCACCAGCGCCAGCAACAACGCCAGCGCCACCAGCAGGCGGATGGTCGTTGCTGGCAAACGGCCCGCGCGGAAACGCTGATCCATCAGAGGATGACGATCTCGACCCGGCGATTGCGCGGCTCGGCCACGCCGTCAGCCGTGTGAATCAGCGGGTCGTTCTCGCCAAAGGAGCTCACTTCTATCTGATCGAAGTCGGTGCTGGTAGCACGCAACATCTGCTCGACCAGTTGAGCGCGTTCCAGCGAGAGCTTCATATTGAGATCATTGCTGCCGGTGCGATCGGTGTGGCCGATGATGACTACGCGGGCTGGAGCATGGGCCTTGTAGGACACCACCACCGCAGGCAACAAGGCGCGGGATTCATCCGTCAACTCGACGCTGCCTTCCTGAAAATACAGGATGAAACTGGCAGCAGCCGCAGGCTGGGCGTTGAGCGTCGCGGCATACTGCTGCTCCACCGCCTCCTTGCTGCGCTGATGTAGGCTGATGCCATCGCCGACCGCCACACCCTGCGCTGCCGTGTAAGGATGATCCACCACTTGCTCGGTCTTGCCTTGTTTCAACACCAGCGCGCCGACCTTGCCGTCGGCGTCCGGCAGCAGGATGGCGGTGGTGGACGTGCAGCCGGCGAGGGCGAGCAACAAGGAACTCAACAAAATCCGCTTCATGGTTCGCTCCTTATTCGTAGCTCAGGATGAATTTGGTGCCGCGCACGCCGACCGAGGAACGCGGCGTATCGAGCCGTACCGCCGACGGGGCGAGCTTGCCCAATTTGCCGGAGGTATAGACCAGCGTGCCTTTCTTCAGGAACAGCGAGAAGGCATAGCGCGAGTTGCCCGGATCGAACACGTATTCACGCAGGTCGAGTTCGGTGGATGGGCCAGCCGACAGCGTCGTGCCATCGTTGAAGATCAGGCCGACGGTCTCGCCTGCTCCAGCGACGATCTTATCGGAAGCGAGCAGTTTCATGCCAGGCTTCGCCTCCAGCGTCTCGCCGTTGCGCACAACCTTGGTCGCCCCGCTGACCGTTTTCACCAGCGCGACATCCGCATCCGCCCAGCAGGCCAGCGAGCACAAGGAAAACAACAAACTCAGGAAAATATTCATCTCGATCTCCAGTCTTTGTCTCGGCGGCTCCGCTCCGCCCTCATTGACTTAACGCCGGATACGCGCCGTGATGCGCAGATCCCGGCCCACTAGTCGCACATCCTGCCAGTCCAGCTCGATTCGCTGATCCAGCGACACCAGCTTACCCAAAGCCGCAAGTCCGCGCGCTTGGTCGCCCAACAACTGCGGGGCAAGATACAGCACCAATTCGTCCACCAGACCGGCTTGCAGCAACGCGCCGTTGAGCTTGGCCCCGGCTTCCACCAGCACCTCGTTGATACCACGCCGCGCTAGGTCGCGCAGCATGGCGGGCAGATCGACGCAGCCATCGGCTCCCGGCAACGGAACGACTTGCGCTCCGACTTGTTCGAGGGCGGCGATGCGAGAGGTATCGCTGGAAGCGGTGTAGATCAACGTCCCACCGCTCGCGGACGAGGGAGCAAGGATGCGCGCCGCAAGTGGGGTTTGCAGTTGACTGTCCAGCACCACGCGCAGCGGCTGACGCAGCCCCTCCCAACCTCCCCTTGTCAGGGGAGGCGTGTCGCTGATGCGCACATTCAGTTGCGGATCGTCGGCCAGCAGCGTGCCGATGCCGGTGAGCACGGCGCAGGAACGGGCGCGCAGATGTTGCACGTCCTGCCGCGCCGCCGGGCCGGTGATCCACTGGCTTACGCCGTTGGCCAGCGCAGTGCGCCCGTCCAAACTGGCGGCAATCTTGCTGCGCAGCCAGGGCGTGCCGCGCGTCATGCGCGAGACGAAGCCGATGTTGAGTTCGCGCGCCGCCGCCTCCATCAAGCCGCTTTCGACGGCGATGCCGGCCGCACGCAGCTTGGCGATGCCGTTACCGGAGACGAGGGGATTGGGGTCTTGCATGGCGACCACCACGCCGGCGATGCCGGCGGCGATGAGCGCATCGGCACACGGCGGGGTGCGGCCATGATGGCTGCAAGGTTCGAGGGTGACGTAGGCGGTAGCACCGTGAGCGGCGGCACCGGCGGCGCGCAGGGCGTGAACTTCGGCGTGGGGTTCTCCGGCGCGCTCGTGCCAGCCTTCCGCGATCAGCTCTCCGTGTTTCACCAACACACAGCCGACGCGCGGATTCGGCGTCGTCGTATTCAGCCCGCGCGCTGCCAATTGCAGCGCGCGGGCCATCCACTGGCTATCCGGCGCTGCCTGCATGGTCGGCCTTGCGACGTGATCGACTCACCGCTTTGACTTCGTCGGTGAAATCGCTGGCATCTTGGAAACTCTTGTAGACCGAAGCGAAACGGATGTAAGCGACCTTGTCGAGTTTGAGCAACTCGGCCATCACTATCTCGCCGATGAGTTGAGAATCGACCTCGCGCTCACCCAGCGCAAAGAGCTGTTGGGAGATGCGGTCGATGGCGGCATCGACCAATTCGGTCGCCACCGCGCGTTTATGCAAAGGCTGCATCAGACTAGCCCGCAGCTTGGCGGGATTGAATTCCGCCCGATTGCCGTTCTGTTTCACCACCTGCGGCATCCGCAACTCCACCGTCTCGTACGTAGTGAAGCGTTTGTCGCACGACAAACACCGCCGCCGCCGCCGAATGCTATCGCCCTCCTCGCTCTCGCGGGAGTCAACGACCTGAGTGTCGGAGTGTTTGCAGAAGGGGCACTTCATCGGAGAAGGGAGAAGAGAGAAGAGAGAAGGGTAAAACCGGGGCTGCGGAACACCGCAGTCACCCTTCCCCCTTCCCTCTTTCCCCTTCTCATGGCTTTAAGCGCCGTAGACCGGGAACGCGGTCGTCAGCTTCTTCACTTCGCCAACGACGCGGGCGATGACAGCTTCGTCGGTCGGAGCGTCCAGCACGTCGGCAATCAGGTGCGCCAGCTTTTCGGCTTCCAGTTCGGTGAAGCCGCGTGTAGTCATCGCTGGCGAGCCGATGCGGATGCCGCTGGTGACAAAGGGCTTCTGCGGGTCATTGGGGATGGCGTTCTTGTTGACAGTGATGTGAGCCAAGCCCAACGCCGCTTCGGCATCCTTGCCGGTCAGATTCTTGGCGCGCAGGTCGACCAGGAACACGTGGCTGTCGGTGCGGCCGGAGACGATGCGCACGCCGCGCTCGGTCAGCACACGCGCCATCACGCGGGCGTTGTCGATCACTTGCTTCTGGTAAGCCTTGAATTCCTTACTGCTGGCTTCCTTGAACGCCACCGCCTTGGCCGCGATGACGTGCATCAGCGGGCCGCCTTGCAACTGCGGGAAGATCGCCGAATTCAGCGCCTTCTCGTGTTCGGCGCGAGCCAAAATCAAGCCGCCGCGCGGGCCGCGCAAAGTTTTGTGGGTGGTGGTGGTGACGAAGTCGGCGATACCGACCGGGTTCGGATAGTAGCCCGCAGCAACCAGACCGGCGTAGTGTGCCATGTCCACGAACAGATAAGCACCGACGCTATCGGCGATCTCGCGGAAGCGCTTCCAGTCGATGACCAGAGCGTAGGCCGAAGCGCCAGCCACGATCATCTTCGGCTTATGCTCCAGCGCCAAGCGCTGCACTTCGTCGTAGTCGATCTCTTCGTTCTCGTTCAGGCCATACTGGATAGCGTTGTACAGCTTGCCGCTGATGTTCACCGACGCGCCGTGGGTCAGGTGGCCGCCGTGTGCCAAGCTCATGCCGAGGATGGTGTCGCCGGGCTTCAGCACGGAGACGTAGACGGCTTGGTTGGCTTGCGAACCGGAGTGCGGCTGCACGTTGGCGTATTCCGCACCGAACAACGCTTTCGCACGATCGATCGCCAGTTGCTCGGCGATATCCACATACTCGCAACCGCCGTAGTAACGCTTGGCGGGATAACCTTCGGCGTACTTGTTGGTCAGCTGACTACCCTGCGCTTCCATCACCGCTGGACTGGTGTAGTTTTCCGAGGCGATCAGTTCGATATGGTCTTCCTGACGGACGACCTCTTGCTGCATGGCAGCCCACAGATCGGGATCAACAACGGCGAGGGTATTTTTGCGAGAGAACATGGCAAGCCTTCCAGCGACAGAAAAGAAAGGCGCGCATTTTAGCATGGCAGACCTGCCTGTCTGCGGATTCTGGCGAATGGTGGAAGTGTTTATTACTTGGGTTGAACAGCGTCTTGCTCGGCGTGCGGATCAGCTACCAGCTTGTAAACGATACCGATGATCAGCAAAGCCGCCAGCAACAAGCCGTAATGCAAGGGGTTGAAACTCCCCTCGGGCTGCCCCGTATCGGACATGACTTGCACCGGCTGCACAATCAGTTCGCGCAGCACCGTAATCATCGCCACCTCAACGAACACCCGCGCGTAGAAACGATTGGTCTGCACATAATTGATCTCAGCCGAGATCAGACTGGACAACGTCCACAAGATGAACAGAGAACCCAGCGCCTGAAGAAAGCCGCGCGCCACACTGCCCTCGCTGAACGCGACGAGCGCCTTGGATGAGAAATCCCAGATCACCATCAGACTCGCCACCACCAGCGCGATAGCCAGTAGCACATGCAGGAACTGATTGAAACCTTTCAGGACTGCGATCAGCTTTTCTTCGAACATCTACACTCCCGGTATCGCAGCATTGAATCTGTGAAGCCCGCAGGGGACGTGCGCTCGGTACACCCTGAGATGTACCGCCCCTCGAATCTCTTGTCGCTACCTAAATCGGACGGCATTATTGCATGGAATTTAGGTGCGACCGGGACTCGATGGACCTGCGCAACAAGCCGGTGCGCTGCGGAATTTGATAGAGCGGTCAATCTAGCCCGGCTAAGCAGAGGCTCGCAATCCACCACCGCCAACACAATCACGGCTCGGTGATCGCATCGTCCAGCGTCTTGGTCAGCGGCCACAACAGGTAGGACATCACCGAGCGCTTGCCGACCACGATCTCGGCAGAGAGCGTCATGCCGGGAAGCAAGCGGGCCTGTCCGGGCATGTTCTTCAGCTTGATACTGGCGAGAGTGATACGACTGAGGTAATAGGCATCCAGCCCCTGACCGGCCACAGCATCACGGCGGAAGGCATCTTCGCTCAGGGTGCGCAGCGTGCCGTCCAGTGCGCCATGTCGCTGGAAAGGATAGGCGTCGAGCTTGAGATGCACCGGGTGGCCGAGCTTGATGTAGCCGACATCGAGCGAGTCAATCTGCACTTCAGCTTCCAGCTCCGCCCCCAGCGGCACCAGCGTGAACAGCGGCTCAGCACCCTTGGCGACCGAACCTTTGGACAGCTTGGCGATCTCCAGCACCACCGCATCGACCGGAGCGACCAGCGTGACCAGTCGGCTGCGCTTGTCGGCTTTTTGCAATTGTTCGGTGAGCGTATCCTTGTCGCGCGAGGTGGAGAGCAACTCTTCCATCGTTTTCTGCCGCCAGCTGCGCTCGAAGGCGGTCTTCTCGGCCTCAGTGCCAGCCAGCTCACGCTTGAGTTCCTGTTCGCGGTTCTGTGCCTGTTGCAGATCGCGCTCGATCTCCAGGCGTTTGTCCTGCGCCTCCAGCAGACGCGCGGGGGCGGCGAATTTCTGTGCGACCAGTTTCTCCTGCATGGTTTCGAGTTCGCGCAGCGTCTTTACCCGCGAAGACAGCACCTGTTGATCCTGCCGATTGGTCTCCAGCCCGGCATGGAGACGGGCGAGGTTTTCGTTGATCTTTTGTAGCTGCGCCTGATAGTTGGCCTGCCGCTCAGAGGACAGTTGCGCCTGCAAGCGACTATCGGTCGTCGCCCCGGCCTTGCCGCTCATGCGACCACCGGAAAGCTCGGTCTCCAACCGTTCAGATTGCGTGTTCAGGCTGCGCAGACGCGATTGCAGATCGCTCTCGTCGGCCTGCGCAAAGGTCGGATCAAGCATGGCCAACCGCTGACCTTTTTTCACCACCTGCCCTACTTTCACGTCGATGGACTGGATGATGGCGGTATCCAGCGGCTGCACCACGACATTGGGCAGCGGCGTGATCAGCCGCCCGTGGGCGACAACGACCTGATCCACTTCGGAAAAGATGGCCCACAGCAGGAACACCAGCAGCGTCGCCGCCAGCGCGTGCAGCGTCAGTTGCGAAGAACGCGGCATCGGGCGACGCTCGATCTCGTCGGCATCGGGCAGGAACTCGATCTCCGGCTTGCCGGCTGGCTCGGTCAGTTTGTTCCACAGCATCTTCATAGATGGCTCGTCTGCTGGTTCCACAGTTGCTGGTAGGTCTGGCAGCGACCCAGCAACTCTTCGTGACGCCCGCTATCCATCAGCCGCCCGTGCTGCATCACCAGAATGGCGTTGGCGTTCACCAGCGTGGACAAGCGGTGCGAGATCATCACCACGGTGCGGCCCACGGCGATGCGCGACAGGTTGTTGATGAAGATGGCCTCGCTCTCGGGGTCGAGCGCGCTGGCGGCCTCGTCCAGGATCAGAATGCGCGGTTTGGACAGCAAGGCGCGGGCGATGGACAAGCGTTGTTTCTGCCCACCACTGAGGTTGGAGGCGTTCTCTTCGAGGAAGGTGTCGTAGCCCTGCGGCATCCGCTCGATGAACTCGTCCGCCCCGGCGATCTGCGCCGCTTCGACGATCTCCTCGAACGAGGCATCCGGGCGGGTGGCGGAGATGTTCTCGCGCACCGTGCCCCGGAACAGGAAGTTCTCTTGCAGCACCACGCCGATCTGTCGGCGCAGATGCGACAAGTCGATCTCGCGCGCGTCGATTCCGTCGAAACGCACGATGCCTTCCTGTACGGCGTACAAGCCCTGGATCAGCTTGGTGATGGTGGTCTTGCCCGAGCCGCTGCGACCCACGATACCGACCACTGTTCCGGCGGCGATCTTGAAGCTGGCACGATCCAACGCGGTGGTGGTCGCCCCCGGATAGCGGAACACCACGTTATCGAACACCATCTCGCCCGCCAGTTGCGGACGTAGGCCGCCCGCACCGACGCGGCCTTCGGGTGCGCGGTTCATGATCTCGCCCAGCATACGCACCGACAGCGCGGTCTGCTGATATTCGTTGATCAGGCCGACGATCTGGATCAGCGGAGAAACCACCCGACCGGAGATCATCTGGAAGGCGATCAGCGCACCGACCGACAGCGTCTGGTCGAACACGTCAGTCGCGCCAACGACGATCACGACGATGGGCAGCAGCTTTTCCAGAAAACCAGTGACCGCCCCGCCCGCGACCCCCAGATGCCCGACGCGATAATGCGCGTTGATGGCCTCAGCCGAATTCTGATCCCAGTTGCGGCGCTGCTTGGGCTCGATGGCCAGCGCCTTGACCGTGCGCATCCCGTGGATGGTCTCCACCAGCAAGGCTTGACGCTTACCTTCTGCCGAATAGAGATCGTCCAGACGCTGGCGATAAGTGGGCAGCAGCGCTGCGATGATGAGGGTGATAGCGATGGCAAAACCCAGCACGATCAACGCCAGTTTGAACGAGTAGGAGAACAGGATGGGCAGGAAGATCAGCAGCGCGATACTGTCCAGCGCAGTGAAGAACAGCCGCCCGGTCAGGAAGTTGCGGATGCCTTCCAGTTGCTGCATGTGGCGCACGATCACGCCCGCCGAGTGCGTCTCGAAGTAGTCGATGGGCAGCGACAACAGATGACCGAAGACCCGCCGCGTCAGCCGCATGTCGATCTTGTTGGTGGCCACCAGCAGCAGGATCTGGCGCAGAAAGCCGAACGCCGCCTCGAAGATCATGGCGATCAGTACACCCGCGCCCAACACCCACAACGTGGAAGAGCTTTGATGCACCAGCACCTTGTCGATGACCAACTGGAAGAAAATCGGCGCGGCCAGCGAGAGCACTTGCAGCGCCACGGCGGCGATGGCGATGTCGCGGAAGGCGATTTTCTGTTTGAGTATCTCGGGGATGAACCAACGCAGACCGAATGGCTGATTGGGGTCGCGCAACGAGTGGACTCGCTTGAGAAAGACGAGTTCGCCGCTCCAGCGACTGGTGAACTGCTCCTTGTTCAGCCAGACGATCTGAGCTTGGCCGGAAGTCGGGTCGAGCACGGCAACTTGACCGCCCCCCTCCGCCGAAACGCCTACCGCGATGATGCTCGTCCCGTCCTGCAAGCGCGCCATCAGCGGGAAGACACCGTTCAGCGCCATCAGCCTGTCCCATTTCAGCCGATCGACCTTGGCCTTCAGCCCGATGTCCGCCGCCATGCGCAGCAGCGAACTATCGGCAGGCTCTTCCGCCCCCAGCGAGTATTCGTGGATCAGACGCTCGGGGTTGACCTGGATGCCGTGATGCTGAGCGATCGCGGTCAGGCACTGGATAGTGGAATGGGCGTAAGAAGAACTCATGGAGCGGAAATCAGTTGCTATCCATCAGCGCCAGCAGCTCGGTGTAACCGCGCATCTGGCAATGCTGTTTGAACATATCCAGCACCGGGCCGGGCCGGATCTTCTTCTTCAGCGACGGGGCCAGCTCGATGAGGTATTTCTCCGCCACGAAGATGGGCATGTTGGCCGGGCCGTGGAAACCGAACGGCTGGCAGGTGACCTCGCCGGTCTCATAGGAGAACGCCTGAGCCAGCTCTATCGGGGCGAAGCGGATGCCAATGTTTTCCAGTGCTTCACGGTACAAGCGGCAGATGACGATGTCTTCGATGCCGCCGTAGGGAATGTCCGGGCGGCGCTGCAATTTGGGGTCGCGGCAGGCCAACAACAGCTTGCGGCTACGGATGCAGAAACCGCCGTTGCCCACCTTGTGGTCGTCATTGGCCCAAGCCCATGGTGCGCCGATGTAGTCGTAATCGAGGAACTCGTCGCGCCAGTTCGCAGGGTTGGCGATGAAGCCGTCCCAGTGGACGATCAGGATGTATTCCGTGGCGATGAACGGCCAGATGCACTTCAGTACGAACTCGCTGTAGGTGTCGATAGAGTCGAAGCGTTGCGTCTCGATGAAACGCTCGCCCAAGCCCAGCGGTGCTGCTCCGAAATAAACCACATCCTGCACGTCCAACCCGCGCAGGGTCTGCTTGACCGCGAAACGGGTGAGCGGCTGGGAGTCAGGATCGGTGTCTATCGCTACGATGGTGATCGGCAAACGCATGGTATTCGGCTACAGAATGGTTTTGAAATAGGCGATGGTCTCTTTCAGGCCATCTTCGAGATTGACCGTGGGCGACCATTTCAAATGTTCCTTGGCGAGCGTGATGTCCGGCTGGCGGCGACGTGGATCGTCCAGCGGCAGCGGACGAAACTCGATACGCGACTTCGAGCCGGTCAGCGCCAGCACTTTCTCGGCCAATTCCAGCATGGAGAACTCGCCGGGATTGCCCAAATTGATCGGGCCGGTGACGCCCTTCGGCGTATCCATCATACGCATCATGCCGTCCAGCAGGTCATCCACATAACAGAAGCTGCGCGTCTGGCTACCGTCGCCGTACAGCGTGATCGGCTGGTTGCTCAACGCCTGCACGATGAAATTGCTGACCACTCGCCCGTCGTTGGGATGCATCCGTGGGCCATAAGTATTGAACAGGCGCACCACCTTGATGTCCACGTCGTACTGCCGCCAGTAATCGAAGAACAGCGTCTCGGCACAGCGCTTGCCTTCGTCGTAGCAGGAGCGGATGCCGATGGGATTGACCCGACCGAGATACCCTTCCGGCTGCGGATGCACCTCCGGGTCGCCATATACCTCGCTGGTGGAGGCTTGCAGGATGCGCGCGCCGACGCGCTTGGCCAGTCCCAGCATATTGATCGCGCCGTGCACGCTGATCTTGGTGGTCTGCACCGGATCATGCTGGTAGTGGACGGGACTAGCGGGACAGGCCAAGTTGTAGATGCGATCGACTTCGACATACAGCGGCAAGGTCACATCGTGCCGGATCAGCTCGAAGTTGGGCTTGCCTATCAGGTGCAGCACGTTGCGCTTGCTGCCGGTGAAGAAGTTGTCTACGCACACCACGTCGTGCCCGGCAGTCACCAGACGGTCGCACAGATGGCTGCCCAGAAAACCCGCTCCGCCTGTAATCAATACTCTTTCCATAGCCGACCTTTCGATTTATCTCAGTGTTTCCAGACTGAACCGTACAACCGTGCCACCGCATTCAGGATCATCCCCACCCGCGCGTCGCCGTGGTGCTGCTGCAAGGCGTATCCCGCGCGACGCCGAATGCCGGCCTCGCCGTGGCGGTCGAACATCTCGCAGCCACGCTCTACCATAGCTTGCGGATGCAGGATGTCATCCGCCGAATAGCACAGGAAATCTTCAACATGAGCGTCGTTCAGCCAATGGGTGAAGCGCAGGCTATCGGGGATCAGCGGGATGCCACCGGTCGCCAGCGCGTCGAACAGGCGGATCGGCACGTCGTTCAGCACCGGCACGATCAGGTGCAGCTTGTGGGCGATCCACTCGCCGAACTTCTCCTCAGCGCTGCGCTCGTGGAACTGGTGCGAGCTGAATCCGATGGAAGGGTAGCGGGATTGCAGGGTCGCCACCACGCGGTTGCGGTACTGGAACGGCGCGTAAGGGATGTGCATCCCCAACGGCGCGTCGGAGCGCTGGCTTGCCACCATCGCGTCCTGCCGCTCGCGCAGGAAGTCGCGCGTCCACTGCGATACGCCCGCCGCCACCGCCTCGGTGATGTTGGCGTTGTAGCGCGACAGCAGATAGAGGTTCTCCTGATGGGTGGGCACGTAAAGGTCGCTATGCGCGGCCAGCACACTGCTCAACTCCAGCCAGTGATGGTTGTCCCAGTCCCACACCACGAACAGCGTGTCCGGGCAGGCGTTGTAGAACGCCTTGTAACCCGTCGCGTCGCCGCCTGCGTGCGCGTCGTTGTTGTTGACGATCACGATGCAGTGGCGCAGCCGCGCGCATTTCTCGGCGAACTGCTGCGGGTCGCTCTCCTGAAAATAGCCGCGCGCCAGATACTGGTGCTCCACCCCGGCGTCTATGGGAGCGAGATGGCGCAGGTTGTTGCTGATGTGGACGGCGGCAGGCCGCTTGCCGGAGAAGATGCCGGTCAAGTGGCTGCGCCGCCGCGCCTTTTCATGCGCCAGCCGGAAGAAAGCGTCGTCCTGATACAGCTGCACCGTCTGCTGCATCATCTGACCGGGGAAGGCCGGCTGCGGCAGCAGGTCGAACAAGGGCGAGATCTGGAACATGGCGATCAGTCGGCAGTGCCGGTCGATTCGCGGTACAGCGACATCGGCAGCCCCTGCCCCATCGAGTGCTCGTAACGGATGGCCGACTTCGCCGGATAGTAGGGGATGGAAAGCGCGGCGCGCACATCATGCTCGACCTTGTCGCGCAGCTCGACGATGCGCTCGGCGGACAGATGATCGGTGTACACGTAAGCCTTGTAGCCGCCGTTGGGGTCGCCCTTGTAGTAGTCGGGCGTCTCGGTGTAGTCCAGCTCGTAGGCGTGCAGGCGGTCGCCGCTCTTCTTGTGGGTGTAAGTCCAGATGCCCGGCAGTTCGGGGTGACGCACGGCCAGATCGTAATAAGGTGTGCCGGGGTAAGTGGTGATGACCGTGCAGTCGAAATCGTCCACCTTGTTGGCGATCAGCCAGTCGCGCACGTCGAGGATGGATTCCTCCGACTCGCCCGGATGGCCGACCGACATCAGTGCCTTCACCTTCAGGCCGAACTTCTTCGCATACTGCACCGCGCGAGTGTTGTCCTCGATGGTGGCGATCTTGTCGATGTTGGCGAGGATGCGCGGATTGGCCGCCTCGAAGCCGCACAGCACCCAGCGGAATCCGGCGCGATACATGGCCTCGGCCTGCTCCTCGGTGAACAGTTCGGACTTGATGAAGCCGCGCAGACGGAACTCCACGCCCAGCTCCTGTTGCAGATCATGGATGGAGTTCATCAGGTGGACGAAACTCTTGCTGACGTTCATCTCGTCGTCGTAGAACATGAAGCCGGTGTAGCCGTACTTCGCGTGCAACATGCGAATCTCGCAGATGATGGATTCCACGCTGCGGTTGCGGATCACCCGCAGGCTGCGCGAATTGCGTCCACCGCAGAAGCCGCAATGGAAGGGGCACCCCAGTTGCGCGATCAGGCTGGTGGCAGGGAAACCCTCGATCTGATAGTTGTAGCTGGGCAAGTCCACCAGATGGCGCGCAGGCATGGGCAACGCCTCGTACTGCGCATTGCTCATAAACATGCCGGTCTTGGCATCGTCACCATCGACGACGCGCGGACAATCCGGCGCGAACGCCTCCAGCGCGGCGAACTCGCCATCGCCGGAGATCATCACGTCGAAGATGTCTTCCAGCACACGGGCCGCTTTCGCGCCGCGACCATCGCTGACTTTCAGCTTCTCGCGCTCCACCTTCAGCGCGGAATAGGTCAGCGTCACATGCGGCCCGCCCAGCACGATGCGCAGATTCGGCGCGACCTCGCGGATGGTGCGAGCGATCTTCACGGCGGAAGGCAGTTGCGGCGTGGTGCAGGTGATGCCTATCCAATCGATGTCGCTATCGGCCAGATGGCTGCGCACTGCGTCGGTGTAGTTGGAAACACCGGACAGATCGAGCATCCCGACCTTGACGCCGCGCTGCTCCAGCGCCGCCGCCACCCGCAACACGCCCAGACTCACGAACACGCGCTCGTCGAGCAGGAAGGGCGAAGGCGGAATGACCAGCGTCACCCGTTTGCCGTCGTAGCGTTCGCCCGCTTTGTAAAATGTGATGTTTTCCACCGGCTTCCCCTGCTTCCAATATTGATCCGAATCCCGGACGACACAAAACTAGGCCGCACGCTCCAGCACCAGCAACAGCCCATTGTGAGCGAAGTCGCTACGCCCCGGATAGCGCTGGGCCAGTTGCTGCTGCACCGCTTCCGGCACGGCCACCTCGAAGATCGGCGACGCCTGCACCACTTTGAGTCCGCTGCGCGCGACCATCTCCAAATAGTCGTCGAGGAAGAAACGGTTGATGTGCGGCGAGTTATAGACGAAATAGACGATCTCGCGCGCTGTCTCCGCATCGCACTTCTGGCACAGATAATCGAACAGCTCGGTCGGCCTGAACAGCAGATGTCCCCAAGGCGGCACCGGCGAGTTGCCGAAGGTCCAGTGGTTGCCCGCCTTGTCCACCACTTCCGGCAGGTGATGGCCGTTATACGACGACCAGATCGGCGCGAACATCGAGAACACTCGTCCTCCCGGCGCCAGCGCATTCTTCATCTTCTCCAGTGCTTCCGGCAGCTTGGCGATGTGTTCGAAGGCGGCGATCGAGAACACCAGATCGAACTGCGCTTCCAGCGCCTGCGGCAAGTCTTCGATGCGCCCATAGAACAGGTTGTACGCGCCCAGATCGCCCGGCGCCACATCGCTGAAACGCTTCTTGCTGCCGGTGGACACCGGCGGCGTCCCCAGCACATAGCCGGTGCTGAGCGTCTCCGACCAGTAATCCATCTCTTCGAGCGCCGTCCACTGGCTGGCGTGCAGGTGATCCAGCACCAAGCCCTGCGGCAGACTGCCACCCACTTCCAGCACGCGCTTGCCCGCAAAGCCGACCAGTTGCTCGGCCAGCGAAGCGTATTCGATGTGGTAGCTCAGTCCGAATTCCTGTTGCAACCGCTTGATCTGTTCACTATCCATGCGCCCCCCCTTTATCCCTTGCCCCTAAGTTTACCGCTTGCGCCCTGCGATGCTGGCGCTGAAATCGACCTGTGGATGCCAGCCCGGCAGGCGCTCGCCTATCCACGGCGTCATCACCTCGCGCTTGCGGTACGCCCGTTCGCCCCAGTGGATGGGCAGGCTGACGCCCGCCGCCTGTTCATACAGCGCCACCAGTTGCTTCAGCGCAACCGGCTTGCCAGAAGACACGCCGTAGCGCTCATGCCCCACCACCGCGCCGTCGAACAGGCGCTGCGCCGCCAGCAAATAGGCCTCTACCACATCGTCGATATGCACCAGATCAATCAACTGTTCGCCGGGCGACATCGCCAGCGGCTCTTGCGTCTCGGCCACACGATCCAGCAACTTCAGCAGCTTGGGACGCGGATCGTGCGGACCGTAAGTGTCCGACAACTTCAGCGTGATCGCGCGCATCCCGCCAGCCTGGACATAGTATTCGAGGATGGCATCGAAGGCCTGCTTGGTCGCTGCGTACAAACACACCGGGTTGTAGTCCGCGCCATGGTAATGCTGCCAAGCCGTGCCGGTATCAATGAAATAGGGGATGCGGTTCACCTGCATCGCTTCCAGCAACTGGCTGCCGAGCAGCACGTTGCTCTGGATCAGCCCTTCCACGTCTTTTGTCTCGTGCTGCGCGAGGAACAGCGAAGCCAGATGGAACACCAAATCGGGCCGGGCCGCCGCGACGCACGCGACCATGCCGGCGGTACTGCCGTCATGGAGGTGCTGCGTCACTTGCGCGAATTCGGCAGCCTCGGGCAGGCGTGAACCGGCACGACTCAGGATGTGCACCGCCCAGCCCTCGCGCACCAGCCGTCGCACCAGATGGCTGCCGACGAAGCCGGTCGCGCCGGTCACCAGCGCCACGCGCTGTCCACCTGTCTTCGATTCACTCATAACGGAACGGGCTCGCGAAATCGGCCAGCGCCGGGAAGAACTGATCGCGCGCTGACACGATGGGTACGCTGGTCGGCCAGGGGATGTCCAGCGAGTTCCACAGGATGCCCGCATCATGCTCCGCCGAATATACCGAGCTGACCTTGTAGACCATGATGGCATCATCGCTCAAGGCGCAAAAACCATGCGCCATGCCACGCGGGATGTAGAGGCTGTTGGCACGGTCGGCACTCAACTCGAAGCTGGCGTATTCGCCATAGGTCGGCGAGCCGACACGCAGATCGAGCACCACGTCCATCACCGCACCGTGCACGCAATACACCAGTTTGACGTGATCCTGCGGCGGCAACTGGAAGTGCAAACCGCGCACCACATGGCGGTGGGAACTCGAGTAATACTCTTCGACGAAGCCGGTCTCCAGCCCCTGCGCGCGGAATGCCTCCTCGTGAAAGACTTTGACGAAGCGCCCGCGCGCATCTTCGAACACGCGGGGCTGCAACTCCAGACAACCCGCCAGTTTGCAGGGTTTGATCTCGAACATTCAGAAATTCACCCCAAAGAACGCCTCGATCTTCTCGACCACGAAACCCAGCATCTCTTCGCTGAGCCCCGGGTAGACACCAATCCAGAAGGTGTCGTTCATTACCCGGTCAGTATTGGTCAACTCGCCGCTGATGCGGTAATTGCGCCCTTCGAAGTACGGTTGACGCGTCAGGTTGCCGGCGAACAGCAGGCGCGTGCCGATCTTGTACTGGTCGAGGTATTTCAGCAGTTCGACGCGGTTGACCCCGGCGGCTGCGCGCAGGGTGAGCGGGAAACCGAACCAGGAGGGTTCGCTGTTGGCGGTGGCTTCGGGCAGGATCAGGAATTCTTCGCAGCTCTTCAGGCGCTCTTTGAGGAAACTGAAGTTGCGCTGGCGCGCGGCGATGAAACCGGGCAGTCGATCCATCTGCGCCAGTGCGCAGGCGGCCTGCATGTCGGTGATCTTGAGGTTGTAGCCCAGGTGCGAGTAGGTGTATTTGTGGTCGTAACCTTCTGGCAGGCTGCCCAGTTGCTGGCCGAAGCGTTTGCCGCAGGTGTTGTCGCAGCCGGGCGCGCAGTAGCAGTCGCGTCCCCAGTCGCGGAAGGATTCAATGAGGGTGAGCAGAGTGCGGTCGCGGGTGAACACCATGCCGCCCTCGCCCATGGTGATGTGATGAGCGGGGTAGAAGCTACAGGTGGCGATGTGACCGAAAGTGCCGACGTGCTGGCCGTTGTAGCGCGAACCGAGTGCGTCGCAGCAGTCTTCGATCACCCACAGGTCATGCTTGTGCGCCAGCGCCATGACGGCATCAAGGTCGAACGGGTTGCCCAGCGTGTGGGCGACCATGATCGCCTTCGTTTTGGGGCTGACCGCTGCGGCGAGTTTGGCCGGGTCGATGTTGTAGGTGGGGATGTCCACGTCCACGAACACCGGCACCATGCCGTTCTGCAACATTGGGTTGACGGTGGTGGGGAAGCCCGCCGCAACGGTGATGACTTCGTCGCCCGGCTTCAGCGCGCGCGCGCCCAGCTTGTGCGAGGTGAGCGCGGTGAACGCCAGCAAGTTGGCCGAGGAGCCGGAGGTGGTGGTCAGCGCATAAGGCACGCCGACGAATTCGGCGAAGCGCTTCTCGAAGGCTGCATTGAAGCGCCCGGTGGTGAGCCAGCCGTCGAGCGAGGCTTCGACCATACCCTGTAATTCAGGTGCGCCCAGCACTTTGCCGGAAGGAGGAACGACGCTGGTTCCGGCCTGAAATCCCCTTTCCCGACACTTGAGGGCGGCGAAACTGGGAATGTCCAGCATCACCAATCGACGTAACACACGCTCGAAACCGCGCTCGCTCAACTGGGCAACCGGTTTCTCGATGCGGCTGAAATGCAGGTTGAAGGTCTTGTCCACTCGCACGTGGCTTTGGTGCTTTAGCGGCTCACCGGCAAAATCGGTTACCTCCAACGCAAAGCCCTGCGCATCACTGACCGGGGTTGTGGTGATAAACGCAATGCGGACATCGTCATTCTCATCCTTGCCGGACAGCGCCAGTACGGGGCGTTTCTTCTTGTTGCTCAGATCGCTGAACGGGAAATGGGCGCTGTAAATCACGCCCGACGTAATCTCAAAGGTCATTCCAGCAATCCTCTTCCGAGCTGTTAAGGACATTTTTCACAAAGCCACTCTCGTCCAGCAGTTGTGCCATGGCAAGACTTTCCTGCCGGGCTGCCAACTCGGCGCTGGCGCGCGGAAACACGATGATCTCGACCTCGTCGCCCATCTCCGGTGGCAAAACCAGATGAATGGTGTGGCTCGCGTCGGCGGTCAGGTATTGGCGTAATACATTGCTCATGTTCTGCTTCCTTTCAGGTAATCCTCGATCTGACCAAGGGTCAGTTCGCGCATGTCTTGCCCGTCTCTATGGGCTTGATGCCAATCGACGATCTTGCTCAGTGCCTGCTCCAGTGTCCATCTCGGGTGCCAGTTGAGATTAGCATGGGCTTTGGAGCAGTCGAGTTTGAGGTAGTGGGCTTCGTGCGGGTGGTCGCCACCGTCGAGTCGCCAGCTGGCGCCTTCGCCCCAGGATCGGGTGAGTCGCTCGACGATCCATTGTACGGGGCGGGCATCAGCCTCATTCGGGCCGAAGTTCCAGCCTTCGGCGTAGGCCGTGCCTTGTTCGTAGAGTCGCTGCGCCAGCAGCAGGTAGCCGGACAGTGGCTCCAGCACATGCTGCCAAGGGCGGATGGCGTGCGGGTTGCGGATGGCGACCGGCGCACCTTGAGCGATGGCGCGCAGGATGTCGGGGATGAGGCGGTCACCCGCCCAGTCGCCGCCACCGATGACGTTGCCCGCCCGACCTGAGGCGATGGCGACACCGTGCGTCGCGTATTTCTCAGGATGGAAATAGGAGTTGCGGTAGGCGGCAGTGACCAGTTCGGCGCAGCCTTTGCTGTTGCTGTAAGGGTCGTGGCCGCCCATCGCTTCGTCCTCGCGATAGCCCCACACCCATTCGCGGTTCTCGTAGCATTTGTCGCTGGTGACGTTGACCACCGCCTTGACGCTGGCGGTGTGGCGCACCGCTTCGAGCAGGTTGACCGTGCCCATCACGTTGGTCGAGTAGGTCTCGACCGGTTCGATGTAGGAGTAGCGCACCAGCGGCTGCGCAGCCAGATGGATGACGATCTCGGGCTGGTGTTCGGCGAACACCGCTTGCAGCTTCGCCAGATCGCGGATGTCACCGATGATGCTCTCCATACCGGAGCCGACATCCGCGACATCGAACAGGCTGGGATCGGTCGGCGGGGCAAGGGCGTAACCCACGACTTGTGCACCCAGGGATTGCAGCCACAGCGACAGCCAGCTTCCCTTGAAGCCGGTGTGGCCGGTCAGCAGGACGCGCTTGCCGTGCCAGAACACTGCGTTCATTTCCACACCTTCCAGGGTGCTTTACCGGATTGCCACAGCTCTTCCAGATGCAGTTTGTCGCGCAAGGTGTCCATCGGTTGCCAGAACCCGTGATGCTGGAATGCGGCCAGTTCACCTTCTTCAGCCAGTCGCTCCAGCGGTTCGCGCTCCCAGATCGTGCGGTCTTCGTCGATGTAGTCGATGACCTCGGGCGACAGGACGAAGAAGCCGCCGTTGATCATGGCGCCGTCGCCCTGCGGTTTTTCACGGAAACTTTCGACCTTGGCACCGTTGATGTCCAGCGCGCCGAAACGTCCAGGCGGGATGGTGGCAGTCAGCGTCGCTTTGACCTGCTGCGCCCGATGGAAAGCGATCAGCGCGGTGATGTCGACATCGCTCACGCCGTCGCCGTAAGTGAAGCAGAACGCTTCTTCGTCCTTGAGATAATCGGCTGCCCGCTTCAGGCGTCCGCCGGTCATGGTCTCTTCGCCGGTATCCACCAGCGTGACCCGCCAAGGCTCGGCGTGGCGTTCATGCACCTGCATCTCGTTCTTCGCCATGTCGAAGGTCACATCCGACATGTGCAAAAAATAGTTGGCGAAATACTCCTTGATGACGTAACCCTTGTAGCCGCAGCAAACCACGAAGTCGTTTATCCCGTGCGCAGAATAGATCTTCATGATGTGCCACAGGATGGGCTTGCCGCCAATCTCGACCATAGGCTTCGGGCGCGTGCTGGTCTCTTCGCTGATCCGCGTACCCAAACCACCTGCCAGTATCACTGCTTTCATGCTTCTCCCCTGCTGTTACCCGATCCCGCCATCACCTCACCGATCGAGCGGCATAACGGTGAAGTGGCTGGGCAACTCACCTTCCTGATAGCGTTGCCACATCTGGACACAGGCCGCCTCGATATGGCGACACATCCGTTCCATATCGAACAACGGCTGCCCTTCCCGGTTCGTCCGCAACCGCGTCTTGATCTCCTGTAGCAGCGCCGGCGTGGTCGCCAGCTTCAAAGCCAGCGCCTCGTAGTCTGCCAGAGTATGCGTGACCAGCTCCGGCATGCCTACCGAGTGCAGCAAACTACCCGCCACGCGGGACGGGAAGGAGTGTCCCATGTAGGTCACCACCGGCAGTCCGGCCATCAGCGCGTCTGCCGCCGTGGTGTGCGCATTGTACGGATGCGTATCGAGGAACAGGTCAGCCTGTCGGTAGCGTGCCAAATGATCCTCCACCTGCGGCACACGACCGGCGAACACCAGCCGGTTTGGATCGACGCCGCGCAGTTTGGCCTCGTTGCGCAAGTTGCGCTGAGACACTTCGCTACGCGACATCAGCCACAGCACGCTGCCGGAAACCTGGCTCAGCAAGCGCATCCAGATGTCGAAAACCGGCGGCGAGATCTTGTAGTCATGGTTGAAGGAGCAGAACACCACCCCCTGCTCCGGCAGACCGCACTCGGCGCGCGTCGGAGTGCGGTCGGATATCTTGACACTGATCGCTGTAGGCAGATAGGCGTCAGGCAGATACGCCACCTTTTCGTCATAGAACTGGCGCTGCTCCTCAGGGATCACATGGCGGTCAGCCAGGATGTAATCCATGTAATCCGTCCCCATGGTGCCGGGATAGCCCAGATAGTTGACCTGCACCGGTACAGGTCTATGGGCGAACACCTCGGTACGGGTGTCGGAGGTATAGCCGCCCAGATCGATGGCGATGTCGATCTCCATATCGCGCATCAATTGTGCGATCTGCTTCGTCGCCATCTGCCTAGCATCGATGAAGTGATCGAAAGACTTCAGCATCCGAGCCCGCAGACGGCTCTGATCGTCTATCCCCAGCGAGATGGCGATGGTCTCGAAGCGGGATTTGTCGTGATGTTCGAAGATACCCGCCATCAGGTGGCCGACCGGATGCTCGCGCAGGTCAGGCGACACATAGGCCAGACGGATCTTCCTGTGCTGATAGCGCTCTCCTTGCCACAATGGTTTGGTCTTGCGCGGGCAATAGTGTTCGGCGAAGGTACGCGCCGCCAGCAGGTGATCGCTGGCTGAGTCTGAGATGGACATCAGCGCAAGCGACTTGCAGACCCGCTTGCCGGTGCGCACCCCCTCGACGGTCTGCTTAGACAGCGTCTCGAAATCGGTCCAGTCGCAGACATGCAGACGCTCATAGCACAGTAGCCCGAGGCCATAGTCATAGTCTGGCTTGAGTTTGAGCAAGCGCTGGAACAGGGCGATGGCCTTCTCACTCTCTTTGAATTCGGTAAGCAGAATACCTGCATTCGACAGCGCCGGAACATAGTCTGGATTGATCGTCAGCGCTTGGTTGAATCTTTCCAGCGCGTCCTTGTGGCGGAACATGTCGCGCAGCAACACGCCGCTGTTGATGATGACTTCCATGTAGTCCGGCTGCAATCTGAGCGCCTCATCGAAACTCTGCAAGGCCTCTTCCTTGCGTCCCTGCGATTGCAGTGCAGCGCCGTATACGAAGCGCATCGGCGCGAAGTTCGGCGCAGCTTTAGTGCCGTACTCACTCAGAGTCAACGCCTCGCTCCCCGCCCCCTTATTGAGCAGGATGACGCATAGCGAATAAATCGCTGCCGGAGAGCCGGGATTGATCGCCAGTATCTCCCTGAACAACACTGCCGCCTGATCTACCTTACCTTGATTCTGTAATTCGATAGCATGAATCAGTTTGTCATTCTCAGAACTCATATACGCGAAACCGAAGATGGAAAACGTGTGGCAGTTTACCTCGACTGAGCGATCCGACGACAGTGGAAATCGCTCTCCCCGAGAAAAAGCGGCAAGACCTTCCAGTCTTGCCGCTCTTCACTGACACTCCTTTGCGATTACTTGCCGCCAGTCGTCAGGAATCCGCTGCTGGCTGGATTCTGCGTTCCGGTGGCATTGGTGAGCGAGTTGGTCAACACACTCTGGGTCGCACTGCCAGCCGCCCCACTTGCCGCAGAGAACTGTTGCAGCGCGCTGACCAGACCACCCACGCTGACCGCGACCGACGTACCCGATTGCAGATCGAGACTAGGTAGACCAGAACCACTGCCCGCCGTAGCCTGCTGTTGACCGAAGGAAGAGATGGCTTGCACCAGCCCATTCACTTGGGTGCGCAGATCAGGTGCCGCTGCATTGGCGTTCTGAGCCAAGAACCAGACATCAGCCATGGTATTCACCTGACCGTTGGCTTTCTCGAAGCTGGAGGTCAAACCCACCACGTTGCCGTTGTTGAGTTGCGATGTAGCTTGCGCATTCAAGTTCAGCTTGGTGATACCCAAGGTATCTAGCGAGACCAACTCCCCGCTCTGGCTCACGCCATCGGCGTTGGCATCGACCCACACCTTCAAGCTACTGAAGCCTTGATCCGCGCTGCTGATCGAGCCATCTCCATTGCTGTCGAGTGCCGCCAAGGCGTCGTAACCGTTCGCGGCTTTCGCACCGGAAGCCAGTGCGGTCGAGCTACCGAACAGTTCGCTACCGTTATTGATCACCCCGTCACCGTTGCGATCCATCGCCAGCAGGCCATCACCGGCACCGACCCAGCCGGTACGCACCTTCTGCCCTGTCGCGTGCAAGTCAAACTTGACACCGGCAGAGTAGCTCAGCGTGCTGACACCATCGCCGTTCAAATCGAGGACGATAGGTGTATACAAGCCGGCCCCATCAGGAGTGCCCGACAGCGCTGCCAGTTGGGTCGTCGACAGTGCAGCGAGCTGCGTAGTCGACAGTGCCATCTGCTGGGTCGTGGACAACACGGCCAAGTCGCTCGTCTCAAACCCGGCCACTTGACTGACCTTGAGAGCTGCGATCTGGCTGGTCGTCAGCGCCGCCGCCTGAGCCGTCGTCAGCGCGGCGATATGCCCGGCTTGCAGCCCATTGGCAACCTGCGACGTGCTCAACACGGTGAGCTGGGCCGTCGTCAACGCAGCAAAGTCTGTGGTCTCCATGATCGCAAGCTGAGTCGTCTTAAGCACCGAGATCTGGGTAGTGGTCATCGCTGCGACTTGGGCTGTCGTCAGGCCCGCGATCTGATCTATCGTCAAGCCATTCGCCACCTGAGCCGTCGTCATCGCCGCCACTTGATCCGTCGTCATCGCCGCCAGATCGACCACTTCCAGCGCAGCGATCTGAGTCGTCTTCAGAGCCGCGACCTGAGTGGTCGTCAGCGCTGCGGCCTGAGCGGTGGTCAAGGCGATGATCTGATCGGTGCTGAAGCCGTTGGTGACCTGAGCCGTCGTCAGCGCCGCAACCGCAGCCGTGTCGAGTGCCGCGATCTGATCGGTCGTCAGTTTGGATACCTGAGCCGTGGTCAGCACTACAGCCTGCGCTGTGGTCAGTGCCGCGACTTGAGCCGTCGTCAAACCAGTCGACACTTGCGTCGTCGTCAGCGCCACGATCTGAGCGGTAGTCATCGCCACTAGGTCCGTCGTTTCCAACGCAGCGACCTGATCCGTCGATAGCTTGGAGACTTGGCTGGTGGTCAGCACCGCCACCTGTTCCGTGGTCAACGCAGCGACTTGGGCTGTCGTCAGACCGGACAACTGAGTCGTCTTCAGTGCCGTGATCTGAGCCGTCGTCATCGCCGCCAGATCGGTCGTCTCCAGAGCCGCCAACTGATCGGTCGTCAACTTCGACACTTGGGTCGTGGTCAACGCCGCCGCTTGCGCCGTCGTCAAGGCGACGATCTGATCCGTCGTCACCCCGAAATTCAGTTGCGAGGTGGTCAATGCGGCGATCTGAGTCGTGGTCAACGCGGCAAAGTCGGTCGTCTCAAGCGCCGTGAGCTGCTCGAAAGTGAGCTTCGACACCTGACTGGTCGTCAGTGCCGCAACTTGCGCGGTCGTCAACGCGATGACTTGGTAAGTCGTCACTCCGAGTGCGATCTGCGAAGTCGTCAACGCGGCGACCTGCGTAGTCGTCAGCGCAGCGATGTCAGTCGTCTCGATGGCAGCGACTTGCCCTATCGTCAGTGCGGCGATCTGGGTGGTCTTCAACGCAGCAGCCTGCGCTGTCGTCAAAGCGGCAACCTGATCGGTCGTCATGCCATTGATGATCTGGCTAGTCGTCAGCGCGGTGATCTGGGTGGTCGTCATCGCAGCGATGTCCGTCGTTTCCAGCACGGCGACTTCCCCTGCCGTCAACGCCACGACTTGAGCCGTCGTCAGCGCAGCAGCCTGAGCTGTGGTCAATGCGACGATCTGATCGGTCGTCAAACCGTTGGCGACCTGATTCGTCGTCAGAGCGGCGATCTGAGCGGTAGTCATCGCGGCGACATCAGTCGTTTCCACAGCTGCCAATTGGCTGATCGACAGCGCAGCAACTTGTGCCGTCGTCAACTTGGACACCTGAGCCGTAGACAGTGCCACCAGTTGATCGGTAGTCAGCGCCGCCACTTGAGCCGTCGTCATGGCTACCAACTGCGTCGTTAGCAGATTAACGACCTGATCGGTCGTCAACGCTGCCACTTGAGTGGAGCTCAACTTGACCACCTGAGCCGTAGTCAACCCGGCGACATCTGCGGTCTCCATCGCGGACAATTGAGCCGTCGTCAGCGCAACGATCTGCGAGGTCGTCAGATTGGCGGCCTGATTGGTCGTCAGCGCCACTATCTGATCGGTCGTCAACGCCACCACCTGAGTAGTCCTGAGCGCGGCTAGCTGTGTCGTAGTCAGCGCAGCCAGATCGCTCGTTTCCATCGCCGCGACTTGGGCACTGGTGAGGGCCACCAACTGTGCCGTGGTCAGATTCGACGCCTGAGCCGTCGTGAGCGCCACGACTTGATCCGTCGTCAGCGCAGCCACCTGGGATGCAGACATCACTGCCACTTGCGCCGTGGTCATATTGAACACCTGATCGGTGGTCAGTGCCGCCACTTGGGTCGTATTCAGCTTGGCGATCTGAGACGTGCTCATCACCACCAGATCAGAGGTTTCCAATGCTGCGACCTGATCCGTCGTCAATGCCGCGACTTGCGTAGTCGTCAAATTGAATACTTGATTCGTACTCAACGCCACCACTTGACCCACCGTCAACGCAACCACTTGAGACGTCTTGAGTGCGGCGATCTGCGTCGTGCTCATCGCAGCCAGATCGGTCGTCTCAATCGCCGCGACCTGCGTCGCAGTCAGAGCAGCTACCTGAGCAGTGGTCAGATTGGACATCTGACTGGTGTTCAACGCCACCACCTGATCGGTCGTCAGCGCAGCCACTTGCGTGGTCTTGAGTGCCGAGACCAGCGCCGTACTCATCACTGCCAGATCCGAAGTCTCGACTGCGGCGATCTGTGTAGCGGTCAGCGCCGTCACTTGTGTCGTGGTGAATTTGGACACCTGGTTCGTGGTCAATGCAGCCACCAGATCGACTCTCAGCGCCGCCACTTGCCCAGATGTCAGTACTGCTGTCTGGGTTGTGGTCAGACTGGCGACCTGATCCGTGGTCAGCGCAGCTACTTGATCTGTCCTCAGGGCCACGATCTGGGCGGTACTCATCGCGACCAGATCCGTGGTCTCGACCGCAGCGATCTGCGCCACCGTCAGCGCCGCCACTTGGGCTGTCGTCAAGTTAGAGACCTGGCTCGTGGTCAACGCCACGACCTGATCCGTCGTCAGCGCCGCCACCTGAGTGGTCTTGAGCGCAACGATCAGCGCCGTGCTCATCGCTGCCAGATCGGTAGTCTCCACGACAGAGACTTGGGAAACCGTCAGCGCGGCGACTTGAGCAGTCGTCAGATTCGTCACCTGATTGGTATTCAATGCCACCACCTGATCGGTCGTCAATGCCGTCACCTGAGTGGTGGTCAGCGCAGCGACTTGTGCCGTACTCATCGCAACCAGATCAACCGTCTCCACTGCCGCGATCTGAGTCACCGTCAGCGCAGCGACCTGAGAAGTGGACAGATTGGACACTTGGCTGGTACTCAACGCCGCCACTTGACTATCCAGCAGTGCCGCAACTTGAGCGGTCGTCAGCGCTGACGTCTGAGTCGTGGTCATGACTGCGAGCTGAGCAGTAGACAGGGTGGCAATCTGAGCCGCAGTCAGGGCGGCGATCTGGGTCGTTGTCATCGCGACCAGATCCGTAGTCTGAACAGCAGCGATTTGAGTCACTGTCAGCGCCGCCACTTGAGCAGTCGTCAGATTGGAGACCTGGCTCGTCGTCAACGCGACCACTTGGTCGGTCGTCAGCGCCGCCACCTGGCTGGTCTTCAGTGCTGCGACCAGCGTCGTGCTCATCGCTGCCAAATCGGTAGTCTCAAGGACGCCGACCTGCTCGATAGTCAGTGCGGCAACCTGCGCAGTGGTCAGATTGGACGCTTGGTTAGTGCCCAAAGCCACCACCTGACTTGTCGTCAAAGCGGCCACTTGTGCTGTGGTCAAGGCTGCGACCTGTGCCGTACTCATTGCAGCCAGATCGGTAGTCTGCACCGCAGCCACTTGAGTGACCGTCAGCGCAGCGACCTGAGCGGTAGTCAGATTAAACACTTGGTTGGTGCTCAAAGCCACCACCTGATCGGTCGTCAATGCCGCCACCTGATTGGTCTTCAACACGGCAACCAGTGTAGTGCTCATCGCAGCCAGATCCGCAGTCTCCAGCGCGGCCACCTGAGATGTGGTCAATGCGACGACTTGGGCCGTCGTCAGGTTCGTCACCTGACTGCTGCTCAATGCGACCACATGAGCGGTAGACAGCGCAGCAACTTGCGCAGTTGTCATCGCAGCGACCTGCACCGTACTCATCGCAGCCAGATCGGTGGTTTCCAGTGCAGCCACCTGAGCAACCGTCAAGGCCACAACCTGTGCTGTTGTCAGTTTGGACACCTGATTGGTCGAAAGTGCGACCACTTGATCGGTCGTCAGCGCCGCCACTTGGCTGGCAGTCAGCACTGCTGTCTGAGCCGTGGTCATGCTGGCCACCTGATCTGTGGTCAGTGCTGCCACTTGGCTCACCTTGAGTGCCACGATCTGAGTGGTCCCCATCACAGACAGATCGGAAGTCTGGAGCGCCGCCACTTGAGTGGAGGTCAATGCAGCCACCTGAGTGCTCGTTAGATTAGTGACCTGACTACTGCTCAAAGCCACGATTTGATCGGTGGTCAACGCAGCCACTTGGCTGGTGCCCAATGCAGCGACTTGCGCCGTGCTCATCGCAGCCAGATCGGTGGTTTCTATCGCCGCGATCTGGGCTGCCGTCAGCACCGTGACTTGCGATGTCGTCAAATTGGACACTTGGCTGGTGCTCAATGCGACCACCTGGTCGGTGGTCAACGACGCGACTTGGGTGACGGTCAGTGCCGCGACCTGAGCTGTGCTCAACACCGCCAGATCAGCCGTTTCCATCGCTGCGATCTGTGTCGTCTTCAGAGCCACCAACTGCGCCGTGGTCAAATTGGACACCTGATTGGTGTTCAGCGCGATCACCTGGGTCGTAGTCAACGCCCCGATCTGTGCGACCGTGAGCTTGGCAACCTGAGCGGTGCTCATCACCCCGAGATCGGCGATCTCAAGCGCCACGACTTGTTTCGTCGTCAACGCGGCGACTTGCGTAGTGGTGAGCTTGGAGACCTGATCCGTGGTCAATGCCACGACCTGATCCGTCGTAAGTGCCGCGATCTGAGTGGTAGCCAGCGCGATCACCTGCGAAGTGGTCAGATTGGACACTTGGGTCGTAGTCAATGCTGCCACTTGGGTGGTGCTCAGCTTGGCAACTTGAGTCGTCGTCAAGGCAGCCAAGTCCGCTGCTTCCATGGCTACGACCTGAGTCGTCGTCAACGCAGATACCTGCATAGTGGTCAGATTGGCAACCTGATCCGTGGTCAACGCGACCACTTGATCGGTCGTCAACGCCGCCACTTGACTGGTCTTGAATGCCGCGACCTGAGCCGTCGTCATCGCAGCCAGATCCGTAGTCTGGATCGCTGCGACCTGAGTGGTCGTCAACGCGGCCACCTGAGTCGAGGTCAGATTCGCGGCCTGATTGGTCGTCAAAGCCACGACCTGATCGGTGGTGAGTGCGGCCACCTGAGTCGTCTTGAATGCGGCGACCTGAGTGGTCGTCATTGCAGCCAGATCGGCCACTTCCAAAGCCACGACCTGCTTGGTCGTCAACGCAGCGACCTGTGCAGTGGTGAGGCTGGAGACTTGGCTGGTAGTCAGCGCAACCACTTGGTCGGTGATGAGACTGGCCAGTTGGGTCGTCGTCAACGCAGCCACTTGAGCCGTAGTCAGCGCCCCGATCTGGGTAGTCGACAGCCCTTGAGTAAGCTGCTTGGTCGACAAGCTAGTCACCTGAGTGGTCGTCAACGCAGCCAGATCGCTGGTTTCGAGGATCGCCATTTGAGCCGTGCTCAGCGCAGCCACCTGATTGGTGGTCAGCGCAGCCGCCTGAGCGGTGGTCAAGGCCACGATCTGGTCGGTCGTCAGACCCTGCGCAACCTGAGTGGTCGTCATCGCAGCGACTTGAGCGGTGGACATGGCCGCCAGATCGGCGGTTTCCAGCGCAGCAATCTGCACCGTCTTCAACGCTGCGACCTGAGCTGTGGTCAATGCCCCGGCCTGATTCGCAGACAGTGCAGCGATCTGACTGGTGGTCAAACCTTGCGAGACTTGGGTCGTCGTCAACACAGCGACCTGAGTCGTCAGCATGGCGACCAGATCCGTAGTTTCCAGCGCCGCGATCTGGGCCGTCTTGAGTGCCACGACCTCGGCTGTGGTCAACTTGCTCACCTGATTCGTCGTCAGCGCGACGATCTGATCGGTCGTCAGCGCCGCCACTTGAGCCGTGGACAACACGACCATCTGAGCCGTCGTCAGCTTGGACACGTCCGTAGTTTCCAGTGCCGCGATCTGGCTGGTCTTCAAAGCCGCGACTTGGGCTGTAGTCAGATTGGTGGCTTGGTTCGTGGTCAGCGCCACGATCTGATCCGTCGTCAGTGCCGCGATCTGCGCCGTGGTCAGCCCTGCGACTTGTACGGTCGTCAACGCAGCCACCTGCGCTGTGGTCAGCCCAAGCGAAATCTGATTGGTCGTCAACGCAGCCAGTTGATCCGTCCCCATCACCACCAGATCGCGGGTTTCCAGCGTTGCTATCTGATCGGTGGTCAAAGCGACGAGTTGAGTTGTAGTCAACTTCGCGACTTGAGCCGTAGTCAGTGCCACGAGCTGGGCTGTCGTCAGCCCCTTCGATATCTGCGTAGTCGTGAAGGCGGTGATCTGTGTCGTGGTCAACGCCGCCAGATCGCGGGTTTCCAACGTCGCCAGTTGATCGGTGGTCAGCGCCACCAACTGACTGCTCGTCAACGCTGCTGCCTGACTGGTCGTCAAGGCCACGAGTTGATCGGTGGTCAACCCCTTAGAAACCTGATTCGTGGTCAACGTAACCAGTTGCGCCGTGGTCAACGCCGCCAGATCGCGGGTTTCCAACGTAGCCAGTTGGTCGGTCGTCAAGGCTGTGAGTTGAGCCGTCGTCAGGTTGGAGACTTGAGTCGAAGTCAGCGCAACCAGTTGATCCGTGGTCAAACCCTGAGCGACCTGAGTGGTCGTCAATGCAGTCAGCTGGGTTGTCGTCAGCGCAACCAGATCTCTAGTTTCCATGGCAGCCAGCTGATCGGTGGTCAACGCCGCCAGCTGAGCCGTCGTCAGCTTGGCTACTTGAGCGGTGGTCAGCGCCACGATCTGATCGGTGGTCAGTCCCTTAGAAACCTGATCCGTGGTCAATACGATGAGTTGCGTCGTCTTGAGTGCAGCGACATCCGTCGTTTCCAAGGCTGCGATCTGCGCAGTCTTCAACGCAACGAGTTGAACGGTCGTCAGTGCCGCCACTTGGGCCGAAGTCAATGCCACGATCTGATCGGTCGTCAGCCCCTTCGAAACCTGATTCGTGGTCAAGGCGACGAGTTGCGTGGTCGTCAGGGCGGCGATATCGGTCGTTTCCATCGCGGCAAGCTGAGTCGTCTTGAGCGCGGCGACTTGGTTCGTATCCAGCACCACCACTTGCGCCGTAGTCAATGCGACCAACTGATCTGTCGTCAGCGCCTGAACCTGACTTGTCGTCAGCGCCGCCACTTGTGTCGTCTTCAGCGCGACAGCCTGATCGGTAGTCAGCGCCGCCAGTTGAGTCGAACTCAATGCTGCGACCTGTGCCGTAGTCAGCGCCGCCACTTGAGCAGTCGACAGTGCCTCGACTTGCGATGTCAACAAAGCACCCAACTGGACAGTATCTATCGCAACGACCTGAGCCGTGCTCAGCACAACCAGATCTGCTGTCTCCAAGGCTGCAAGCTGAGTCGTCGTCAGCGCTGCGACTTGCGTGGTCTTCAAGGCCGAGGCTTGGCTGGTCGTCAGTGCGACGACATTCGCCGTATTCAGGGCCTGCACCTGACTGGAGGTCAACGCGGCGACCTGAACGGTCGTCAATATCTCAATCTGGGTGGTCTTCAGCACACCGATCTGATCGGTGGTCAGTGCTGCGACCTGATCTGTTCTCAATGCAAGAGTCTGGTCGGTAGTCAGCACCGCCACCTGAGTGGTGGTCAAAGCTGCGACCTGTTGCGTAGTCAGCCCCGCGACCTGATCGGTCGACATGACGACCAGATCCCGTGTTTCCATCGCTGTCAGTTGTGCCGTAGTCAATGCGGCAACCTGAGCGGTGGTCAGCGAAGCCGCCTGATCCGTACTCAAGGCAACCACTTGATCGGTAGTCAGCGCGGCGATCTGTGTCGAACTCATCGCGGCAAGCTGCGCGGTGTTCAGCACAGCCAGATCGGTCGTCTCCATCGCCGCCACTTGAGCCGTGGTCAACGCGATGAGTTGAGTGGTAGCCAGATTGCTGACTTGGGTGCTGGTCAAAGCCACGACTTGAGCCGTTGTCAGTGCAGCAACCTGAGCCGTAGTCAATGCCACGATCTGATCCGTCGTCAGAACCGAGACTTGATCTGTGGTCAACGCCGCAGCCTGAGTTGTGGTCAGGGCGGCGATCTGGCTGGTTTTCAGCGACACCAGATCGCTGGTTTCCATCGCAGCCACCTGTGCCGTACTCAACACAGCGACCTGCGTAGTCTTCAGGGTGGACACCTGAGCGGTGGACAAAGCAACCACCTGATCCGTCGTCAGCGCAGCCACCTGTGTCGTCTTGAGCGCCGCCGTCTGGGCCGTAGAAAGCACCGCGATCTGATCGGTGGTCATCGCAACCAACTGAGCCGTGGTCACCCCATTCGCGATCTGGGTAGTGGACAGCACGGACAGATCGACCGTTTCCATCGCAGCGACCTGCGCAGTAGTCAACGCAGCGATCTGCGCGGTAGACGCACCACTCCATTGGTCGCTGGTGAGTGCGACGATCTGGTCGGTGGTCATCGCAGCAAGCTGGGCCGTCGTCAATGCAGCAGTTTGAACCGTCGTCAGCGCCGCGATCTGATCGGTCGTCAGTGCTGCCGCCTGACTGGTCGTCAATCCGGATGCGATCTGGGTCGTAGACAGCACGGCCAAGTCGACCGTCTCCATCGCTGAAATCTGAACTGTGGTCAACGCGGCGATCTGGGTCGTTTTGAGTGCCGCGACTTGATCGGTCGCCAGTGCGACGATCTGGTCGGTATTGAATGCCGCCACTTGGCTAGTCGTCAGAACCGCCACCTGTGCCGCTCTAAATGCAGCCACATCCGTGGTTTCCATCGCCCCAATCTGCGTGGTCGTCAGCGCGACCACTTGTGCCGTCGTCAGCGCCGACACCTGATCCGTACCCAGCGCCACGACCTGATCGGTCGTCAGTACAGCCACCTGACTCGTAGTCAACGCCGAAGTCTGTGCCGTGCTCATAACCGAGAGCTGATCGGTCGTCAAAACGACGACCTGCGAAGTTTTCAGCGCCGCGACCTGACTCGATGTCAACGCGGCCACATCAACGGTTTCCAACGCGACCACCTGTGCCGTGGTCAACGCGGCGACCTGAGTCGTCTTCAAGGCGGCGACTTGGGCTGTGCTCAGCGCAACGATGTCGCCAGTCTCCAGAACTGCGATCTGCGCAGTTGTAAGCGCCGCCACCTTGGCGGCACTCAAGGCTGCCACTTGAGAACTGGTGAGTGCCACGATCTGGGTGGTGGTCAGCGCCGCGATCTGAGTGCTGGTAAATGCATTGAACTGCGTAGTGGTCAGTGCCAGCAAGTCAGCTGTCTCAACCACCGCGACCTGCGCCGTGGTCAGCGCAGCAAGCTGCGCCGTCGTCAGTGCAGCAATCTGGGCCGTACTCAAAGCCGCAACCTGTTGAGTCGTCAAGCCAGGCAGCGCGGAAGTAGACAGCTTGGCCAAATCATCCGTCTGCAAGGCAGCGAGTTGGGTCGTACTCAACGCTGCAAGCTGGGTGCTGGTCAACGATGCGGCCTGTGACGTGGACAGTGCAACGATGTCCGTCGTTTGCAGGGCAGCGACCTGATCTGTTGCCAATGCCGCGACTTGTGCCGTCGTCAGTTTGGCGACTTGAGTGGTACTCAATGCGAAGATCTGATCGGTCGTCAACGCTGCGACTTGCGACGTCTTCAGCGCGATGACCTGCGTCGTGGTCAATGCCGCCACTTGCCCTGTGGTCAGCTTCGCCACCTGAGCGGTACTCAGTACAGCCAGTTGAGCCGCAGTAAGCACAGCCATATCGGTCGTTTCAACGGCTTGAAGCTGCGTGGTGGTCAACGCGCCCAACTGAGTGGTCGTCAACGCTGCGGTCTGCGCCGTCGTCAACGCAACCACTTGCGCCGTACTGAGTGCTGCGACTTGCGCAGTATTCAATGAGGCGACTTGCGTGCTGCTCAATGCGGCGAAATCAACTGTCTCCACCGCAAGCAGTTGGGTCGTGGTCAGCACCCCCAACTGAGAGGTGGTCAACGCCGCAGCCTGGCTGGTAGTCAGCGCAGCGAGTTGACTGGTAGTCAGCGCAGCAATATGAGTGGTCTTCAATGCCGCCACTTGAGTCGCTTTCAACGCCGCGAGGTCAACCGTCTCCATCGCCTGAACCTGTGCCGTCGACAAGGCACCGATCTGGGCGACAGTCAGCGCTGCCGCCTGAGAGCTGGTCAAAGCCACGATCTGATCCGTCCCCAAGACCGCGATGGCGGATGTCGTCAGCGCAGCGATCTGAGCAGTCGTCAGCGCAGCCAAATCTGTCGTCTCAATCTTGGCCACCTGAGCCGTCGTCAACACCGCGACCTGCCCGGCGGTCAGCGCAGCCGCTTGTGTCGTCGTCAGCGCTACGATCTGGCTCGTGGTCAGAGCAACGATCTGATTCGTGTTCAACGCAACGACCTGAGCTGTAGTAAATGCAGCCAGATCAACCGTCTCGATCGCTTGAATCTGGGTCGTCGTCAACGCTGCGACTTGAGTGGCCTTCAATGCCGCCGCTTGTGCGGTATTCAGCACAACGATCTGAGCTGTAGTCAATGAGGCAACTTGCGTAGCGTTAAGCGCCGCGATTTGGGCGGTCGTGAACGCGGCCAGATCCGTGGTCTCCATCTTGGACACCTGCGCTGTAGTCAGTATCGCCACCTGAGCGGTGGTAAGTGCAGCCGACTGCGCCGTCGTCAATGCCACGACTTGCCCTGTGGACAAGGCGGCCACCTGAGTGACGCTCAATGCGGCGACCTGAGTCGTCGTCAAGGCTGGAACTTGGACTGTCGTCACCAGTGCCGCCACTTGGGTGGTGGTCAATCCGCCAACTGCGGTCGTGCTCAATACGGCCAGATCCGAAGTCGTCAAGGACTGGAGTTGTCCCGTCGTAAGCGCACCGACCTGCAATGCCCCCAGCGCTGCTGCCTGAGTCGTGGTCAGATTTTGTACCTGACTGGTTGTCAGCGATGCGACTTGACTGGTCTTTAGCGCCGCGACTTGGCTGCTGCTCAATACGACGACCTGAGCCGTACTCAGAGCCGTCAGTTGTGCGGTCGTCAGCGAACTCACATGCGTCGTCGTCAACGCGCCAATCTGTGCGGTATTGCTGCGGTTGAGAACACCAATCTGAGTCGTTGTCAGCGCTGCGACCTGAGCGGTCGACAAGCCCGCAATCTGAGTCGTCGAAAGTGCTGCGACATCAGCCGTACTCATGTTGGATATTTGCGAAGTCGAGATAGCAGCCAACTGCGTGCCGGACAAAGCCGCCACCTGAGTGGAAGTCATCGCAGCCACCTGCGCTGTCGTCAGCGCCCCCACCTGAGTGGCAGTCAGTGCAGATATCTGTGTCGTATCGAGCTTGGGAATCTGAGCCACTGTCAGTGCAGCCACCTGCGCTGTCTTCAACGCAGCCACTTGGGCTGTCGACAGCACCGCTAAATCTGTGGTTTCGATTGCTGCGACCTGACTCGTGGTCAAGGCAACGACTTGAGCCGCCGTCAGCGCGGACACCTGCGCAGTGCTCAACGCAACCACCTGCCCTGTGGTCAAGGCTGCGATTTGTGCTGCACTCACCGCACCGATCTGAGTCGTCGACAGCACAGCCACATCGACCGTCTCCATTGATGCGAGTTGCGTGGTACTCAAAGCCCCTAACTGCGAGGTCGTCAGAGCCGACACTTGTGCCGTGCTCAATGCGACCACTTGGGCAGTCGTCAAAGCACGGGCTTGGGACGTGGTCAGAGCCACGAGCTGATTCGTACCGAGTTGCGAAGACTGGTTCGTCGTCAGCGCAGCAACCTGTGTTGTCGTCAGCGCAGCAACTTGTGTTGTCGTCAGCGCAACGACATCGACCGTTTCCATCGCTTGAATCTGCGTAGTCGTCAAGGCTTTAACCTGCGTAGCCTTCAGCGCCACCACCTGCAAGGTGCTCAGAGTCTGAACCTGTGTGGTGGTCAATGCCGCCACGGAAGAGGTGGCCAGCGCGGCGATCTGAGTGCTGCTCAGATTGCCCAACTGAGTGGTAGTCAACACCGCCACCTGAGTGGAGGTCAGTGCCGCGACCTGAGTACTCGTCAATGCGCCCAACTGATTGGTGTTGCTGCTATTCAGCGCGCCGATTTGGTTGGTCGTCAACGCCGCCACCTGCGCCGTCGTCAAGGCGACAAGCTGAGTGGTTGAGAACGCGGCCACATCCGTGGTATCCAGATTAGCGATTTGAGTCGTCTTCAGTGCCGCCAACTGAGTCGTCGACAACACTCCCGTTTGGGCCGTAGTCAAGGCCACCACTTGATTAGTCGTCAACGCCGCAACCTGCGCGACCGTCAATGCCGCGACCTGTGCGGTGCTCAGTTTGGAAACCTGACTAGTCGTCAGCGCGGCGACCTGCGCCGTTTTCAAAGAAATCACCTGACTGGTTTTCAGCGCAGCGACATCCGTGGTCTCCATCGCCTGAAGTTGCATCGTCGTCAGTGTGCCGACTTGAATAGCCGTCAGCGCTGACGCTTGCGCTGTGTTCAGCGCAACTATCTGAGCCGTCGTCAGCGACGTCAACTGCGCGCTATTCAGCGCGGCGACCTGAGCCGTCGTCAAGGCTGCCACATCCACCGTTTCCATCACCTGAATCTGAGTGGTATTAAGCCCTCCCACTTGACTGACAGTCAATGCCGCCGTCTGAGCGGTGCTCAATCCGACCACTTGATCCGTCGTCAGTGCGCCGACTTGAGCCACCGTCAAGGCAGCAACTTGTGCTGTGCTGAATTGTGCCGTTTGGCTCGTGGTCAGCGCGGCGATCTGCGCTGTCTTCAGCGCAGCCACTTGAGCCGTCTTGAGCGCGGCCACATCGGCGGTCTCCATCGCCTGAATCTGCGTTGTAGTCAAAGCCCCGATTTGAAGAGCCGTCAGCGCAGCTGTCTGAGCGGTAGTCAAACCCTGTATCTGGCTGGTCGTCAAAGTAACCAAAGCCGTCGTCCCCAACGCCGCCAGTTGGGTTGTACCCACTACCGCCAAATCAGCGAGCTGCATCGCCGGAGCCTGCGAAGTCGTCAAGGCCGCCACTTGCGTCGAGGTCAATGCCGCAGCCTGCGCTGTCGTCAACGCTTGGAACTGACTCGTGGTGAGCGTCGAGATCTGGTTGGTAGTCAAAGCCGCAACTTGAGCGGTGGTGAGCGCAGGAATCTGAGTACCCGTACTCAGAACGAGCAGCTGGTCGGTGGTAAGCGCCGCAATTTGTGTGGTTTTCAATGCTGCAAGATCAACGGTCTCCAGCACTTGAACCTGTGTCGTCGATAGTGCCTTGATCTGGTTAACCGTCAGCGCCGCAGCCTGAGCTGTGGTCAAACTCTGAATCTGGGATGTAGTCAGCGCTCCGATCTGCGACACAGTCAACCCTGCGATCTGTGAACTGTTCAGCACGATCAACTGGGTCGATGTCAAAGATGCGAGTTGGGCTGTCGTCAGCGCACTGACTTGCGTAGACGTCAAAGCGCCCAGTTGCGCAGTGTTGCTGCTATTCAATGCTCCGATCTGGGCTACGGACAGTGCTGCCACCTGCGTCGTCTTCAACGCGCTGATTTGCGCGGTTGAAAGTACCGCCACATCCACCGTGTCGATCTTCGCGATCTGCGTAGTGCTCATGGCAGCCAACTGAATCGCCTTCAGGGCCAATACCTGAGCAGTATTCAGCGCGACCACCTGAGCGGTGGTCAGCGCGACCACTTGGGCCGTGGTCAGCGCAGCGACTTGATTGGTACCAAGATTAGAGACTTGGTTCGTGGTCAGCGCCGCTACTTGTGTCGTCCTCAAGACGGCGATTTGTGTCGTCGTCAACGCCGCCACATCCGTCGTTTCCATCGCCTGAAGCTGCGTTGTCGTCAACGCAGCCACCTGAGTCACCGTCAATGCCGCCGCTTGAGCGGTATTCAGCACAACAACTTGGGCGGTATTCAAAACCGCAAGTTGTGTCGTAGTCAAGGCTGCGACCGCGCCCGTCTTGAGTACCGCCAGATCGACCGTCTCCAAGGCCGCGACTTGAGCGGTAGTCAACGCCGCCGCCTGAGAAGTCGTCAGTGCCGCAGCTTGTGCAGTGGTCAAAGCCCGTATCTGACCTGTAGTCATCGCAGCAATCTGCGTTGTTTTCAACACGGCGATCTGCGCCGTGGTCAGGATTGGAATCTGTGCGGCGGTAGTCAAGGCCGCGATCTGCGTCGTCGACAGCGATGCCACCTGCGCCGTACGTAGCGCCAATACATCCGCCGTTTCCAGCGCCTGTATCTGTACTGTCGTCAAGCTTGCCAACTGTGCAGTCGTCAATGCCGCCACTTGGGCTGAGGTCAGACTCTTCACTTGATTGGTCGTCATCACCGCGACAGCCGATGTCGTCAACGCAGCCACTTGCGCCGTTCCCAACACGGCGAGATCGACCGTTTCCAAAGCCGTAACTTGTGCGGTCGATAGCGCTGCCGTCTGCGTTGATGTCAGCGCGGCCGCTTGGGCCGTCGTCAGTGCGACGACTTGATTCGTGGTCAGCGCTCCCACTTGAGTGGTTTTCAATGCCGCCACATCGGCGACTTCCAACGCTTGTACCTGCGTCGTTGCCAACACCCGAACCTGAGCAGTCGTCAACGCAGACACTTGACTGGAGGTCAGTGCAACGATCTGACTGGTGTTCAGCGCCGCCACGACGGCTGTCTTCAACACTGCGATTCGGGTGGTTCCCAGCACCGCCAAATCCGCTGTTTGCAACCCGGTGATCTGAGTAGTCGTCAACACGCTCGCTTGCGTCGTCGTAAGCGCATTCGCTTGCTGAGTCGTCAGCGCCGTGATTTGAGATGTGGTTAGCGCGGGAAACTGAACCGCCGAGAGCGCCGCGACATTCTGCGTTGTCAACACCTGTATCTGAGCCGTCGTCAAGCCACCGAGCTGAGCAGTGGTGAAGGCGGCCATATCTGTGGTAGTGAGGATTGCGATCTGCGACGTAGAAAGCGCTGCGATCTGCGCTGTTGTCATTCCAGTGATAATTGAGGCCACGGTACGCTCCTTATTACTACGTCAAAATTGATCCAACTGATCGCTCACATCGCTCCGGCCACATGGCTTCCGCGTGAAGAATCACACCTTACTGCTCTGGGTATCGGCAACTAATCCGCATACTTTAGTCCGCACACCCACACTTTTCTGGTCAACATGCCAGATATACTCGTCTCACTGTCCTACATGCTAGATACAAGAGCCGCTTCCCATCGATCAATTAAAGGGGAAAATCCCCCTCACTTCGCCCGACTCAATACAGATTCTCGGTGAACTCGGTGACAGGATCGTGACTACTTGATCTCATCGACCTTCAACAACACGCTGCGCCGCTCACGCACTTGCACCCCGTTGCGACCAGACCAAGTATGCGAATCTTCGCTCGACTGCCGCCCCAACTCACCCAGCACCAGCCACTCACCCAATCGACCGGACACCTCAGTCTTCACCTGCTGAATCTGCGTGACGACATTCCCGCTTTGCGGCTGCACCAGACTGTCGTTCTGACTGATGACCTCCAACGTCACTCGTTCTCCGTTCAAGCGTGGCACGACGTAAAAACCGCTGCCGACATCCCGATACTGCGTACTTTCGATCACTTGCATCTGCCACGGGGACTGAATGATCTGGCGCTGAACCGTGGGAACGTCCTGCCCCACCCTTACCAGCGCCCGAGCACCTTCCAGCACTTGCACCTGTTGGGACTTATGATCGACACCTGCGCTCTCGCCATCCACCATTCGAGCCTGCACCTGATTAGCGCCCTGCCCCACGCCCACCTGCAAGCCTCCTGCCGCGCCCGCCGCGATTCCAATCCGCGCATTACGCCCGACTGCGACACTGCCGGAAATTTCACGCAACCGATTCAGCGTTGTGCTGTCTACATCCTGCAATACGGTTATGCGCAACCGGCGCGGAGGAGTATCCATGCTTTGCAACAACACTCGTATCTCAGCAAGATTAGCTGGCGAAGTCCGCAAGATGAGTTGGTTGTTCATCCCGCTGGCAGCGCCGTCACGATCCAACATGGTACGCACCACCGGCAAGATCTCCTCCGCACTGCGATACTGCAAGGTGACGACTTCCAATTCTGCTTGTACGCATATAGGCCACGATAGCAGCAAAACCAATATTTTCCTCATACCACCCATCCTCTCGCGCTCACCGTTCGTCCATTCCTCTTTACAGGACACCGGACTCTACCGTAAATTGGCCTCCATGAAAAAACGCCTCCCCCTCCTCTTCTTGCTACTGTGCAGTGCGTGCAGCACCACGGTCGCTCCGCCGCCGGTACCTGACAACAGCGTGCGACTGAGTACGCAGGAGATCACCCTGAACGACTTGGCTTTCTACGCCATGAGTCTGGATGGCACACCGTATCAATGGGGAGGTGAATCACCCGACAGCGGATTCGATTGCAGCGGATTCGTCCGGCACGTGTTCGAGCACACCGCCCGCGTGCAACTGCCGCGCACCAGCCGAGAACTCAGCCGCTCCGGCGAACCGATCAACATCGCCGAACTACGCCCCGGCGACTTGGTGTTCTTCCACACCACGGGGGCGTTCTCTCATGTTGGCATCTTCATCGGCGAATCACGCTTCGTCCATGCTCCTCGCGTCGGCGGCAAGATCCGCGTGGAAAACATCCACTCCAGCTACTGGCGTCCCCGTTTCAACGGCGCGCGCCGCATCAAAGTCTGACCTGCCCGCCGCGCCGCGATACAAATCCGCTACAAAACGCGGCGCGACCCTTGAGCCTCGCCTGATAGAATCGCGTCAGGATTCTCTCAACATTGGGCAACCTTCAATGAAGCAGCGCGCGCTCATCGTCATATTGGCTTGGCTACTCGGCAGCTACCCAGTGCACGCCGAAAGCTTTGGCGCAATCGACCCGTTCGGCACCGAGCGCGACCTCACTTCACCCCGTTTTGCCACCACCGCTGACGCCGCCCGCTGCGACAAGGAGCAGATCAATAAACCGCTGACGCTGACCGGCATCGTCGATCTCTCGCTGTGCAACAACCCGCAGACCCGCAGCCTGTGGGCCAGCGCCCGCGCGCAAGCGGCACAGATCGGCAGCAGCATGTCGACCTATCTGCCCACGCTCTCGCTCACCGGCAGCGAATCACAAAGAGTCACCCGCGCTGGCGGCCAAGCCCCCGCTGGCGCCAGCAGCCGCAGCGTCGGCATTTCCATCAATTACCTGCTCTACGACTTCGGCTCCCGCGCCGCCAGCGTCGAAAACGCCAAGCAACTACTGTTCGCCGCCAACGCCACGCGCGACGCCACACTGCAAGCCACCTTTCTGAACGCCGTACAGTCGTATTTCTCTCTGCTTTCGGCGCGCGCCAGTGTGCAATCCACTTTGACCGCAGAAACCTCCGCCCGCGAAAGTCTCTCGGCGGCACAAGCCCGCCACCTGAACGGTAGCGCCACGCCCGCTGACCGATTGCAGGCGCAGACCGCCCTGTCGCAAGCTACGCTCAATCGCATCACCGCCGAAGGCAACGCCATCAACGCAGCAGGAACGCTGTCCAACCTGATGGGTTTCTATGCCAGCCAGCCTTTCGAGTTGGCAAATGCGGAAGAGAGCCGCCCCGATCCGGTCGCCGAACAGGGCGTGGGCGAATTGATCGAACAAGCGCGACGTCAGCGCCCAGACCTGAGCGCCGCAGAAGCGCAGATCAGGGCTGCCGAAGCCCAGCTCGCCGCAGCCCGAGCGGCGGGCAAACCCAGCGTCAGCATCTCCGCCTCCAGCAACCGCCTCATCGATTCCGGCGCACCCAGCAGCCTTCAGAACAACATCGGCGTCTCGGTCAGCGTCCAACTCTTCACTGGGATGCGCACCACCTATCAGACGCGTGCCGCCGAAGCCCAGTTGGAGAGCCGCATCGCCGACCGTGACCGCATCGCCAACCAGATCGCCCTCGATGTATGGAGGGCTTGGCAGACATTGCAGACCAACAGCCAAGCCCTGCGCTCGGCAGACGATCTGCTTGCCGCTGCCGAACAATCGGAAAAGATGATCACCGGGCGCTACAAAGCAGGACTGGGCAACATCCTCGACGTACTGACCGCACAGACCACGCTGGCCAGCGCCCGCCAGCAACACATCGCCGCACGCTACGCCTTTCAATCCAGCCGTTTCGCGCTGACTCAGGCCATCGGCCAACTGGATATGACCCAACTTGAAACTCGCCCCTAAGACACCCGCATGACATTCTCACCTTTTGCCAAACGCAGCCTGTATGCCGCACTCGGCATCGTTGCCCTAGCCGCAGTTGGCTGGTGGCTGCTCCCGAAAACCGGCTCGTCCGCTAACCGCTACACTACAGAAGCCATCGAGCGCGGCAACATCACGCAAGTCGTCTCGGCCAACGGCACGCTCAACCCGGTGACACTGGTCAGCGTCGGTTCGCAGGTTTCCGGCATCGTCAAACGCATCCATGCCGACTTCAACGATCACGTCCGCGCCGGACAAGTGCTATTGGAGCTCGATCCGGCGCTGAACGAAGCCCAAGTGCAACAGACCGCCGCCAGCGTGGAAAGCGCCCGCGCGGCACTGGAACTGGCGCAACTCAACGAAGCGCGGATGCGCGGCCTGTACGCGCAGGAATACGCCACCAAACTGGAGCTCGACACCGCCGTGCAAGCGTTGAAAGCGGCCAAGGCGCAACTCGCACTGGCGCAGGCGCAAGCCATGCGTGACCGCACCAATCTGAGTTACACCGAGATCCGCTCCCCCGTTTCGGGCGTGGTCGTATCGCGCCAGATCGACGTGGGCCAGACCGTCGCCGCCTCGTTCCAGGCCCCCGTGCTGTTCCAGATCGCGCAAGACCTCTCCAAGATGCAGATCAACTCCAGCTTCGCCGAGGCTGATATCGGTGGCATCCGCAGCGGCCAGCCCGCCAGCTTCACCGTGGACGCCTTTCCCGGTCGTCAATTCAGCGGCAAGGTACGCCAAGTCCGCCTCAACCCCACCACCTTGCAGAACGTCGTCACCTACAACGTAGTGATCGACGTCGCCAACCCGGACAATCTACTGCTGCCGGGCATGACGGCTTATGTCGGCGTCGTCACGGCTGAAAGATCCGAAGTCCTGAAAGTGCCGAACGCGGCCCTGCGTTTCCGCCCAGAGAACGGCGAACGCCCCAAGAAAGACGGCGCACCAAAGAAGGGCCTGCCGCCGCAACCCGGCACGCTGCGCGGCAGCCTCTATGTACTGGAGGCGGGCAAGCTCAAGCAAGTGCCGCTGCTGCTGGGCGCGTCCGACAGCAAATACTCCGAAATCGTGAAAGGCGAGTTGAAGGCGGGCGATGCGGTGGTGGTGGAAGATACCCAGTCCGGCAAATCCGCCGATAGCAAAGCCCCCGCCCCACCGATCCGCTTGCAGTGATGCCGCCCGTCATTCAACTCGACGCACTGACCAAGGACTACCTCACCGACGCCGGTGCGGTGGCTGTGCTCAAAGGCATCTCGCTGAAGGTCGCCAAGGGCGAGTTCGTCGCTGTGATGGGGCCCTCCGGCTCGGGCAAGTCCACCCTGATGAACATCTTGGGTTGTCTGGACATCCCCTGCGGCGGGCACTATCTGCTCAACGCCACCGACATCGGCACGCTGCCCGAACCTGAGCTGGCGCGGCTGCGCGGCCAAGTCATCGGCTTCGTGTTCCAAGGCTTCAACCTGTTGCCGCGCATGAGTCTGGGCAACAACGTGGCGCTGCCGCTGGTGTATCAGCGCATCGGCAAGGCGGAGCGGCTGGCGCGCGCCACCGATCTGCTGGGGCAGGTCGGACTGGGGCATCTGGTCGCTTCGCTGCCCACCCGCATCTCCGGTGGCCAGCAGCAGCGCGTCGCCATCGCCCGCGCGCTGGTCACCCGCCCCAGTTTGATCTTGGCCGACGAGCCGACCGGCAACCTCGACAGCCATACCGGGCGCGAGATCATGGAGTTGTTCCAGCGCATCAATCGCGATCAGCACATCACCATCGTGCTGGTCACCCACGACATGAGCGTGGCGCGCTACGCCCAGCGGCTGGTCTATCTCAAAGACGGGCTGCTGGCTTACGATGGCGCGGTCGCTGATTTCCATGGAGTCGAGGCATGATCGCCACCCTGCTCAGCGAAGCCTGGCAAGCCATGCTGTCCAACCGCCTGCGCACCTTCCTCACCGCGCTGGGCATCACCATCGGCGTGGCGGCGGTGGTGCTGATGGTGTCCATCGGTCAGGGCACCCAGCAGAAAGTCATCGGTTCGATCAACTCGATGGGCGCGAACCTGCTCATCGTCAACTCCGCCTCATCGCGTTCCGGCGGCGTGCGCAGCGGCATGGGCGGCATCCCCACGCTAACGCTGGGTGATGTCGCGGCCATCCGTGAGCTGCCGCCCACGCTCTACGCCTCGCCCATCTCCACCGGCTTCGTGCAACTGGTCTACGGGCCGAACAACTGGAACAGCTACGCGCTCGGCGTCAACGCCGAATATCTGGAGCTGCGCGACTGGGAGATCGAGCAAGGACGCGGGCTGTCCGAATCCGACATCAACAGCGCCACCCGGGTCGCCGTGTTGGGACAAAAGGTGGTCGACAACCTGTTCGGCGACGAAGACCCCATCGGGCAGGTCGTCCGTGTGAAGAATCTGCCATTCACTGTGATCGGCGTGCTGAGCAAAAAAGGCCAAAGCATGGATGGGCGCGATCAGGACGACTCCATCATCGTGCCCATCACCACTGCGCAACGCCAGTTGCTGGGCGGCCCCTTCCGCAGCTCGGTCAGCATGATCATGGTGAAAGCGGAGAACGCTGAGGGTTTGAACGCGCTGGAACGCCAGATCTCCGCCCTGCTGCGCCAGCGCCACCATATCCGCGAGAACGCCGAAAACGATTTCGGCGTGACCAACATGACCTCGGTCGCCGAAACGGCATCGGAAGTGACCGGCATGTTGTCGCTGCTGCTGGGGGCGATCGCCTCCATCTCGCTGTTCGTCGGCGGCATCGGCATCATGAACATCATGCTGGTATCCGTCACCGAGCGCACCCGCGAGATCGGCATCCGCATGGCCATCGGTGCCGACCGCCGCACCATCCTCACCCAATTCTTGCTTGAATCCATCATCATCACCGTCACCGGCGGCGTGATCGGCATCCTCATCGGCGTGGGGCTGGCGCAAGTCGTCGGACAAGTCGCTGCCATCCCCGTCAGCATCACCGCCCAACCCATCGTGCTGGCTTTCGGTGTCTCGGTCGCGGTCGGCGTGTTCTTCGGACTTTATCCCGCCCGCAAAGCCTCACTGCTCAGACCGATCGAGGCGCTGCGCTATCAGTAGGATGCGCCGAGAGGCGCATCAACACGCCATCGAAGCTCGTTGAAGCATTGCATCGAAGCGCTCAATGAAGCTTCATTGATGCGCTTCCTCCGTCAGCGCATCCTACGAAGAGGGGTAGGATGCGCCGTAAGGCGCATCGGTGATGTGCCTCCGTGCATCATTGCGCATCATTGCTTCCTTCCCCCGCCTCAAGCTCCCCCTGCGCGCCCGCCCATCCGGGCGGATAAACGCCTTGGCGCTGGTAATCGTGAAAACTTGAATACGGCCAATCCTCCACTCGCGCCACCCAACCGTGCTTCACCGGATTCCAATGGATGTAATCGACATGGCGATTGAAGTCCGTCTCATCTCGGATGAGATGCTCCCAAAACCGCCGCTGCCAGATGCCCCGCTCACGCCGTTTGCGGCGGCTGGCCGAAACCGGCTCGCCTTTGTCCAGCGCGCGGGAAAAATGCCCTTTGATTAGATTCCAGCGCGTTGAGAAATCCGCATCCCCCGGCGGCAAGGTCATCAAACAATGCAAATGCTCCGGCAACACCACCACCGCATCCAACCGAAAAGGATAGCGCGCCCGCACCGTCACGAACGCCTCGCGCAGCAAGTCGATATGATCCACCAACAGCCGATTACCCCGGCGCTGCGCCAGATTCACCGTAAAAAACCAACATGCTCCGGGAATATAGGCTCGGCGATAATCAGTTTCAATGATGCGCTTCCTTCGTCAGCGCATCCTACCCATCTCCGTAGGATGTGCCGCAAGGCGCATCGCTGTTACGATGCGCTTCGTGCCTCAGCACATCCTACGCACTGTGCAGCTTGAGCATCGCCGCTTCTTGTTTGCCTTCGATGATGAGTTGCGCCACGGTTTGGGCTTTTTCTGATGCAGCAGCGATGAGGTCGGCTTCTTCGCGGCGCGGGGCGTTGAGGACGTAGTTGGAGACTTGTGCGCGGTCGCCGGGATGGCCTATGCCTAGGCGCAAGCGCCAATAGGCGGGACTCATGTGAGCGGCGATGTCCTTAAGGCCGTTGTGCCCGCCGTGGCCGCCGCCCAGCTTCAGTTTGGCCGCGCCCGGCGGCAGATCGAGTTCGTCGTGTACCACCAGTATCTGCGCCGGCTCGATCTTGTAGAACTGCGCCACAGCGTGGACGGCACGTCCACTCAGGTTCATGAAGGTCTGCGGTTTGAGCAGCCAGACTTCGCGCCCATGCACCGTGCCGCGCGCGACCAGACCATGGAATTTGCTCTCAACCTTGAAGTTAAGGCCGTGCGTGCGGGCGAATTCGTCCACCCACCAGAAGCCGGCGTTGTGGCGCGTGTCTTGATATTCTTTGCCCGGATTACCCAAGCCTACGATCAGTCGGATTTCAGTCGTCATAAGTTAAAAAACCCGCCAGCGCTTGCACGCGGGCGGGTTCCCCTCTGGCTATCGCCGGATTACGCTTCAGCAGTAGCCGCTTCGCCAGCGCCGCGCGGCACTTGGATGGTGGCCACAGCGTCAGCTGCGTGGTGGTGACCAGCCAGTGCAACACCAGCTGGCAGCTTGATGTCGGAAACGTGGATGGAGTGACCCAGTTGCAGGTTGCTCAGGTCAACTTCGATGAACTCTGGCAGCACGCCTGGCAGGCAGACCACTTCCAGTTCGTTCAGCACGTGGTTGACGATGCCGCCGCCCAGCTTCACGCCCGGAGCTACTTCAGTGTTGGTGAAGTGCAAAGGAACCTTGGTGTGCATGGCCTTGTTCAGGTCGACGCGCTGGAAGTCGATGTGCAGCACTTGTTGCTTGTACGGGTGCATCTGGAAGTCGCGCAACAGTACGGACTCAGCCTTGCCGTTCAGGTTCAGCGACAGGATGGAAGCGTGGAACGCTTCATTACGCAGTGCGTAATACAGGTTGTTGTGATCCAGTTCGATCGCAACGGCATCACCTACGCCGTAAACGATGCCAGGAACGCGACCGGTTCTGCGCAGACGGCGGCTCGCACCCGTTCCTTGCGCTGTGCGACTTGTTGCAATAATTTCGATGGTCATTTCACTTCTCCAGAAAAACAGGATCGTCCGCGACCAGACGATCCCAAGTTGCGCGGCGACCAGAGTGGTCGCCGCAAAAAATCAATCCATGAACAAAGAGCTGACCGATTCCTCGGCGTGGATGCGGCGAATGGATTCGGCCAGCAACTCAGCGATACACAATTGGCGGATGCGCCCACAGGCCAGCGCCGCTTCGCGCAACGGGATTGAATCGGTCACGACCAGTTCGTCCAGCGCCGAATTTTCGATGCGCTCGATGGCGGGGCCGGACAGCACGGGGTGCGTACAGTAAGCCACGACCTTGGCCGCGCCCTTGGCCTTCAACGCAGCGGCGGCTTCGCACAGGGTGTTGGCGGTGTCCACCATGTCATCCATGATGAGACAGGTGCGACCAGCGACTTCGCCGATGATGTTCATCACCTTGGCGACGTTCGGTTTCGGGCGGCGCTTGTCTATGATGGCCAGATCGGCGTCGATGCGCTTGGCCAGCGCACGGGCGCGCACCACACCGCCGACGTCGGGCGACACCACAACCAGATTGGGGTAGTTGCAACTCACCACGTCACCCAGCAGAATGGGAGCAGCGTAGATGTTGTCGACGGGAACGTCGAAGAAACCTTGGATCTGGTCGGCGTGCAAGTCCATCGTCAGCACGCGATCGACGCCTGCGCCGGTCAGCATGTCCGCCACCACCTTGGCGGTAATCGCGACACGAGCGGAACGTGGACGACGATCCTGACGAGCATAACCGAAGTACGGCAACGCAGCAGTGATGCGACCTGCGGAAGCGCGCTTGAGCGCATCCACCATAACCATCACTTCCATCAGACTGTCGTTAGTCGGGGCGCAGGTGGATTGCAGCACGAACACATCCTTGCCGCGCACATTCTCCAGAATCTCGATCATCACCTCGCCGTCAGAAAAACGTCCGACGTTGGCTTGACCCAACTCCATACCCAGATGATGTACGACCTTCTCGGCCAGTCTGGGATTGGCATTACCGGTGAATACCATCATGTCGCGGGACATGTGTACCTCTCACGCAAAAATAAAATGGGCGGAACCGCCCATCGAAAAGTGGCTGGGGAGGTAGGGATCGAACCTACGAATGCCGGAATCAAAATCCGGTGCCTTACCACTTGGCGACTCCCCAATAAATTTTAGTCGCTCACCCAGTCATGCAACGGGTGGCGAGACAATCCTTGCGCGACAACTCCACGCATAGTCGGCGGCAACCTCTCCAACACCGCCTGCGCATCCTCTGCGCTGGCAAAGCCGGCGAACACACAAGCACCTGATCCTGTCATCATCGCCGGAGCATACCGCTCCAGCCAAACCAAGTGTTGCGCCACCTCGGGAAACAGCTTACACGCTACTGGCTGCAAGTCGTTTTTCAACCCCGTCTTTTTGAGGCCGCGAATTGTGAGGGAAATCGAATCCCGTGTCAATTCCGGGTGAGTAAAAATCTTTGCCGTCGGCACATGCACCGGTGGAAAGAGCACCACATACCACGCTGCCGGCAACGGATAGGCCTGCAATTCTTCGCCCACGCCCTCGGCGAACGCATTCTCGCCGAACACGAACACCGGCACATCCGCCCCCAACGTCAACCCGAGTTGCATCAGCCTCGTACGTGGCAGGCCGAGCTGCCACAGCCGATTGAGCGCCAGCAAGGTGGTCGCCGCATCCGAACTGCCGCCGCCCAAGCCACCGCCCATGGGAATGCGCTTGTCCACGCCGATCTCCACACCCAGTGCACAGCCGGTCTCGCGCTGCAACAGACTCGCCGCACGGACGCACAAATCGTCGGCTTCCGGCACCCCCGCCACCTCGTTCACGCGCCGCACCACGCCATCGTCGCGCAACGTGAAATGCAAGGTGTCGCTCAAGTCGATGAAACGAAACAGCGTCTGCAACAGGTGATAGCCGTCGGCGCGACGCCCCACCACATGCAGAAACAGATTCAGCTTGGCCGGCGCGGGGGCAGTGAGCTGCTTCATTGTCCGGTCATCTCCCATTCATCCACCACCAGTTGCAAATCCATATCGTCGTGCTTCATCCACATCTTCTGCGGCAGACTGTCCGGCTCTGCACCGAGAAAGCGCTGGTAGCGGATCGCCCAACCGTCCTGCCGCAGCCAACTGATCTGCTGCAATTCGTTCTTTTCGATCTCGAACGGCGTAGTCGGATAGGGCCGCGCCATCACCCATGCGTAGAACTCGTCCAGCGGCAGATGCCAGCCGATGACCTTATCCATCAGCCGCTCAGTATCGGTTTCCTGATAACGCTTGTCGCCCGCCTCCAGCACCACACCTTGCGCATTGCGCTGAATATGTGCGACGGTCAGCCCCAGCGGAGCCATCAGCAGGATGTCGTCGCCATCGGCCTGATGCACCCAGCGCAGATTGACCGAGGTGCGCTCGCCGTGATGCCGCACCGCCATGCGCCCGCTGAGCACGAAAGACTGACCGACTGCGCGCGTGACCGCCACCGGCTGCGGCGAAGATGGCAGTTGGGCGCATCCCGCAAGCCAGACCGCCAGCGACAGCGCAAGAAAGACTCTCCGCAACATCAAGGCATCAGGCGCTTGATGACCGCTTGCAGCACCGCGTTGCCGGGATGCGCCGCCAAGCTATCGCGCAGCACCTTGTCCGCCTCGGACTTTTCGCCATTGGTCCACAGCACCTCGCCCAGATGCGCAGCGATCTCGGGATCAGGATTGGCGGCAAAGGCACGGCGCAGATAGCTCAGACTCTCGGTCAGCTTGCCTGCGCGAAAATAGCCCCAGCCCACGCTATCCAGAATCGCAGGGTCGTCCGGCGCCAACTGATTAGCCTTCTGCACCAGTTGTAGCGCCTCTTCCAGCCGCATGTTGTGCTCCAGAAAGCCGTAACCCAGCGCGTTATAGGCTTGTGCCGAATCGGGACGAATCTGAATCAGCTTGCGCAACTGTTGCTCAAAAATATCCAACCGACCCAGTTTCTCCGCCGTCATCGCAGCGTCGTAAAGCAACTCAGGATGATTCGGCAACTTCTCCAGACCCTGCGTCAGCACCTGATATTTCGCCACATACTGACCTGCTTCTTCCAGCAACTGCGCCTCGATCAACACCAATTGGCCGCGTTGCTGGTTGTTGGCAGACTGTATCTTGTGCACTTGGGCACGCGCCGCATCCAGCTTGCCTGCCTTGTTGAGCAGAAAGACCGCCCGCAACTGCGCCGAATATAGATTCTCGCCCTCGGCCACCTGCTGATAATAAGCCAGCGCCTCACCATCGCGCTGCTTGGCCTCGCTCAACTGCCCCAGATAGAAATTCACCGCCCCTTGATGCCTGCCGCCCTTGGCGAGCAGCTGTTTCAACTGGCCCTCGGCCTCGTCCAGCTCGTTCATCTGCACCGAGATCAGCGCCACGGCGAGCGCGATCTCGGTATTGTCTTCGCCGCCTGCCAGAATCTGCCGAAACTGCTCACGCGACTGGGCGTACTGCTTCTGCTCCAGCAGCGCACGCGCATAAAACAGGCGCACTTCGCGCGCGCCGGGATTCTTGGCAAGATAGCGGCTGACATTGTCCAGCGCCGTATCCGGCTTGCTGCGCATCAACACCTGCGCCTCCAGCACCAGCGCCGCATCCCAGTCGGGGCGCAGTTCGCGCGCCTTTTGCACCTCGGCCAGCGCCAAGATCAACTCGCCCTTGGCCAGCGCCGCTTGCGCCACCACCCAGTGCGCCTCGGCCACCTGAGGATACGGCACAGCCAATTCGCGCACCAAGCTCAACACGCTCAGCTTGTCCGGGTACGGCGTCAGCATCGGATTGATCTGCATGAAGATATGGCCTGCGTTGCCCTTGTCCGTCGCCAGCAGACTCACCAGCAGCGGACGCGCCTCATCCAATTTCCCGCCGGAAAGCAGCATCGAGATCAGCATCCGCTTCGACAGCAAGGAGGTCGGCTCCAGTTCCTGCCACAAGCGGAAAGCCTCCAGCGCACGATCCATCTGACGCGACTCGAAAGCCAACTGCGCCGCCCGGCTGGCGATGCGCGGATCGCGCGTCTTCTTCGCCAGATCCAGCGCCACCTGTGACGCCATCTCGGTGTGCCCGCGCTGGCTGGCCAACTCCAGCATCACGAACTCATACAGCACCTCTTCGCTAAGCTCCTGTTTGGGCAACGCAGCCTCCGGCTTTTGCTCAGGCGCGACCGTGACCGGCTGCTCGGGTGGCATCGGTTTTTCAGGAGCAAGAGGTGTCTGGCGTTGCGGGGCTTGAGCACAGGCAGTCAACAACAGGGCAGAGAGGAGCGCGGCGTATTTGAAATTCATGATGATCGGCTTTTGGTGTCAGGCCACATATTAGGTTATATTCAACTCAACTCACAACCAGTACCGCCCGACATCTTGTCCAGCCCCGCCCCAGACGCCACTACGCTGATCGCCCGCAACCTGACGCGCCACTATGGCCAATATCCGGTGGTACAGGATGTCTCGCTCACGCTCAAGCGCGGCGAAGTGCTGGGGCTGTTGGGCCACAATGGCGCAGGCAAGAGCACCACCTTGCAAATGCTGTCCGGCATCCTGACGCCCGACAGCGGCGAGATCGAGATCTGCGGCCTCGACCTGCTGCGTGCGCCGATGCAGGCCAAGCGCCGACTGGGCTTCCTGCCCGAAGTGCCGCCGCTCTACCGCGAACTGTCAGTGGACGCTTACCTGACTTTCGCCGCCAAGCTGCGCCGGGTGTCACCGGACACCCTCCCCGATGCGCTCGCCGACGCCAAATATCGCTGCGGGCTGAACGAGATGGGTCCAAAGCTGATCGCCACGCTTTCCAAAGGCTACCAGCAACGCGTCGGCATCGCGCAGGCCATCATCCACCAGCCCGACATCATCATTCTGGATGAGCCGACCGTAGGCCTCGATCCAGCGCAACTGCGCGACATTCGCGCGCTCATCCGCGAGCTGGGCGACACCCACAGCGTGATCCTTTCCACCCATCTGCTGACCGAGGTCGAGACCCTGTGTGACCGGGTGGAGATCATGCGCGACGGCAAGCTGATCTACAGCGACACGCGCGCCCACATGGCCGAATACGGCGATACCGCCTCGTTGGAAGAAGCCTTCATGCAGATCACCGAAACCGAAGAGGAGCCCGCGCCATGATCCGCATCCTCGCCGCCCGCGAACTGCACAGCCTGTTCTCGCTGCCCTCGTCCTGGTTCATGCTGGGCGTGCTGCAATTCCTGCTGGCTTGGAGCTATCTGGCGCGGCTCGACGCTTGGCTGCAAGTCCAGCCGCAACTGGCGCTGCTCGCCAATCCACCCGGTGTCACCGCTTGGGTCGCCGCGCCGATGTTCGACATGGTCTCCCTGCTGCTGATGGTGCTGATCCCGCTGTTCACCATGCGCGCCTTCGCCGAAGAGCGCCGCAACCAGACGCTGGCGCTGCTGCTCTCCTCGCCCGTCTCCAACACGCAACTGGTGCTGGGCAAATTCTGCGGACTACTGGCCTTCCTCGCCCTCATCGTTTGCACCAGCCTGCTGATGGTCGCCACGCTGGGTGTCGGCACGGCGCTGGACTGGGGGCTGCTGTTAGCCAATCTGCTCGGCTTACTGCTCATCGTCATGAGTTATGCCGCCTTCGGCATCTACGTTTCGGCGCTGACCTCGCAGCCCCTCGTCGCCGCCATCGGCGGACTGGCCGGCCTACTCGGCCTATGGATGATAGATGTCACCGCCTCGGACGAACATGCGCTCTGGCACATACTCTCGCCCGCCTTCCACTTTAGAAAACTGAACGCCGGGCTGCTGGACAGCGCCGACCTCGGTTTCTTCCTGCTATTCACCGCCACCTTCCTGCTGCTGACCATCTTCCGCCTGCAAGGCAACCGTCAGGGAGGAAGATGAGACCGCTCCGCTCGCGCCCCTTGCGCTTCCTGCTCGCCTTCGCTCTGCTCGCCGCCACCCTAGGCCTAGGCCATCTGGCCGACCAGCACCACCGCCAGTGGGACTTGACCCAGAGCAGCGACAACAGCCTGACCCAGAACAGCGTGGATACGCTCAAGCAACTGAACGGCCCGATCAGCATCACCGTCTACGCCACCGAGCAGGACGCCGAACAGCACGACCTGCGCAAGCTCATCCGCGAATTCGTCGAGCGCTACCAGCGCTACAAACCTGACATCGCGCTGAACTTCATCGACCCGGTACAACATCCCGAACTGGCGCGACAGGCTGGCGCACAGCTGAACGGCGAGATGCTGGTGGAATACGCCGGACGGCGCGAGAAGCTGAGTTCGCTCAACGAGCAGACGCTGACCAGCGCCCTGCTGCGGCTTGCACATCGCAAGCACGAGTTGGTGATGTATCTCGACGGCCACGGCGAACGCAAGCTGGATGGCCGCGCCAACCACGACCTCGGCGAATTCGGCAACCGGCTGACGCAGAACGGCTTCCGCATCGGCAACCTCAACCTCTCGCTGGCACAGGACGTACCAGAGAATGCCAGCCTGCTGGTCATCACTCAGCCGCAGGTGGACTGGATGCCCGGCGAGGCGGACAAACTGCTGCGCTATGTCGAGCACGGCGGCAACCTGCTCTGGCTGCTCGACAACGAACCGCCGCACGGACTGGAGCCGCTGGCCGAGCAACTCGGGCTGGTGCTGACACCCGGCATCGTCATCGACCCCGCCGCGCGGGAGCAGCGCGTCCCCGCCACTTGGGCTCTGGCCTCCGGCTACCCGCCGCACGCCGCCACCCGCGACTTCAGTCTCATCACCGTCTTCCCCTACGCCCGCCCCATCCTGTGGGATGAGAACCATGACTGGCAACACAGCGTACTGGTGGAGGCCGCCCCGCGCGGCTGGATCAGCACCGCCCTGCCGCAAGGCGAAGCCCGCTTCGACAAGAACCGCGACACGCCCGGCCCGGCCGTCATCGCACTGGCGCTGACCCGCAACGTCAACGAGCGCGAGCAGCGCATCGTCGCAGTCGGCAGCGGCTCCTTCCTCGCCAACACTTTCTCCGGTAACGGCGGCAACCTCGACCTCGGCATCAATCTGGTCAACTGGCTCTCGGCGGAAGACCACCTCATCGCCACCCAGCCGCGCGCCGTGCGCGACGACACCCTCTCGCTCAGCCGCACCCAGCTCGGCGTGATCGGCTTCAGCCTGCTGCTCATCCTGCCCATCCTGCTGGTAGCCGTCGGCATCTGGCTCTGGTGGCGACGCCGTGCCTGAGTTGCCCGAGGTCGAGACCACCCGACGCGGCTTAGCCCCTCACCTCGTCGGCCAACGCATCAGCGGCGTGACCATCCGCCAGCCCAAACTGCGCTGGCCCATCCCCACTGAACTGTCCGAACTGTTGACGGGGCAAATGCTGCACAGGCTCGACCGCCGCGCCAAATACCTGCTCGCAACATGCGACACCGGCACGCTCATCCTGCATCTCGGCATGTCCGGCAGCCTGCGCATCCTGCCCGCCGCCACGCCCCCAGAGAAACATGACCACTTCGACCTGCTGCTCGACAGCGGCCAGCTGATGCGGTTGCGCGACCCGCGCCGCTTCGGCGCGGTGTTATGGCACAGCGGCGATCCGGCACAGCACCCGCTGCTGGCCGCGCTCGGCCCGGAGCCACTGGAAGACGGCTTCGACGGCGACACGCTCTACCAAGCCTGCCGCTCCCGCAGCAGCGCCATCAAACTGCTCATCATGGACAACCACGTCGTGGTCGGCGTCGGCAATATCTACGCCAACGAAGCCCTGTTCCGCGCAGGCATCGTGCCCACCCTGCCTGCGAAAAAACTCAGCCGGGCGCGTTGCACCCGACTCGCCCAGACCATACGAGAAACCCTAGCTGAAGCCATCGTGCAAGGCGGCAGCACCCTGCGCGACTTCGTCAACGCCAGCGGCGAACCGGGGTATTTTCAGCAGAGTTACTGGGTGTATGCCCGTAACGGACAGCCCTGCCGCTGCTGCGGCAGCGCCATCCTTCAGATCAAACAAGGGCAACGGTCGAGTTTTTATTGCGGGACGTGCCAGCGATGACTGGCACGCACAGTAGGATGCAGCGCCCTAGCCGAGGATACTGAAGCTCCACTCCCGGAACAGCCTGATGCAAGCATCCACCACTTTGCGCCTTCTCGTTTTTCGAGATGCCGTCAAATGTACCGACAAAAATCAGAGCGCAGCGCCGTCATGGGTTGTTGACGCCGAAAGCAATAAAAAACCCGCTAAAGCTATATGCCATACGGGTTTGCGAGGCTTCTTGAGACTGCGTGATAACGTGTTCTGGCGAGCATCGCATCCACCTCGCCACGAGTGAACAGATGCTCCCGCCCTTGAGCCAGCAGTTCATTGGATGACCGCCCGACAAAGTACAGCAAGGTGTCCTCGATGCTTTCGGAAACTGGCCGCATGATTTTCTCCAGCCCCTTCCCCGCGAACTTGAAAGACCCATCAGCACGCTTAACCGGATAGCCGAATCGCACCGCACCATCGGCGATGCTGGCCGAAGATCTGGAGAGTCTGGCCGACTCATACGCACCGGTCGGGCTGCTCTTCCCCGTCAGGTCGCGCTCCATCGCATAGACTCCGTGCAAGTCATCGACCGTACTCTGACGGAACTTGTCCCAGAATCTGTGCGTGTACTCAGACAGGGACGACTCCGCCCCTATCTTCGATCTGGCGCGGTTCAGGGCATCCTACCCGAACCATCCCGTCATATCTGCCTGAGCACGCTTCAGCGCCGCACCATACGGATGCGTACCCACAAGGCCATTCAGCCAGTCGTGTGTCTTGGGCGCTCGCGCTTCCAGTGCCTCTGGCTGAGTCAGGAACAGGCGTACAGCCTCGGCGAATCCCTCCTAGACGTTCGACTTGTCATAGCTGACATCCTTCAGCTCACTCGCCAGTTCTGGGTCAGACAGATAGGTCCGCTTGATCTCGGGGATACGATGATCCATGAGGTGTGCCACTTCATGTGCGGTCACCTCGATGTCGTTAGCGTTCTTGATACGCACGTCTTCCACGTCAGAGCGGAAATAGCCCAACCGCTTACCGCTCACGCGCCCTTCGTAAACATTCGTACCGAGTGCGTGCGCGAAACGAGCGATGATGTTCTCGCGCCGCAAGGGGCTGGGCAAATCAGCCGACCGGGCCGTAACAGGGGCAGGACTGCCCACTTGCTCCATCAGTGGCACATAGTTCTTGCCCGGAGACCAAGCATTCTGCACTCCGTTCGCCCCGTCATTGCGCATCGGCACTGCGGCATATTTCCCCTCGGACTGAGGATGCGCAACCACCAAGACCGCAGCAGCGACCATCGTCATCAGACCAGTCTGCCAATGCCAACATCGCCAGCAGTTCTGAGCCTCCGGCAGGGAACAACTCCCACACCCGCGACATGGCCGTAACGCTCACTGGCTCACCTCCGCCAGTGCGCTTTTCAGCAGGAGAATCATGATCGAAACCGCGCGCCGCTTGTCATGCCGAAGTGGAATCAGCACAGCAAAACGACGCGCAGCCTCCCACTCGGGAGACATGCTCCCACAGGGCATCCTTGTCGCAGGCATCACGCAGCCCTCCGATCAAGTTCAACCCGCGCGCACTCCTCCGCATATCGCTGGCCGCGCTCACCGGCTGTCTCGATGGTTTGCTGCGTGAGGAAGTAGACCCCGATCAACGCCTCGCGCTTCGCATCGCTGGTTACAACGGCTTGCTCGACCATCTCAACAGGCCAGCCAGCCTTTCTCAGTCGATGCACATGGTGCGCAAGTCTGGCACTGCCAAAACGCTTCCAGCAGTCCAAGTGGGCAAGACGTTCGCCGCGAAGAAATGCGCCTAGCGTGCGCCCCTTCACCGAGGATGGCTCTGAGTAGATGAACTGATTGACTGCTGCCGGGCAGTCGTTCAGAAGCGGGGCGCAGTGTTCTTGATTTTGCGCCGCCGGGGTTGGCAGACCCTGTGCGGCGTTTCCATTTTGGAGGGTCATCGCACACCCCCGCCAGTTGTGACCAAGCTCGCTTGCCAAGCAAGAATCGACGACTGTTTCCAGTCGCACCGATCCTGTACCCAGTGACACGGGTGCAGGAAATTTGCCAACTTTGATTAAGCGATAAATGGATGCCCGGGATAATCCTGCGATGCGTTCAACTTCACTGCGACGAAGCAGGAAGTCGGCTGGGTGTTGTGCTGTTTGATTCATGCAAGCCTCCGTGAGAGCGGTTGAGAGGCTTGCTATTTTCTACATCAATTTTTCACTGTACAGGCGGAATGGCTTCCGCCCCAAGTCAGTTTTTTGGTGGCATCCGTCCTGAAACCCTTGCCAGCACTCAATCTATGGGTGTCACCCTTTTCTTTTTCGGGCTGTGATTTTCAGGCTTGATAATGGTGAAGATTGCCGCCGCCATACGATCAGAATCGTGCACCCCCGCCCTACTCGCCTCTGACTTTACCCATTCAACCACCTCCTCTTTCTTCGCATCTGGGTTACGTCGTGGATTGAAAAATTTGGCAATCGCGTCTTGCTGGATGGATAGCCAGCTGGTTGAATAAATCGTGTTAGTCTTGCCCGAAGCTATAGGTTTGGAATTGGTAGGCGCGGAAGGAATAAGCTTGGCACAAAAATTCTCCGCCTCAGTCTCTGGATACGGATCAAGGGTCTCCCTAGCCTTAGCAACAATCTCATCAGCTTGAGCATGAGAAAAGCCAACACCCTCGTAAACCTCCTCATACTCCACATTGGTCTCTTTAGCATTTTCTAGGCACTCTAGACATCGAACGAGCAAATCACATAACTCATTGTTACCAAGTGGGCGAGGAATCCCTTTCCCACTAATGTCATATCCCCCGAGCGAATCGCTACAGCCGACCACTTTTAAAATAAATTCAGCCGCTTCTTGATGGCTCATGCAGGCCGCTTCCGCAACATCTATCACCAACTGACCGGAATGAACAATCTGCGATCTAACAAGGAATTTGCCCTTCATAAAACCACCCCTTCCCCCCTCAAATAGATGCCGCACCAGCATGGCAAGGGTTTCCATGCATCCGCCCCGTCGGGCTAGGTGCAGCAAAGTCGTTACGCCGCCGCTTTCCCTGAATATGCCGCGTCAGGGGCGCGGTGTTCTATGCAGCGTTGCGCAGTTCGTAAGGCTGGATCAGCAGGGCGGCGGGAATTTTTAGCCCGTCCGACAACTGGCGAATCATGGCGAGAGACAGGGGGCGCGCACGATTCAATACCTCCGCGACCCGCCCGCGAGTACCGATAAACGGCTCTAGGTCTTTGCGCACCATCCCCCGGTTTTCCATGACGTACAGCAGAAACTCTATCGGGTCGGGTGCAGCTATCGGGTAGTGCGCGGCCTCGTAGTTCTCCACCAGCAAGACCAACACTTCCAGCCGGTCTGCATCAGGCGTATCCTCTGGCACATCGAATAGCCGCTCGATTTCAGCTAGCGCCGTGCGGTACTCCGTTTCCGTTCTAATCGGTTTGAGTTCCATCATCTAAATCCTTTCCGCGTCTATCGCGTCATACTGCTCATGCGTCCCAACAAAGCGCACAAACATCATGCGGCGGTTGTAATGCACTTTCACGATCAGCCTGTAATCGTTGCCCTTGATGTTGAACACCACACGGTTATCCGCCAAAAAACTGGCATTGCGGTGCGCCGCCTTGATTGCGTCAGGTGTTGCCCAGTCCGCACTGCTTGCTTCCGCATACCAATGACTCAGCGGCATCCTGGCTTGCGGGTACGCTTCCCAAAAGGCGCGCAAGGTGGATAGGGCTAGAATTCTCATATCGGCAATGTATCATGCACCCAATCCGGGTTCAAGCTCAATTGGATTCGGTTCAGATTGATTGCTCATGCCACCGTGCGCAGCGGTATCACTTCTGCGCCCTGCTCCACCTTTTCCAGATAATCCGCCCACTGCTGCATGATCCCGCGCCGCTCGTCAAAGTACGACGTGCGCCATAGGCCGCCACCGTCTGGTTTCCAGTGCAAGGGATAACATCGCCTCCAGCACCTCCCCGCGATAGCCCATATCGCCCAGTATCGAGCGCGCAAGACTGCGGAAGCCGTGGCCGGTCATGCGGCCTTTGTAGCCGATGGTTTCGATAATCTTCAGTGCGGTGTTTTCACTGATTACCCGCCCCATGCGGTTGCGATTCGGGAATACAGCTCACCTTGCCCCGTGATGGGGTACAGGTCGCGCAGAATTTTGACGGCTTGGGTGGATCGCGGCACGGCGTGAGATTTGCGTTTGCCCTTCTTGCCCTTGCGTCCGGTTTGCTCTTCAGGGATTACCCAGCATCCGGCCTCAAGGTCGAAGTCTGCCCATTTTGAATAACGCACCTCACTGGTACGGGTGGCGGTCAGCATCAGCAGGCGCAAGGCGGATATGGCAATCGGCGAAACCTTGGACATACTTTCGTATTCGGTTACGGCTCGCAGGAGTTCGGGCAGCTCAGTCGGGGAAATGCAGGCGAAGTTCTCGACCTCGGGGCGCTCGGCCAGTGCGATGCGCACATCCGCCGGATTTGTCTTTGCTCGCCCTGTTGCCATCGCGTACTTGAACACAGCACCGATGGTTTGCAGCAGGCGGTCGCGGGTTTCGTAGATGCCCTGCGATTCCATATCCCGCATGATCTGCATCACGTCCATCGGCTCAATCTCTGTAATCGGGCGGTCGCCAATAATGGGCATGGCGTATTTGTCGAGATTGCCTAGCCATTGCTTCGCGTGTCCGGCAGTCCACATGGGAGACTTGACCTTGTGAAACTCAGCGGCCAGCTTGCGAAAGCTGTTTTCGACGACCTGCGCAACCTTCTGCTTTTCCTGTTTCGCCGCCTGCTTGATTGCGCCCGGGTCGGCTCCATTCGCCAGCAGCTTGCGCGCCTGATCGCGCCGCTCACGCGCATCGGCAAGGCTCACATCTGGATACACCCCCAACGCCAAAGTCTTGCGCTTTCCTGAGAAACGATAGTCCATGCGCCACAACTTCGCACCCGTTGGCTGTAGTAGCAAATACATACCGCCGCCATCCGATAACTTTTGCGGCTTGTCTGTTGCCTTTGTCTTGCCAACCTACGTTGCGCTCAGTGCCATGATTTTCCCACTTGACGGTATCGCCTATCGCGATGACGGTATCGGTATGCTGCAAATACCGTCAAAAGTGTGAGATTAAATGAGACTGATTACTATCGCTTGGGCATTAAAAAACCCGCCAAAGCTATACGCCATGCGGGTTTGCGAGACCTCTTGAGACTGCGTGATAACGTGTTCTGGCGGAAGCTGTGAGATTCGAACTCACGAACGACTTTCGTCGTTGCCGGTTTTCAAGACCGGTGCATTCAACCGCTCTGCCAAGCTTCCTAAAACTTTTTACTTCGTAATCGGGCCGGTTTTGGCTTCCACATAACTTGCACCGCAAGTTAGTGTCCGCCGCAACAAGCCGCGCTGCGGCGTGTTGTCAAGACCGGTGCATTCAACCGCTCTGCCAAGCTTCCTGAAATTTTTTACTCCGTAACCGAGCCACACTTTTCGCACCCGACCACTTTGCGAAAGCGGGCCGGATGATACTTGAATCCGCCGCTCAGCGCATCAACAGCGCAGCCACGACCCGGCGATCTTCTGCGGCGAGGACGTTGAATGTGCGGCAGGCGGCGGGGGTGGTCATACATTCGATGCCGATACCTGCTGCCGTCAAGGCACGGTGCAAGCGCGGATGGACGAAACGCTGCCGCTCGCCCGTTCCAAGCAATACGACTTCTGGCTTGAGCTCCAGCAGATACTCGAAATCGGATTCGACGAGTTCATCGAATCCGCCCGCCGCCCACTCGGTACAAAGTGCCTCCGGTGTCACGACGATGGCGCGCTGATGGCGTTCGCCATTGACGGCGACATAGCCTGCGCCATGTCCGGTGATGTTTTTTTGCACGCCATTGGTAACTAAATTCAATTTCAAGCGAGACTCCAGTTTGTGCGGGGCGCGCGGGCGCGGTAAAATCGCGGCCTTTGCAATTTGGTGTTGATGCGGCGGATTTTACCATCGCGCTCCCAACGGTTGCGGCTCCAATGAAAGACTCTCACGTGCCCATGAACCCTGAGTTACCCACCACGCGTCCGGTGAAGAAATCCGCCAAGCTGGCCAATGTCTGTTACGACATCCGTGGCCCGGTGATGGCGCGCTCCAAGCAGATGGAGGAAGACGGCCATCGCATCATCAAGTTGAACATCGGCAATCTCGCGCCGTTCGGCTTTGAAGCGCCGGAAGAGATCCAGCAGGACGTGATCCACAACCTGCCGAATTCGTCCGGCTACTCCGATTCCAAGGGCTTGTTCGCGGCGCGCAAGGCGATCATGCATTACAGCCAGCAGAAGGGCATCCGGGGCGTGGGCATGGAGGACATTTTCATCGGCAACGGCGCGTCCGAGCTGATCGTGATGGCGATGCAGGGCTTGCTCAACACCGGCGACGAAGTGCTGGTGCCTGCGCCCGACTATCCGCTGTGGACGGCTGCCGTGACGCTGGCAGGCGGCACGCCGCGCCATTACATCTGCGACGAGCAGGCCGACTGGATGCCCGACCTGACCGATATCCGCAGCAAGATCAGTTCCAGCACGCGCGCCATCGTGCTGATCAACCCGAACAACCCGACTGGCGCACTGTATTCGGACGATCTGCTGCGCGAGATCATCGAGATCGCGCGCCAGCACGACCTCATCATCTTCGCCGACGAGATCTACGACAAGATGCTGTACGACGGCGCGACGCACACCTCCATTGCCTCGCTGGCCGATGACGTGCTGTTCGTCACGCTGAACGGCCTGTCGAAGAACTACCGCGCCTGCGGTTACCGCTCCGGCTGGATGATCGTGTCCGGCAAGAAGAAGCACGCGCAGGACTACATCGACGGCCTGACCATCCTCGCCTCGATGCGGCTGTGTTCCAACGTACCCGGCCAGTTCGCCATCCAGACCGCGCTCGGCGGCTACCAGAGCATCAACGATCTGGTCGCGCCCGGCGGACGACTGGCGAAACAGCGCGACCTCGCGCACAAGCTGCTGACCGACATCCCCGGCGTGACCTGCGTCAAGCCTAAGGCCGCGCTGTATATGTTCCCGCGCCTCGATCCGAAGATGTACCCGATCGAAGACGACCAGAAGTTCATCCTCGAACTGCTGGAGACCGAAAAAGTGCTGGTGGTGCAAGGCACCGGCTTCAACTGGATCAACCCCGACCACCTGCGCGTCGTCTTCCTGCCCAACAGCGACGACCTGGAGGACGCAGTGGGACGCATCGCACGCTTTCTGGAGTATTACCGCAAGCGTCACGGAAAATGAAGATCGTCGAAGTATTTTCGCAAGACGGGCAGATCGTCGGTGCTGAATGGCTGGCGTGCGCCGAGCCGGTGCATCGCCAGTTGCGCCCGCATTTGCCGGTCGACTATGCTGCCAAGATGGCGCGCGTGTTGGCTGGAGCGCGCATGGCCTTGGCAGTCGAAGGGGACTCGGTACTCGGGCTGGCGGTCTATCGCTGGCACGAGAACACCTTCGACGGCCTGAAGTTCTACATTGATGATCTAGTGACCGCCGAGACGCGTCGCTCCGAAGGTGTCGGCCATACGCTGATCACACATCTAGAACAGGTCGCCAAAGAATTGGGCGCAGGGGGGCTGGTGCTAGATTCCGGCGCGCAACGCACACAAGCGCACAAGTTTTATTTCCGCGAGGGTTTTGTTATTCCCGCTTTTAACTTTAAGAAATCATTCTCATGAAACCAATCAACGTAGGACTTCTCGGTATCGGTACTGTCGGCGGTGGTACCTTCAACGTGTTGCAACGCAATGCGGAAGAGATCACCCGCCGTGCCGGTCGCCCCATTCGCATCGTGATGGTGGCGGACAAGAATCTGGATCTAGCCAGACAAGTCACCGGCGGCGCTTGTCGCGTGACCGATGACGCGTTCGCCGTGGTGAACGACCCGGAGGTGGACATCGTCGTTGAGCTGATCGGCGGCTACGGCGTGGCCAAGGAGCTGGTACTCAAAGCCATCGCCAATGGCAAGCACGTGGTCACCGCCAACAAGGCACTGCTGGCGGTGCACGGCAACGAGATCTTCAAGGCCGCGCAGGACCGTGGCGTGATGGTCGCGTTCGAGGCGGCGGTGGCGGGCGGCATCCCCATCATCAAGGCGCTGCGCGAAGGTCTTTCGGCCAACCGCATCGAATGGATCGCGGGGATCATCAATGGCACCACCAACTTCATCCTGTCCGAGATGCGCGACAAGGGCTTGAGCTTCGACACTGTGCTGAAAGAGGCGCAACGTCTGGGCTACGCCGAAGCGGATCCCACTTTCGACATCGAAGGCGTGGACGCGGCGCACAAGATCACCATCCTGTCCTCGCTGGCCTTCGGCATCCCGGTGCGCTTCGACAAGGCTTACGTCGAAGGCATCTCCAAGCTGGACGCGACCGACATCAAATACGCCGAACAGCTCGGCTACCGCATCAAGCTGCTGGGCATCACCAAGCGCACGCCTGAAGGCATCGAGCTGCGCGTGCATCCGACGCTGATCCCAAGCAAGCGCCTCATCGCCAACGTCGAAGGTGCGATGAACGCCGTGCTGGTACAGGGCGACGCCGTCGGCGCGACCTTGTACTACGGCAAGGGCGCAGGTGCAGAACCTACCGCCAGCGCCGTCATCGCCGACTTGGTGGACGTGACCCGCATGCACACCGCCGACCCGCTCAACCGCGTACCGCATTTGGCCTTCCAACCCAATGCCGTCACCGACCTGCCGATCCTAGCGATGGACGACGTGACGACCAGCTACTACCTGCGCCTGCGCGTGCAAGACCAGCCCGGCGTACTGGCCGACATCACCCGCATCTTGGCCGACGAAGCGATTTCGATCGACGCTGTGATCCAAAAAGAACCCGGCGAAGGCGAAACCCAAACCGATCTCATCATGCTCACCCACCAAACGCGCGAGAAGCGCATCGTTGCTGCCATCGTGAAGATCGAAGCGCTGGGCGTGGTGGCGGGGAAGGTGACTAAGTTGCGGTTGGAAGAGTTGGGGAAATAGTTGGCAAGCAAGGTTGAGCGCAATATCTGCAAGGGAGGCGGCGGATTCAACCTCGAAGTGCAACTGATAAAAAGGTTTACGTGTCATTGCCCTATTTATCAACATCGAATGCACACATCCTTGAGGCAAGGATTCGCCTGCGTTTTAAAAAGTGGACTGGACGACTGAGTGGCTTGCTGAATGATTGAATGTATAAAGCGTGCTTATCGGGTTGTCTCCCAAGCCGAGCGGCGAATTCCACAATGGCGCCGATTCCGTACCCACTGACGCTAATGTGGCCAAGGTTTTGCTCGCCGATGGTGCTTGCGCCCCACCATCTGGTCGAAAAAGGCTCTGCGTAGAATCGTTGGGAGACAACCCGATAAGCACGGTATGAAGTATGAGTGCCTGCACATGATGCTCAACTTGCTCACCGGAAAGGTTCGTTTGGTATGAAACCCTTGCGTATTTTTATCAGCAGCGTGCAGAAGGAGTTCTCCTCAGAGCGTATCGCGCTGCGCGATTGGCTGCGCAACGATGCGTTGATGCACCGGTTTTTCGAGCCGTTTTTGTTTGAGGATGTGCCAGCGGCGGATCGTCGTGCCGATGAGGTTTATCTGGACGAGGTGGCGGGGTGCGATATTTATGTCGGGCTGTTTGGCGACGAGTATGGCTATGAAGATGCCGAGGGTGTTTCGCCCACCGAGCGTGAATTCGCCCATGCGACTACGCACCACAAGACCCGTTTGATTTTTGTGAAGGGTGCGGATGAACTTCGCCGCCACGCCAAGATGCAGGCGTTGATCGGGTGCTTAGGTAATGAGTTGATCCGCCGCCGTTATGTCAGCACATCGGAGCTGGTCGCCGGGCTGTATGCGGCATTGGTGCAATATCTGGAATCGCATGAGCTGATTCGCAATGGGCCGTTTGATGCCGCACCGTGCCGCAATGCCACGCTGGCCGATCTGGATGAGGAGCGCATGGTCACCTTTCTGCGCCGCGCCCGTCGCGCACGGGGCTTTCCGCTGCCGGAGGAAGCCACGCCGGGCGAGTTGCTGACGCATCTCAATTTGCTTGATGATGGCCGCCCCACCAATGCCGCGATGCTGTTGTTTGGGCGGCAACCGCAACGGTTCCTGACTTCTTCCGAAGTGAAGTGCGCGCATTTCCACGGGCTGGAGGTGGCCAAACCGATTCCGTCGTATCAGGTTTACAAGGGGACGGTGTTTGATCTGGTGGATCAGGCGGTGGATTTTGTGATGTCGAAAATCAACCTTTGGGTGGGCACGCGCGAGGCTGGCGCAGCCGTGCCGGTGGCATACGAGATTCCCCGCGAGGTGGTGGCGGAGGCTATCGTCAATGCTGTGGCACATCGCGATTACACCAGCAATGGCAGCGTGCAGGTGATGTTGTTCGCCGACCGGCTGGAGGTGTGGAACCCCGGCGCTTTGCCGTCTTCGCTGACACTGGAAAAGTTGCGCCATCCTCATGGCTCTGTGCCGTTCAATCCGCAGTTGGCTGAACCGCTCTACCTTACCAAGTACATCGAGCGCATGGGAACAGGCACGGGCGACATGATTCGCCGCTGCCGTGAAGTGGGGTTGCCGGAGCCTCAGTTCACGGCGTCGGATGGGTTTGTAACGACGATCTGGCGCAAGGCCGGACAGGTCGCCGCCTCACAGCCACAGCCACAGCCAGAGCCACAGCCAGAGCCAGAGCCACAGCCAGAGTCACAGCCAGAGTCACAGCCAGAGTCACAGCCAGAGTCAATAGAGTTGCGTGTGCTGAGATTGTTGACCAAAGGGCCTTTATCCAAATCGGCCATTTCCAGTGCGTTGGGGCAGAAAGAAATTTCCGGTCATCTGAATCAGGTCATACGGGTGTTGCTGAACGATCAAACCTTGGAATACACGTTGCCCGATAAACCCAATAGTCGTCTGCAACAATATCGGTTGACTGAAAAAGGGCGGTTATTATCGGAAGCTTGGTAAAATCCGCGCCTATTTCCCCATCTGATTTGTCACCTGATGGTTCTATTTGATTGTTAAGGAATTTGAATGAAATACATCTCCACCCGTGGCAACTCGCCCGCCAAAACCTTCACCGAGATCCTGCTGGGCGGCCTCGCCCCTGATGGCGGGCTGTATCTGCCGGAGCAGTATCCGCAAGTGACGCGCGCTGAGCTGGATGCTTGGCGCGGTCTTTCCTATGCTGACCTCGCTTTTGCGGTGCTGTCCAAGTTCGCCACCGACATCCCGGCAGACGATCTCAAGGCCATCATCACCAAGACCTACACCGCCGAGATGTACAGCAATGGCCGTGCCGACAGCAACGCCACTGACATCACGCCGCTGCGCAAGCTGAGCGAGGGCGTGTTCATTCAGGAGCTTTCCAACGGCCCAACGCTGGCGTTCAAGGATATGGCGATGCAGTTGCTGGGCAATCTGTTCGAGTATGCGTTGAGCAAGCAGAACGAAGAGCTGAACATCCTCGGCGCGACTTCCGGCGATACCGGTTCCGCCGCCGAATACGCGATGCGCGGCAAGCGCGGTATCCGTGTGTTCATGCTATCGCCGAACGGCAAGATGTCGGCCTTCCAACGCGCGCAGATGTATTCGCTGCAAGACCCGAACATCTTCAACATCGCCATCAACGGCATGTTCGACGACGCGCAGGACTTGGTGAAGGCGGTTTCCAACGACCACGCTTACAAAGCGGCACACAAGATCGGCACGGTCAACTCCATCAACTGGGGGCGCGTGTCGGCGCAGATCGTGTATTACTTCAAGGGCTACTTCGCCGCGACGAAATCGAACGACGAGCAGGTCGCGTTCTCGGTGCCCTCCGGCAACTTCGGCAACATCTGCGCCGGACACATCGCGCGCATGATGGGCTTGCCGATTGGCCAGTTGATTCTGGCGACGAACGAGAACGATGTGCTGGACGAATTTTTCCGCACCGGCGTGTATCGTCCGCGCGGCACTGACCACACCTACGAGACCAGCAGTCCGTCGATGGACATTAGCAAGGCATCCAACTTCGAGCGCTTCGTGTTTGATCTGGTCGGGCGCGACGGTGCCAAGGTGCGCGAGTTCTGGAGCAAGGTCGATGCGGGCGGTGCGTTCGACATCAAGGGCACCGACTATTGGCACGCGCTGTCCGGTTTCCATTTCTCGTCAGGCAAGAGCAGCCACCAAGACCGCCTTGCGACCATCCGCGAGATGTGGGAAGAGTACGGCGTGATGGTGGACACGCACACCGCCGACGGCCTCAAGGTCGGGTTGGAGCAGCGTCGCCCCAGCTTGCCGCTGATCTGTCTGGAGACCGCGCTGCCCGCCAAATTCGCCGAGACCATCCAGGAAGCGCTCGGTCGCCAGCCGGAACGTCCCGCCGCGCTGGAAGGCATCGAAGCCTTGCCGCAACGCGCTGAAGTGATGGATGCCGATGTGGTGAAGCTGAAGGCGTACATCACGGCGAACGTGCCGTGCTGATCGGGCATACAGCGGCACACTTTGGAGTGCGGCGGCATGACGCCGCCTTTATCAGGTGCGGAAGTTCGCACCGAAAAATCGGCGCAGACTAGTCTGCGCACTCCAAATGTCGCCGTCCCGCCATCCGCACGCCCCTCCGCATTGGCTGTTCGAGCCGGGCATCTACATGGTGACGGCAGCCACCCATCAGAAGCAACCTCATTGGAATACCCCGCAACGACTAGACTTTCTGCTGGATGCACTGTTTGCTCGCGCCCGTGAATTCGGCTGGTCATTGCAGGCTTGGGCCTTGCTCCCCAATCACTATCATTTCATCGCCGCGTCGCCGGATGATCCCGCCACCTTGCAGAGATTCCTGTCCAAGTTGCACATGACCTCCGCCAAGCAATTGAACAAATGGGATGCCAGCCCGGGCAGGAAAGTCTGGTATCAATATTGGGATAGTTGCGTCACGTTCGAGCGTTCTTATCTGGCCAGACTCAACTACGTCCACCACAATCCTCAGCATCACGGTTTGGTAAGTGACGCGACTGAATACCGCTGGTGTTCGGCTAAGTGGTTTGCCGAAAATGCACCTGCGGCCTTGCAAGCGATGGTGGCAAGCTGCAAGACAGACCGGCTTGAGGTGCGGGATGATTTCTAAGTCGGAGTGCTATGGAGTGCGTAGGCGTTTCGGGGAGAACCACAGTCCAAAAACCAAGCGGCGTCGTGCCGCCGCACTCCAAACGGAGGGTGAACTGCATTATGAGTAGGCTTCACACAACAATGATGCGCAACATTTATGGAGTGCGCAGACTCGTCTGCGCCGATTTTTTGGTGCGAACTGCCACGCTAAACCTATGCGGCGTCATGCCGCCGCACTCCAAATGATTGCGCTCCATGAGTAGATTCCCTGCGGCGATGAGTCGCCGCCTTCCTGAGACCCTATGACCAACCTCATCCTCCTCATCCTCTGTTTCATCGCCGGGATGCTGCTGCGCCGTTCGGGGCGGATGCCCACCAACGCGCCGACCACGCTCAACAGTTTCATCATCCACCTCTCGCTGCCCGCGCTGACGCTGCTCTACATCCACGACCTGAAGCTGACGGGCGATGTGTGGCTGATGGCGGCGATGGCGTGGATCTACTTCGGGCTGGCGGCGGGTTTTTTCTGGCTGGTGGGGCGCTGGCTGGCATTGCCGCGTGCCACGGTGGGCACGCTGATGCTGACCGGCGGGCTGGGCAATACTTCGTTCTTTGGCTTACCGATGATAGAGGCGTATTACGGGCATGAGGGGCTGGTCAACGGCATCGTCGTCGATCAGCTCGGCTCGTTCTTGGTGCTATCCACGCTGGGCATCACCGTCGCTGGGCTGTATTCATCGGGGCGACCGACGGCGGCGGAGATAGTGCGGCGCATCGTGCTGTTCCCGCCGTTCATTGCGCTGACAGTGGCGCTGTTGCTCATTCCGCTGGATTACGCGCCCTGGTTCGCCACCCTGTTGAAGCGGCTGGGCGACACGCTGGCACCGCTGGCCTTGCTGTCGGTGGGGCTGCAATTGCGGCTGGGACACATCGCCGAGCATCGCCGTAACCTCGCCCTCGGGCTGGGATTCAAGCTGCTGCTGGCACCGCTGGTGATCTTTTTGCTCTATGTGCCGCTGCTCGGCGCACACGGTCAGGCGATCCAAGTGACGCTGTTCGAAGCGGCCATGCCGCCGATGATAACCGCCGCCATCATCGCCAGCGAGCATGATCTCGATCCCGAACTCGCCACGCTGATGGTGGCGGTGGGGCTGATACTTTCGTTTGCCACACTGAGCGGCTGGTGGTGGCTATTTCAAGGGGTTTAGGACATGGGAAACATCTGGGACGAGCGCTACGCGGGTGAGGAATATCATTTCGGCACTACACCGAACGCATTCCTGCTGACGCAGCGCGACCGGCTCCATCCCGGTATGCGTTGCCTAGCGATCGCCGATGGCGAAGGACGCAATGGCGTGTGGCTGGCAGAACAGGGTTTGCAGGTTCATGCGGTAGACGGCTCGCCAGTGGCGCTGGAGAAGGCGCGCAGGCTGGCGGCACAACGCGGCGTGACGCTGGAGTTCGAACTGGCCGACTTGTGCGACTGGGATTGGGGCGAGGCACGCTACGATGTGGTGATAGGCATCTTCATCCAGTTCGTCGGCCCAGCCGGACGCGCCCGGATGTTCGAAGAGATGCGCCGCGCCCTGAAGCCCGGCGGCCTGTTGCTGCTGCACGGTTACACGCCACGCCAGCTCGACTACAAGACCGGCGGCCCCTCCCAGCAGGAGAACCTCTACACTGCCGCCTTGCTGCGCGAGGCCTTCTCCGGACTGGAGATACTGCAACTGACCGAGCACGACAGCATCATCCACGAAGGGGCCGGACATGACGGCTTGTCGGCGCTGATCGATCTGGTTGCACGCAAGCCGCTCTGAAACGACCTCAGACCACCAAGTCGACCTGCTGCATCGTGCCTGCCGTGCCGTTTTCGTTGAGGACGACGCTGCTGGCACGGACGCTGCCCAACAACTGGTTGTCGGCAGTCTTCAGGTCGAACGGCGTCGCCAGCGCACTGAGCGACAGCGCGCCGATGCCGACCTGGGCTAGGCTGCTCAACTGCCCGCCTCCCTCGCCGCCCGGCGTCCACACTTTGAGCTTGCTGTACACGCTGTCGTTCTCGTCGATCCAGCCATTGCCGTCGCCATCGTAAAGCGCCAGATCGGCGTAACCGTTGCCGCTGACCGTACCGAACAGCTCGCTGCCGTTATTGATCTTGCCATCGCTGTTGGTATCGAGCGCAAGGAAGCCGCTGCCCGAGCGCAGCGAGTTGATCTGCTCGGTCTTGCCATCCGAATTCAGATCGAAGGAAAAACGCTGTTCGCTCAGTTGCGCCGCCGTGCCGTTGAAGTTGATGACCAGCGGATCTTGCTTGGCTGGCGCATCGCCCAATCTCAGGCTGGTGCTGCTCGTCATGCTGAATTCGCGCTGCATCGAAAGACTCAGGTCAAACTGGATCTCTTTGCCATCGCTGGTTTTTACCGTTCCGCTGGCATGGAAAGTGGTTTGCTCGGATTCGTGATAGCTGACGGTACGCTGACACTCGGCGCTAAATCCCGCGCGACGAGGCGTGGCGGCTGCGGCAGAACTACCCCCACCGCTTGGTGAATCTGCCGTATGCCCATGCTCCGGCTTATACAGTTTCACTTTTTGACCAGTCAACATCTCCACCAGCGAGAGGATGAGTTGCATCTTCGGGCTGCCATTCACCTCGTCGGGGGCTTGAGCCAGCGCGGCACTGTCGTTGCTCTGCAAGTCGCGGGCGGCGGGTGAGATGGAGACCGTTTGACGCGGAGGCGCAGGCCGCTCGGCTTGCGCACGATCAATCCAGACGCGCAGACTTTCCTTCACTTGCAACTGCTGCTGACTGGCATGACTGGATTGCAGATCCAATGTCGCGCTAGAGATTTTCATGGCTGCCTCCGTATCCAAGAGATACGGAGGTTATCGGCCTCTAACGGGCGAGACTTTAATCTGAATCTCCCGCTGCGTGGAGAAGAAGCGCAATCAGTTCAGCGCTCTACCCCGGAGAGTGAGAATGGGCGGGGCTATTGCCCGAAGATGGTAGTACGGTTCCGCCCGCCCTCTTTGGACTGGTAGAGCGCCTTGTCGGCCTGATCCAGCATCTCGACTACGGTATTGCCTTGGTACTTTGAGATCCCCAAAGAAACGGTGATGCCACCGATGAAATCCTGCGTATCGAGACGGCGTATCTTGCTCTTTTCTATCCCCTGACGGATATGCTCGGCAACCACACGCGCACCAGCCAGATCGGTCTCAGGCAGCAGCACGGCGAACTCTTCGCCGCCCAATCTGGCCACCACATCCTGCCCCTTCACGCGGAATTTGAGCATGGTCGCCACAGCCTGAATCACCTTGTCGCCCAGCAGATGGCCGAAGGTATCGTTCACCTTTTTGAAGTGGTCAATGTCGACCATCAACAGACACAAGCCTTTCTGGATCAGCTCGGCATCGTCGAGTATGGTCTGCGCCTTGGCTTCGAAGCCACGACGATTCAGCACCCCGGTCAATGGATCGGTCGAAGCCTCGCCGCGCGCGGACTTCAACTCCCGTTGCAGTTTCTGCACTTCCTTCTTGCTATCCTCCAGTTGCGATTGCAAAGTCTGCACCGAACCGCGCATCTTGTTGGTGTCGCCGGCCATGTTGCCGATCAGCGCCTCCAGCTTGGCGGGGTCGAGGTCTTGCTTGAGCGTATTACCATATGCCTGCAAATTGTTGCCGAACTGATTCGCATGTTTGTCGGTCTCGGCAGTGAACCCGGCCAGCTTGGACAACAATTGATTGATCTTCTCCTGACGCGCATCGAAGCTCTCTTCGTGCTTGGAGTCCGACACGAAATTATGGTGAAGTTGCTCGATCGCACGGTCATCGAGCTTGCGCCCGCCCTCCATCAACTTGTTCGACGCCTCGGTCAAAGCAGGATTGATACCTGAAATCAGCTCGTACCAGACCGCATAGGTCAGCGGCGTAAATGCCGCCGGATGTGCCGCCATCTTCTGCAACATCAAGCGCAGTATCTCCGCGCTGGCCTCCCTTGTTTCCGAGTACCTCATCTCATCCCCTCCGACATTCATCTGCCCTGTCTGTTGCGTCTTTACAAGACGCAGTCAATTGTTACAACTCTTTGTCACTGCGGCGTTTTGTACTGGTTCGGTATGCTGCCCGGAATGCACAACATTTGCAAGACGACGATGCGCCTTCAGGATGTTGTTAGCGGCGACACAGGGGCGGATGCAATGACCACCACTCAACGAAGTTGGGCCTGCACCCAGCTCACAATGTTGCCAGCATCCATCGCCCCGGCCTGCCGCGCCACTTCGCGGCCCCGATGGAACAGCGCCAGAGTGGGAATGCTGCGGATGTTGTAGCGCGCGGCCAGCATCTGTTCGGCCTCGGTGTTCAGTTTGGCCAGACGGACGCGCGGCTCCAGACGCCCTGCAGCTTGCTCGAAGGCAGGGGCCATCATGCGGCACGGACCGCACCAAGGCGTCCAAAAATCCACCAGCAGGGGGATGTCGTTACGCGTCAGATGTTGCTCGAAATTGGCCGAGTTCAACTCCAGTGGATGGGCGACGAACAGGGCTTGCTTACATTTTCCACAGTTCGGCCGGGCTTGCAGCCGCTCCGCCGGGACGCGGTTCACCGCAGCGCAATGCGGGCAGACGATATGCAAAGGGTCGGCATGGCATTCCTTTCAAGTAGCGATGCGCCAGATGTTGGGCCACCCCCGCCGAATTCAACCGCCGCAGAGCGATTTGACCGGGCTGGGCGCGGTCTCGCAGTAGTCCGCCACCAGCCCTTGGTCGAACAGCCACAGGCTGCCCGGCCTCATCCTCACCCAAGGTTCGTTGTCGGTGAGCGGCACGGTGGCGATGACGGCAACGCGATCATCCGGCGAGGTCACTTGGCTGAAATCCACCATCACATCCTCATCCTTGAGGTGGGCGATGTTGAACGGCGCGCGACGGATGAGGTAGCTCAACTCGGTGGAGCTGTGCGCAATCAGCCATTCACCGTTGGAGAGCAGATAGTTGAAGATGCCCATCTGCGCCAGCGGCAGCGTCAGCTCATGCAGTGTGGAGAACAGCACGGCGCGCGACGGTGGCTCGTCGCCGAAGCGGGCACGCAGGCTTTGCAGCAGCCAGCAGAAGATGCGTTCGCTGTCGGTGTTGCCCACCGGCACGAAGCTGCCGTCGAGTTGCGGCTGGAACTGCGGCAGGTTGCCGTTGTGGGCGTACACCCAGTAGCGCCCCCACAGTTCGCGCTGGAACGGGTGGGTGTTCTCCAGCGTGACCACGCCTTGCGTGGCCTTGCGGATGTGGGCGATGACGTTGAGCGAGCGGATCGGGTAGTGCCGCACCAGCTCGGCGATGGGCGAAGTCGCCGAGGGCAACGGGTCGAGGAACAACCTCACCCCGCGCCCTTCGAAGAAGGCGATGCCCCAGCCGTCGGCATGTACGTCAGTCGCCCCGCCGCGCCGCTGAAAGCCGGTGAAGGAAAAGCAGATGTCGGTAGGGACGTTGCAGTTCATCCCGAGAAGTTGGCACATGGCGCTTCCTAAACTGTGGAGCTATTAGCCCGTAGCTTGTGGCGGTAGCCCAGCCCACTTTTGCCACGAGCTACAGGCTACCTGCTACAAACTCTATTTTTCAAATCGCATGGACAGATCCACCGCGCGCACGTCTTTGGTCAGCCCGCCGATGGAGATACGGTCCACGCCGGTCTCGGCGATGGCGCGCACGGTTTCCAAATTCACGCCGCCCGAGGCTTCCAGTTCAGCGCAACCTGCCGTTTGCGCCACCGCTACACGCATCCCGGCCAGATCGAAGTTATCGAGTAGGATCAGTTTCGCGCCGGCCTCCAGCGCCTCGCGCAACTCGTCCAGCGTCTCCACTTCCACCTGCACCGTCATGCCCGGTTGCGCCAGCGCAAAGGCTTGTTGCAACGCCGGGCGGATGCCGCCTGCGGCGAGGATGTGGTTCTCCTTGATGAGGATGCCGTCAAACAGGCCGATGCGCTGATTCTGCCCGCCGCCGGTGAGAACGGCGTATTTCTGCGCGGCACGCAGCCCCGGCAAGGTCTTGCGCGTGTCGAGTATCCGCGCGCGCGTCCCCGCCACCGCTTCGACATAGCGCCGGGTCAACGTGGCGGTGGCCGAGAGCGTCTGCAAGAAATTCAGCGCACTACGTTCGGCAGTGAGCAAGGCGCGGGCGTCGCCGCGCAGCTCGCACAACGTCTGCCCGGCCAAGGCCTGCTCGCCCTCGCCCACCTTCCAGACGATCTCGCACCCGGCATCCAGCGCACGAAAGCAGGCCTCGAACCAGAGGGAACCGCACAACACGGCGCGCTCACGGGTGATGACGGTGGCTCGGGCCAAAGTCGCTGCGGGGATGAGTTGCGCGGTCAGATCGCCGCTGCGCACATCTTCTTCCAGCGCGGTGCGGACGTTGCTCTGGATAGCGGCGATAAGTTCTGGGGCGATGGGCATGATGGACTCGATTGGCTGAAGCGGCGATAAGGATTATAACTTGATGCCGCGCCGCCTCCTGAAACGAAAAAGGCCTGTCGAGACAGGCCTTCTACCAAGACTAGAAATTCCCTAAGCTTTTAGTGGTGATGCCCACCTTCGCCATGCACATGACCGTGGGTGATCTCTTCTTCGGTACCGGGGCGCACGTCAGTGATGGTGCAGGTGAAGGTCAGCGTCTTGCCTGCCAGCGGGTGATTGCCGTCCAGCGTGACTTCGGCATCGGTCACTTCGACCACGGTGAACAGGTCGTACTCGTCATCGTCGGCCTCTTCTTCGCCGCCCTCGAACTGCATACCGACTTCGATATTGGCCGGGAACAGGTTGCGCGGTTCGACGCGCACCAGATCGTGTTCGTATTCGCCGAAAGCGTCGTCCGGGGTCAGTGTCACAGTCAGATGGCTACCGACCGCCTTGTCGTGCAGCGCTTCTTCCACCAGCGGGAATATCCCGTCATAACCGCCGTGCAGATAGCTGACCGGCTCTGCGACTTTTTCTACCAGAGTGCCGTTAGCATCGAACAGTTCGTAGCTCAGCGAGACAACTGTGTTTTTGGCGACGTTCATTTCATGTCCTTAATCAAGTTAAAAATTTCCTGCGCATGTCCTCGGGCCTGGACACCATATTGGAGATAATGCAGCTTGCCCTGTTTGTCGATGACGAAGGTGGAGCGCTGAATGATGGTCTTTTTATGCCCGTCGATTTCCTTATCGAGGAGCACGCCATATTTCTTGCAAACGCGCGACTCGGTATCCGCCAGCAACTGCACAGAGAGCCCGTGCTTATCTCGAAACTCGGCGTGGCTCAGGCAGTCGTCACGGCTGACACCGACCAGCAATGTGTCGAGCTTGTCGAACTCATCCGCCAGTGCGGTGAAGTCGTTCGCTTCCAAGGTGCAGCCCGGAGTGTCGTCCTTCGGATAGAAATACAGAACTACGTTCTTTTTGCCGATCTTGCGTGCCAGACTGAACGTCTTCATGTCCGCGTCAGGCAACTCAAAGTGAGGCGCATCCATCCCAACTTCTAAGTGCATATCTGCTCCTCCTGCGAGGCATTCTAACTGATTTCATTTTGCCGAAAATTATTTTTGCGCCCTGCCGCCCCAGCTATAATCCGGCCATGAACACTCCAATCTCCTTTCTCGGCGGACTCACGGTTGAAGAATTTCTGCGTGACTATTGGCAGAAAAAACCGTTGCTGATCCGCAAGGCATTCCCCGAATTCGCAGGCCTGCTCGACCCACAGCAACTCATTGAGCTGGCTTGTACCGACGATGTCCAAGCGCGCCTAGTCAAGCAGACTCGTGGCAAGTGGAAGTTGCAGCAAGCGCCGTTCGACCCGGAGGATTTCGAGTCACTCAAAGGTATCTGGACCGTGCTGGTGCAAGGCGTGAACCACTTTCTGCCGCAAGGCGCGGAGTTGCTCAGGCACTTCAACTTCATCCCGCACGCACGCCTAGACGATCTGATGGTGAGCTATGCGCCCAAGGGCGGCGGCGTCGGCCCGCACTTCGATGCTTACGATGTGTTTTTGCTACAGGGATTGGGGCATCGCCGCTGGCAGATCTCCACCCAGTCCGACCAGACACTGGTAGAAGGCGCACCCTTGCGCATCCTTAAAGACTTCAAGGTGGAGCAAGAGTGGGGACTGGAAGCGGGCGACATGCTCTACCTGCCGCCGCACTGCGCTCATAACGGCGTCGCCGAAAACGACTGCATGACCTATTCCATCGGTTTTCGCACCCCGGCTTATCAGGAGTTGGCCGAGCAGTTCTTGGTGTATCTACAAGATCGCATCGAGATCGGCGGGATGTATGCCGACCCCGACCTTGCCCTGCAAGCCCACCCTTCCGAGATCGGCCCGGCCATGCTGAATCAAGTGTCGCAAGCCATCAATCGCATCCGTTGGGATCAGGAGGACATCGCCAACTTCCTCGGCTGCTACCTTTCCGAGCCCAAGCCGCATATCTTCTTCGATACCCCGGAGCGCCCCTTGTCGAAAACCAGATTCAAACAGGCCGCCGAGAAACATGGGGTAGTGCTCGACCTGAAGACGCAGATGCTGTGTCATGGCGAGACCGTGTTCATCAACGGCACGCCGCACCCGCTCAGCCCTGCGACTTACCCCACCCTGCGCCTGCTGGCCGACACTCGCCGAATCAAGCTCGACCAACCAGAATCCGAGGTGCTGGAGTTGCTGTTCCAGTGGTATCTCGACGGCTATCTGACCCCTGACGACCATGCCTAATCGTCAAACCTGCAAAGCACTTATGTTTTCATGGTTATAAAACGCTTCAAAATGTGTGTCAAATGCGCATCTAGCACTGGAATTTTTCAAAGAAGTTGATAGAATGCGCCATCTTTCGAAACGGCCCCGCCGTGGCGAACTGATTTGCCCCTCTTTTGTTAACGTTGATATAGAAGGAAAACTAAATGAAACTGTCCGCTCTGGTTGCTGCCCTGTTGGCTCTGTCCCTGACTGCTTGTGGCGAAAAGCCTGCTGAAGCTCCTGCTGCTCCTGCTGCTCCTGCCGTTGCCGCTCCTGCTGAAGCTGCATCTGCTCCTGCTGCTGAAATGGCATCTGCTCCTGCTGCTGAAATGGCATCTGCTCCTGCTGCTGCCAAGTAATACGGCGCAAATCAGCGACACTAAAAGCCGACGCAAGTCGGCTTTTTTCATTTCCGCCATCGCAACATCAAGTGCGTATGGTCATCGTATCTCCCGCCAGTCCAGCCCCTCGCTCTGACTCGCCACTGCCACCCATTCTGGTGCGCACCCCAAGACCGAACTCAACGCCTGAGCTGCCAGTTCACTCGTGTTGTTCTTGCTGCTCAGATGAGCCGCCACCAGATGTTGCAGTTTCTCTACCCCTAGCGCTCCCAACAAAGCTGCCGCCTGCTGATTGTTGAGATGCCCGTAGTGGCCGCCGACGCGACGTTTGAGATAAGGCGGATACACGCCAGCGGCCAGCATCCCGGCATCGTGATTGCACTCGATGACCAGTGCATCGCAACCGCGCAGCGAGGCCTCGATATGTGGAGTGACATGCCCGACATCGGTCAGCACGCCCAAGCGCTTCGCGCCGTCGCTGAACACATATTGCACCGGCTCGACCGCATCGTGCGGGACAGGATAGGGCCGCACCTCGATCTCGCCGATACTGAAACTTTCATGGGGATGTATCTCTGAAATGGCCGTGATACCCGCCAAAGACGAGCCTTGCGCTCGTCGCGTGCCATGCGTCATCCACAAGGGAATGTCATGGCGGCGGGCCAGCTTGTCTACGCCGGAGATGTGGTCGCCATGCTCATGGGTGACTACGATCCCACTGAGTTGCTCAGGCCGCAAGCCCAAGCGGGCCATACGCCGGGTCGCTTCGCGCAGACCGAAACCGCAATCCATCAGAATGACGGTCTCACCCCGACGCACCACCAATGCGTTGCCTTCGCTCCCGCTGCCCAGCGAAGCAAACTGCATCGGCTTACTTGTCGATCTGCTTATAGAGTGCTTCGATCAGCTTCTGCGCATCCGCATCGCCCGCGTCGTTCGGAGTCGTTGCCGAGACCTCGCAACCCGCCCCCCCATCACGCACGGTCACGCGGAAATGCTTGGGTTCGTCGTCACCTTGCCAGAACTTCAGGCGATCCAGCAAACCCTTTTCTTCCTGCTGAGCGCCGCTCACCACGAAGTACACGCCATCGGCACGATTTTTATCTTCCACGCGCAGGCCTGCACGCTCGATGGCCAAACCGACACGACGCCAACTCTTATCGAACGGCTCGCCCAACTGGATGATCTTGCTGCCGCCCGCCAGCTCCTGCAATCTGGCCACGCCGCTACCCACCGCAGCAGCATCACCTGCCGCCAACGCCTTGGCATCCACTTCGGCGACGCCGCCCAGCTTCACCACCAACATCTGCAACATGGCGGCTTCCTGCTCGGGGTCGTTCGGCAGATTCACCCATTTGGTGCTGTTACCGTTGTCCGTCTGCACTTCTTCCTTACCGAAATGCGTGATATAGACCTCAGTACCCTTGCCGTCCTTGCTGCGCTCCAAACGAGCGCGATACATATCTTTCTGCGGCGAAGAGTAGATCCCGTCGAACACCTTGCCGATCACATTGCGCAAGCCGCCTTGCGGGATCTTCGCGCGATTCTCGGCCCAATCCGTCTCAATCAGGCCAGCTTGCGAATTCTCGCTCACGATATTGAAACCGTTGGCCAACCAGAACTCCTTGACCTGCGGCCAGACATTCTCGGCCTGCTCGCTCGTCACCAACCAACGCCGCGCGCCCTCACGCTCGATGCGGACAGTCTTGCTCTGCGGCAACACGCTAGGCCCGCGCACGACACGCCCGTCCGCCGCCTGACCGCCCTGTGCATATTCAGAATAGCTGGCGACCGACTCGCCCTCGCTGCCGGGGATGGTGTAGCGACCATCGGTGTTCGGCGTACTCAATCCCGGCGGGATCTCCAGCGCAGGCACACTCACCGCCTGCTTCTTGTAATCCACGCGCTTGGTCTCGATCCCCAACATGCTGCATCCAGCCAAAGTCAACAAAGCACTTGTCAGCGCTGCCATCTTTACGTTTTTCATAACCATCCTTGAATAAGCAGCTTTAATTGATCACACCAGCGCGACGCATCGCATCTTCCACCACCCCTTGGGCTGCGGCAGAAAGCAGCGTCATCGGCAAACGCAACACATTCTTGACCCGGCCCAGACGGGCCACCGCCCACTTGACCGGAATGGGATTCGCCTCGACGAACAGATGGCGGTGCAACGGCAACAGGCGGTAGTTGATCTCACGCGCCGTCGCCACATCGCCCGCCAGCGCCGCCGCACACATCTCGTGCATCAGACGCGGCGCAACATTGGCCGTCACCGAGATCGTGCCCGCCGCGCCCAGCAGGATCAGCGACATCGTCGTCGCATCATCGCCGCTGTACACCGCAAAATCCCCGATGCTCTCCTTCAATGCAGCCGCACGTTGCAATAAATCGCTGCCGCGCTCCAAATTGCCCGTCGCATCCTTGATGCCGACGATATTGGGAATCTGCGCCAGACGCAGAACCGTATCGTTGCTCATGTCCGCGCCGGTACGTCCCGGCACGTTGTACAGAATGTGCGGCATATCCACCGCCTCGGCGATGGCCTTGAAATGCTGATACAAACCTTCTTGCGTCGGCTTGTTGTAATAGGGCACCACGGTCAGCGAAGCCACCGCGCCCGCCTTTTTCGAGAACGAGGCCAGCTCGATCGCCTCTTTGGTACAGTTAGCCCCCGTACCGGCGATGATGGGGATGCGCCCGGCAGCATGCTTCACCGCCTCGGCGATCAGCAACTCATGCTCCGCCAAATCCACCGTCGGCGACTCCCCGGTCGTCCCGACCACCACGATGCCGTCCGTGCCTTCGGCGATGTGGAAGTCGATCAGACTGCGGAATGCGTCCAAATCCAGACTGCCGTCCTCATGCATCGGGGTGACAATCGCAACAATACTGCCTTTAATCATCTCAGCCATTCTCAAATTCAGCGCCTACCGTAGGGCGCCCTCGTTCAGGACGCGCAATTCTACCCGATTCAGCCAACCCTGCATAAGTCCTGATAGGCGCCGCAGCGGCAGGTCGGGAACTATGGAATAATGCAGCCATGTCTGCTGCTGAACCGCTGCCCCCTACCGTTACGCTTGCCTCGCTCCATCCTGGCGACGCTGCCACCCTCGCCGCCATCCATACCGATGATGCGCTGTATCAGCGCCTGCTGGCGCTGGGTTTTCGCAGCGGAAAGCTGGTGCAGGTGATTCGCCGCGCCAGTTTCGGCGGGCCACTGCAAGTCCGTATCGGCACCACCGACATTTTGCTGCGCCGCGCCGAAGCCGAGAAGATCACGGTGCAGCAACCATGAAGCGCATCGCCCTGCTGGGGATGCCCAACACCGGCAAATCCACCCTATTCAACCGCATGACCGGCGGCGCGGCGCGCGTGGGCAACTGGCCCGGCATCACGGTGGAGCTGCTCACCGGCAAGATTCTGCTCGGCGCGAACATGGTGGAGATCATCGACCTGCCCGGCATCTACGACCTGCACGGTTTTTCTGAAGACGAGCAAGTGGTGCGCCATTTCCTGCACGACAACGTGCCCGACTTGGCGCTGATCGTGCTCAACGCCACCCAGATCGAGCGCCAGTTGAGCCTGCTACTGCAACTCAAGCAGCTCAATCTCAATATGGTGGTGCTGCTCAACATGGCGGACGAGGCGAAGAAGTTCGGCATCACCATCGACAGCGCCAAGATGAGCGAGTCGCTCGGCATCCCCATCTTTCAGATGAGCGCCAAATATGGCACAGGCTACCCCGAGGCGCTGCACGCTGCCACCCGCGCCCTGCGCTACCCCACGCCCCGCATGGCGGAACAACTGCGCGCCCAGTTGGAGCAAGACGACCACATCGAATCCGAGATGGCGCGCGTTTTACAGCACTCGGTGCAAGTCCCGGCGCGGATGCCGGACAACCTCACCACCCGGCTCGACCAGCTGATGCTGCACCCCTGGCTGGGCCTGCCGATCTTTTTCGGCATCATGTATCTACTGTTCCAAGGCATCTTCCTGTTCGGCCAGCCGCTGCAAGCGGGCGTCAACACTGCCTTCGGCTGGCTGCGCGAGGCCGCCGTCGCCCCGCTGTTCTCCGGCCTTCCGCCCACCCTGCAAGGTCTGCTGCTGGACGGCGTCTACAACGGCGTCGCCACCGTCGCCGCTTTCGTCCCCATCATCGTGCTGTTCTTCCTGTTCATGGCCATCGTCGAAGACACTGGCTACCTGTCGCGCGCCGCCTTCCTGATGGACGCGCTGATGGCAAAGATGGGGCTGGACGGGCGCAGTTTCGTGATGCTGCTGATGGGGTTCGGCTGCAACGTACCCGCACTGATGGGCACGCGGGTGATGCGTTCGCGCAGCCTGCGCATGCTGTCGATGCTGGTGATCCCGTTCTCGCTGTGCTCGGCGCGCTTGCAGGTGTTCGTCTTCGTCAGTGCCGCGCTGTTCTCACCGCAGGCCGCTCCGCTGGCGCTGTTCAGCCTGTATCTGTTCAGCTTCGCCGCCGCCATCGTCACCGCGCTGCTGTTCAAGGGCCAATTCCCCAACAACGAACCTTTCGTGCTGGAGCTACCGCCCTACCGCTTCCCCACCGGGCGGCAGATGGTGATGCGCGGCTGGCACGAGGTCACTCACTTCCTGCGCCGCGCCACCCAGTTCATCGTCGCTGGCGTGGTGCTGGTCTGGCTGCTCACCCATCTGCCTGCCTCCGCCACCCCGGCAGGCAGCGATACTTTCGCCGGCATCATCGGCGGCTGGCTGCATCCCTTGTTCGCGCCCATAGGCATCACCCCGGAGCTGACCATCGCGCTGATCTTCGGCTTCGTCGCCAAGGAGATCGTCATCGGCTCGCTGGCGGTGATCTACGGCCTTTCCGGCGAAGCGCTCTCCGGCGCGCTGGCCCAGCAACTGGATTGGGTGCAGGCCTACAGCTTCATGCTGTTCACCCTGATCTACACGCCCTGCCTCTCCGCCATCGCCACACTGCGCAGCGAGTCGCGGAACATGGGTTTCACCCTGTTCGCTATCGGCTGGTCGCTCGTCCTCGCTTGGGCGGTCAGCTTCACCTTCTATCAAGGCGCGCGCTGGCTGGGATATTAGGCGAATCGAGACGACTAATTACGCTACAATCCCGCCGCATAGGAGCACCCGTAACCGCCGTATAAAAATAATCATAACGGCCAGAAAATACATAAAGATGCCCACTAACCGAACTGTAGCCAACGCAACACAGCCCGTCTCCGTCATCGGAAGTCTTCGCCTGAACATCGCAAAACGCCACTCCCTCGCCTTGCTGGCGATCAGCAAGGGGAACTGAGCATGGATTCTTTTTTCGTCCAATTCGTCGCATGGGCCTGGGAGTGGAAGTACGCCATCGCGCTGGTGATCGGCGCGGGTTTCTTCCAGCAACTGATGAAGATCCCCAAACAGGATCGGGTGTTCTCGCTGTACATGTGCAGCAGCTTCTTCCTCATCATCACCTCCTATTGGATACTCAAGCCGCTCAAAAAGGCGCTGTTCATCGGCTATCACAAGGCGCATGAGATGTCGCTGTTCGGCTCGGCGCTCAACCCGGCTCAGGCCGAATTGCTGGCAAAAGAGCTGAACGTGCTCGTCGCTTTCATCGCCATGATGGTATTCACCGTGCTGGCCAAGAACCTGAAGCGTGAGCATTACACCATGCTGGTCATTGCCTTCTTCGCACTCTGTCTGGCGCTGTTCTATCCCTTCATGGAACAGATGAGCGAACTCACCGTCTGGACGTTCTACCTGTTCGGCGACCTGTTCATCACCGGCATGTTGCTGGTGTTCTTCTCCTTCCTTAACGATAGCTTCTCGCCCAAGTCAGCGAAACTCAGCTACAGCCTGATCGGCATCGGCGGCGTACTGGGCGGCTTCTTTGGCAGCGCCGTGGTGGCGGAGCAATCCATCATCGGCGACCCGCCCCAAGCCGTGCTGTGGTGTCTGGGGCTGGTGATCGTCATCCTCATCATGGAACACCTCGCCACCCATCTGGTCGCCAAGCGCCCGGTGCTAGATTATCAAGCCACTGTCAGCAAACCGGTCGAGACCGAGCACAAAGCCTCGGCGTTGGAAGGCGCGCGGCTGGCGATGCGCTCGTCCTACCTGCGCTGGCTGGCGGGCATCGTGATGCTGTACGAGATCACCTCCATCGTGGTCGACTACCAGTTCACCACCAGCGTGCTGCACTGGGTGGACAGCCACGATTACAAGATGTATTTCGCCTCGGTCTACGCCTTCTCCAACTTCACCGCGCTCATCATCCAAGTGTTCCTCACCGGCCTCATCATCCGCCGCTTCGGGCTGACCGTAGCGCTGATGATCCTGCCGCTGTCCGTGCTGCTGGGTTCGGTGAGCTATCTGTTCTACCCCATCCTGCTGTTCGGCAGCTTGCTTAACACCTTCGACTACGCCTTCGCCTACTCCATCCAGCAAACCGCCAAGGAGTTGCTCTACGTACCCATCGCGCGCAAAGAGAAATACGAAGCCAAGGCTTTCATCGACACCTTTTTACTGCGTCTCGGCAAAGGGCTGGCCGTGCTGATGGTATACATGGGCAGCTTGTGGATGATAGGCACCACCACCAATGGTTTCTCCGTCCTGCTGATCGTCTGCATGATCGCCTGGGTGGGTTTGAGCATCGCCATCGGCAGACATCACAAGCAGCTAGAAATCAATCATCAGGCTGCCCACCCCAACCAGTGAGCGCCTGATCCAACCGATCTTCGATGAATCAACCGCACAAAAGAATCTCGCTCACCCCGCTGGAAAGGCTGCTCTCCGCCTTCACCAAGATCCACGCGGGCGAAGGCATCAGCGTCAGCTACTTCTTCGCCAACGCTTTTCTGCTGCTGTTCGTCTATTACCTGCTGAAGCCGGTACGCGACGCACTGGTGCTGACCGAGGGCGGCGCAGAATTGCGCAGCTACGCGCTCGCCATCCAAGCCATCCTGCTGATGGCGGCCATTCCGCTGTATAGCTACCTGTTCCACGGGATGCAACGCCTGACGCTGCTGCGTTCCATCATCCTGTTCTTCTCGGCCAATCTGGTGGTGTTCTTTGCGCTGGGCATGGCGCACATCAACGTTGGGGTCGCCTTCTTCATCTGGCTGGGCATCATCAGCGTGACGCTGGTGGCCGAGTTCTGGGCCTTCTCCGCCGATGTCTTTAACGTCGCAGCGGGCCACCGCTTGTTCGCCCTGATCGCGGCAGGCTCTTCGCTGGGATCACTGCTCGGATCACAAGTCTCGAAGATGCTGTTCTCCCACATCGGCGCTTACGGCCTTATGCTGGTCGCCGCCGTCTGTCTCGCCCTCACAGCCCTGCTGTGCGGCCACGCAGAGCGCACCGTACCGGAAAGGTCGCGCTGTCAGCCGGAAGACGCCAGCCACACGGCGAAACGCGCCAGCCTGCTCGAAGGTTTTTCCATCGTACTGAACGACCGCTACCTGCTGCTGGTCGGCGTCTTCGTACTGCTACTCAACTGCATCAACAGCACCGGCGAATTCATCCTCGCCAAGATCATCGTCGCACAGGCCGAAGCCGCCATCTCCGCCAACCCGGCCCTCATCAAGAGCGAGATCATCGGCACGACCTACGGCAACTATTATTTCTGGGTCAACCTGCTCACCGTGCTCGCCCAGTTCCTGCTGGTGCGCCGCATGTGGCAACTGGTCGGCATCCCCGGCGCACTGCTCACCGCCCCCATCATCGCCATCGCGGGCTATGGGCTGATCTCCTTCATGCCCACCTTCACGCTGGTCTATCTCTACAAGATACTGGAGAACAGCACCGATTATTCCATTCAAAGCACCACCCGCCACGCACTGTTCCTGCCAGTCAGCCATTCGAAGAAATTTCAGGGCAAGACTTGCATCGACACGCTCATCTGGCGCTTGGGAGATCTGATTCAAGCACTGGTGGTCTACGTCGGCCTCAACGTCTTCGGCTTCGGCATCACCCACTTTGCTGTCGTCAACTTCGTCCTCTCCATCGCTTGGCTGCTGGCGGTCATCGCCATCGGCGTGCTGTACAAGAGAACCACCAAACTACCCGCCAAACTCGTCGAGTAACACCGCCCTGACCCTGCGATTTCGGGACTCGGCTGAACAACGCGATGCGCGAATGGGTGAAGACCCACACGGCCTAGTGATGCTCACGGGATGACACCCGCTCAGCGACCTTCCGCGCGCCGCCGCAAAGTGCGGCGCAGCCACCAGCCGCCGCCCAGCAAGCCCGCCCCGATCAGCCACAACGGCCACAGCACCGGCTGATTCCACTGCCCGCGCAACCGCTCGCGCTGCGCCGCGTCGATACGCAGATACTTCAGGTTGTTGTGCGCCATCTTGTTCGGCTTGCTGTTGTGCAGCCAGCTATGGCGCAGCACATAGTCCTTGGGATGAAAGCCCCACAGCCAAGGCGAATCGCGGCGCAGGATCTCCAGCATCTGGTCGATCAGCGCCTGACGGGCCGCGCCGTTGGGCATGTTCTTCACCTGCTCGAACAAGTGATCGTATTCCGGGTTGCTGTAGTTCGCCGCATTCTCGCCGCTGAATTTCACCTTGCCCTGCGGGCCGTGCAGCAGGAACAGGAAATTCTCCGGGTCGGGGTAGTCAGCGTTCCAGCCGTAATAGAACATCTGCGTATCACCGCGCCGCACCTTGTCCTGAAAGCGGTTGTAGTCGGTGCTACGCACCACCAACTGGATGTGCAGCTTGTCGAACTGCTTGCGCAGCCAGTCCAGCCGCGACTTGTTGCCCACGCCGCTGGCCGTGGTGTCGAGATAGATCACCAGCGGCTGGCCGCTCTTGGCATCCAGCCCGTTCGGATAGCCCGCCTCGGCCAACAGGCGGCGCGCCTCCTCGATGGACTTGCGCTTCGGCTCGCCGTTCGCCCAGTCGTACACATAGTGATTGGTGCCCGCCTCGCCCTCGCGGTGGCCAAAGATGCCCGGCGGGATCGGCGACTGCGCCGCGATACCGCGCCCGTTGGCGAAGATCGAGATGAATTCCTCATAGTCCACCGCGATGGCGATGGCACGGCGCAGCTTGCGGGCTGAATCCGAACTCCCGCCCACCACCGGATCGAGCCAGTTGAAACCCATGTAAGTCGTCGAGGTCGCCACCGAGGTGGAAAGCACGATGCCCTGCGCCGCCATCTCATCCGTCACATTGGCCTCGCCACCCACGCTCACCGCCACCGCCTGATCGAAGCTGTCCGAACTGATGCCGGAAGCGTCGTACCAGCCTTGCAGAAATTTGTTCCAATAGGGGATGGTTTCCTTTTCCAGCGAGAACACCACCTTGTCGATCAGCGGCAGCGGACGGCCCGCATCGGCCAGCAGACCCGCCTCTCGGTCGCCCGCCTCGCCCTCGGCGGGATAAAACTCGCCGGAGAAATTGGGGTTGCGGCTCAGCACCATGCGCCGATTCGGATCATTCTCCGACAGGTAGTACGGCCCGCTGCCGATCGGCCACCAATCCAGCGTCAGATTGCGCTCACGCATCCCCGGCTGAGCGTAGAAACGCTCCACCTCCCAAGGCATGGGCGCGAAGAACGGCATCGCCAGCCAGTAGGCGAACTGCGGATACTTGCCGATCACCTTGATGCGATAGGTCTGCGCATCCACCACCTCCACCCCTGGCAAGGGATATTGGTTCAGGTCGAACCAGCCATCGGCCTGCTGCTTGCGCGCCTGCCGCAAGGTGGCGGCATACTCCTTCAGGCCGACGATATATTCCGCCATCAGCCCGAAGATGGGCGAATGCAGGTCGGGATGCGCCAGCCGCTTGATCTGGTAGGCATAGTCCGCCGCCGTCACCGCCCGCATCCCCGTCTCGGCAAAATCGCCCAAGCCGTGGATGTCGCGCAGCCCGTCCGCCGTCATCCCCAGATAACGCGGCTGCCCCGCCGCATCGCGCGCCAAAGCTGGATGTGGCTGATAACGCAAGTCCGCCCGCAACCGCACCTCGTACACGCTGAACGCCACTCGGGCGACAGGCGCATCGTCCGGCAGCGCACGCCCAGCCGCATCCAGATAACGCACCGACGGCATCGCCCCCGCCGCTTGCGGGATCAACTCGTAAGGGCGCTTCAGATAGTGATATTGCAACGGTGGCTGATATATCTGCGACAGGAACTCGTACTCGTTCTCGCTATAGGCCTGTACCGGATCGAGATGCTTGGGCCGCTCGGTGAACGCCGAATAATAGATCGCCTGCCCCGCATCGCCGGAAGGATAAGGATCGTTCCACGAGCCGCCATCACAGGCGGCAAGCAACAACACAAGCGGAAGGAGAGGGAGCCATTTCATGGCGCAGGAGTTTAACGGAATGAGGCGCGGGATGGGGCGACTCCGTGTGCGGGCGGATGGCCTCTCTGCGCCCTATCCCTGACCGCTTCCGAAATACGCCGCCCCTCATGCTGTGGATGTAACGTTGCGCTCACTCCGCAAGGCGGCCAAACTGCGGCCGGTCAACGCTCCCTCATCACATCACGGCGTATCCCAAGTCAGAATCAGCTCGCGCCCGTTCACACCTACACTGGGGTAGTTGCTCAGCGGACTTCTCGACGACTCCCAGAGTATCTTGCCGATGCCGTATCCCAACACGCTGCCCGCCACGGTATCGGATACCCAGTGATTGCGGCTGCCGACGCGCGCGAGATTGGTCAGGCTGGCCACTCCATACAGCCATGGCTCGTCGTAAGCGACAGCAAACGGCGTCAGCGTCGCCCATACGATCATGGCGTGCCCCGAGGGGAAGCCATCGGTACGAGCATTGGCAGAGCCAGCGAACGGATGGAAGCTGGCACTGCCCTGCCCCGCCATCGGTCGGGCACGTCCGACCACATATTTGCTGCCTAGGCTCAGCGCCAGCGCAGTACCACCCGCCTCGATAGCCGTGTAGCCCGTGCGGGAAAGCAGCGGATCGTCGGTACTCAGCGCCGCCACGACCGCTCCGGCCCCCGCAACCAGCGGAACCAAAGTATTACCCACTCGATTGACGGCTTTCACCCCGGCATTTTGCCCATTGCGCTGGACGATGCGGTCTGCCGGCTTGTCCAGCAGGCTGCTCGCCAGCACGATGCCGCCGCCGATCGCCGCACTCGTAAGCCAGTCGATATCCATAGCCTGATGGAAACCATTCATCAGGTCGTCCTTCACCCGATAAACCGGCTTGATGACGGGTTCAGCTGTTCTAGCCAGCAGCGAGGGCTTGCCACGAATCGGCCTCTTGCTATCCATCATATCCAGCGGATTACTCTGCCGCGCATCCGACACCAGATAGTTCACCTTCACCGCACTAGCAAGCCCCGCTTCGGACATGCTGCCATCCAGATAGCGCTTCAGTCGCTCCAGATCGGCAAAGTCATACTCGACCACCGGCTCTGGCTCGACCTGAACCAGTGAGCTGCGATCCAGGAAAGTCACGCGGATAGCTTTGGTCTCTTGCGGCGCATTGAGCAGGGCGGTACGCACCGCTCGCCCCACAGCCAGACTGACCGGATGCATGTGCTCGTTGGACAAACGCAGAAGCAAGCGCGCATCGGCATCCACCGAAATGTCGATGTCGCGGAATTGCTGGCGATACAACGCCTCCTTCAGTCGCCACTGATAAGGCTGATCGTCTGCCTTCCACTCGTTGAGCGGCACTTGCGGCGCAACGCGGGTATAGGCCTCGATGCCCTTGGGCGGCGGCGTCCACGCTTCGCGATGGTCAGCCGGGATCAGCATATCGTTGGACAGCGGCGCAGGTTTATATTGCAGGGTGCGTTCGTCGCGCGTCTTGGTCAGGTTATACAACTCGACGTCACGCCAAAGCTTGGCGCCGCCGTCGCGGATCAGCGGTTGCCAGATGAAACCGAGATCGGAACTTGCCATGCGTGTAGACAGTGCTTCGAAAGGGATGCTGAACCGGATCCACTTATCGAACGAGCCTTCGCCGAACTGGGCCGCCGCCACATTGGTCTTGGTCAGACCTGCCGCCATGATGGCGCCATTATCGAAATAACGGGACAGTTCCAGCGTCACGCCCTTGTCCTTGGCGAGATAACGCCCGGCGCTCACCTTGGCCTGGATGTTGTTCCACCCGGTATCCCAATACAGCGTAGCGTGTCCGGTCACGGTCTTGTAATTGAGCAAACCGAGATCCTGTTTGAAGTCGCGCTGCTGCACTGCGTTCACATCCACGCCCAGCGCCACCGAACTTTCAAACGGACGATACAGCCACTCGCCGCCGACCCCGGCGTACATTTCCTCCAGGAAGCCGCCGTACAAGCTGTAGAAATTGTTCTCGCCCAGCTTGCCGGTATGCGTCATCTGCAAATTCGGCATGGTGAATCTAGAGCTGGTCTTGTATTCGCGCACCTGTGTGCGGACACGGGGAAGTCCGGTGCCAAAACCACGGAAGTTGTACTTGTTGTAGTTATCCAGCACACCGGCCTGCACCCCGCCCTGCACCCAGGTATTGGAACCCAGATTGAGCTTGGCCTGATCCTTGACCACGAATTGATACAGCGCAAAAGTGTCGGGACCGCCCAAGCTGTAGTTCAGCCCGCCACCCAGATTATTCTCGAAGGCGGGGCGATCGTTCCGATACAGCACGCTGGCGTTTTTTTCCGAAGCCGCCGCGCTGGTCATCACCGGATTCTGCTGCTCACTGGGCGGCAACACTTGGGTTTGCTGCTTGACCCAAGCATCGCGATCCACCTGATGCTCGGCAGTATCCAGACCGTGATCACGATAGGCCACAGTAAAGCGCTCTACATCGGCCGGGGCGTCGCGGTGCAGCACCGCGATCGCGCGATCCAGCCGCTGCCGCCAGTAACCGGCATCAGCATCATCCACCGTCACACGCAATTCACCGCTGCTCTGTTCGATGCGATTGACCGGCCAATCGGTCTGCTTCGTAAATTCTGCACTGGTAGCAGCCCAGTCCGGCGCACGCTGCGGACGCGTCCCCGCCACCGGCACGCTAGGCGGATTACTCACCTTGGGCATGTAGGTCTTGTTCAGTGGCGACTGCAAGGTCAGCCCCAGCATGGCCGTATTGCCGCGCTCCACCCCGAGACTGATGCCAAACCCATCAGTCAGCTTGTAAACCGCACCAAAGTTGAAAGGCGACGATTGCTTCAACACCGTACCGAACGGCTCATTCTGATAGTTGTTGCCATCGTATTCCAGCTTGAGCACCAGCGGCGACCAAGGTGTCTGGTACTGCACCCCACCGAACAGCGAGGTCGATCCGCGAAAATAGTTGCTGATCGAGAACTGTCCGGTCTGCCCATTGAAGCCGCGCCGAGTGTTCATGGTCTGGCTCAGATAGCCGAGCGGATTTTTCAGGTCACCCCGGTTACCCACGTAGCCCCAGCCCAACCCCAGACTCCAGTCAAAATCCCCGGTGCGCTTGCTAGCCACCAGATATTCGCCGGAGAAGAGGCCTGTCCCCACCAAGTCGCGCCACCCCAGCGCCAGTTGCGGCAGATAGGCAGATTCGCTCAACAAGCGAAACTTCACGTCGATACTTTTATCCTTGTAAGACTGAGCGCCCGAGAACGCTGCCGCCCCGTAAAGTCGATTGCTGAGGGTGCTATAGCGGAAGCCCGTTTCCATCCAGTCGAACGGCTGCAAGAATACGTTCATATTGGTGTAGGGAGCCGTGCGGCTGATATTGACCGTCAGTTCGCCCGCTTCCCGCATCCGCGCCGACGGCGTCTGCATCAATCCGACTCCGCCCCAGTCGCTGGAAGTCAAACCCATGCCACGCGGATCGCCCGAGGCCAAGATTGACTCGCCCGTTGCGACCGGATTGACTGGCGTCGCCCCCATCACATCGGGCGCTGGCCCCTGCGTCGCCAAAAATTCAGCCAAGTGATCGGACAGCGACTCCGGCCAATCTTCCTTGCGACTTGGCGCCCAAATCCACGCCCCTGGCGCTGGCTCTCCCTGCGGCGTCAGATTCCAGATGGCCACGCCGAAACGCTGTACCCTGCCATCGGGCTGCACGACCCACACCCAGTCAGCTTGCGACAACGTCTCCGGCGCGCAGGCATTCACATAATCCATCAGTCGGCGATAGGCCTCATGGGATACCTGACAAGGCTGGGCTGCCGCCCCCAACACCGTCACCGTAGCCGGACGCTGCGGCACCACCACACTGTGTCCAGACAACAATTCAGGATCTCGATTGGGATTGACTTGCAACCAACGCACATCGTGCATCGCGATCGGCACCCGTCCCGTCGCAGATCGCCCGGCGATCCAGTTGCGCAAATACTGCCGCAACTGCGGATTGATCCGATCATCGCCCTGCAACAGGTCTAGGTCGCGCAGCAAACCGGCACGCAATGCTTCTTGTCCCGGCACTTCACCCGGCACGCGCCAACTCAAGCCCAATAAGTAGTCATTTTCAGCACTAGGGTGCGCCAGCAGCCAGTCGCTCAACCTAGCGGGCACAGCATCCTGAGCCTGCACGGGTACGGAAATCGAAATCAGCAACACCAGCAGTGACATCACCGGTTTGTTGGCAACTGCAACACCAAGCCGGGTACGGCATTTCTTCAACGGATTATTCATGTTTACTTGAATGAAGGCGTGGCAGCCCAACGCTGCCAACTTAAACACAACTTGACGGACAGGCACTGCTCGCCATACACCACATTTTCCCGCTCACCGCCCAGATCCACGGCATAGCGCGCAGGCGGCAAGACTCCGCTGTCCATCGTTTCTTCGAACCAGACCAGCGATTTTGGCTCCACACCCACCAGCGCACTATCGCCGGGGGGGGCGATGCGCTGCAAACTCATCGCATCACGCACACCGATCGAATAACCGGGCATCACATCACGCACCCGCAGCCAATGCAAAGGCGCGACAGCACGAGCCGCCTCGCGCCAGGACGGCGCATCCGGCTGCACAACCCGCCGCCACTCCGAGGTGAACCCGAACACGCCCGCTACGCGACCATCGCGAAGACGCAGCGTCGCCCGATCAGTGCTGTACCATCCCTCAACCAGCCCGCCTGACTCATTCTCAATCTCGCCCCGCGCCAGAATCACCACTCGACCATCAATAACCATCCGTAGATAACTGAAATTGGGGTCGCTCACCGTAGGCTCTTCTAATCGAACGATATCAACCAGATTCTTTACGCTTTTAAATAGGGGATCGGACTTGCTTGAGCAGGCCCCAAGCCCCGCCACCAGCACCAGCACCAGCAACGACAATCGATAAATTGGATTCATGACAGATACACCAAGCCTGAGCCGAAGATACGGCTGGAACAATAACAACAGACATCGCTTTGCCCGCCACTCATAATGCGAAACACACCCGCATTACACTGGCACGACCATCCCCCGAGGCGCCCCCAGACAGACTTGACACACCGATGCAGACTTATGCAGAACAACATATCTGCTCTGCATTTTCCCTGAAAATTCAGGCGCAGGCATACTAACATCACCACAATTAAACACCAACAACCCAGCCACCCGCCTCGCCAGATTCTCCCCCTCACTAACTTTGGGCCGGTAGCCTTTTCGATTACAATGCCGTCAGTCCCAGCTCCCCGCAACAGCCCCTCTTAACAACGCTCCCGTTTGAAAGTAGACCTGATGTTTGATTACAACCGCTTGATGAAGCTCCCCATCATTTTATTCACCCTGTATTTCCTAGTCCGCGAAACAGAGCAACTACACCAGTTCATGCAGTACAACCCACCGCTGCTCTCGCCCGACTATCTCGTCAGCCTGAGTGCTCGTATCTCGTTGATCCTGTTTCTGCTGCTACTCGTTGCCATGCAGGCTTTCCGGGAAAACCCCGTCAACAAAGCGCCTGGTTTACAGCCCCGCATCACCGCCGTACTCGGCCTCACCTTTAGTCTGTTGCTACTGCTGCTCGACCGTGCCGCGCCCCTAGCTTGGCTGAACTCTCTCTCGGCGCTACTACTCCTAGTCGGCAACTATTTGTGTATTGTCACCTTGCTGCATCTAGGGCGATCCATCAGCATCATGGCTGAGGCGCGCCGACTCGTCACCAGCGGCCCCTATGCGCTGATACGACACCCACTCTACTTCTCGGAGGAGGTCGCCGTGATCGGCATCTTTCTGCAATTCCGGTCGTGGGAGGCTGCGGTCATCCTCATTATCCACTTCGCCCTCCAAGTCCAGCGTATGCGCAACGAAGAGCAAGTGCTACTCGCGACCTTCCCCGAATATCGCGATTACATGAACAAAACCAGCAGATTGATTCCCGGCGTCTGGTAAGAGAGGCGAACCACCTATCACCGTTCAGCTTCCTAAGAACCACAGTTACAACGCACACTGCGTCGTCATACATTGCTGTGCCATGGGCATAGGCGGGACGAGCGGGCAAGGTATCTGGGGGGATCTCCCCTGCTCAAGCCAGCAAACCGAGGTCGCCAACTTTTTCTAGAAGAGAAAACACAAAGCCCCCAACTAGTGGGGGCTTTGTCGATTCGGCCCCTACATAGAGAAGCCGAGGAAGAGTCACTCTCCGAACCAAATGGTCATTGTGTGGCTGTGGCAGTGGCCGCAGTATTGTTATTGTTTGTAGCCACCACCACCACGGCCGTGAAAGCAACAACACCAGCAGCGACAGTACCGCCAGCAACGGCCCCCGCTCCAGCAGCAGTAGCAGCAGTAGCAGTAGCAGTAGCAGTAGCTGCGGCCACAGCCTGAGAGGTAGCCACAGGCACGAACTGACCTGCGGAAGTCTTCAACACGGTGAACTTGGTACCAGCAGGATAGGTCGTGCCGTTGACATTAACGGCATGATCATAAGCGTATTCCTTGATTTCGGTACCCCGAGTCCCGGCCTCGAATCTCGTACCATCCACCGTCACCAGCTCCTTGGTCTCCTTCAGCACCTCACCCGCGCCAGCAGCGAATACAACACCAGTAATTCCCAACAACAAAGCCAACGTCAACGAACTCAATTTTTTCATTTTTGCCTCCAAAAAATATTCGGTAAAGAACCACAAAAGCAGTTGCCTGATTACCTTGAAATTCACACCATCAACAATCTTCCAACTTTCAAGCAGGGCCGCTCCGAACAGCCTGAGCAACTGCGCCGATACTACCAATGAATCTCTCGTTACGCCAATATTTTTCACGAGCCCTACTCGACGATCAGCATCAGTTGATGCGACCATGAATCCAGAAAACCAGCCAGCGCGTAGCGTCGGCGCAAACACCAGACTCACACTCAGGTTGGCCGACTTTGCAAAAGCTGGCAGCATACCGACCTCGCGTAATTGCCAGACACAACGGCCCACTTCAAAAAAATGATGACCATAAAAATCGAAACCCTGCGCTGGGCGCACAACAAGTTGGAAATGATAGACCAGCGCATTTTGCCTGCGGCTTTTGAATATCTGAGTTACGACTCGGCGGCGACCGTGGCGGAGGGTATCCGCAGCATGGTAGTGCGCGGTGCGCCAGCCATCGGCGTCGCGGCAGCGTATGGGGTAGCGCTGGAAGCATTGAGGTTAACCTCAGAACCGTTCGCCCTGAGCTTGCCGAAGGAAGGGGAAAGAACACGAGGCTTCGACAGGCTCAGTCCGAACGGCACTCAAAATATTTTCGCCTCTGATTTCAATTCAGGCATGGAAACCGGCTTCACCGTGCTGGCGCAAAGTCGCCCGACGGCGGTGAATCTGTTTTGGGCGCTACAGCGTATGCGCAAGGTATGGGAAAACGTGGCGACACAAACACCGCCGCAGATCGCGCAACGCTTGCTGGCCGAAGCGCACGAAATATTGGCCGAAGACATCCGCATCAACCGCGCGATGGGCGTGCACGGTGCGGCGCTGTTGCCTGACGGCGCGCGAGTGCTGACCCATTGCAATGCAGGCGCACTGGCCACGGCGGGCTGGGGCACGGCGCTGGGCGTGTTCCGCTCCGCCGTCGAGGCAGGCAAGAAGATCTCCGTCATCGCCGACGAGACCCGCCCCTTTCTGCAAGGCGCGCGCCTCACCGCCTGGGAGATGGTGCAGGAGAACATCCCCATCACCCTCATCACCGACAACATGGCGGGCTACATGATGGCGACCGGCGAGATAGACGCTGTGGTGGTCGGCACCGACCGCGTGGCATCCAACGGCGATGTCGCCAACAAGATCGGCACCTACATGGTGGCCGTGCTGGCGCGACGACACAACATCCCGTTCTACGTCGCCTGCCCGCTCTCCACCATCGACATGAGCATCGCCAGCGGCGCGGACATTCCCATCGAGGAGCGCTCGGCGGATGAAGTCAAAGGCTTCCGCGACACCCACTGGGCTGCGCCGGGCGTCAAGATACGCAACCCATCCTTCGACGTGACGCCTGCCGAGCTGGTGACGGCACTCATCACCGAGCGCGGCCTAGTGACTCAGCCGAGCAGAGAAAAATTGCTCGCATTAACCGGTTCCGGCGCTTAAGTTCCCCTCAATATTTCCGATACCACAAACACTCAAGGGGTATTATCCGCAGCAGTTCGACGTATCACGTAAAGTGCCATACCAGAGGTCGCACTCTCGAAGGCACGGCTTGTAATCCACAATCAACCGAGGGGGAGATGATGGCTGCATATGAGTATGGGATCAGCGATTTCGAATACATCGCTGCGGGCGCGGCGATCCTAGCCAGTGGGGGCGGCGGCAGCTACCAGAACGCCATCGAGATCATCGACGAACTCAGCCAGACCGGCTGGACCGGCACGGTGCTGGTACAGGATTACGACGGCGCGACCGATTGCTGCGTGCTGGCGATGATGGGTTCCCCCGATGCCGCCGATGATCTGACGCTGGCCGACATCGAATACTCCATCATCAACACCGTCGCGACCTTCGAGGCCGCCACCGGCAGCATTCTGGGGTGCTTCATCCCGGTCGAAATCGGTCCGATCAACTCCATCGTTCCGCTGATCGCCGCCGCGCTCTCCAACGGAGACCTGTGGGTGGTCGATGGCGATGGCGCCGGGCGCGCCGTCCCCGAACTCCCGCAGACCACCTACAGCGGTAGCAGCAACCTTGCCGCCAGCCCGTGCGCCCTAGCGAACGATGTCGAAGATAGCAGTGCCGTCCAATCCGCCGTTTTCGAAGCCCCGACCGCCGCGCAGATCGAATCGCTGGCGGGCGGCGTCGTTTCAGCCTTCGGCAGCTTCTCCGGCATCGCGCTCTGGCCATCGAACGCCAACAACGAGTACGCGCTGTCCGGCAACTACATCGCCGGGACGCTGACGCAAGCGTGGACGCTGGGCGAATTCCTGCTCAACTCGGCCACCGCGCCGACTAGCGCCGAAGTCGCCGCCGCGATCACCACCATCACCGGGCGCGAGGCCAGCGCCGTCGTCACCAACTTCTACATCACTGCGATCAGCCAATCGACCTCCAGCGCCTCGCTCGATGCAGGCGTCATCCGTCTGGACAACACCCCCGATCAGGCCGACAGCACCGAGACCCATTACATCTACAACCTGAACGAGAACCTCATCATGTATTCCAGCCTGAGCCCTGCGCCCGACATCATCGCGCCGGATTCGATCTGCTATTACTCGGAAAGCACCGGGCTGGGCTTCTCCAACGCCACGGCGGATCTAGAAGGCTATTTCGACTTCACCTCCGAACAAAGCACCGGCAACACCGTCAGCATCATCAAAGTCCAAACCGCGCCCGAGCTATACAAATCCCCCGGCGTGGTCGACTCCTTCGCCGGCCTGCTGCGCGACATCGGCTACGCAGGCGCCATGCCAACCAACTGACCCAAACCATGAGCGACGAACTAGACACCAACAATGTAGGCGAAGAGCAGGACATCAACAAAGAGCGTCTGGAACTCGCTCTGGAAGCAGCGGGGCTGGATCTGTGGGAGAACGACCTAGTGACGGGCGACGTCACCCGCAGGGCACACAAGATCTTCGCAGAGCTGGGCTACGGCGAGCATGAGGCCACGCCCTACGTCTATGACATGTTCCGCATCGTCCACCCGGAAGACATCCCGGTCGTCAAAGTCGCCGTCGCCGACCACCTGACCGGCGTCACCCCGCAATACCGCTGCGAATTCCGTCTACGCTCCAAGAGTGGGGCTTGGGTCTGGTTTGCCAACTACGGCAGGATCATGGATGGCGTCGGCAGCCCGCATGGCAAACGCTTCATCGGCGTCACCTTCAACATCGACGACCGCAAGCGCCATGAGGACGAGATCGAGCAGATCAATCGCAAACTGGCTGAACAGAACGCCCAGCTCGAACAGATGAACGCCACACTGCAAGAACTCGCCGCCACCGACTCGCTCACCGGGCTATCCAACCGCCGCAGACTCATGGAAGTCGGCGAGAACGAGTGCAAGCGTGCCAAACGCTTCAACCACCCGCTTTCACTGCTGATACTCGACATCGACCTGTTCAAACGGATCAACGACACTTGGGGACATCCCGTCGGCGACCGGGTCATCTGTGCCGTCGCGGAGATCTGCCGCCGGGGGACACGCAGCGGCGTGGATGTCGTCGCCCGCATCGGCGGCGAAGAGTTCGCCATCGTCCTGCCGCAGACCGACCACACCAGCGCAGCCAGTCTGGCCGAATGGCTGCGCGCAACCATCGAAGCCGAGCAGATCACGGTGAGTGAAGGCGGCAACACCGACACCTGCACCGTCAGCATCGGCGTTGCGACGCTGGATGGCGGCGGCTGCCCCTCGTTCGACCAACTACTCAACAGCGCCGACAACGCACTCTATCGCGCCAAGCAGGGTGGACGGAATCGGGTACTCGGATTGATGGATATGCACGATACGTCAGCTCGAATCAGCTCAGGAAATACCGAACTCGCCTAAGAAAGCGCCGACCTCACTGCCCCGCCACGGTCATGTTCTCGATCAGTATCGAGCCGCAACGGCGGGAGCCGCTGACCAGCACGTCATTGCCGACGGCGACGATCTGGCGGTACATGTCTTTCAGGTTGCCCGCGATGGTGATCTCCTCCACCGGATACTGGATCTCGCCATGCTCCACCCAGAAGCCCGCCGCGCCGCGCGAATAATCGCCGGTGATGTAGTTCACGCCCTGCCCCAACAACTCCGTCACCAACAGGCCGCGCCCCATTTGTTTGAGCAGGCCAGCAAAATCGAGTTCACCCGGTTTGAGGATGAGATTGTGCGTGCCGCCCGAGTTACCGGTGGTTCTCAGGCCGAGTTTGCGGGCGGAATAAGTGCTGAGGAAATAACCTTGCAGCACGCCGTCGGCGACAAGGGTGCGGCGCTGCGTCTTGACACCTTCGTCGTCGAAGGCACTGCTGCCCAAGCCACGCAGCAGGCCGGGGTCGTCGCTGACGCTCACCTGCGGCGAGAAGATGGCCTGCCCCAGTTGATCCAGCAAAAAGGTCGATTTGCGGTACTGGCTGCCGACGCTGGCAGCATGGGCGAAATGGTTGATGAGGCTGGCAGCGATAGGCGCTTCGAACAGCACGGGGACTTGCATGGTGGCGAGTTTGCGCGACTTCAGGCGACGCACGGTGCGCTGCGCCGCGATGCGTCCGATCTCGGCGGGGGCCAGCATGTCGGCAGCGTTGCGCGCCTCGCTGTACCAGTAGTCGCGCTGCATGGCGTCGTCGCGCCCGGCGATCACGGCGCAGCCGATGCTGTGACGCGAGGTGGCATAGCCGCCGACAAAGCCCAGACTGTTGGCGTGGACGAACTGCGATTCATGCACGTTCACCGTCGCGCCCTCGGAGTTGCTGATGCGCTTGTCCGCCGCAAAAGCCGCTTGCTCGCAGGCGCGCGCCAACTCGATAGCGCCGTCCACTTCCAGCAGCCACGGGTGGTACAGATCCAGATCGGGGAATTCGGTCGCCAGTTCGGTCACATCCGGCAGACCGGCACAATCATCCTCGGCGGTATATCGGGCGATGTTGAGCGCCGCATCCACCGTATCGCGCAAAGCCTGCGGCGAAAAATCCGAAGTGCTGGCGTTGCCGCGCCGCTGACCAAGATAGACGGTCACGCCCAAGCCCTTGTCGCGGTTGTACTCTATGGTTTCGACCTCGTTCTGGCGCACCGTCACGGCTTGGCCAAAACCGTCTGAGACCTCGGCCACGGCGGCGGTCGCGCCCTGTTGGCGGGCATAGTCGATCAAGTCTTGAGCCAGTTCGCGCAGCGTGTTGGCAGAGTGGGAAAAGCGGGAAGGGGAAGCGGTCATAACGGCGATTTCGTGAACGAGCAAAACGGAAGGCGCTATCATAGCAACATCCCGTCACAATAAACGAACCATGCACCACGAACCTGAGTACGACGAATTCGGCAATGAGATCATCCTGCCGCCCAGCAAAACCAAGATCAAGAAGCAGATGATCGAGTTGCAAGACCTAGGCGAGAAGCTCACCGAGTTGCCCACGAACAAGCTGGCCGAACTGGATCTGCCCGAGCGACTGGTCGATGCCATCCGCGAACTCAAGCGCATCAACAAGTTCGGCGCACAACGTCGTCAGTTGCAATTCATCGGCCGATTGATGCGCGAAGTCGAACCCGAGCCCATCATCGCCAAGCTCGACGCTTGGAACGGCGTTTCGGTGCAACACACCGCCTGGCTGCACCTGATCGAGCGCTGGCGTGACCGTTTGATCGAAGACAGCGACGCACTGACCGAGCTGCTCGCCGCCCATCCGCAAGCCGACGCGCAACGGCTGCGCACTTTGATCCGCAACGCGATCAAGGAGAAAGAACTGCTGAAACCTCCGAAGAGCTACCGTGAGATCTTTCAGGTGCTACGCGAGATCATGCCGGAGTAATCCGCCAAGGTTCGCCCCGCACGCAACAGTTCCGCAAACTCCACCGCCGGAACCGGTCTACTGAAGTAATACCCCTGAGCCTCATCGCAGCCTTCTTTCAACAAGAAGTCTGCCTGCTCGGCGCTCTCCACGCCTTCGGCGATCACCCGCAGATTCAAGCTGTGCGCCATCAGGATGATGGCCCGCACGATGGCGGCGTCGTTGCCGTCGGCCACCAGATCGTGCACGAACGACTGGTCGATCTTGAGCTTGCTGAGTGGAAAACGCTTGAGATAAGCGAAGGAGGAATACCCCGTACCGAAATCGTCGATGGAAAGTTGCAGCCCCATCTTGTCCATCTCGCGCAAGGTCGCCAGCACGCTATCGACCTCCTGCATCAGGATGCTCTCGGTCAACTCCATTTCCAGCTGGCAGGGGTTCAGCCGATTCTCTTCCATCAACCGGGCCAGCTTGGTAGTCAGATCACGCTGGCGGAATTGCAGCGAGGAAAGGTTCACCGCCATCCGCGTCAGCGGCAAGCCTGCCTCTTGCCAGAGTCGGCTCTGCTGGCAAGCCTTGGCCAACACCACTTCGCCGATGGCGACGATCAGTCCGCTTTCTTCGGCTAGGGAAATGAAGCTCGCCGGGTGGATCAAACCTTGGGTCGGATGATGCCAGCGTATCAGCGCCTCACAGCCGATGATGCGCCCATCCGCCAGATCCACCTGCGGCTGGTAGTACAGTTCGAACTGATCCTGCTCCAGCGCAGCGTGCAAATCGTTCTCCAGCGCCAGCCGCTCGACCGCTAGGCCGACCGCGCCACCGGCATAGAGCTGATAGTTGTTGCGTCCGTTCTCCTTGGCTGAGTACATCGCGGTATCGGCGAACTTGATCAACTCGTCGATATTAGAGGTATGGTCGGGATAGAGGCTGATGCCGATGCTGAGCGTGATGCGCAACTCATGCGCCTCGACAAGATAAGACGCGGAAACGGCGCGCAGGATCTTTTGCGCCACCTGTGCCGCCCCCTCCGCATCGACCCCCAGCAGCACGAGGATGAACTCGTCGCCGCCCTGCCGACAGACGGTGTCCTGCTTGCGCACCTGCTCTTGCAGACGCTGTGCCACCAGTTGCAGCAACCGGTCTCCGGCGCTATGTCCCAAGGTATCGTTGATGGCTTTGAAGTGATCTATGTCGAGGAACAACACCGCCAGCTTTTCCTGCGAGCGCTCGGCATGGAGCATGGCTTGCTCCAGCCGGTCGCGCAGCAAGAGGCGGTTGGGCAGATCGGTCAGTACATCGAAATGGGCCAGATGCTGGATGCGCTGTTCGGTGAGTTTGCGCTCGGAGATGTCCGAAAAGATGCCGATGTAATTCAGCCGCTCCCCCGCCTCGCCCGACACACAGGTGACGGTCAGCCAAGCCGGATATTCGGTCCCGTCACGACGACGCCCCTGCACCTCGCCCTGCCAGTAACCATGGGACTCGATCTCCGCCCGCAACAGATGCGACAACGCTTCGGCATGGCCGGGCATGAGCAGCGAAACCGGCGTATGTCCGCGCACCTCGCCCTCCAGATAGCCAGTGATGGTGGTAAAGGCTTGGTTGGTCGAAACGATGTGAAAATCGGCATGGGTGATGACGATGGCTTCATGGCTGCTTTCGAACACCTTGGCGACCAGCGCGAGCTGCGCCGTCGCCGCCTTGTGCTGGCGCTCGATCTCAAAGCTATCCAGCGCGAACGAAAGATCGTCGGCCAAACCATGCAGCAGCGTGGTGTTCTCATCATTGAAATAGCCCGCCTCCCCGGCATACACTGCCAGCGCACCCACGCAACGCCCGAACTGCCGCAAGGGAAAGGCCGCCACAGCGTGCAAACCATGCTGCCGCGCGATCTCGTGCCAAGGCTGGATGCGCGGATCGTGCAAAAAGTCATTGAAGATGATCTGTTGGCCCGTTCGTATCGCTAGGCTGACCGGCCCGTTGCCTTCAGGCTGAGCGGCATCCAGCGTCAGATGCAGATTCCTCAGATAGCCGGATTCTCTATCACTGGCGGCGACCTTCTCGATCTGGTCGCCCCGTGCCATGCCGATCCAGACCAGTTGAAACGGCACGCGCTCGACCAAGATCCGACAGATACTGGGGAATAACACCGCGTTGTCTTTTTCGCGCACGATGGCATCGGTACACTCCGTCCATGCCGCATAGATGCGATTCAGCCGCGCCAGCTTGTATTCCGAGTCAACCAAGGCATCCAGCATCCGATTGAAATCGCCTGCCAGCACGCCCACTTCATCCAGCCGCGTCGCATCTGCCCGCACCTCGCGGTTGCCCTGTTCCACTTGGGCAGCAACCCCCATCAATTCACGCAGCCCACGCGTCAAACTGCGCGAGATCAGCCATGACACGATGATCGCCGCCAACATCCCCAGCAAGGTGTTGAAATAGCCATGCCAGATGAGGTGTTGCAGATTGTCCTGCTCGGCATCCAGCCTCATGCCGATGCGCGCCCAAGCCAGATGCCGCCCCGCCAACTCCACCGGTACGGCCACATCCACCATTTGCCCATCGTCGATCAGCTTGTGTATCCGCACCTCGGATTTCAACAAGCGGCGACTGATGTCGTCGTCCAGATATTTGCCGATGCGATCAGGATGATTGGACGCCAACACCCGGCCATCAGGGGCGATCACCAGCGCATATTCCAGCGAGGGAATGGTGCTGACACTGTGAATGACCTCTTGCAAGCCGACCACATCGTTGGCCAATACCCAGGACGAGCTGCCCACCGCCAAGGTGCGGGCCAATTCCGTCGCATGTTCTGCGCTACGCAGACGCAAAAAAGTCTCTTCATTGACCACCACGACATAACCAACCCCCAGCATCAGCAAGGTCGTCACCGAAGCAAAGCCCAACACCAAACGACGTCGGATGGATTTACCCCAGAAATGGCGCAGAAAAGAAAGGAGTTTGCTCATGGCAATCCGCCCTCGGGGAACGCGACTCGGTAATGTTTGAGGAACTCACGCACGACATCATAACGAGCATCGTCGGCCTGCTCGAAGCGCGAGATCGGCAGCCGTGCCAGCAGCGCCCGCCCGCTCTCGGTCTCGTGCAACCGTGCCAGTTCGTTCGCCACGCGCTGCACCAGCTCCGGCTGCATATCGTCGCGCGCCATCAGGCTATTGTTAATGAGCGGCTCAGTCACCCAGCGCGCTTCAAGCTGCGCCGCCATTTCGGGATGCTCGGCCTGAAACGCCAGCCAAGGGATGGGCCAAGTCGCCGCAGCGGCCACGTCACCGAGGAAGACGTTCATGATGGAGGACTCTTGTGAGCCGACGTAGAAGTTCTCGACCTCGCGCTGCACGTTCAGCCCGTGCCGCAGCAAGAAATACTGCGGCATCATCGTCGCCGCCAGCGCCGTCTTTGCCGGATAGCTGATCTTCTTGCCCTTCAGATCGGCCACCGAGCGGATGCCGCTGTCGCGCCGCACCAGTATCACCCCGCTGAAATTGGCGTCATCGCCCATCTTGCCGAATACGTGATAACCGTGCGGCATGGCATTGATCGTCTGATAAGGGTTGGGCAAAGCGAACTCAAAATGGCGGGCGTAGAGTTTCTTTTCGTACTCTTCGTAATTGCGCGAGGCTTCCAGCCGGAAATGCGCGTCGGGGATGCGCGCATTGAGATGATCCATCAGCGGGCCATACACCTCCAACAAACGCTTGGGATTGTGCAATGGATGCACGCCGAAACTGTATTCCCGCGCCGCCCCCTCTGGCTGGCTGGAGAATCCCGGCTGATAGGGCGGCTCTTCTTTGCTGCAAGCAGCCAGCAGCGTCAGCATAGCGAGCCAAAAGATCACGGCGTACTTCACAATATCCTTCGCAAGACTCGGATGAGCTATGGTAGCCGGATTCATTCGGATTCGCTTGGCAAAACGGGCGGTGAGATAGGGGCGTCGGGCCGCTATTGACCAGACGATCAGCTGATCCTGATGCAGAAATAGTCAGCGCGTCCCTCATCCCCAGCCCTTCCCCCGGCGGGGGAAGGGAGTAAAGCCGCTCTCGGAGTTGGGGGGTGGGTAGTCCTCGCCTCAGGCTATTTTCTAGGTAAAATCCCCGCTTCCCCTACAGCCAACTCCGCAAAATGAGCGCACTTCTTCCTTGCATCACCCTCGATTCCGGCAAAGCCCCGCAGCACAGCATCATCTGGCTGCACGGGCTGGGCGCGGACGGCACGGACTTCGTCCCCGTCGTCGAAGAGTTGCGCCTGCCCGTGCCGATGCGCTACATCTTGCCGCACGCGCCCAAGCGCCCCGTCACCATCAACGGTGGCTTCGTGATGCGCGCTTGGTACGACATCGCCGCTGCCGACATCAGCGCCCAGCAAGACGCCGCAGGCATCCGCGCTTCGCAGGCCGAGATCGAAAAGCTCATCGCCCAAGAGTTGGCGCGCGGCGTACTGCCCGAACACCTATTCCTCGCCGGATTCTCGCAGGGCGGCGCGGTGGTGCTGCACACCGGCTTGCGCCACCCGGCCCGACTGGGCGGCATCTTGGCGCTTTCGACCTATCTGCCACTGGCCGATACATTGGAAGCCGAAGCCAGCCCCGCCGCGCAGGATACGCCCATCTTCATGGCGCACGGTCGCAGCGATCCGATCATCCCTTGCCGCTTGGGCAAACTCTCGGCGGAGCGCATCGCACAGCACTCGCACACGCTGGACTGGCGCGAATACGCCATGCCGCACTCGGTGTGCGCCGAAGAGATCAGCGACATCGAACGCTGGCTGACCCCGCGACTCGCCGCGAAATGATCCCCCTGCTGGGCCGCGACAGCCGCTTCCCGCCAGTCGAACGCGCCCTCGCCCATCCCAACGGCCTGCTCGCAGCAGGCGGCGACCTGTCCCCGGCGCGACTGCTGGAAGCCTACCGGCACGGCATCTTCCCTTGGTTCAGCGAGGGCGAGCCCATCCTGTGGTGGAGCCCCGACCCGCGCATGGTGCTGATCCCCGACGAATTCAACTGCTCGCACTCGCTGCGCAAGACCTTGCGCCGGGGCACGTTTGAAGTCCGCACCGACACCGCCTTCGAGGCCGTGATGCACGCCTGCGCCGCCCCGCGCGCAGGGCAGAACGGCACGTGGATACACGAGGAGATGGTCGCCGCCTACTGCGAACTGCATCGCATGGGCTACGCGCACTCGGTCGAAAGCTGGCACAACGGTGAGCTGGTCGGCGGCCTCTACGGTATGGCACTGGGCCGCATGTTCTACGGCGAGTCGATGTTCAGCCGCAAGACCGACGCTTCCAAGACCGCCTTAGCCCACCTCGCCGCCCAACTGCACCACTGGGGTTTCGGCCTGATCGACTGCCAGATGAATACCGCCCATCTCGCCTCGCTGGGCGCAAAAGAGATCCCGCGCGCCGAATTCTTGGCCCGAGTGCGAACACTGGTGGAACAGCCCCCGCTTACCGGCCCTTGGCGGCTGGACTCGTCACCACCATGAAAAAAGCCGGGTCTCCCCGGCTTTTTCGTTTTGCTGCTGAGGCTTATTTTCCCATTTCCAGCATCAGTTGATTCACCCGTTTGACGAAGCCTGCGGGGTCGTCGAGTTGGCCGCCTTCGGCGAGCAGGGCCTGGTCGAACAGCACCGCCGCCCAATCGTCGAATTTGGCGGTCTCGCCTTTCAGACGTTGCACCACCGGGTGGCGCGGGTTGATCTCCAGGATCGGTTGCGAGGTCGGCGCTTTTTGACCGGCAGCCTTGAGGATGCGGGCGAGGTTGCCGCCGATGTCGTGCTCGTCGGCCACCAAGCAAGCGGGAGAATCGGTCAGGCGATGGGTGACGCGCACCTCCTTGACGCGGCCAGTCAGGCTGCCCGCGATCTTGTCGGTCAGCTCTTTCAGATCGCCTGCTTCCTTTTCCTGCTCTTGCTTCTCAGCTTCATCTTCCAGCTTGCCCAAGTCCAAACCGCCCTTGGCGACCGAGACCAGTTGTTTGCCGTCGAATTCGGTCAGGCTGCCGACCACCCATTCGTCCACGCGCTCGGTGAGCAGTAGCACTTCGATGCCCTTCTTGCGGAACACTTCCAGATGCGGACTGTTCTTGGCCGCGTTGAAAGTCTCGGCGGTGACGTAATAGATCTTTTCCTGACCTTCCTTCATGCGACCGATGTAATCCTTGAGAGACACGGTTTCGTCGGTGGTGTCGGCCTGAGTGGAGGCAAAGCGCAGCAGGCCAGCGATCTTGTCCTTGTTGGCAAAGTCTTCGCCCACGCCTTCCTTCAGCACACGACCGAACTCGCTCCAGAACTTGGTGTATTTCTCCGGCTCGTTCGCAGCCAAATCTTCCAACAGCCCCAGCACCTTCTTCGAGCAACCGGCGCGGATGGCGTCGATGTCCTTGGATTCTTGCAATATCTCGCGCGAGACGTTGAGCGGCAGATCGTTGGAATCGACTACCCCGCGCACGAAGCGCAGGTACAGCGGCATCAGTTGCTCAGCATCGTCCATGATGAACACGCGACGCACGTACAGCTTCACGCCGTGACGGGTGTTACGGTCATACATGTCGAACGGCGCGCGCGCCGGGATGTACAACAACTGGGTGTATTCCTGACGGCCTTCGACGCGGGCGTGCGTCCAAGCCAGCGGGGCATCGTAATCGTGGCCGACGTGCTTGTAGAACTCCTTGTACTCGTCCTCGCTGATCTCGTTCTTGCTGCGCGCCCACAGCGCAGAGGCCTGATTCACTGTCTCGTCTTCGTCGCTGATGACGTTGTTGCCGTCTTGCCACTCCTCTTTCTTCATCACGATGGGCTGGACGATGTGGTTGGAATACTTGCGGATGATGCCGCGCAGGCGGAAACCTTCCAGCAGGTCGTCCTGCCCCTCGCGCAGATGCAGCGTGATCTCAGTACCGCGCGCGGCCTTGTTCTCCATCGCGATGGAGAACTCGCCACCGCCGTCGGATTCCCAGCGCACACCTTGATCGGCGTTCTCGCCAGCGCGGCGGGTCAGCACGCTCACCTTGTCGGCCACGATGAAGGCGGAATAGAAGCCAACGCCGAACTGGCCGATCAGGCTGGCGTCCTTCTGCTGGTCACCGGACAGGCGCGAGAAGAACTCGCGCGTGCCGGACTTGGCGATGGTGCCGAGGTTGGCGATGACTTCGTCGCGGCTCATGCCGATGCCGTTGTCGGCGATGGTCAGCGTGCGGGCTTCTTTATCGAAGCTGATGCGGATGGCAAGGTCAGAATCACTCTCGAACAGCGCCGCATTGTGCAGCCCTTCGAAGCGCAGCTTGTCACAAGCGTCGGAAGCGTTGGAAACCAGTTCGCGCAGGAATATCTCGCGATTGGAGTACAGCGAATGGATCATCAGTTGCAGCAGTTGCTTGACTTCAGTCTGGAAACCCAAGGTTTCGCGGTTGGCAGTAGCGTTCTCGGACATCTTTATGTTCTCCCGGTTACAAAATCGACAGGGCGCTATATGCGGACGCAGCCAGAGATTTCAAGAGGCGCGCATCACTTGACCTATCCGATCTGCTCGGCCTGACGCATGACAAGTGTGCCCCTCGATGATGAAACTTGCCGCCCCCGTCCCTCCCATCCAATTTCCACCCTAAGGAAGAAGGAGCAAACGAATCTCTGCGTGAGTTTCACATTAAGTCCTTCATTGGGTTATAATCCGCGCCCTGTTTGCCCGGCGGCCATTTCGGCCATCGTTCAGCGACAGAATTCACACATCTATCCGGTTGGGGTGCTCGCAAGAGTCAAGCTGATAGATGGCGGAAAATAACCCTTAACAATCATTGGAGTAAGCATGTCTGTCTCAATGCGTCAAATGTTGGAAGCCGGTGTCCACTTCGGTCACCAAACCCGTTTCTGGAACCCCAAGATGGCTCCGTTCATCTTCGGTCATCGCAACAAGATCCACATCATCAACTTGGAAAAGACCGTTGTCATGTTCAACGATGCGCTGAAGTTCGTGCGCAAGTTGTCCGCAGACAAGGGCAATGTGCTGTTCGTAGCGACCAAGCGCCAAGCACGCGAGATCATCAAGGAAGAAGCGCAACGCGCTGGCTGCCCTTACGTCGACTATCGCTGGTTGGGCGGTATGCTGACCAACTTCAAGACCGTGCAACTGTCCATCAAGCGCCTGCGCGAACTGGAAACCATGACTCAAGACGGCTCCTTGGAGAAGGTTTCCAAGAAGGAAGCGCTGATGCTGACCCGCGAACTGGAAAAGCTGGAGCGTAGCCTGGGCGGTATCAAGGATATGCAAGGCCTGCCTTCCGCGATCTTCGTGATCGACGTCGGCTACCAAAAGGGCACTATCGTCGAAGCGCAGAAGCTGGGCATCCCGGTCATCGGCATCGTCGATACCAACCACTCTCCGCTGGGCGTGGACTACATCGTTCCTGGCAACGATGACTCCAGCCAAGCGATTCGCCTGTACGCTCGTGGCGTAGCCGATGCCGTTCTGGAAGGCCGTGCACAAGCATTGAGCGATCTGGCAGCCAAGGTGTCCGCAGAACAAGCGGCATAAACCCCTCAAGGTTAGAAAAGGGGCGCGAGCCCCTTTTTTTGTAAGTAATGTTTCTCAAGGAGTGAATAAATGGCTGAAATTACCGCAAGCATGGTGATGGCACTGCGCGGGGCGACTGGCCTCGGCATGATGGAATGTAAGAAGGCACTGGTCGAAACCAACGGTGACGCCAAGGCTGCTGAAGAGCTGCTGCGCATCAAGAGCGGCGCAAAGGCCACTAAAGCCGCATCGCGCGTCGCCGCTGAAGGCGTCGTCAACTCCTTCGTCACTGCCGACGGCAAGACCGGCGCTGTGGTAGAAGTGAACTGCGAAACCGACTTCGTCGCCAAGAACGACGACTTCGTCGCCTTCGCCAAAAACGTCGCTCAGACCGTTGCCGAAAGCGATCCGGCTGACATCGCCGCCCTGCTGGAACTGCCGCTGGCCAACGCTTCTGGCTCTGTCGAAGAAGTCCGCAAGGCACTGGTGATGAAGCTGGGTGAGAACGTTTCCATCCGCCGCTTCGCCCGCTACGCCACTTCCGGCAAGCTGGCGACTTACCTGCACGGCAGCAAGATCGGCGTGTTGCTGGACTTCACCGGCGAAGACGCACTGGGTCGTGACATTTCCATGCACATCGCAGCGAGCAAGCCCAAGTCGGTCGACGCTTCCGGCGTGAATCAGGATGACATCGCCACCGAGCGCCGCATCGCTATCGAGAAGGCCCGCGAAGCCGGCAAGCCAGAAACCATGCTGGACAAGATCGCCGAAGGCACCGTACAGAAGTTCCTGAAGGAAGTCACCCTGCTGGGCCAAGTGTTCGTCAAGGCTGAAGATGGCAAGCAAACCATCGAACAACTGCTGAAGAGCCGTGGCGCTACCGTTGCCGCTTTCCAGATGTTCGTGGTCGGTGAAGGCATCGAGAAGGTGGTCGAAGATTACGCCGCCGAAGTCGCAGCAACCATCGCCGCAGCCAACAAGGGTTAAACCATGACGACTACCGCCCCAGCCTACAAGCGCATCCTCCTCAAACTTTCCGGCGAAGCCCTGATGGGCGACGACAGCTACGGCATCAACCGTACCGTCATCGAGCGCATCGTCGCCGAGATCGCCGAGGTGGTGGCGCTTGGAGTGCAGGTGGCGGTAGTGATCGGCGGCGGCAACATCTTCCGGGGAGTGGCACCAGCCGCTGCTGGGATGGATCGCGCCACCGCCGATTACATGGGTATGCTGGCTACGGTGATGAATGCGATGGCCTTGCAGGACGCGATGAAACGCGGCGGGCTGGAATGCCGTGTGCAATCCGCACTGAATCTGGAGCAAGTCGCCGAGCCGTTCATACGCGGCAAGGCCTTGCGCTATCTGGAAGAAGGCACGGTCGTCATCTTCGGCGCCGGAACCGGCAACCCCTTCTTCACCACTGACACCGCCGCCGCTTTGCGCGGGGTGGAAATGTCGGCCAATGTCGTCATCAAGGCGACCAAGGTAGACGGTGTCTACACCGCCGACCCCAAGAAAGACCCGACCGCGACCCGCTATGAGAAGCTCAGCTTCGACGAAGCGATCGCCAAGAATCTCAAGGTGATGGATGCCACCGCGCTGACGCTGTGCCGCGACCAGAACCTTTCCATCATCGTGTTCAGCATCTTCAAGCATGGCGCGCTCAAGCGCGTAGTCATGGGCGAAGACGAAGGCACGCTGGTGCATGTGTAATCAAGCATTGCTGGCTCAAGGAGACTACCAATGATTTCTGACGTCAAGAAGACCGCCGAACAAAAGATGAGCCGTTCGCTGGAGTCGCTGAAGGCCGACTTCAGTAAAGTCCGCACTGGACGTGCGCACACCGGCATTCTCGACCACCTCACGGTGGATTATTACGGCAATCCGACCGCGATCAATCAAGTCGCCAACGTGACCCTGATCGACGCCCGTACCATCGGCGTGCAGCCTTACGAAAAGAACATGTTCGGCCCGGTGGAAAGAGCAATCCGCGACTCCGAGCTCGGGCTGAATCCCGCAACACAAGGCACTATCATCCGCATCCCGATGCCGATGCTGACCGAAGAGCGCCGCCGCGACCTGACTAAAGTGGTGCGCGGTGAAGCCGAGAATGGCCGCATCGCCGTGCGCAACATCCGCCGCGACGCCAACGAACAACTGAAGAAGCTGGTCAAGGACAAAGCCATCAGCGAAGACGACGAACGTCGCGCGCAGGACGACATCCAGAAACTGACCGACCGTTTCGTCGCCGAGATCGAAAAAGCCTTGCAGGTCAAAGAAGCCGAACTGATGGCGGTGTAATGAGCTTGTAGCCGATAGCCGTTAGCCAAACCCGGCTTTGCTACCAGCTACAGGCCACCAGCTAAGGACCCTCATGGCGCTATTCCAGAGCTCTACCCGCAACATCCCGGACGCGCCCCGCGCCCCGCGCCACGTTGCCGTCATCATGGACGGCAACGGACGCTGGGCCAAACAGCGCTTCCTGCCGCGCGTCGCGGGCCATCAGCGCGGCGTCAAGACTCTGCGCGAACTGGTACTCACCTGCTTGGATATGAAGATCGAATACCTCACTGTATTCGCCTTCAGCAGCGAGAACTGGCGTCGCCCCGCTGACGAGGTGTCGTTCCTGATGGAGTTGTTCGTCAAAGTGCTCAAGCGCGAGTTCAAGCATCTGCACAAAGACAACGTCCGCCTCAAAATCATCGGCGACCGTAGCCGTCTGGGCGACAAGCTCAACCACCTGATAACCGAGACCGAGGCGCTGACCGCCAACAACACCGCGCTTACCTTCACCGTCGCCGCCAACTACGGCGGGCGCTGGGACATCATGCAGGCGACGCAAGCCATGCTGCGCGCCCATCCCGAGTTCATCGACGGCTTCAGCGAAGACGACCTCGCCGCCTACCTTTCCATGAGCTACGCACCCGAGCCAGACCTGTTCATCCGCACCGGCGGCGAACAGCGCATCAGCAACTTCCTGCTCTGGCAGCTGGCTTATACCGAACTGTATTTCACCGACACGCTGTGGCCCGCCTTCGACCGCACCGAGCTGGAAAAAGCCATCGCCTCCTACCAACACCGCGAGCGCCGTTTCGGGCGCATCAGCGAACAACTGCAACAGGACAAACCCGTTGCTTAAACAGAGAGTCATCACCGCCTTCGTCCTGCTGGCGCTGTTCCTATCCGCGCTGTTCGCCCTGCCTGCGACCGGCTGGGCGCTGCTGGTCATCGCCCTGATCGGGCTGGGCGCAAAGGAATGGGCCGGGCTGTCCAAACTGAGCGGCAGCGCGAGTTGGTTATATCTCGGGCTGAGTCTGGCACTGATGGCCGGATTGACACTCCCTACCGCAGCGGCATTCGCCTTACCGGTCTATCTCGTCGCCGCGCTGCTCTGGCTGATCGTCGTCCCGCTCTGGCTGGCGCGTGGATGGAAGCTGCATTCGCCCGGCCTGATGGCGCTGCTGGGCTGGGCCGTGCTGCTGCCCACCGGGCTGGCGATGCTGCAACTGCGCAGCATCAGCCCCTGGCTGCTGCTGGGCGTGATGGCGCTGGTGTGGATCGCCGACAGCGCCGCCTATTTCGCTGGCCGCCGTTTCGGCAAGCACAAGCTCGCCCCCTCCATCAGCCCCGGCAAGACTTGGGAAGGCGCAGCAGGCGCGGTCGCCGGGGTCAGTCTGTACGTGTTGGCTGTCGCACTGACTCAGGATGCGCCGCTGTTCGGTCTGCCCCTGCCCGCCCTGCTGCTGGTCGCACTATGCTGGGTGGCGTTCTCAATCTACGGCGACCTGTTCGAATCGGCCCTCAAGCGTCAGGCCGGGATCAAAGACAGCGGCACGCTGCTGCCCGGCCACGGCGGCCTGCTCGACCGCATCGACGCACTGACCTCCACCCTGCCGCTGGCAGCACTGGCCCTTATTTTGCAAAGACTGGCATGAGCAAGCTCACCCGACTCACCGTACTCGGCTCCACCGGCAGCATAGGCAAAAGCACGCTGGACGTGGTGGCACGCCATCCTGAGCGTTATCGCATCTTCGCGCTGACGGCGCATCAGCAAGATGGCCTGTTGTTCGAGCAGTGCCAACAGTTCCAGCCGCAGTTCGCCGTGTTGCTTGACGAAGCTGCTGCCGCGCGTCTGCGCGAGAATCTACGCGCCGCCGGCTCGACCACCGAAGTGCTGACCGGCGTGGCCGCGCTGGAGCAAGTCTCTGCCGCGCCCGAAGTGGATGCCGTGATGGCGGCCATCGTCGGCGCGGCCGGTTTGCGCCCCACACTGGCGGCGGCGCGGGCAGGCAAAAAGATCCTGCTGGCCAACAAGGAGACGCTGGTGATGGCCGGCGCGGTATTCATGGATGCGGTGCGCGCCAGCGGCTCGGTGCTGCTGCCCATCGACAGCGAGCACAATGCCATCTTCCAGTCCATGCCGCACGATTACGCGGGCGACTTGGCCGCCTCCGGCATCAGCAAGATCCTGCTCACCGCTTCCGGCGGGCCGTTCCGCAACACGCCCTTGTCCGACCTGCACAACGTCACGCCGCAACAAGCCTGCGCCCATCCCAACTGGAGCATGGGGCGCAAGATCTCGGTGGATTCGGCCAGCATGATGAACAAGGGGCTGGAAGTCATCGAGGCGCACTGGCTATTCAACGCGCCCGCCGACAGCATCCAAGTGGTGGTGCATCCGCAGAGCGTGATCCACTCGCTGGTGCAATACGTCGATGGCTCGGTGCTGGCGCAACTGGGCAACCCGGACATGCGCACACCCATCGCTTACGCACTGGCTTGGCCGGAGCGCATCGCCTCCGGTGTCGCGCCGCTCGACCTGTTCCAGATCGCCCGACTGGATTTCCAGCAGCCGGATTTCGAGCGCTTCCGCTGCTTGGCGCTGGCTTATCAGGCTTTACGCGCCGGTGGCACTGCGCCATCCATCCTGAATGCCGCCAACGAAGTGGCGGTGGCCACCTTCCTTGACGGGAAGATCCCCTTCCTCGCCATCCCGCGTTTAATCGAAGACGTGCTGAATGCGCTGCCCTCGGTCGCCGTCACGCAACTCGAAGACGTGCTGGAAGCCGACCTCGCCGCCCGCCGCATCGCTCACGAACGCATCTCGCAGCGCCATTGATGCCATGACCACCCTGCTCTCATTCCTCCTCGCTATCGCCATCTTGGTGGTGATCCACGAACTGGGGCACTACTGGGTGGCGCGTCGCTGCGGCGTGAAAGTGCTGCGCTTCTCGGTCGGATTCGGCAAGCCGCTGTACATCAAGCGCTACGCGGGCAGCGAGACTGAATGGGTGATCTCGGCGATCCCGCTGGGCGGCTACGTCAGGATGCTGGACGAGCGCGAGGAAGCGGTTGCCCCGGAAGAGCTGTCGCGCGCCTTCAACCGCAAGCCGGTGTGGCAACGCATGGCCATCGTGGTCGCAGGGCCGCTGGCGAATCTGCTGTTGGCGGTATTGCTGTACTGGGTGCTGTTCCTGCACGGCGTACCCGAAATGAAGCCGATGCTAGGCGAGATTAAGCCCGCAACGCCCGCCGCCATCGCCAATCTGCACACGCAAGAGACCATTGTCAGCATCAACGGCGAGCCTATGCCTGGTTGGCAGGAAGTACGCTGGAAGCTGCTCGATCTGGCGCTGCAAAAGGCCGCTGCCGACATCGAGACGGTGACGACCAACGGCCAAGTCTCGCACCACACGCTGGATCTGATCGGGCTGAGTGCCGCCGATCTCGATGGCGATTTCATGCAGAAGCTGGGCATCCAGACCTATCGTCCACCGGTCTACGCCATCATCGGCAAACTGTCGGAAGGCGGCGTGGCGCAGCGCGCCGGACTGCAATCACGCGACCTAGTGCTATATGCCGCCGGATTGCCGGTATTCCTGTGGGAGGATCTGGTCAGCATCGTGCGCGAGCACCCCAACACCCGTTTCACTCTGGACATCGAGCGTAACGGCAAGCATCTGGAGATCGAGGTGACGCCGGAAGGGGTGCATGAGAACGGCGCGCTGGTAGGCAAGATCGGCGCAGCTCCGCTCATCGACGAGGCGGCGTTCAAAAACTTGCTGACCGAAGTACGCTATCCGCCGCAAGAGGCCTTGCTTCAGGCCCTGCGCAAGACGCGCGACACCATCAAGATCAGTCTGAAGATGATGGGCAAGATGCTGACAGGCGAGGTCTCGATCAAGAATCTCTCCGGCCCGATCAGCATCGCCGATTACGCTGGTCAATCCGCCCAGATGGGGCTGACCGCCTACTTGGGTTTCCTAGCGCTCATCAGCGTCAGCTTGGGCGTACTCAACCTGCTGCCCGTCCCCTTATTGGACGGTGGGCATTTGCTGTATTATGTGGCCGAGTTAATCAAGGGTGGCCCCGTGTCCGAACGAGCTTGGGAGATCGGGCAAAAAATCGGCATAGGGCTGCTCTTTACCTTAATGGCTTTTGCGTTGTACAACGACGTAAGCCGTCTGTTCTTGGGTTGAAACCATCATGAATCTGAAAAAAATAGCGGCGCTGCTTCCGCTGCTGTACGTGAGTTCCAGCTACGCGATCGAACCCTTCATCGTGAAGGATATTCGCGTCGAAGGCATCCAGCGCACCGAAGCCGGAACCGTGTTCAGCTACCTGCCGGTCAAGGTGGGCGAGAAACTGGACGACAAGAAGTCCGCCGCCGCCATCCGCGCCCTGTTCGCCACCGGCTTCTTCAAAGATGTCCGCTTGGAAGTCGAGCAAGGCGTGCTGGTCGTGCTGGTGCGTGAACGCCCGGCCATCGCCAGCGTCAGCATCAACGGCGTGAAGGATTTCCCCAAGGATCAGCTCATCAGCAACCTGAAGAACGTCGGCCTGTCCGAAGGCCGCATCCTCGACAAATCGGCGCTGGATAAATCGGAGCAGGAACTCAAGCGCCAGTACGTAGCACGCGGCAAATACGGCGTCACCGTGCGCACCACCGTCACCGAGCTGGAGCGCAACCGCGCTGCGGTCAGCTTCAACGTCATCGAGGGCGAGGCCGCCAAGATCAAGCAGATCAACTTCGTCGGCAACCACGACTTCCCCGAAGACGAGTTGCAAGGCATGATGAAGCTGAACACCACCAACTGGTTGAGCTGGATCAGCAAGAACGACCAATACTCCAAGCCCAAGCTCTCGGCTGACCTTGAGACGCTACGCTCGTATTATCTGGACAACGGCTATCTGGAGTTCGCCATCAACTCGACGCAAGTCTCCATCACGCCGGACAAAAAAGACATCTACCTCACCGTGAACGTCACGGAAGGTGCGAAGTTCACCGTCTCTGACATCAAGTTGGCGGGCGGCGAAAAGGTCGTGCCGCATGAAGTGCTGCGCGAGCTGCTCTCCATCAAAGCGGGCGATGTGTTCTCGCGCAAACAACTGACCGAATCCACCCGCAAGATCGGCGAGCGACTGGGCGATGAAGGCTACGCCTTCGCCAACATCAACGCCGTGCCGGAAGTGGACAAAGAAAAGCACGAAGTGAAATTCACTGTCGCCATCGATCCCGGTCAGCGTGTCTACGTGCGCCGCATCAACATCGAGGGCAACACCAAGACCCGCGACGAAGTCATCCGCCGCGAGTTCCGCCAGATGGAGAGCGGCTGGTTCGCCGCCGCCAAGGTCAAGAAATCCAAACAAAAGGTCGATCGGCTGGATTACTTCAGCGCCGTCAATATCGAGACCCTGCAAGTACCGGGGACATCCGACCAACTGGACATGAAAGTCTCCGTCACCGAAAAATCCACCGGCAGCTTCTCAGTCGGCGCGGGCCTGTCCAGCGGCGAAGGCTTAGTACTGAGCGGCGCGATCACCCAGAGTAACATCTTCGGTTCAGGCAACTTTCTCTCGACCCAGATCAACACCAGCAGGGTCAATACCGTCACCTCGGTCTCCTACACCAATCCGTATTACACCGACGAAGGAGTGAGTCGTGGTTTTGATGTCTATCAACGCAAGACCAACACCACCGCGACCACTGTCCTCAGTCAGTACAGTTCCGCCACGGTGGGCGCAGGCGTGCGTTTTGGTGTGCCGTGGAACGACGACAACACCATCCAGTATGGACTGACAGCGGAACAGACCGCCATCGGCCTGACTGCCACCAGCCCGCAGCGCTATATCGACTACGTCAATAAATTCGGCTCTAAGAACACCACGTTGATCAGCACGGTAGGCTGGACTCACGATGGCCGCGACAGCGCCATCTACACGACTGAAGGCTCGGTACGGCGAGTGTTTGCCGAAGTGGGCTTACCTGTCGCCAGTATGCAGTACTACAAACTGACTGCGCAAAACCAGTGGTTCTACCCCGTCGCCAAGGACATCACCCTGATGCTGAATGGCGAAGTCGGCGTCGGCCACGGTTACGGTGGTAAAGCACTGCCGTTCTTCAAGAATTTCTACGCTGGCGGCATCGGCTCGGTGCGCGGCTACGAGCCGAACTCGCTAGGCCCGGTCGATGCGAACAACCTCGCGCTGGGCGGCACCAAGCGCGTGGTCGCCAATGCCGAACTGCTATTCCCCATCCCCGGCTTCGCCAAGGACAACTCCTTGCGCCTGTCTACTTTCGTGGATGCCGGTGCAGTCTACGGCCCGACTGTGACGACCATCTACCCCGGCAGTATGGGGATACGTTACTCCGGCGGCGCGGCGCTGACTTGGATTTCGCCAGTCGGCCCGCTCAAGATCAGCGTGGGTGTTCCCCTCAACAAACAGCCGGGTGATAAACTGCAAAAATTCCAGTTCACGCTGGGCTCGCTGTTCTAGGATGAGTTGATCCCGATCCCGTCCCAATCAATGCATGGCAAGGAGCAAGTAATGAGAAGCACATTCAACATTCTGATCGCCATCCTGTTCGCCGCCAGCACGGCACAGGCGGTGGCTGCCGATTTCCGTGTCGGCGTAGTCGATACCGAGCGCATCCTGCGCGAATCCGCACCTGCCGCCAAGGCCGAGAAGAAGATCGAGAAGGAGTTCGCCACACGCGACCAAGAACTCAAAAAACTGATGAAGCAAGCCAAGGACATCCAATCCTATCTGGAGAAGGAAGGGCTGACCCTGCCTGAATCCGAGCAGCGCGTCAAAGAGCGTGAGCTGGCGAACATCAACGCCAATCTGCAACGGATGCAGCGCGAGTTCCGCGAAGATCTGAATCTGCGCAAGAACGAAGAGCTGACCGTGGTGCTGGACTTGGCGAACAAGGCCATCCAGTCGCTGGCCGAGACCGAGCACTACGACCTCATCCTGCAAGAGGCCGTCTATCGCAACCCCAAGATCGACATCACCGACAAAGTGCTGAAGCTCTTGGCTGCTGACGAAAAAGCCGCCGAAGACAAAGCCGCCAAGAAGTAAGCGGCAGTTCCCATGAGTACATCTACCTACCGCCTGGCGGATCTGGTGGCGCGCTTTGGCGGCGAGGTTCTGGGCGATGCCGAGACCTGCGTCAGTCAAGTCGGCACACTGGATAGCGCCGACGCGCGCCACATCACCTTCCTTGCCAACCGCAAGTACCGCACGCAACTGGAAGCCACCGCTGCGGCTGCGATCATCGTCAGCCGCGCCGATGCCGACGCGACTGCGCTGCCACGCATCGTCTGCGACAACCCTTACGCCTACTTCGCCCGCGTCTCGGCCCTGTTTAACCCGCAGCCCGAAGTCGTCCCCGGCATCCACCCCTCCGCCGTGATCGGCGACGGCGCAGCCATCTCGCCCAGCGCCCAGATCGGCGCGAACGTGGTCATCGGCGTTGCCGCCAGAATCGGCGCTAACACGGTCATCATGGCGGGCTGCATCATCGGCGACGGCGTGTCGATCGGCGACGACTGCCGTCTCTACCCGCGCGTGGTGATCTATCACGATTGCGTCATCGGCGACCGGCTGGTCGCCCACTCCGGCGCGGTTATCGGAGCGGACGGCTTCGGACTGGCTTGGGATGCAGGCCGCTGGCTGAAGATCCCGCAGATCGGTCGCGTGGTGATCGGCGACGATGTCGAGATCGGCGCCAACACCACCATAGACCGGGGCGCGCTGGACGACACCGTGATCGAAAACGACGTTAAGCTGGACAACCAGATCCAGATCGCCCACAACGTGCGCGTCGGTGCGCACACCGCCATCGCCGGTTGCGTGGGCATCGCGGGCAGCACCACCATCGGCAAGTATTGCCGCATCGGCGGCAGCGCGGGCATCATCGGCCACTTGGAGATCTCCGACAACGTGGAAATCTCGGCCTTCTCGCTGGTCAGCAAATCCATCACCGAGGCAGGCAGCTACACCGGCATCTTCCCCTTGAGCCGCAAGGAAGAATGGCGCAAGACCGCCGCCCAGCTGCGTCATCTGGACGAACTGGCGCAACGCGTCAAACATCTTGAAAATAAACTGGCCGCCCCCCAGAGCCAGCACCATAACGAGGAGAAATGATGAGCACACTCAATGGCATGGACATCAACGAGATCCTGAAGCGCCTCCCCCATCGCTACCCCTTCCTGCTGGTGGATCGCGTCATCTCCATCGACCCCGGCAAGGAGATCGTCGCGCTGAAGAATGTCTCGATGAACGAACCCTTCTTCCCCGGCCACTATCCGCACCATCCGGTGATGCCCGGCGTGCTCATCATCGAGGCGATGGCGCAGACCGCCGCGCTGCTGTCTTTCGCCAGCATGGACAACGGCGGCCCGGACGAGAACTCGGTGTATTACTTCGTCGGCATCGACGGCGCACGCTTCAAACGCCCGGTCGTGCCCGGCGACCAGCTCATCCTCAAGGTACAGCCGTTGCGCAATCTGCGCGGACTGTGGAAATTCAAGGCGACCGCCGAAGTGGACGGCCAGATCGCCGCCGAAGCCGAGATCATGTGCACGATGCGGGCAAAATGATGCGCCACCCGACCGCCATCATCCATCCGAACGCGAAGCTGGCCGACGATGTAAAGGTCGGCCCGTACTCCATCATCGGTGAACACGTCGAGATCGGCGCAGGCACGATCATCGGCCCGCACGTAGTGATCGACGGCCACACCACCATCGGCAAACATAACCACATCTTCCAGTTCTGTTCGCTGGGTGAAGTACCGCAAGACAAGAAATACAAGGGCGAACCGACCCGGCTGGTGATCGGCGACCACAACGTGATCCGCGAGAGCTGCACCTTCAACCTCGGCACGGCGCAAGACCGGGGCGAAACCACGGTGGGTAGTCACAACTGGATCATGGCCTACGTCCACATCGCGCATGACTGCGTGGTGGGCAACCACACCATCTTCGCCAACCAGTCCACACTGGCTGGCCACGTCATCATCGACGATTACGTGATCCTCGGCGGCTTTACGGGCGTGCATCAGTTCTGCCGCGTCGGCGAAAGCGTCATCACCGGCATCGCCTCGGTGGTGCGCCAGAACGTGCCGCCCTACCTCACCGTCTCCGGCACGCCCGCCGCTCCGCACGGCATCAACGCCGAAGGTCTGAAGCGGCGCGGCTTTTCGCCCGAGGCGATCGGCGCCGTCAAGCGCGCCTACAAAACGCTGTACCGCCAAGGCCTGTCGCTGGATCAAGCCCGCGAGGCCATTGCCGCCGAAGTGTCTGCTCACCCTGAACTCGCCATCTTCGCCGAAGCACTGACCCCTTCGGAGCGCGGCATCGTCCGCTAAGCCGCCCATGTCACCGACGATCAAGACCATCGCGCTGGTCGCCGGAGAAGCCTCGGGCGATCTGCTCGGCAGCCATCTGATGACGGCCATCCGACAGCAACGCCCCGATGTGCGCTTCGTCGGCATCGGCGGCCCGAAGATGCAATCGGCGGGCATGGAGGTGTGGTTCCCGATGGAAAAGCTGGCGGTACGCGGCTACGTCGAAGTGCTCAGGCATTACCGCGAGATTGTCGGCATCCGCAAGCAGTTGCGCCACCGCCTGCTGAAAACGCCGCCCGATCTGTTCATCGGCGTGGACGCGCCCGACTTCAATCTCGATCTGGAACTGGCGCTGAAGAAACACGGCATCCCCACCGTGCATTACGTCAGCCCGTCGATCTGGGCTTGGCGCGGTGAGCGCATCCACAAGATCAAACGCGCCGTTTCGCACATCCTCGCGCTGTTCCCGTTCGAAGCTCCGATCTACCAAAAAGCCGGCGTGCCGGTGACTTACGTCGGCCACCCGCTGGCGGACATCTTCCCCGACCAAGCTGACCGTGCCGCCATGCGCGAACAGATGCGGCTGCCGCAGCAGGCGACCATCTTCGCCCTGCTGCCCGGCAGCCGGCAGAGCGAAGTCAGCCATCTGGCGCAGACTTACATCGACACCGCCCGGCTGATCGCCCAGCGGATGCCGGAGGCGCAATTCCTCGTCCCCTTGGTCAGCCGCGAGACGCGCGACATTTTCGAGGAAGCGCTCTACCGCAGCGAAGCGCAGAATCTGCCGCTCACCCTGCTGTTCGGCCACGCCCACGACGCGATGATCGCCGCCGACGGCGTGCTGGTCGCTTCCGGCACGGCCACGCTGGAAGCCGCACTGCTCAAACGCCCGATGGTCATCACCTACAAAGTGCCGGGCTTCACCTACTGGTTGTCCAAACGCAAGGCCTATCAGCCGTGGATCGGCCTGCCCAACATCCTCGCCGGACGCTTCGTCGTGCCCGAGATCTTGCAGCACGACGCCACCCCGGAACATCTGGCGCAGGCGCTCATCAACCTCGTTTCCAACGCCCAAGCCGTCGGCGAGCTGGAGAGACTGTTCATCGAGATGCACGCCACGCTGAAACAGGACACCGCGCACAAAGCCGCTCAGGCCATCCTGCCCTATCTCGACCGGGCATGAGCCAGCTGCAACTGTTGATCTGCGGCGTGGACGAAGCTGGGCGTGGCCCGCTGGCGGGGCCGGTGTACGCCGCCGCCGTGATCCTCAACCAAGACCGCCCCATTCCCGGCCTCAACGATTCCAAGAAACTCAGTGAAAAGAAACGCGACCGACTGGCGCTGGAGATCCGCGAACACGCGCTGGCCTGGGCCATCGCCAGCGCCAGCGTCGAAGAGATCGACCGCATCAACATCCTGCGCGCCAGCCTGCTGGCGATGCAGCGCGCCGTAGCAGCCTTGAGCCTCACGCCGCACGAAGTGCTGGTGGACGGCCTGCACTGCCCCGAAACCGGCCTGCCCAGCCGCGCCATCGTCAAGGGCGACAGCACGGTAGCGGCCATATCTGCCGCCTCCATCCTCGCCAAGACCGCGCGCGACGCTGAACTGCTGACTCTGCACGAAGCCTATCCGCACTACGGTTTCGCTGTCCACAAAGGCTACCCCACCGCCGTCCACCTCGCCGCCCTGCGTCGGCATGGCCCGTGCAGCGAACATCGTCGCAGCTTCGGGCCGGTGAAGGCACTACTGGGCTGATCTCCTAATAAAAAAGGCGCACCCGAAAGTGCGCCTTTTTCTTACTTGGCCTTGCCTTAACGGTGTAGCGCGTTGAGCTGTTTGGCGATGATGTCGTGACTGAGCCAAAGCACCGGAGCCGCAGGGTTGGCCGTCTCATGGAACATCAACGGGCCAGTCCCTTCCAGCACGAGGGCGCTCAGGATGTCGGTGACCAAGGCTTTGCGGTCAACATGCATCTGCGTGATCGCTTCCGAAGTGCCTATCATCAGATCGGCCAGTTCGGCACTGTTGTCCATCGGCCAAGCCGCGTAGTTGCGGAAGGTCGCCATCACGCCGGTGGCGTTGTAATCGTCGATGGTCTGGATCAGGCTTTCCAGCGAACTGCCTTCTTGCAGCAGCGCTCGGCAGGCTTGCCATTGCTCATCGGCCCACGCGCCGCCGTTCTCACGCTTCAGCGCAGTGAGCAGCGGGAACAGCGAAAGTTCGACCCCGACGAAAATGTCGGACGAATTGGTGCGTATCTCCGGGCAGTTGTAGACGGTAGCCTTGATGCCCTGCGCCCAAGCCGCCTCGGCGACGCGCTCCAGACGCATCTTGGCTTGCCCTTGCGTGTAGCTGGTGTAAGTCTGCCACTGGTATTCGCCGTCGATGAGGATCTCCGTACCGTGGTAGCCGTAAGCGGTGTAGCGCACTTGCCCGCCAGTCTTTTCGATGCGGGCGCGGATGGCGGCACTGCCTTCGATCAGATACTGGAAGGTGTTAGCCGTCACCTCGTCGAAATTCTTCAGGATCAGGCGACCGAGGTCGCTATCGAGCAGCGCGCGGGTCGACAGGAAACGATCACCCCGGCCTTTGTAGACGCGGTTGGCGATAGCCAGGAACACTTTGACCTTGGGGATGCCGCCCGCCATGGTGTGGGCGAAGAAGACGTTGCTGCCGTCGGGGATCAGGCTATCCAGCGTAGCCATCACTTGAGCAACCGAATCCTTGAAGCGCTGAACGCCGACTTCGCGGCACTTCTCGATGTGCGCCCAGTCCAGCTTGTCGTCCTGCCAGCTCTTCAGCGTCATATCAGCCAGCAGGTCGGTCGGCGTCGGCTCACCTGCGGGTGCGTCCAAATCGAAACCGGCCATCAGCGGCACATTGATGATGCGCCCACCCAAATTGGCCTCGGCGATCGCCAGTTCCTCTTCCGTCAAGGCACGCAGCGCGTTGTTCTCGTCGCGACGACCGACCGTGACGCCGATGATGGTCATCCCCGCCTGACGCGCCTCGTTGATAAGGCCATTGGCGTAACCCCGCCCAAAGAGTTCGCCGAACAGAACGAATACGTCGCCTTTGCGGAACAGGTTGCTCTGCGGAATGTTTCTCAACGGAGTGAGTGCGGTCATTGAAACGATCTCCAATCAGTGGTTGTAATCCAGATACTGGGCGCGGATTGTACCAACTGAGCGCGAGTTTGATGGGAAAAATGGAAGTGCAGATGAACCCCGACATGTACCACGGCTACACCGGCCACGAAATGCTCGACGACGTCGGCCTGATCCATATGAACGGACGGCTGTACGACCCGATGATGGCGAGGTTCGTGAGTGCGGATTTCATCATCCAGAGCCCCGGCAACCTCCAGTCCTACAACCGCTACACCTACGGCTCTGAGGTAGGCTGAAATAAATGGACCCCAACGTTTGATAAACTTGAAACGGAGGTGAGGCATGAAATAGAAAGTACCCAGCGCGATTTACAGTAAAGAATTCCGAGAGCAAGCGGTCAAGTTGGTCACGGAAGGAGAATTGAATCCAAAAGAGGCGGTCGGGCGACTGTCGATGCCGACGTCCACATTGGAGTACTGGTTGAGGTCGGCGCGTGCAGGCAAGTTGAGCGAGGTTGGCAAGACGCAACGCCCGTTGACTGAAGTTGAGTTGGAGTTGTCCAAAACCAAGCGTGAACTGGCTGAGGTCAAGATGGAACGCGATCTGTTAAAAAAAGCGGCTGCGTACTTTGCCAAGAAAGTGCTGTGAAGTACGCCATGATGAAGGACTTGCAGGGAGAGTATCCAACGAGATACCGGTAACTGATCTTCCGCATGGCAATCCTCCCTACCTCAACCCACACAACACCACAAACCTGACCGGCAGCTGCGGGTCGGATTTCTCTATCCGGTGACTGACCAGATGGGCTTCAGCGAACACGCCCTCGCCGTCGAGTTTGCCGATGTATTCGATCAGGGCATCCCAGTCTCGCGCTTCAGCTTCGAGTTTGACCTGACGGTTCGGGATGTCGGGCTCGACAGCGATGAGCGCTACGTTTTCACCAGATGAAGATTCTAGGGTCTTGAGCAGGCCGCCCCAAGGAAAGGTCAATCTGGCCTGAACAAGCTGGAATTTTCGGACAGCGGAAGCAGCCTCGGGGCTTTCTGCGGTGTGTTTGCGCACCTTTTGCTGATCCAGTCCGGCTCGGATCTCGCCTGCTTCCTCAAGCAAGACTATCTGCTGTTGGATGACGCCTGCCGCAACGAGTACAGCCAGCAGAAGGATGCCCCAGCCGAGTCGGTGGGCTGACCAAGATGTCTGAGGTTGCCAGCTGATGTCGGGTTGGAATCCGCACTTAACGGACATATCCGGCTCAAGCAGGTTGAGTTTGCAGTCCTGGGCCGGAAATGTGAAGTGATCTGACAGACAGTAGCATTGCGGAGCGTCTGCCGGGTAACCGTTGAGCAGGGCTTCGCGCGCCAGCATGATTGCGAGGTTGGGCGGGGCATCACGCTCGGTCAGCATCCGCTTGATGTGGGTGATCCGTTTGTTCCGTATCCCCAGCAAGAGAATGACGCCGGCCTCGACCACGGCAAATTGCGCCTCACCCGCAGGGAGTTTGCTGGACAGGGCTGCAAACGCTTGGGTAAGCAACGGACGAACGCTCTTGAGCCGGGGGCCGGGAATGATCTCGGCGAAGGCTTGCAGCAGGGTGGCGTCGATGGCCGCGATCAAGCGAGGCTCACCATAGCGGGCCGAACCGACCGCGAGTTGCCATGATTGGGCGGCATCTTCGTAGATGCGTTCGAGCACGATCCCTGCCAAGGCAGCTTCTTCCTGATGACCGATCAGGTCTTCCGACCAAGGCAGCATGGCATAGCGAACAAAATGACTGGACAGCAGGACAGTCGCGCACGTACCGGAGGTAAGAGGATACTCGCTCAGCCAGAGCTTGAGCGTATCGAGCGCTGGCTGCCAGCGCGGCACACCGTCCACCGGTGCGCAAGCCAGATCGGCCAGAATTGCCGGCGGCTGCCGTCCGGTGCCGGGCGCGATGATGCGCACCCGGTCCGGGTATAGGGTGATCTCCAGCGGCTTAGTCCGCAAAGGTAGTGCGATTAATTTCATACAGGGTGGTCTCACCGTTCCGCACCAATTCAAGGGCGGATTCGCGCAGAGTGTGCATGCCGTTGGCGCGGGCCGCAGCCTTGATCTTGCGGATGGGTTCGCGCGCCACGATCATTTCTCGCAGTTCGTCGTTCAGGTGCAATATCTCGGCGATGGCCTTGCGTCCCTTGTAGCCGGTCCCCCGACAGTTTCCGCAGCCGTGGCCGTTCATGAAGCGATAGCCCTCAGCATCCGCCTGACTGATGCCGGAGAGTTGCAGCAAGGCATCGTCCGGGATGGTTTCTGTCGCGCAATGGGGGCAAATGACGCGCACCAGTCGCTGCGCCAAGATGCCGTTCAGGGCGGAGACGAAGCTGTAACTATCCACGCCCATGTGGATGAAGCGGCCCAGAACATCGAATACATTGTTGGCATGGACGGTAGTAAATACGAGGTGTCCGGTGAGCGCGGACTGGATGGCGATCTGGGCGGTCTCCTCGTCGCGAATCTCGCCAACGAGGATCTTATCTGGGTCATGGCGCAGGATAGCGCGCAGACCTTTGGCGAAGGTGAGGCCTTTTTTCTCATTCACGGGAATCTGTTTGATGCCCGGGAGCTGATATTCCACCGGGTCTTCGATGGTGATGATCTTGTCCGAGCCGTTGTTGATCTCGGAGAGCGCGGCATACAGGGTGGTGGTCTTGCCACTGCCGGTGGGGCCAGTCACGAGCAACATGCCATAAGGCTCGGCGGCCAGTTTGCGCAAAGATACCAATGAGGCGGCATTGAAACCCAGCCGCTCCAAGTTGAGGCCGTTGGCTTCTTCGGTGTGGGATTTACGATCCAGTATCCGCAACACGGCATCTTCGCCCTGTATGCTGGGAATGATGGATACACGCACATCCACGTCGCGCCCCTGTATGGTGACTTTGAAGCGGCCATCCTGCGGGACGCGCTTCTCGGCGATATCGAGTTCGGCCAGCACCTTGATGCGCGATATGAGTTGCTCGGCGATCTCGACACCGGGAACCGATCCGCCCTTGATGAGCACGCCGTCGATACGGTATTTGATGGTCATGCCGTGCGCCGAGCTTTCCAGATGAATATCGCTGGCACCGCTCTTCAGAGCATCGTACAAGGTGGAGTTGGCCAGTTTGACCACCGGGCTGCTGTCTTCGGCGATGGATCTGAGCGAGAGTCCCTCGCCTACCCTGCCGACTTCTTGCGCATCTTCGTCGGCATCCAGCATTTGGCTCACCGCGCGCAGGGAATCTTCCTGCAAGGCCAGATAGGCGGTGATGTCGGCTGATGCCGCCAAGCTCCATTGCAGCGGCTGGGCGACTCGCTCTTGCAGCAAGGCGATCAGGGCATCGTTGAAGGGATCGGAGAGAATGCCTTGAGGATGCCCCTTCCCATCCAGCACGACCAGCGCCTGCCGACTGGATGCTTCCGAGAAACTGAAGAGTTGGAAGTCTGGCGTCAGTTTGCGCAATTCCTCCATGCCGATCACAGGATAGTGCAGCATGACGCCGAGTTGCTGGACAATGGTCGGAATGGGACAACTCAGAGCTTCGGCCAGTAGTTCTGCCACTGGGCGCAACGTGGCGGCGCTTACTGCGCGGCAACGGGCAAGGATGTCCTGCGGGATCGGAAGGATGGGCTGCATGGCGTTATTGTATGCTGCCAGCCAGTTCAAAGATCGGCATGTACATGAGCAATACGATACCGCCGATGACGGCCCCGATGACGATCATCAACAACGGCTCGAACATGCGAGTGAACCACTCTACCCAGCGGGCGATCTCTTCGTCATAAAAGCGGGCGATGCGCTCCATCATCTCGCCCAGATTGCCGGAGCGTTCGCCTACCCGCAACATGCCTTCAGCCACTTCGGTGGTGAGCTGGCAACGGGTCAGCGATTCGGCGATGGGCTGTCCTTCGCTGATACGCTGTCGGGCGGCCCGGAGATCAGCTTCCATCGAAGGCTGGATCAACAAGCCGGCGGTCATGTCCATGGCGCTAACCAAGGGCACGCCGCCGCGCAGCAACATGCCAAGGGTGCGGTAAAAACGGGTCAGTTGATACAGCTTGAACTGTTCGCCAATGGCGGGGATGCGCCAGAGTCGTTGCCACAACCAGTTGCGGGTGGCGGGACGGGTCAGCAGGAAGGCGGCTCCCGCCACCCCGAGCAGCAGCCCAACCATAATCCAAGCACCATGCGCTTCGAAATACTGGCCCCACAGCATCAGCAGCCGAGACATGGCCGGAATGTCATCGCCCAGCTCTTCGTACACCCGGCTGAAGCGCGGGATGACGTAGGCCAGCAGGAACAGGATGACGGCTGCGCCAACAACGATCAGGAACACCGGGTAGATGGCGGCGTTGACGATCTTTTTGCGTACGCCGTCGAGTTGTTCGCGGTACACCAGATAGCGCGATAGAGCGGATTTTAGGTCGGAGGTTTTTTCTGAAGCGCGGATGGTGGCGATGTACAGGGCAGGAAAGGCATCTGGGTGTGCTTGCAGAGCTTGAGACAGGGACTTGCCTTCGTACAGTTGCCGGGTCAGGCTGGCGTAGACTTCGCGAGCTGCGGCATCGCGCTCCTTGCGGGCGAGGATTTCGATGCCTTCGAGCAAGGGAAGCCCGGCATCCAGCAGAGAAAGGAGTTCCTGGCTGAACAGAGTGAGCGGGAAGCGTCGAGGCCGGGTAAGGCGGAAAGTCGGGAGAGTGAAGCTGCCAGTGGAGACGACCCGGTAGCCTTGGGCCTCGACTTGATGCACAGCTTCTTCAAGGGTGGCAGCCTCCGGGCGCAGGCGCACCAGCCCTTCGGGGGCGCGATAAGCTTTGAGGTCAAAGGTGCGCTGAGCCACACGCTACCAGTTGGTCAGGTCGGCGGCTTCGCCTTCACCGCCGGGTTGTTTGTCTCGACCAAGGGAGTAAAGGTCAAAGTCGTTGTGCTCACCCGGCTGTTTGTATTGATACGGGGTACCCCAAGGGTCGAGCGGAACGTCTTTTTTGAGATAGGGCCCAGACCATTTTGGCTCACTGGAGGGGCGTTGCATCAAGGCCGCCAAGCCCTGCTCGCTAGCCGGGTAATGGCCGGTGTCGAGACGGTATTGGTCAAGCGCTTTATCCAATGCATCGATCTGCGCGCGGGCTGCCTTGACTTCCGATTTGCCGATCTGGCCAAAATACTTGGGGCCGACGTAACCCGCCAGCAGGCCTATGATGACCATCACCACCAGCAGCTCCAGCAGGGTGAAGCCGTGGCTGGTAGGCCGACGGGAGTGGGAACGGTAGAGCTGAGGGGATGCGTTAGGCATAAGTTAACGACTAGGCGTGGAGTCTGATGCTGGATTCTAATCGGTTTACGTTGATTGCGGGTATAGGCTATTTACACAAAATTCGGCCCCCCCTCTCGCGCCGTGGCGCGCCAGTTCGATTCAGCACCACCAAGGCGGCGAAGCGCTCTTCCAACATGATGCCAAGCTCGTCCGTAGTTGCTGTCAGGTAGGTTGCCTGCGCAGTGTTGCCGACCAACTGCTGCTTGCCGTCAGTCGCCTTCTGGTTGGCATCAGACAGGTCGCGCTTACCAAGCAGCAAGCGAACAGGCTGGGCTAACCAACCCGCTTCGGTGCTAAGCTGCCGAGTAAAGGTCTTGCCAAGGGGGCTGTCAGATTAAGTCTGAACTACTACAGCCTAGATAATTCAGCCTATTGCCTACAAGGGTAATAGCGAGATAGGATGTGGTCGCACTGCGGCGAGCACATCTTCAGTATTCGAAGTGCTGCGTTGCCCATTTTTGAACGGGTCGCCAGCCCCCCAACATCAACGACTACCGCCTGTATTAACGACCATGTCCACTTTTGCTCTGTCAGCCACCTTGCGCGTTGCCGCCTTGCGTTGGCAAATGCGCCGGATGGCGGGAGAATTAGGGACGCCCGGAGTGATTGGGATCGGCGTACTCACCTTCGCCGTCATGTATGGCTACTCGACGATCATCCCGGAGCAGCAGGAACTCATTGAATTGAAGCAACGCGCGGCTCAGTCGCGAGCAGTGACGCAAACACCCACTCGTCCTGATCCAGCCCAGACACTGCAAGTCCAGCCGCAAACCTTTCCGGCTCGTACTGAATTACTGACCTGGTTGGATCGTTTACATCAAGCGGCGGTAGCCAACCACTTAGTCCTTGACCTCGGCGAATACAAACTCGGCGCAGTGAGTGGATCACTTCAGACCTATGAGATCAACTTCCCTGTCAAGACCGACTACGCCCAGCTGCGCGGTTTTTTGTCACAAGCCTTATCAGATAATCCGGGTCTCTCTTTGGACGAGATCAGTTTTCGGCGGCAGAAGGTCAGCGATGCCCAGCTTGATGCCCGAGTGCGCATGACCATATACCTTCGGGCAGACTAGCTGTGCTCAAACCTAGCTCCATTTTGCTTGGACTCACCCTGAGCGTCACACTGGCCGCCGCTGCGGTGGCCAGTCTACAAGACACCCCCTTCACCGAAGTCGCCTCGCCAGTCGTGCTACCTGCGCAGATGGATGCGGCAACGCCGAACCAGCTAGCTGCCACAGAACCCGCCGACCGGATGCAGTTTGACGCCCTAGAGCAGAATCCCTTTAACGCCAGAAGCTGGTACGTTCCGCCGCCAGCGCCCGCACCGGTGGTATCGGCCATACCGCAAGATCCCCCAAAGCCTGTGGTACCACCCCTGCCTTTCACCTACCTCGGCCAGATGGAAGATACGCCCGGACACATCGTCGTCTATCTTGCTCAAGGCAATCGCACAATCACAGCCCGTGCGGGCGACAACATCGGCGGCAGCTACCATCTGGACGCCATCACGGAAGACACCCTAGACATGACCTACCTGCCCCTAGGCATCAAACAGACCCTCGTTATCGTCAGGAGCGCCCCTTGATGCCAGCTCTGCGTCTGGGACGTGTTGCACTCCTCATCGCCGCCACCTTGCTGACAGGCTGTGCGGCCCAACAACTTACCCGGGACGGCGAGAAACTGTTGGCGGCGGGCCAGCCCGAAGCGGGACTCGCCAAACTTGAACAAGCTGCCAAGGCCGACCCGGAAGACCTGCACTACCGGGCCAACTACATCAACCGCCGCGACACCGTCATCAACCGGCTACTCCTGTCAGCTGAAGCGGAGCGAGAGGCCGGAAACTTCGATGCGGCGGAAACTCACTTCCAGACCGTACTCCGTATCGACCCTAACAACTCCCGCGCCAAAGCGGGCGTGCAAGATGTTGCGCGTACCCGGAAACATAGCGTACTGCTCGACGAAGCCCGAGCGCGTTACAAACAGTCCGATCTTGACGGAGCCTTGCAAAAGCTCCAGTTCATCTACGCAGAAGCCCCCGACCATCGCGGCATGTTGGCGTTGAAGCGTGAGATTGAAGAAAAACGCGCCCGCGAAACTCTGCTCACGCCCACCTTGCGCGCCCTGTACAAGAAGCCCGTCAAACTCGAATTCCGTGATGCCCCTCTGAGCATGGTGTTCGAAGTCCTGTCGAACACCACTGGCATCAACTTCGTTCTGGACCGGGATGTTCGGCCCGATCAGCGTGCCACCTTGATGGTGCGCCAAGCCGCATTGGACGACGTGGTCAACCTGCTGTTGGCCACCAACCAATTAGAAAAAAAGATACTCAGCGCTAACACGGTCCTGATCTACCCCAACACGACCGCCAAGAACCGCGAGTATCAAGACTTGGTTGTCAAAGCCTTCTATCTGGAGAATTGCGACGTCAAACAAGCGATGAATATGGTCAAATCTCTGCTCAAAACGCGCGACATCTTTCTAGACGAGAAGCTGAACTTGATGGTCATGCGGGATACGCCGGATGCGATCCGGCTGGCTGAGAAGATGGTCGCCATGCTGGACTTGGCTGAGCCGGAAGTCATGCTCGAACTAGAGGTGCTGGAAGTGAATCGTACCCGCCTGCTCGATCTTGGCATCCAATATCCCCAGCAGACCACGCTGTCCTTATTGCCCAACGCGGGTGCCGCACTGACCTTGAACTCCCTGAGGGGCATCAACTCCAGTCGCATCGGCATCACCGTTCCCAATACCGTCATCACAGCCCAAAAAGTCGACACCGATGTCAACCTCTTGGCCAACCCGCGCATCCGCACCCGCAATCGCGAGAAAGCCAAGATCATGATCGGTGATCGGGTGCCAGTGATCACCACCACCTCGACTGCAACCGGATTCATCTCCGACAGCGTGCAATACCTCGACGTCGGCCTCAAGGTCGAAGTCGAGCCTAACATCTACCTGCAAGACGAAGTCGCCATCAAAGTGGCGCTGGAAGTCAGCTCCATCGTCAGCCAGATCACCAGCAAGAACGGTACACAGGCATATCAGATCGGTTCACGTAATGCCTCTACCGTTCTGCGCCTCAAGGATGGCGAGACCCAAGTGCTGGCCGGGCTCATCAATGACAGCGAGCGGGAGACCGCCAACAAGGTTCCCGGCCTAGGTGATCTACCCGTCGCAGGCCGACTCTTCTCCAATCATCGCAACGATCACCAGAAATCCGAGATCGTCCTCTCCATCACTCCGCATCTGGTCAGAACCATCAAGCGCCCCGATATTGCCGCCTCTGAATTCTGGTCGGGCAGCGACGCCGCACTGAGGACCACGCCCCTCATGCTGCAAGCGATGGGAAAACCTGCGGTCGACCAAGGTGTGGTGACACAGGTCAACCGCGCCGAGCAAGCCGCGCCCGCCACTCAGGAGATTGCCGACGACGTGTCCGGCAAGCCTGCCAACCAAGCACCAGCCAAGCCTGCGTCGGTAGCCCGGGTACTCTGGAGTGGACCACAGGAGATCAAGCGCGGCGAAGAATTCCAACTGGCGGTCAAGCTCAACTCGGATGGTGCGATGCGCAGTATGCCGTTCCAGATGACCTTCGATCCGGCTGTGTTGCGCGTCGTCAAAATAGAGGAGGGGGGCTTCTTCCGTCAGAATAGCGGACAGAGCAGCTTCACCCACAATGTCGATCCAGAGAAGGGCAAGATATTCGTCGGCACTGTGCGCTCGGGAACGGAAGGCGCATCGGGCGAAGAGACTATGGCGTTAGTCACCTTCAAGGCGCTCACCCCGGCTGCCCGAACAGCCATCCGGCTGCTGGCTGCCACCCCAGTCGCCACCGGCGACCGACAGCCCGAACTACGTCTGCCGGACGACCATCAATTGACCATCAAGGATTGACGGTCATGCCTCGGCGGCAATACGGATTCACCCTGATCGAAGTGGCAGTCACCGCCATGATCATCGGAATGCTCGCCGCACTTGCCATGCCCTTGGCGGAAACTACCGTGCGTCACAGCAAGGAGCAGGAATTGCGCACCAGCCTCTGGCAGATACGTCACGCGCTGGATGCCTACAAACAAGCCTGGGACGAAGGCCGCATCCTGCAAAAGGTTGGCGAATCGGGCTATCCCCCCAGTCTGGCGATTCTGGTAGAGGGCGTCGAGGATCAGAAAGACCCGACCCACCGCAAACTGCGCTTTCTGCGGCGCATTCCGCGCGACCCGCTGAACACCGACATGAGCCTCGCCGCAGACGAGACTTGGGGCAAGCGCAGCTACGACTCTGAAAGCACCGCCCCCCAAGCTGGAGCGGACATCTTCGACATCTATCCGCTGGAAACCGGAAAAGGCAGCAATGGCATCCCTTATCGTGACTGGTAAACGGGGCTTCACCCTGATCGAACTGCTGGTGGTCATGGCCATTCTAGCTCTGCTGCTGACCTTGGCTGCTCCGCGCTACTTTGGCAGCGTGGACCGCGCGCGCGACGCCATATTGCGTAGCGACCTCTCCACCCTGCGCCAGTCCATCGACAAATACTACGGCGACAACGGCAAATATCCTGCCACCCTGAACGACCTAGTCAGCCAGCGCTACCTGCGCGCCATCCCCGAAGACCCCGTCACTGGCAATGCCACTAGCTGGGTCATCATCCCGCCCGACGATCCGCAAATGGGTAATGTTTACGACATCAAAAGCGGCGCACCCGGCAAAGCCCGTGATGGCACTCTCTATGCCGAGTGGTGACACCATGCACCGACACCAGCAAGGTTTCACCTATATCGCCGTGTTGATCCTGATCGCTATCCTCGGTATGGTGACGGCCTCCATCGGCGTCGTCTGGAGCACCGCACGCCAACAGGAGCGAGAGCAGGAACTCCTGCAAATCGGCGGACAGTTCCAGCACGCCATCGGCCAGTATTACGAACGCAGCCCCGGCACCATCAAGCGCTATCCCATCGACCTGAACGTATTGCTCAAGGATGACCGCTTTATGTCTCCCCAGCACCACCTGCGCAAGATCTACACCGACCCGATGACTCGCACTCAAGACTGGGGTCTGGTCCGGGCTGAGGATGGCGGCATCGCCGGGGTCTACAGCCTGTCGGAAGCGCTCCCCCGCAAAAGGGCCGACTTTTATTCCCGCAATGAAGGATTCATCCGCGCTAGGAAATACACGGACTGGCGCTTCGTATATCGACCAGCGGTATCGGGCGTGGCTGCGGCGACAGCATCCAGTGCGGCGCTCCCCTAGTTGATCATTCTCCGGGCTGTAAATGCCCGCAGCATTCTCATTGTCTAGACCAAACAGCCTAGATAAATAGTCCTATTGAGCAAATGGGATTGGTCGAGTAACATCCTTCCCGCAAAATCACCCGACCGGATGCACAGGGACCCGGTTGAGGCATCGATAATCATAAGAGCAGAGCACACCATGTTGAATACACGCCCGAGCGGCTTGGTATGCAAGGCGGCATACGCCTTGATTTTAGGAACGACACTCAGCGCATTGCCTGCCTATGCCGCAGATCCCGTGTTGGATACCACGACGGCGACCATCAC
>JACRAT010000004.1 GCA_016234685.1 Nitrosomonadales bacterium
CCATCCCGAACAGGACAGTGAAACGACTTCGCGCCAATGATAGTGTACGTCCGTATGTGAAAGTAGGTCATCGTCAGACTCCTTATAAATAAAAAAGCCCAGCCTCGTGTTGGGCTTTTTTATTGGGTGTGGAATATTGGTGATGACCTACTGTAATGAAGTGACAACACGCACCGTAGGTGGCTTATTGCGGCGGAAACTCATATCGGCCCCATCGATGTGATGTCGGAACCCAAGTAGGTCATCGTCAGACTCCCCTAAAAAATGCCACTCCACTATCGGGGGTATTTTGCTTTGTGCCCGCAATCTTTACCCCCCTCCCCTCCCACTTGCCATGCTTTGTGGCGTGAGAGGCTCTGCGCGATTCGCCTCACCACTGGCAGCTTAATCGGCGACGCGCTAAGGTATAATGCGCGCCTTTCCCGTTTTTCCGATAGGAGGATGTCATGCCTATTTATGAATATCGTTGCAGTAGTTGTGGCACTCAAAAAGACGTGATGCAGAAGATGAGCGCCGCGCCGCTCAGCACTTGCCCTGAGTGCAGTCAAGAGACCTTTGCTAGGCAGATCTCGGCGGCGGGCTTTCAGCTCAAAGGCGATGGCTATTACGTGACCGATTTCAAGAACAGCGGACAGCCTAAGGTGGCTTGTGCCCCGTGCGCATCTTCTAGCTCTTGTCCAGTCGCCAATAGCTAATGCCTATGAAGAAATATCTGTTAACGGGGCTGCTGGTCTGGGTTCCGCTGGGCATCACCCTTTGGGTGTTGAACTTTACCATTAGCACGTTGGATCAAAGCCTGCTGCTGGTTCCCGATGCCTTGCAGCCGGATAAGCTGCTGGGTTTCCATATACCCGGCCTAGGCGTGATCCTCACCATCGGTATCGTACTGACTACTGGCATTCTCGCGCGCAACGTGTTCGGCCAGCGACTGCTACGCTGGGGCGATGGGCTGCTGGCGCGCATTCCTTTCGTGAGCAGCATCTACAAGGGGGTGAAGCAGGTCAGCGACACATTGCTGGCGGAGAACGGCAATTCGTTCCGCAAGGTGCTGCTGGTGCGCTATCCGCATCCGCAGGCTTGGTCGCTGGCGTTCCAGACCAATGTGCCGGGCGAGATCGGTCGCGTGCTCGATGACGAACATGTCGGTGTGTTCATTCCGACTACGCCCAGCCCGGTCAATGGCTTCTATTTCTTCGTCCCCAAAGCGGCAACCGTCGAGCTCGATATGAGCGTCGATGCAGCGCTGCGGGCTATCGTTTCCATGGGTGTGGTCGCAGCTGCGGAAGACGCCGCCCAAATCAAATCTCTCTAAGATCCATTACAGAACAGCTATGCGTACTCATTATTGCGGACAAATCAACACCGCCCATCTGGGCAAAATCATCACCCTGTGCGGCTGGGCGCATCGTCGCCGCGACCACGGCGGCGTGATCTTCATCGACCTGCGCGACCGTGAAGGCTTGGCGCAAGTCGTGTGCGACCCGGATCGCGCCGAGATGTTCGCCATCGCCGAAGCGGTGCGTAGCGAGTTCGTGCTGCGCATCACCGGCAAGGTGCGTCGCCGCCCGGAAGGTACGGAGAATCCTAATCTGCCCAGTGGCGAAGTCGAGATCATCTGCCAAGAGATCGAAGTGCTGAACACCGCCGTTACGCCACCGTTCCAGCTGGACGATGAAAACCTGTCCGAGAACGTGCGTTTGACCCATCGTGTGATCGACCTGCGTCGCCCGCAGATGCAGAAGAATATGCGTCTGCGCTACGAGACAGCGCGCGCCTTCCGTCGCTTCCTCGATGACCGTGGCTTCATGGACATCGAGACGCCGATGTTGACCAAGTCCACGCCAGAAGGCGCGCGTGACTACCTCGTGCCGTCGCGCGTCCATGCTGGCGAGTTCTTCGCCCTGCCGCAGTCACCCCAGTTGTTCAAGCAGATGCTGATGGTGGCCGGCTTCGATCGCTACTACCAGATCACCAAGTGCTTCCGCGACGAAGACCTGCGCGCCGACCGTCAGCCTGAATTCACCCAAGTCGATATCGAGACTTCGTTCCTGTCGGAAGAAGAGATCATGGGGCTGACCGAAGAGATGATCCGCACTGTGTTCAAGGAAGTGCTGGACGTCAAGCTGCCCGCACAGTTCCCGCGCATCAGCTACGGCGAAGCCATGTCGCGCTTCGGTTCGGATAAGCCGGACATGCGCGTGACGCTGGAGATCACCGAAGTGACCGACGCGCTGAAGGATGTCGCCTTCAAGGTGTTCGCCAACGTGGCGAATTCCGAGAGTGGCCGCATCGGCGCGCTGCGCGTGCCCGGCGGCGCGACCCTGACCCGTGGCGAGATCGACGACTACACCAAGTTCGTCGGCATCTACGGTGCCAAAGGATTGGCTTACATCAAGGTCAACGACGTGACCCAGTTGAACGAACACGGCCTGCAATCGCCCATCGTCAAGAACCTGCACGAGACCGCGCTGGCCACCATCATGCAACGCACCGGCGCGCAAAATGGCGACCTGATCTTCTTCGGCGCGGACAAGGCCAAAGTGGTGAACGACGCGCTGGGCGCACTGCGCACCAAGCTCGGCCACGAGAAGGGTTTCACCAACGGCAAAGCTTGGGAGCCGATCTGGGTGGTCGATTTCCCGATGTTCGAATACGACGACGAAGCCAAGCGCTGGAGCGCCTGCCATCACCCGTTCACCAGCCCCAAGGATGAACACATCGAGTTCCTCGAAACCGATCCGGGCAAGTGTCTGGCCAAGGCTTACGACTTGGCGCTGAACGGCTGGGAAATCGGCGGCGGCTCGGTGCGTATCCACAAGGAAGCCGTGCAAAGCCAAGTATTCCGCGCCCTCAACATCGACGCCGAAGAAGCCCAGCTCAAGTTCGGCTTCCTGCTCGACGCCCTGCAATACGGCGCGCCTCCGCACGGCGGCCTAGCCTTCGGTCTGGATCGCATCGTCACCATGATGACCGGTGCAGAGTCCATCCGCGACGTAATCGCCTTCCCCAAGACACAACGCGCGCAGTGTCTGCTGACCCAAGCGCCAAGCGCCGTGGACGAGAAGCAATTGCGCGAACTGCACATCCGCCTGCGTCAACAGGTGCAGACGACGGTGGAAGTGAGTAAGGAGTAAGCACGATGGCGCACGGCCTCCGCGCGCTACTACTGCTGGGTCTGCTCTACGCACTCCCCGCTCAGGCTTGGCAGCTCTTCTCGATAGCACCTGCCAAGCTCACCACCGCCGCCTCCTCCCTCCCCCCCGAAGCCCGCGCCACGCTGCAACTTATCAAGCAAGGCGGGCCATTTCCGTATGATCGAGACGGAGTGGTGTTCGGCAATTACGAGCATGTACTGCCCGCGCAGCCGCGCGGTTATTACCACGAGTACACGGTGAAGACTCCCGGCGCGCACAATCGCGGCGCGCGGCGCATCGTGTGCGGGGTGGTGCCGGAGTGTTATTACACGGGTGACCATTACAAGACGTTCCAGCGCATCGAGGAGGGGAAGTGAGTCAGCCTGTCGTTTTCGAGGTTCTTGTTTCTGTGCTGGATAAGCCCGCCTTCATCGCCGCCATCGCCCACACCATCCACGCGCCTGCTGGCTTCGGTGGCAATTGGGATGCCTTGGCGGACGCGCTGCAAGACCTCTCCTGGCAGCCCGCTGCCGCTTATGAGCTAGTGTTGTGCGGCACATCTGCGCTGAGCGCAGACGAGCAAGCCATCGCCGATGAGATCTTCGGCGACACCGCGCGCTTCTGGCAGGCGCAAGGCAAGTCGTTTCAGGTGAAGTACGCAAGCTGATGCCTTACAAGCAGCCGATCTCCGCCCTCATCGTCATCTACACCCCGCGACTCGACGTGCTGCTGCTGGAGCGCGCCGATTATCCCGATGCTTGGCAGTCGGTCACCGGCAGCCGCGACGGCGAGGAGACGCTGCGCGAGACGGCGATCCGCGAGGTGGGCGAAGAGACCGGACTAGATGCGCGGCTGTACAAGCTCACCGACTGGCAGCAGCAGAACGTCTACGACATCTACGCCAAATGGGTGCACCGCTACCCGCCCGGCACCACCCACAACACCGAGCATGTGTTCGGTCTGGAAGTGCCTGCCATGCTACCGGTGACGCTCTCGCCGCGCGAGCATCTCAGCTATCAGTGGTTGCCTTGGGAGGCGGCGGCAGCTAAAGTGTTTTCGCCTAGCAACCGGGCAGCGATCCTTGAGTTAACGGAGCGAGTGAAAAACAAATTCCTCCCAACCTCCCTTGATCAAAGGGAGGGGCTGTCGCGGTAGTTTTGGGGAGTGGTGTAAAGACGAGCAGTTTGGAAAAGTAATTTGGGGCGTGCGTGAGCCCCCTTTAGCCCAAGGGGGCGGCGAACGAAGTGAGCGGGGGATTTGTGCAGCCCTACGATAAAAAGCTGAAACCATTTTCCAGAGCGCTGCGCGTCAACATGACCGACGCCGAACAGTGTTTGTGGCAACGGCTGCGTTACCGACAGATCGCTGGCGTGCAGTTTTATCGGCAGAAACCACTGCTCGGCTTCATCGTGGATTTCTATTGTCCAAGAGTGCTGCTGGTGGTGGAGTTGGATGGCAGCCAGCATTTTGCGCCGGAGCATTTGGCGAAGGATGCCGAGCGCGATGCGCGATTGACCGGCATGGGGATGAAGGTGCTGCGCTTTGACGATGGGCAGGTATTGCGGGAGACGGAAGCGGTGATGGGGGTGATTTACGACGAGGTGGTGCGGCGGTTGCGGCCTTAAAATCTCCCCCAGCCCCTCTTTGATAAAGAGGGGAGTGGTCGTGGTTGTTTCATGGAGCCAAGTGGCGAAGGGTTGTTGGCCAAGAGGCCATCGCATCCATCAGCCCCCTTTAGCCAAAGGGGGCGGCGAACGCAGTGAGCGGGGGATTTGAGTAGTTCGTAGCAAACTAAGGAATTCAGAATGTCAGAAAACAAAATCCAGATCGCTTACGACCATCCCGATGCCGCGCAGACCTGTTGCAGCACGGCGCAGGCTTGGGCGCGCAAACCGGAAGAGCCGTCTCCCGAAGAGAAGGCCGAGCTGATCGCGCGCATCAAGCGTCTGCTGAAGGAGCAGGATGCGGTGCTGGTGTCGCACTATTACGTGCATCCCGATCTGCAAGACTTGGCCGAAGCGACTGGTGGTATCGTGTCCGATTCGCTGGACATGGCCAACTTCGGCCACCAGCATCCGGCCCAGACCATCGTGGTGGCGGGTGTGCGCTTCATGGGCGAGACGGCGAAGATTCTGAATCCCGAAAAGCGCGTGCTGATGCCCGATCTCGAAGCCGAATGTTCGCTCGATCTGGGTTGCCCGATCGAGGAGTTCGCCCCGTTCTGCGACGCCCATCCCGACCGCGTCGTGGTGGTGTATGCCAACACCAGTGCGGCGGTGAAAGCGCGCGCCGACTGGATGGTGACCAGCTCCATCGCGCTGTCGCTGGTGAAGCACCTGCATGAGCAGGGCAAGAAAATCCTGTGGGCGCCGGATCGCCATCTGGGCAGCTATGTGCAGGAGCAGACCGGCGCGGACATGCTGCTGTGGCAAGGCTCGTGCATCGTGCATGACGAGTACAAGGCGAAAGAGTTGCAGGAAATGAAGGCGGCGCATCCCGGCGCGCTGGTGCTGGTGCATCCCGAGTCGCCGCGCGCGGTAGTGCAGCTGGCGGATGTGGTCGGCTCGACCACCCAGCTCATCACGGCAGCGCAGAAGTCGCCCGCGACAGAATTCATCGTCGCCACCGACAACGGCATCCTGCACAAAATGCGCACACTATGCCCGGACAAGCTGTTCCTCGAAGCGCCCACCGCTGGCGCGGGCGCCAATTGCACCAGTTGCAGCCATTGCCCGTGGATGGCGATGAACGGGCTGCGCAATCTGGCCCTAGTGCTGGAACACGGCCACAACGAAGTTTTCGTCGACCCTGCCACCGGCCTGCTTGCCAAGCGGCCTATCGAGAAGATGCTGGAGTTCGCCCGCCAGATCAAACTGCCGACGCGCGGTATCGGCAACGCCTGACTACGAGAGATTCCCCTTGCGGAGGCATGGAATCGCGCTAGTATGCCGATTAGATTTATTCCGAATGCGAGGCAGTTTTGTATCCATGAATCTAGGGGGCAGGCAATGACAGCTAACACAGCATTCAGCATCGTGGTGCAGCCATGAAAGAGACGCTACGCACCGCGCTGACCGATCACATGGTCTATTTCAACAGCAAGAATCATGTCAATGCGACCACGCGCGACTGGTTCCAGAGTTCTGCTTACACCGTGCGCGACCGACTGGTCGAGCGCTGGATCGAAACCATGCAGCGTTATTACGAGCAGGATGCGAAGCGCATCTACTACCTGTCGCTCGAATTCCTGATGGGGCGCACCCTGAGTAACGCCATGCTCAATCTGGAGATCGATGAGCCGTGCAAGGCGGCGCTCTATGAGCTTGGGCAGGCGTTCGAGGTGGTTGCAGACATCGAACCGGATGCAGCATTGGGCAATGGCGGGCTTGGTCGCTTGGCTGCGTGTTTCCTCGATTCGATGGCGACGCTGGATCTGCCCTGTTATGGCTATGGCATCCGCTATGAATACGGCATGTTCCGTCAGAGCATCGAAAACGGTGCGCAGGTGGAGCACCCCGACAACTGGCTACGTTACGGCAACCCTTGGGAGTTTCCCCGCCCCGAATTGTTGTATCCAGTGAAATTCCACGGTTGTGTGGTGGAGTACAAAGATGAAAAAGGTGCGTTGCGACATCATTGGGTGGATACCGACGACGTGATGGCGATGGCCTACGACACACCGGTTCCCGGTTATGGCGGACAAACGGTGAACAATATGCGGCTGTGGGCGGCGAAGTCTTCGCGCGATTTCGAGCTGCGCTATTTCAATCAGGGCAATTACATTCAGGCCGTGGCGGACAAAAGCGAGTCGGAGAGCTTGTCCAAAGTGCTGTACCCGGACGATTCCACCGTGATGGGGCGGGAGTTGCGTCTGAAACAGCAGTATTTCTTCGTCAGCGCCTCCCTACAGGACATGCTGTATCGCTACAAAAAGCTCCATGCGGATTGGTCGCAGTTGGCTGACAAGATCGCGGTGCAGTTGAACGACACCCACCCCTCCATTGCTGTGGCCGAAATGATGCGGCTGCTGGTGGATGCTCACCATCTGCCGTGGGACGAGGCGTGGGGCCTGACCACGCGCATCTTCTCCTACACCAACCACACGCTGATGCCGGAGGCGCTGGAGACTTGGCCGGTAGCCACTTTCGCCAGCTTGCTGCCGCGCCATTTGCAGATTATCTACGAGATCAACCATCGCTTCTTGCAGCAGGTGATGCACCAGTTTCCCGGCGATGTCGATCTGCTGCGGCGTTTGTCGCTGATCGACGAGGAGCATGGGCGGCGGGTGCGCATGTCGCATCTGGCCATCGTCGGCAGCCATACGGTGAATGGCGTCGCCGCGCTGCACACCGAGTTGATGAAGCGCACCATCTTCGCCGACTTCGAGCGCATCACGCCGGGCAAGATCGTCAATATGACCAATGGCGTGACGCCGCGCCGCTGGCTGAATCAGGCCAACCCGAGTCTGGCTGGCTTGATCTCGGAGCGAATAGGCAAAGGCTGGCTGACCGATCTCGATCACCTGAGGAAACTGGCCGATCATGCCGACGATGCCGGATTTCAGGCGCAGTTCCGCGCCGTCAAGCTGGCCAACAAGCAAGGTTTGGCTAGGCTGATCGCCGCTCGTCTGGGGATCGAGGTCGATCCGGCTTCACTGTTTGACATCCAGATCAAGCGCATCCATGAATACAAGCGGCAGTTGCTCAATGTGTTGCACGTCATCACTTTATACAACCGCATCCGCGCGGGTGTCTCCGACATCACGCCGCGCACTGTCATCATTGCGGGCAAGGCTGCACCCGGTTACGCGATGGCCAAGCGCATCATCCGGCTCATCAATGACGTGGCCGACATCGTCAACAACGATCAACGGATAGATGGCAAGCTGAAGCTGGTGTTCATCCCCAACTACGACGTGTCCAACGCCGAGCGCATCGTCCCGGCAGCAGACTTGTCCGAGCAGATTTCTACGGCGGGTACGGAAGCGTCCGGCACCGGCAATATGAAGCTGGCGCTGAACGGTGCGCTGACCATCGGCACGTTGGATGGCGCGAACATCGAGATCCGCGAAGAGGTCGGGGCGGAGAACTTCTTCCTGTTCGGGCTGACGACCGATGAGGTGGAAACGCTGCGTTGTCAGGGCTACGATCCGGCCAGCTATTACCGCAACAATGCCGAGTTGAAGCAAGTGCTGGATATGATCGCGACCGGGTATTTCTGCCCAGACGAGCCGGCGCGCTACCGACCCGTGGTGGACGCACTGCTCGAACACGGCGACCAGTTCATGCTGTTGGCCGATTACGCCGCATATGTCGCGTGCCAGGATAAAGTGGCGGAGCTGTATCGTGATCCGGCGGAATGGACCAGACGCGCCATTCTCAATGTCGCCGGGATGGGGAAATTCTCCAGTGATCGCACCATCCGCGAATACGCTGAACATATTTGGCGGGTCGCGCCGATAGCATCGAATGCTGTTCAGAGCAAAAAAACGCAATAGTTCGCGTGCCTCCATCGGTGATTACATGCAGGTTCGTTCGTGTAGTGGTTTATGCAGTAACTCGGTTAAGCAGTCAGATTAGGGTGTGCTGGTGACTATGCTGAACATCGCTACTTACAACATCCACAAAGGCTTCTCGCATTTCAATCGCCGCATGGTGTTGCACGAATTGCGCGAGGGGCTGCGCTCCTTGAATGCAGATGTGATCTTTCTGCAAGAGGTGCTGGGCGAGAACAACCTGCATGTCCGCCGCTACCACAACTATCCGGCTGAGCCGCAGCATGAGTTTCTGGCGGATCAGAGCTTTATGCATTGTGCCTACGGCAAGAACGCGATCTACGATGCCGGGCATCACGGCAACGCCATCCTCAGCCGCTATCCCATCACTACTTGGCGCAATCGAGACATTTCCGCGCATCGCTTCGAGCAGCGCGGCATGTTGTACAGTCAGATCGAGTTGCCGGGCGGCTTGCCGCTGCATTGCTTCTGCGCGCATCTTGGCCTGTTCGCGCGCGGTCGGCGGGCGCAGTTGCGCGATATGGTGCAACACATCGTGCGCCGCGTGCCAGCGGACGAGCCGCTCATCATCGCAGGCGATTTCAATGATTGGCGCAACGAGGTCAGCGATGTGCTGGCGCGCGAACTCGGGCTGGTCGAGGTGTTCGAGGCGTGGCAGGGGCAGCCTGCCAAGACCTTTCCGGTGAAGCTGCCGGTGTTGTCGCTGGATCGCATCTACGTGCGCGGTTTGAATGTGGTGTGTGGCGCGATCCACGCCGCCCATCCCTGGGACAGAATCTCCGACCACGCCGCTTTATCCGCCACCCTCGTCTTGCCATGAGCAGCACGTATCAGGTCGCCGGTCATCAGCTCACGCTGTTGCAGAACGGCGTGGAATATTTCCCCGCGCTGATCGAGGCGATGGAGAGTGCGCAGCACAGCATCTATCTGGAAACCTATATCTTCGAGGCGGATGCGGTCGGGCTGATGGTGACGCAGGCGCTGCAACGCGCCGCTCAGCGCGGGGTGAGCGTGCATCTGCTGCTCGACGGTTTCGGTTCGGCCGCCTTGCCTGCTGCTTGGGTGGAAACGCTGCGTGCCGATGGCGTGGGCGTGCTGTGGTTCCGGCAGGAGATCGCCCGCTTCAGTCTGCGGCCACATCGGCTGCGGCGCTTGCATCGCAAGCTGGCCGTGGTGGATGAGCGGCTGGCCTTCGTCGGCGGTATCAATATCATCAGCGACACGCCTCCCGGCAACCATGTGCCGCGTCTGGATTACATGGTGCGGATGCACGGCCCGGCGGTGCAGCATGTTCACGCGGCGGCGCATCGGCTGTGGGCGCTGGTCTCTTGGTCGAGTCTGCGCCGACGCGGTGATCGGGGGCAGTTGTTGCGCGCACTCAACTCCACCGCGCGACGGCCTGTCTCTTTTCTGGTGCGCGATAACGTGCGCCATCGCCACGACATCGAATACGCCTATCTCGATGCCATCGCTCATGCAGAGCGCGAGATCATCATCGCCAATGCCTACTTCTTGCCCGGCAGAAAGTTCCGACTGGCCTTGCTGGATGCGGCGCGACGCGGCGTGCGCGTGGTGTTGCTGTTGCAGGGCAAGGTGGAATATCGCTTGCAGCATTACGCTACCTTGTCGCTCTACGACGAGTTGCTGCTGGCCGGGATCGAGATCCACGAATATCACGCCAGTTTTTTGCACGCCAAGGTCGCCGTGGTCGATGGGCTCTGGGCTACGGTAGGCTCCAGCAACATCGATCCGTTCAGTCTGTGGCTGGCGCGCGAGGGCAATCTGGTGGTGCGCGACCAAGCGTTCGCCGAGGCGCTACGCAGTAGTCTGATGCAGCAGATGCGATACGGCGGTCGGGCCGTACATCGCTCGGTCTGGTATTCGCGCTGGATAGGCGGTGGCCTGCTGGCCAAGGGCTGCTACGTTCTGGTTCGGCTACTGACCGGGTTGGTCGGCTATGCGCGCGGACACGACGATGTGTAGGATTTATCTGATTTTTCTGTCATCTGTTTTGGAATGACACAATAAGTGTATAGTCCTACCCGCTTTGAATGTATGGGTATTCTTCTGTATCAGGGTGCGACAGGCTCGTGGGGGGGCGATGTGGCTAACGTATTTTTCCTAATCAAACGGGTGACATTGGGGCGATTGCTGCTGGGCTTGTCGCTGCTCTCCATGTCTATCGCGCTGGTGCTGATTTTCGTACTCTCGGGCGTGGTGCGGGATCGTGCCGTGCATGATCTGGCGCGCGACGAAGCCCGCCAGACCTCTCAACTGGTGTTCCAGAGCTTATATTCCGCCATGCGCAAGGGCTGGAACAAGGACGAGATCAAGGGCGTCATCGAACGCCTGAACACCTCCATGCCGAATCTGAAGATACGGGTCTATCGGGGCGCTATCGTCGCCAAACAGTTCGGCGAGATGCCGGGCGAAGCCGAGGTCATCGCGCAGGAGCCGACCTTGCAGCAGGCCTTGAATACCGGTGACGATGTGCTGCTGTTCCCGCAGGAGCATGAACTGCGCTATCTTTTCCCCGTCCATGCGCAGAAGGAATGTCTGGTCTGCCACACCCAGTCTTTCGTGGGCGCGGTGCATGGCGTGATCGACATCACTTACCCCATCAACGACATCAAAGTCTCCTTCAACTACGTCATCAATACCATCGTCGGTTACACCTTGCTGGTGATGGCTGTGGTGTTTCTGGTGCTGTATTTCAAGCTGCGCTATCTGGTGGCTCAGCCCATCGCCGACCTGGTGGCGGTGATCCAAAAGGTGACGCACGAGATGGATCTGACCCACCGGGTGGATGGCGGGCACTGGATCGTCGAGTTGCAGCGCCTGTCGGAATATTTCAATCATCTGCTTTCCACCGTGCAGCAATACAACGAGCGTTTGCAGGAGCTTTCGGTACGCGACCCGCTCACCGGGCTGTACAACCGGCGCAAATTCGACGAGTTTCTCGACTACGAGATCAATCGCGCCGGGCGGCATGAGCACAGCTTCTCCATCATCATGGCCGATCTGGATGACTTCAAGTTCGTCAACGACACATATGGCCATCCGGTCGGCGATATGGCATTGAAGCAACTGACATTCTTGATGGAGTCCGGCCTGCGCAAGGGCGACATGATGGCGCGTCTGGGGGGCGACGAGTTCGCCATCATCCTGCCGGAGACCAATGCCGAGCAGGCGCTGCAAGTGGCGCGCAAGCTGCATCAGAGCTTGGTGAACGAGCCGTTCGAGTTGCCAGTCGGCAAAGTGACCATCGCCGCCAGCTTCAGTGTGGTGAGCTTCCCGGAAGACGGCAAGGACAAAAAAGAGTTGCAGACCGCGATGGACGTGGTGCTGTATCAGGCCAAGAGTCGCGGCAAAAATCAGGTGCTCACCGCCGAGACCGAGCAGGATCGCACCATGATGAACATCTTCCGGCGTGGCGATTTTCTGCGGCGCGCCTTGCAGGAAGACCGCATCGAAGCCTATCTGCAACCCATCGTCCAATTGAGTGATGGTCAGCCGATGGCGTTCGAGGCGCTGGCACGCATCCGCGATGGCGACCGGGTGATCGCGGCGGGCCAATTCATCGAAGCGGCCGAGGAGTTGGGCATGATCCGTGAGCTGGATATGCGCATCTTCCACAAGGGGCTGGTGGCGCTGGCGCGCGCGAATCCTGAAACCAAGATGTTCTTCAATCTATCGGCGCGCACTTTCGCCGATGTCGAATGGGTGCGCTCTATTCCAGAGCAGGTCGAAAAAGCCGGGCTGAAATGCAAGCGCATCGTGCTGGAGATCACCGAGCGCGAGGCGCTGCCGCATCTGAGCCTAGTCAAGGAAGTCATCGACGAACTGAGGCAAAAGGGGATCTCTTTCGCGCTGGACGACTTCGGTAGCGGGTTCTCATCCTTCCTCTATCTCAAATATCTGGCGGTGGACTACGTCAAAATAGAAGGTAGCTTCGTGCGCCAGATCGCGCTCGACGACCGCGATCTCATCATGGTGCGCCACATCCACCTAGTGGCCAAAGAGTTCGGCCTCAAGACCGTCGCCGAATTCGTCGAAGACGAAGAGACCGCCAAAATACTGGCAGAAATCGGCGTGGACTACGCGCAAGGCTATTTCTACGGGCATCCGGCGTCGTCCAGTTAGGCGTGTTTTTGGTGCGTACCTGTTCGATACCGGCGCATGAGGCTGGTGGTGTTTAGGGTGTTCTGTTTGTAGTGTATTGATTTCAATAAAAACCAATCGGTGGCACAGCAATTGCTAAGTAGTTGACTGAAAGCTGTAGGCCTCTCCTGCCGACTCTTTCATGTTTCTCCTCCTGCGTAGCTTTGGGCATCCTCCGGGATGCCCTTTTTTTCTCTGCTGTCGGGCGGGGTATAATCGTCCTCTAATTTTCAGGTCTACCTCCGATGCGTCATTACTCCGCCCCCGCCGCACCCGATACTGCTCCCCACAACGATTGGCAGACCATCCGCACGATGTTTCCCTATCTGCTGGAATTCAAGGGGCGGTTGGTGGCGGTGGTCGTGTTGTTGGTGTTCTCCAAGCTGGCGAATGTGGCGGTGCCACTGGCGCTGAAGGAGATCGTCGATGCGATGAGCGTGACGCAGGCGATGCTGGCTGTGCCGGTGGCGCTGATCGTGGGTTACGGCGTACTGCGGCTGATTAGCACCCTGTTCGGCGAACTACGCGATGCCATCTTCGCCAAGGTGACGCAGCGCGCCATCCGCCGCGTGGCGCTGGAGGTGTTCGGTCATCTGCACGCGTTGAGCCTGCGTTTCCATCTGGAGCGGCAGACCGGCGGTGTGTCGCGCGACATCGAGCGCGGCACGCGCGGCATCAGCTTTTTGCTCACCTTTCTGCTGTTCAATATTCTGCCCACCTTTCTGGAGATATTTCTGGTGGCGCTCATTCTGCTCCAGAAATATTCGCCCTGGTATGCCGGGATCACCTTTATCACGCTGGTGATCTACATCGTGTTCACAGTCAAGGTGGCGGGCTGGCGCATGAATCTGCGCCGCACCATGAACGAGCTGGATTCGCAGGCCAACACCCGCGCCATCGACAGCCTGCTCAACTACGAGACGGTGAAGTATTTCGGCAACGAGCGCTACGAGTCTGAGCGCTACGACCGCCAGATGGAGAGCTGGGAGACGGCAGCGGTGCGCGACAAAGTGTCGCTGGCGGCACTGAACGCCGGGCAGAGTTGCATCATCGGCGTGGGTGTGACCCTGCTAATGCTGATGGCGGCCAACGATGTGAGTCAGGGACGCATGACGGTGGGCGATCTGGTGCTGGTCAATGTGTTCATGTTGCAGCTCTATATGCCGTTGCACTTCCTCGGCTTCGTCTACCGCGAGATCAAGAACGCGCTGGCTGATATGGAGAAGATGTTCGGCCTGATGGAAGAGAACCGCGAGATACAGGATGCGCCGGGGGCGGTGCCGCTACAGGCGGCGAACCCGGTGGTGCGCTTCGAGCACGTCGATTTCGGCTACGACGCCGACCGACAGATTCTGCACGACGTGAGTTTCGACATCCCCGCCGGGCATACCGTGGCGGTGGTCGGTTCCAGCGGCGCGGGCAAATCAACCCTGTCGCGCCTGCTGTTCCGCTTCTATGACGTGACGGCGGGCCGCATCTCCATCAACGGGCAGGACTTGCGCGGCGTGACGCAGGAGAGTCTGCGTGCCGCCATCGGCATCGTGCCGCAAGACACCGTGCTGTTCAACGACAGCATCTACTACAACATCGCCTACGGGCGGCCCGGCACTACGCGCGCAGAGGTCGAGCAGGCGGCGCGCTCGGCGCACATCCACGATTTCATCGTTGCCTTGCCGCAAGGCTACGATACTGTGGTGGGCGAGCGCGGGCTGAAGCTCTCCGGCGGCGAGAAGCAGCGCGTGGCGATCGCCCGCACCCTGCTGAAGGATCCCGCCATTTTGATCTTTGACGAGGCAACCTCGGCGCTGGACTCCAAGTCGGAGAAGGCGATCCAGGACGAGCTACGCACTATTGCGCGCGACCGCACCACGCTGGTGATCGCTCACCGCCTGTCCACTATCGCCGATGCCGAGCAGATTTTGGTGATGGAGCAGGGGCGCATCGCCGAGCGCGGCAGTCACCGCGAGCTGCTGGAGCGGCAGGGGCAGTATGCGCAGATGTGGGCCTTGCAACAGCAGGAGCAGGAGACGGACAAGATTTTGTGACGCACTCGGGGTGTAGGTTATAGAATCTCCCCTGTAAACAAGGCGTGCAATGCGCCAACAATGCAGCGGGAGGCGGCAGCGTGTATCAACAACGGGTGGGTGCAAAACGGTCGGTTTCGATCATCGCTGGCTGGCTTGGGTTGCTCTTCCCGGTGTGCGTGTACTCGACCAACCTGCTGGATCTGCCCCTCGAATCATTGGTCCAGATCGAATACGAGGTCAGCAGCGCCTCGAAATTCACCCAGACTTCCTCGCGTGCGCCCACCACGGTGCAGGTGATCGACGCTGAAGCGATCCGTCGTCACGGCTGGCGCACGTTGGGTGAGATGCTCAGCAGCCTGCCGGGGATGCTGACCGGCTCGGATCGTGGCTACGATTTCTTCGGCGTGCGCGGCTTCCAGCAATCGCGCGAGTTCAATCACCGTTTTCTGCTGGCGATAGACGGCCAGCGCATCAACGATCCCATCTACGAGCAGGCGATGATAGGCGACGAGTTCCCGCTCGACGTGTCGCTGATCGAACGGGTCGAATACGTGGACGGGCCGGGCTCCTCGATCTACGGTGCGAATGCGATCTTCGGCGTCATCAACGTCATCACCCGTCGCGCCGACCGGGTTCCCGGCGCGGCCAGTCTGGCACTTTCCAGCGATGGCTGGCGGCTGGGGAATGGTAGCGTCAGCACGCGTTTTGAGAACGACTCGGCGCTCACGCTGGGGGTGACCTTGGGCGACAAGGCTGGGCGCGACGTGAATTACAGCGCACCACCCGGCTATCTGCTCCTGAGCAACGGTAGCACCATCACCGATGGCGTGGCGCGCGGGCTGGATCGCACCGGCATGGTGCGGCTGTTCGCACGCTGGGAGATGGACGAAACCGATCTGACGCTGACGCACGGCACGCGCCGCCATCACCCTTCCGCGCCGATCTATGGTGCGCTGTTCAACGATCCCGCCCTGTATCTGGAAGACACCAGCAGTCGTTTGAGTCTGAGCGGCAAGCGCGAGTTGTCGGAGAGCGTGCTGTTTCAGGGGCATCTGGCCTATAACCGCATGAGCTTCACCGGCGACTATCCCTATTTCGATCCCGGCCCGGGTGGGGTGGGTTATTACCTCAACCGCGACCAGACCGAGGCGCGCTGGTGGTCGGGCGAGGGTTATCTGGTGTATAGCGGGTTGAGCGATCACAAGCTGGTGAGCGGCGTGGAGTTCCAGCGTGAGACCGTGGCCCGGCAGCAGAACATGGATCTGCGCGGGGTCAATGTGAATGTGCCGCTGGATGTGGCGACGGCGGCGAACACGCAAGGCGTTTATGTGCAGGACGAGTGGGCTTTTGCGCCGGGCTGGCTGGCCAATCTGGGGTTGCGTTATGACCGACATTCGCGCCATGGGGGCAGCGCATATCCGCGCTTGGCGTTGGTGTGGCAGCCGACCGAGGGGAGTGCGCTCAAGTTGCTGGTCGGGAGCGCTTACCGCAATCCGAGTGCTTATGAGGCGTATTACTCCACCGGCGCAGCTTGGCTCGCCAATCCAGCCTTGCGCTCGGAAGCCATTCACACGCTGCAACTGGTGGGTGAGCAGCGGATAGGTGAAAGCTCACAACTGGTAGCGACGCTGTTCCAGTACCACATCAGCAATCTGATCTCGCAGGTGGAGGTATCGCCCGGTGTGTGGCAATACCAGAATGGCTCCAGCATCGTCGCGCGCGGCGGCGATCTGGCGCTGATACATCGCAGTGCCAGCGGTTTGCGGCTGGATGCTTCGCTGGCGATGCAGAATGTGGTCGATCACATGGGCGTGCGCTATGACAATTCGCCGAGTTGGAGTGGGCGACTGAACGCCAGTCAGCCGCTGGCGGGCGAGGCTTTGTTGTTGGCGGGTGAGTTCAGGTTGGTCGGTAGCCGCAGTTTCGTCTGGGTGGATGGGGTGCGGCGCACCTTGCCGGTCGAGCCGATACTGGATCTGACTCTGAGTGCGCCGCACCTAGCGGGCGGGTTGTCGGCGCAGTTGCGGCTGACCAATGTGTTCAATCGCCACAGCTTCGTTGCGGCGAGCCCGATGACGATGTCGCCGCTGACCCCGGTGTATGGTCGGACTGGCTGGGTGAGCCTGAACTATGCGTACTGAGTCGACACGCTGGCTGCGCTTCTGGCTGAGCGGGCTGCTGACTCTGGCTTGCTTGGGGCAGGCGCAGGCGGCGGGCGAGTATGAGCTGAAGGCGGCGTTCCTGTACAACTTCGCCTTGTTCACCGAGTGGCCGGGTGCACCTGCGACGATGAAGTTCTGCGTGCTGGGGCACGATCCTTTCGGCAAGGCGATCTCTCCGCTGAGTCAGAAGAGTGTCCACGGCGTGACGGTACAGGTGACGCATATCGAATCGGCGGCTGAAGCGCGCAGCTGTCAGGTGCTGTTCATCGCCTCATCGGAACATCCGAATGTGCCGGCGATCTTTGAGCAATTGCGCGACGAACCGGTGCTGACGGTGGCCGAGTCCAACGGTTTCGATCGCAAGATGGTGATGATCGTGATGGTGTCGGCGAACAACCGCGTCGGCTTCGACATCAGTCAATCTGCGGCCCAGCAGGCGGGCCTGAAGCTCAGTTCCCAGCTGCTCAAGCTGGCGCGGCAAGTGCAGTAGTTCGGGGTCAATGATGATACGAGGCTGGTTTCGCAGTCAGAGCTTGCACCGCAAGCTATTGCTTACCAATCTGTTGGCGACGGCGCTCGCCTTTCTGCTGGGTCTGCTGATTATCTCGCTGGGGGTCTGGCAGGAAGGTCATCAGCGGGCGGAGCTCGACGGTTTGACGCGCGCCCGTGTGATCGCCGACAACTCCGCCGCCGGGCTGATGTTTCAGGACAAGGATTCCGTGGCGGCCACCCTTGACGTATTGCGGGTGGATGGCCGGGTATTGTTCGCCGCTGTTTATGATCGGGACGGGAAGTTGTTCGTCGGCTTGGGGGCGAGCCAGCCGGCAATAGAGCCGCCCGGAAAGTTGGCAATGACGGCGGCGGAGGCGCGGTTTAGCGGAGGTTATCTCGATGTGTGGGCGCCGGTCAGCATCAAGGGCGAGTCGTCCGGTATGTTGCTGATCCGCGAGGATATGTCGGCACTCTATCTGCATATCGCCAGACTGGTGGGGATCGTGCTGCTGAGTTCGCTGATCTCCGGGGGGCTGGCGACGTTGCTGGTATACCGCATGTTGCAGCGCGTGATCTCACCCCTGTCTGGCTTGTCTCTGTTGATGCAGCAGGTCTCGCAGAAGGGCGATTATTCCAGCCGGGCGGAGGTGTCCAGTCGGGATGAGGTGGGCGAGCTGGCTGAGAGCTTCAATCTGATGCTGGACCAGATCGAGCGCAACAACATCGCCTTGTCCTGTGAGCTCAACCAGCGGCGAGACGCCGAGATCAAGCTCGACCGACTGGCGCATTACGACAATGTGACCCAGCTGACCAATCGCCATTATTTCGAGCATCGTTTGCACACTCTGTTGCGTGAGATGTCGACGCGGGGTGAGCGTGCTGCGCTGATGTTTATCGACTTGGATAACTTCAAGGATGTGAACGACACCTATGGCCACCACATCGGCGATCAATTGCTGCGCACGGTGGGTGCGCGCATGGCGCAATCCTTGCGTTCCGAGGATGAAGTCAGCCGCCTAGGGGGCGATGAGTTCGCGGTGTTGCTCACCCGGATCTCCGAGTTGGCTCAGGTCGAAGTGGTCGCCAGCAAGATACTCAAGCTCATCGCGCAGCCGGTTTTTATCGAAGGGCACGAGATCTTCGTCGGGGTTTCCATCGGTACGGTGATGTTGCCCGACGATACGATTGATTTCAATTGCGCCTTGCGCTATGCGGATATGGCGATGTATCACGCCAAGCATTTGGGCAGGAACAATCATCAGTTCTACCGGCGCGAGTTGTCCGAGGAGCAAGGGCAGCGTCTGTTGCTGGAATCCAACCTGAGGCGGGCGCTGGAGCGTGACGAATTCGAGGTGTTCTTCCAGCCGATACACTCGCTGGCGGAAGGTCGAGCCCTGCTGGGGGCCGAGGCATTGATCCGTTGGCGGCATCCTGAGCTTGGGCTGGTTCCTCCCGCTGACTTCATTCCGATGGCCGAGGAGAGCGGATTGATCGTGCGCATCGGTGAGTGGGTGTTGCGCACGGCTTGTCAGGAGGCGATGCGCTGGCAGGGTGTCGGGGCGTCGGGGAAATATTTCGTGGCGGTCAATCTTTCGCCCTGCCAGTTGGCTGATGCCGAGCTGATCGCTCGGGTCAAGTCGGCGCTGAGCGATTCCGGCTTACCGCCGGAGTTACTGGAACTGGAGTTGACGGAATCCGTGCTGGCCGACCAGTCCGAGGGCTCGGTGCAGAAACTGATACAGACTGCCGAGATGGGCGTGCAGCTGGTGCTGGATGATTTTGGCACGGGCTACTCGTCCTTGTCTTATCTCAAGCATTTCCCGATCACCAAACTCAAGATTGATCGCAGCTTCGTCAGTGAGCTGCCGGACGATCTGGATGATCGTTCGATCTGCGAAGCCATCGTCGGCCTGAGCAAGAGCTTGCAGGTGACGGTGCTGGCCGAGGGGATAGAGACGCTGGAGCAGGCCGAGTTGCTTCAGCGGATCGGTTGTCAGGAGGCGCAAGGTTTCTATTTCAATCGCCCGATGCCGGCAGAAGCGTTCCGGCAGTTGCTCGGCCAGGACGGAAATGGGTAGAAAAAACAGCAACGAATACCTGAGGTGTCTGGCGATTCACCTTGATTTATCGTGATAATTCGGTATGCTTTAGGCGTTATCCTGAAGCTGGAGGAGCTATGAAGAGAAAACTGATGTTGTTGTTGCTGGCAGGTTGCGCCTCGATGGCGCCGATCGCTGAAGCTAGGCAGCACAAGAATGCGGATGATGAGTTGACGCGCTTGGTTCTGAAAAAGACCTCGTCGCCCAAGCTGCGTTCGAATATCGCACTGATTTACGACGAAAAAGATCAAAACTCGCTGTACTCGAAGAACGCTGATGCCATCGTGCCTATCGCTTCGATCACCAAGCTGATGACGGCGATGGTGGTGCTGGATGCCAAGTTGCCGCTGGACGAAAAGATCACTATCACCGAGCAGGACATCGACAAGCTGAAAGGCACGCATTCGCGGATGCGTCCCGGCATGTCGCTGACTCGTGCGGAGATGCTCAAGCTGGCGCTGATGTCGTCGGAGAATCGCGCTGCCTCTGCGCTGGCCCGCACTTATCCCGGCGGTACGCCTGCGGCGGTGGCGAAGATGAACGAGAAGGCGCGCGAACTTGGCATGGGCAATACCCGCTTTCTGGATTCATCCGGCCTGAATAGTTCGAATGTCTCGACCGCTCAGGATCTGGTGAAGATGGTTTCGGCGGCTCGGCATTATTCCGAGATACATCAGTACACTACGTCTACTCAGCATCTGGCCTCGCCGCAGGGCTATCGCCCCTTGCAGTACATCAACTCCAATCCCTTGGTGCGTAACGGCTCGTGGGAGATCGGCGTGAGCAAGACCGGCTTCATCAATGAGGCAGGGCGTTGTCTGGTGATGGAGGCGAAGATCTCGCAGCGTCCGGTCATCATCGTGCTGCTGGATTCGCAAGGCAAGCAGACGCGCGTGGGCGATGCCAATCGTATCAAACGCTGGATGGAAAGCGCTTTGCCGCGCAACCGCAATACTCGAAACAGCTGATTGCTGTTTTTTGATTTGATCTGACGAAGGGGCGCAAGCCCCTTCTTTTTTGCCTATGCCTTATCAACAGATACGTCGTTTGCGCTGGACCGCCTTCCTGCTAGTGGTGTTGTGCTACATGCTGGCCTTCTTTCATCGCATGGCCCCGGCGGCCATCGCGGGCGAGTTGCAGCATGACTTTCAGGCCAGCGGCGCTGCCCTGGGTGCGCTGGCCGCGATGTATTTCTACATCTACACCGTGATGCAGATCCCCGTTGGCGTGATGGCCGATACGTTGGGCGTGCGGCGCATCGTCACGGCTGGGGCGCTGGTGTCTGGCATTGGCTCGCTGATGTTTGCCACGGCGGAATCTCTACCGATGGCTTACGCCGGGCGTCTGTTGGTCGGGCTGGGCGTGTCGGTGTTCTTTATCTCGTTGATGAAGCTCAATGCCGTGTGGTTCCATGACCGCCATTTCGGCGCGGCAGGTGGGCTGACCATTCTGCTGGGGAATATGGGGGCGGTGCTGGCTGCCTCCCCTCTGGTGTGGCTGGTGGGGCAGACTTCCTGGCGTAATGTGTTCGTCGCGGTCGGTGTGTTGTCTCTGCTGCTGGCGGTATTGGTGTGGTGGCAAGTGCGCAATCAGCCGGGCGATGTCGGCCTGCCCAGTCTGCGTGAGCTGGAAGGCAAGCCGCCGCATCCTAGGCATAAAGGCCATTGGTGGGATGGCTTGGTGCGGGTGGCAAAGAATCGCGCGACTTGGCCCGGTTTCTTTCCTAACTTCGGCATCGCGGGGACGCTGTTTGCCTTTGCGGGCTTGTGGGCAGTGCCCTACCTCTGTGGGGCGCACGGCCTGAGTCGAGAAGTCGCCAGCCAGCACAACAGCCTACTCCTGCTGGGGTTCGCCATCGGCGCGTTGTGCTGCGGCATGTTGTCGGATCGTATCGGGCGGCGCAAGCCCATCATCGTCGGTGGGGCGCTACTCTATGTGCTGTGCTGGCTGCCCATCCTTGGGCTCTGGCAACTGCCGCTGACATGGAGCTACGCGCAGTTCTTCGTGATGGGCTTTGTCGCCTCAGGCTTTACGCTGGCTTGGGCGGCGGCCAAGGAGGTCAATCCGCCTGCGCTATCCGGCATGGCGACCAGCGTGGTGAATACCGGCTCCTTCATCGGTGCGGGCATTCTGCAACCGCTGGTGGGTTGGGTGATGGATAGGGAATGGGCTGGGCAGGTGTCGGGTGGCGTGCGGCTCTATTCGCCCGAGAACTTCCAGAGCGGGCTGTCCGTGATGTTCGCTTTCGCCTTGGTCGGGCTGATAGGGGCTTGCTTCATACGTGAAACCCATTGCCGGTATCCGGCGGATTGAAATGCGCGGGTTTGATCTAAGGCTGAGTTACTGGGAAACAAAGAAGCCACTGCAAGCAGTGGCTTCTTTGTACGCTGTGTGGCGTCCCCACGGGGATTCGAACCCCGGTTACCGCCGTGAAAGGGCGATGTCCTAGGCCTCTAGACGATGGGGACGTAGGACTTCCGTTCTTCTTTTGGTGGAGGTAAGCGGGATCGAACCGCTGACCTCTTGCATGCCATGCAAGCGCTCTCCCAGCTGAGCTATACCCCCGTACCTCGAAAGAGCGCGCATTATATTGACCGATTCGAGAGTTGTAAAGCCGGTTCACGAATATTTTTTATAGATGCTTTCTTAACCGTGCCAGCGCCAGTTCGCGCGGGAATAATGCGACCACTGCATCTGCCGATGGCGTATGAGTCTGTCCAACCAACATCACGCGCAAGGGCATCGCCAGCTTGGGCATCTTGATGCCATGTTTGCCGATGATGGACTTGATGAGTGCGCCGATGGCGGCGGCGTTCCACTCTGCGGATTCCAGTTCGGTTGCTAGCTCCTTCAGCGCGGGGGTGGCCTCCGGGGTGAGTTGCTCGGCCAGCAGTTCTGCCGATGGGTGCAGGTCGATGTAGAACACCTCGGCTTCGTCGGCCAGTTGATTCAGATTGGTGGAGCGGCCCTTGTATAAAGCCACGATCTCAGTCAACACTGGGGCGTCGGTGACGGTCACGCCGCGCGCTTCGAGGCGGGTGCGCACCAGAGTTGCCAGTCGCACATCGTCGGCCTGCTTGATGTAGTGCGCGTTCAGCCAGTTGAGCTTCTCGGTGTTGAACTGCGCCGCCGAGGGCGTAATGTGGTCGAGGTCGAACCACTGGGTGAACTGCGCCATGTCAAAGATCTCGGCATCGCCGTGCGACCAACCCAAGCGCGCCAGATAGTTCAGCACCGCTTCCGGCAGATAGCCGTCTTCGTCGTATTGCATCACGCTCACCGCGCCGTGGCGCTTGGAGAGCTTCTGGCCGTCGTCGCCCAGAATCATCGAAAGATGCGCGTAGTGCGGCACGTGCGCGCCTAGCGCCTTGAGGATGTTGATCTGGCGCGGGGTGTTGTTGACGTGGTCGTCGCCGCGTATGACGTGGGTGATGCCCATGTCGTGGTCGTCCACTACCACGCAGAAGTTGTAGGTGGGGGTGCCGTCGGAGCGGGCGATGATGAGGTCGTCCAGTTCGCTGTTGGCGAACTCGATGTAGCCCTTCACCGTGTCCATCCACGCAGTCACGCCCTCGGTCGGGCTCTTGAAGCGGATCACCGGATTCACGTCGCTCGGCACTTCGGGCAGCGTCTTGCCTTCTTCGGGACGCCAGCGCCCGTCATAACGCGGTTTCTCGCCCCGCGCGCGCTGCGCTTCGCGGATCGCGTCCAACTCTTCCGACGACATGTAGCAGCGGTAGGCCGAGCCTTCGTCCAGCATCTGCTGGATGACCTCCTTGTAACGCGCCATGCGCTGCATCTGGTAGAACGGACCTTCATCGTGCGCCAGTCCCAGCCAGTTCATGCCGTCGAGGATGGCCTGCACCGCTTCCGGGGTGGAGCGCTCCACATCGGTGTCTTCGATGCGCAGGATGAACGTGCCTTCGTGGCGGCGGGCGTAAGCCCAAGAGAACAGCGCGGTGCGCGCGCCGCCGATGTGCAGGTAGCCAGTGGGGCTGGGGGCGAAACGGGTGCGGACGGTCATGGTCGTGGTGGGTAATGGAAAGGGCGCATTTTACGTCAGCTTGGCGCCCGGGCGCGACAAACAAATTGACCAAAAGGCTGACGGTGTGATTTAATCCGCGCCCTCAATTGGGCGGTTAGCTCAGCGGTAGAGCACTGCCTTCACACGGCAGGGGTCACTGGTTCGAACCCAGTATCGCCCACCAATTGTTCTAGTGTGAATGGGGGCGGTAGTTGAGTAATTCCAAGCAAGCTGGCTTCCGTACTGTTCATGCCTTCCAACCTGTCGTGATCTTCGCCCTGAGAGTCGAGGTTCGTCGTGTCGTTTGACGCTATCAAGCAATTACTTGCCGCCGATATGTCCGCCGTGGATGCGGTGATTCGTGCGCGTTTGCATTCCGAAGTCGTGCTGGTCAATCAGATAGGCGAATACATCGTCGGGAGTGGCGGCAAGCGGCTGCGTCCTGCACTGGTGGTGCTTTCTGCCAAGGCGTTCGGCTATCAAGGTTCGCATCATCACGATCTGGCGGCGGTGGTGGAGTTCATTCATACCGCCACTTTGCTGCATGACGACGTGGTCGATAAGTCTGATATGCGGCGCGGGCGCAGTACGGCCAATGCCTTGTTTGGCAATGCAGCCAGCGTGCTGGTCGGCGATTTTCTCTATTCCCGTGCATTCCAGATGATGGTCGAGGTCGGCGATATGCGCGTGATGCAGACGCTGGCTGATGCGACCAATGTGATTGCCGAGGGAGAGGTGTTGCAGTTGCTCAACTGTAACGACGCCGACGTGGATGTTGAAAGCTATATGCGCGTCATCCATTACAAGACGGCCAAGCTATTTGAGGCGTCCATGCGTTTGGGCGCCATCCTCGGCGGAGCCTCCCCCGAGATGGAGCGGGCTGCCGCCGCTTACGGGATGCATCTCGGCACGGCTTTCCAGCTGGTCGACGATGTGTTGGATTACTCGGCTGACGAGCAAGAGACCGGCAAGAATCTCGGCGACGATCTGGCCGAGGGCAAGCCTACGTTGCCTTTGATTTACGCCATGCGGCACGGCAATGCCGAGCAGTCTGCGGTGGTGCGTAACGCCATTGAACAGGGCGATATTCAGGCTTTTGCAGCAGTGTTGCAGGCCGTTCGTGAAACCGGGGCGCTGGAGCACACTCGTGCGCAGGCGCAGCGAGAAACGGACGAGGCTTGTCGGGAATTTTTGGATTTGCCCGATTCGATTTACAAGCGTTCTCTGTTACAATTGGCCGACTTCGCGGCGACGCGGGTTTTTTGATTTTCGGGGTGTAGCTCAGCCTGGTAGAGTACTGCGTTCGGGACGCAGGAGTCGGAGGTTCGAATCCTCTCACCCCGACCAAGTTCTTACTCGCTCTGTTCTTCCTTTTGTGCGTATCCGCCAGATTTTTGGTGTTTACAGGGAGGGGGCTCTGGGAGTAGTCCGTCCATTGCTAATAAAAATATATTTTGGATGGTTGTTTTGTGGAAGTAGAATCTAATCTGCGTTAGCGGAATTCTGCTTCCCAAGAGTTTTTATAAATCCAGGAGTGAAACATGGCTATAGAGTTGTTCAATAATGGCACGCATCTGTGCCTGATGTTCGATGATCTGATTGATGATGAGAACAACGCCGCAGTACAAGCTAACCAATTCCTGATCGTGGATAACGGTCACGGCGCGCTGCTCGATCCGGGTGGCAATATGACCTACAACGGTCTGCTGATGGCTATGCATAACTACTTTCCGCCCAAGCGTCTGGAGTACATCTTGGCTTCCCACGCTGACCCGGACATTATTGCTTCGATTAACAAGTGGATGATTCACGCGGATTGCCGTGTGGTGATCTCCAAGCTGTGGGCGCGTTTCGTTCCTCACTTTTGCAGCGGCAGCAATGCCGAAGGGCGTATCGAAGCGATTCCCGATGAAGGCATGAATCTGAAGTTGGGAGAGAGCATCATCAAGGCGGTTCCGGCCCACTTCATGCACTCGGAAGGCAATTTCCAGTTCTACGATCCGATCAGTAAGATCCTGTTCACCGGCGATATGGGCGCATCCATCGTCCATCACGGCGAAGCCGATACGCCAGTGGAGGATTTCCGTGCTCACATTCAGCACATGGAAGGTTTCCATCGCCGTTACATGATCTCCAACAAGATCTGCCGCTACTGGGTAAACATGGTGCGCCAGCTCGACGTGGAAATGATCGTGCCGCAACATGGTCGCCCCTTTAAGGGCAAGAAGATGGTGAATGAGTTCCTGAACTGGATCGAGCATCTGCCTTGCGGCGTCGATCTGATGACTCAGGACAATTACCGCCTGCCCTGATCGTAAGTAAACAGAGGGGGATTCCTCCCTTTGCTCAAGACTTCCCCTGATTGGCCGATAGGTTCTAATACGGAATATATCGGTCAATCAGGGGAAAATCATGTTTTTCGGCAAAACGCGTGAAGAAGCAACACATCTGCGCCAGCAACTGCAAGAAGCCGAGAGAGAGAATGCGCGGCTGAGCAATGAGCTGGACGACTTCCGTCGCCAAGCCGCTTCGCTTCAGTCAGAGTTGGACTCTTCTCGGAATAGAAACTCAGTCAACGCCAGCATCCACGCCAACCTCCAATCCTTCGGTGACTCGTTCAACGCCTTGCAACAATCTCAGGTGCAGATGGCCGGTTCGATGAAGAGCGAGAAGCAGACCGCCATCGAGACCGCCAGTATCTCCGGCGCGAATCGCGCTGCGGTGGTGAAGATCGCAGACGATCTGGTCGCGCTCTCGCACGAGACTCAGCAGACTTCCAGCAATGTGAACAACCTGACCCAGCGGGCCGGACAGATCAATGGCATCGTCAAGCTGATCCGCGAGATCGCCGATCAGACCAATCTTTTGGCGCTCAATGCGGCCATCGAAGCGGCGCGGGCGGGTGAGCAGGGGCGCGGCTTCGCCGTGGTGGCGGACGAAGTGCGCAAGCTGGCCGAGCGCACGGCAAATGCGACCAGCGAGATCTCCGGGTTGGTCGGCGTGATTCAGCAAGAGGCCGACCAGACGCGCAACGAGATGTCGAAATGGGCAGGGAAGTCAGAGTCGTTCAGTCGCGAAGTCGGCGGCGTGATGGACAGCATGAAGCGTTTGCTCGACCTCTCTCATCAGATGGAAGGTACGATCTCGGCTGCTGCGTTGCGCAGCTTCGTGGAAGTCGCCAAGGTCGATCATATCCTCTACAAATTCGATATCTACAAGGTGCTGATGGATATGTCGGATCGTACCTGCAACAGTTTCTCTTCCCACTCCGGCTGTCGTCTCGGCAAGTGGTACTACGAGGGCGAGGGAAAAGACTGTTTCTCTAGGCTGGACGGCTTTCGGGATGTCGAGGCGCCGCACAAAGCCTTTCACCAGTACGGATGTGCGGCGGTGGAGGAGTACCGCAATGGCAATCTTGCACAGGCCTTGTCGCTGGTGGGCAAGATGGAGGCGGCCAGTATGCAGGTCATCAATGCGCTGGAGCGCATCGCCAAGTCAGGCGAGAACGACGTCAGTTTGCTGTGTCACTCGTCGTAGCGATTACAGCGAGGTCGCGCAGATAAGTCTCTAGGTTTTTCACATAGCGCGCCGCGTTGGCGTGCATCGCCGCTATCTCATCGTCGGACAGAGTGCGCAGCACTTTGCCCGGTGCGCCGACCACCAGCGAGTTGTCGGGGATGATTTTGCCTTCGGTCACCAGTGCGTTCGCTCCGATCAGACAGTTCCTACCGATCACCGCGCCGTTCAGCACGGTGGCCTGAATGCCGATCAGCGAGCCGTCGCCTACCGTGCAGCCATGCACCGCCGCCAGATGGCCGATGGTGACGTTGCTGCCGATGAGGGTGGGCGCGCCTTTCTCAGTATGCAGCACCGCACCATCCTGCACGTTGCTGTTCTCGCCGACATGGATGGGCTCGATGTCGCCGCGCAGCACCGCGCCGAACCAGATGCTGACGTTGTTCTCCAACACCACGTCGCCGATCACGGCGGCGCTGTCGGCGATGAAGTGCTGGTCGCCACGCAACTCAGGGGTGCGGTCGCCCAGTCGGTAGAGCATTACAGCGCCGCCACGCCCGCTGCTGCGATCTGGCCGTCCTGCACCGCGCGTACGCCGCTGATGCCCAGCCCGCCGATCACCACGCCATCACGCAACAGTGGCACGCCGCCTTCCGCCGGAATCACGCCGGGCAGGGCGAGGTGGATCAGGCGGCCAGTCAGCACCGCCTGTTCCGAATCCTTGGTGGCGTACTGAAAGGCGACCGCCGCGTGCGCCTTCATGATCGCCGTTTCCACGCTACCGAACTTGGTGTCGTGGCTGCGTTGCAGATACAGCAGATGGCCGCCGTCGTCGGCGATGGCGATGGTCACTTTCCAGCCATTGCGCAGCGCCTCGGCCTCGGCAGCGGCGGCGATGCGGCGGGCATCTTCCAAGGAGAGGATGGGTTTGGTGGGCATAATCTGCTCCTGAATAATCCGTCATTCCCGCGCAGGCGGGAATCCAGTAGTTGCACCGCCACGCAAGCAGGACAGGACATCGGGCTTGTCCGCTACGCGGAGTGTTTGATTGGGCTGGATTCCCGCCTGCGCGGGAACACCCCATTCCCACCCCGACCTTCCCCTTGAAGGGGAGGGCGCTTTAAGCGCCAAGCGCCGCGAACACTTGGTCGCGGATACCTTCCACACTACCCACGCCGGGGATGCAGACGTACTTTGGCGCACCCGCTTCTCCGCGCGCCGCCCAGCCGGAGTAATACGCCACCAGCGGCTTGGTCTGGCTGTGGTACACGTCCAAGCGCTTCTTCACCGTCTCTTCGGTGTCGTCGGCGCGCTGGATCAGCTCTTCGCCTGTCTCGTCGTCACGGCCTGCCACCTTGGGCGGGTTGAACACGACATGATAGGTGCGCCCGGAAGCCGGGTGCACGCGGCGACCGCTCATGCGGGTGATGATCTCGCTGTCCGGCACGTCCACCTCGACCACGAAGTCGATCGGCACGCCCGCCTGCTTCATGGCGTCCGCCTGCGGGATGGTGCGCGGGAAGCCATCGAACAGGAAACCGTTGGCGCAGTCCGCCTCCTTGATGCGCTCCTTCACCAGATTGATGATGATGTCGTCCGACACCAGACCACCCGCATCCATGATCTGCTTGGCGGCAACGCCCAGCGGCGTGCCCGCCTTGACTGCCGCGCGCAGCATGTCGCCGGTGGAGATCTGCGGGATGCCGAACTTCTCTTTGATGTAGTTGGCCTGAGTGCCTTTGCCTGCGCCGGGGGCGCCGAGGAGGATGAGTCGCATTTATATTCCCTTCGTTTATTAACGGTTGTAATTGAGGGAAGGGGGAAGGGAGAAGGGAGAAGGGAGAAGGGGCGGAGTGCCGGTTTTACCCTTTACCCTTTACCCTTCTCCCTTCCCGTTTTCTCCCTTACCTCATCCCGAATAACTCTCTGGCCAAATGCAGGTCGGCCTCGGTATCCACCCCTGCTGGTGGCGCATCGTCGGTGACGGTGACGCCGATTTTATAGCCGTGCCACAACGCCCGCAGTTGCTCCAGCGCCTCGAACTGTTCGATGGCGGCGGGAGCGAGTTGGCTGTAAGCGCGCAGAAAACTGGCGCGGTAGGCGTAGATGCCGATGTGGCGCAACACGGGCAATTGTTCCGGCAATGACTCCCTCGCCCCTTGGGAGCGGGGTGGGGTGAGGGAGCCTGCCGCAAATAAATCCCTAGGGTACGGAATAGGTGCGCGGCTGAAATACAGCGCGTTGCCGTCACGATCCAGCACCGCCTTGACGATGTTCGGATTGCGGAAGTCGGCTTCGTTGTGGATGGCGTGGCAGGCGGTGGCGATGGCGCACTCGGGATGGTCGGCCAGATGCTGCGCCACGGCTCGAATCAGTTGCGGCGGGATCAGCGGCTCGTCGCCCTGCACGTTGACCACGATGGTGTCGTCGCTCCAACCGCGCTGCTCAACTACTTCGGCCAAACGGTCGGTGCCGCTAGCGTGATGCTCATGGGTGAGGCAAGCCTTGAAGCCGTGTTCATGCACGGCGGCGGCGATGGCGTGATGGTCGGTGGCGATCCAGATCTGCCGTGCGCCGCTCTGCGCTGCTTGTTCCGCTACCCGCACCACCATCGGTTTGCCCGCGATAGGCAGCAGCGGCTTGCCGGGCAGGCGAGTGGAAGCGTGGCGGGCGGGGATGACGACGTGGAACGCGGTCATTTCAGGGCTTCGGCTTCTTCCGCTGTCAGCTTGCGCGCCTCGTCGGCCAGCATCACCGGGATGTCGTCCTTGATGGCGAAGGCCAGCCGGTCGGCGCGGCAAATCAGTTCCTGCTCGGCCTTGTGGTAGATCAGCGGTGATTTGCACAGCGGGCAAACTAGGATGTCGAGCAGTTTAGCGTCCATTATGGCGTGATCTTCTTTAGGATTAAGGCGGTTAGCGCCGGGTCGACTTGCGCGTCCACACGCAGTGCCCAGCAGTTCTCATTAGCGAGTGGAGTGCATTTTACCGCATCTTTTTCAGTCATGAGTACCGCGTCGGCAGCGGGGTGGTCGAGGTCGGAGGCGACGAAGCAGTGATGATCTGGAAAGGGGTGGCGGACGATGGTCAGGCCCAGCGATTCCAGATGGCGGAAGAAGCGCTCCGGGTGTCCGATGCCGGCGACGGCGTGCAGTTTAAGGTCGCGTAGCCCACTCGCATCGCGCGTCACCGAGGGGTTGAGCAGATTGTAGAAAACTGCGCCGGCCAGTTGCATGGCGAACTCGCCGGACTGCGGTTCGCCGCCGTTGATTACGACCGCATCGACTTGGCGCAGGCGCGCGGCTGATTCGCGCAACGGTCCGGCGGGCAGCAGCAGGCCGTTACCCAGCCGTCGCACGCCATCGACCACGGCTATCTCGACATCGCGCTGCAAACGGTAATGTTGCAGGCCGTCGTCGCTGAGCAGCACGTCGCATTCCGGGTGGGCGGTGAGCAGCGCTTGTGCCGCCGCGACGCGGTCACGTCCCACCCACACCGGACACAGGCCGCGTTGCGCCATCAGCAGCGGCTCGTCGCCTACCTCGGCTGCGGTGTTGCTGGCGGCATCGACTGGATGAGCGCCGTTGATTGCACCGCCGTAGCCTCGGCTGATGATGGCGGGATGCCAGCCTGCGTCCGTCAGTTGCTGGACGAGGTGCAGGGTGAGCGGGGTCTTGCCGCTGCCGCCGACGCTGATGTTGCCGACGATGATGACAGGGGCGGGGAGCTTGAAGCTGGGCAACAGGCCGCTACGATAGAGGGCGCGGCGCAGGGCGGCGAGGGCGGCGAACAGCGCACTCGCCGGGAACAGGATGAGGTGCAGCGGGGACAACCGATACCAGTGTCGTTCCAGCCAGTGCATTATTTGCCGAGGCGCTGCTCGGTCTTGAAGGTGATGCTGGTGTAGCCCGCTAGTCGGGCGGCTTCCATGATGTTGACCACGGATTGGTGCGTGGCCTTGGCATCGGCGCTGATGACGATGACCGGCTGCTTCTCGTCCCCCGCTGCGCGGCGTAGTTCGCCGGCCAGTTTGTCGATGCTGGCGACGGTCGCGGGCTGGTCGTTGATGGCGTAATTCTCGTTCGCGTCCACCGAGACGTTGATCTGCTTGTTGACCTTGCTTTCCGGCGTCTCGCCGCCCGCCTGTGGCAGATTGATTTGCAAGCCGGAAAGGTTGGCGTAAGTCGTCGTCACCATCAGGAAGATCAGGATCACCAGCAGGATGTCGATCATCGGGATCAGGTTGATCTCCGGCTCCTCGCGTGTGCGCCCACGTTGAAAATTCATGGCGGCAGCGTCCTTATTTCTGACGTTCGCCGTGCGCGATCTCGACCAGCTTGATCGCCTGTTGCTCCATCTCCACGGTCAGCGAGTCGACCTTGGAACGAAAATGGCGGTAGAAGATCATGCTGGGGATGGCGACGATCAGGCCTAGCGCGGTGTTGTACAGCGCGACCGAAATGCCGTGAGCCAGTACCGAGGGCGTATTGCCAGCCGCGCTTTGAGCACCGAAGATCTCAATCATGCCGATGACTGTGCCGAACAGGCCCAGCAGGGGGCTGATCGAAGCGATGGTGCCCAGCGTGGTGAGGAAGCGTTCCAGTTCGTGAGTGGTGGCACGGCCAGCCTCTTCGATGGCCTCCTTCATCACTTCGGGGGAGCTCTTGAGGTTCTTCAGGCCCGCCGCGAAGATGCGCCCCAGCGGCGAGTGAGTGGAAAGACGAGTCAGCATGGTTTCGGTGACGCCGTTCTGCTCCAGCTCTTTGATGACTTGGGGCAGCAGGTCGGCGGGGGCGACGGTCTTGTTGCGCAGAAAGGTCAGTCGTTCGGCAATCAGCGCAACGGCGATGATCGAAGTGATAATCAGTAACCAGATAGGCCAGCCGGCCGCTTCAACTATGGCAAACACTCAACGTCTCCAGATGTGCTTAAATTGACGGGGCGAACTGTAGCGTGTCGGGTATGTTTGAGCAAGGTTTCTCACCTTCAACTTGAGTATTTCGCGCTTACTCCGCTATTGCAAAAGGGTTTTATTACTTCCCCACATAAACTGTGGATAACTTTGTGGATGAACTGGTAGTGAAGGGGCTAATGCCCTGCGAAATATAGATTATTTTGGTGTTGCTCATTTTTTGTGCGCCAATTAATTCGTTTAAAAACAACTGGATGCTGTAAGTTGCAATTGCCGAAGAGGATGTGTGCCCCGCAAAGTGGCGTGGATGCTGGCGTTGTGAGTTATTGCGGGATGTCAAGATGAGTTTCGAACATTTTCTTGCTGACAAGAACCGGATTTTGAGCGTAGGCGAGTTGATGCGCTCGGTGCGCCAGTTGCTGGAGGGCGGCCTGCCATTGATGTGGGTGAAAGGCGAGATTTCCAACCTTACGCAGGCTGCGTCCGGGCACTGGTATCTCTCGCTCAAAGACGAGCGCGCGCAGGTGCGTTGTGTCATGTTTCGCAACCGAAATCAGTTCCTCGACTGGCAGCCGAGGAACGGCGCGCAAGTCGAGATACTGGCGCTCGCCACACTTTACGAGGCGCGCGGCGATTTTCAGTTGACCATCGAGCAGATGCGTCCTGCCGGGCTGGGGGCGCTGTTTGAGGCCTTCGAGCGTCTCAAGCGCAAGCTTGAAGCGGAAGGGTTGTTCGACGCGGATCGCAAGCGCACCTTGCCCGAGTTCCCGCGCCGCATCGGTCTGGTCACCTCGCCGCAGGCGGCGGCGCTGCGCGATGTGCTGACGACCTTGCGGCGGCGGATGCCCGGCATCCCCGTCGTGCTCTATCCCGTACCGGTGCAGGGCGAGGGCGCAGCGGCGAAGGTCGCGCAGGCCATCGTCACCGCCAATCAACGCGCCGAATGCGATGTGCTCATCGTCTGTCGGGGTGGTGGCAGCATCGAAGACCTGTGGGCGTTCAACGAAGAGGTCGTGGCGCGAGCCATCGCGGGCAGCGCACTACCCGTGGTGAGCGGCGTCGGTCACGAGACTGATTTCACCATCTGCGATTTCGTCGCCGACCTGCGCGCCGCTACGCCCACCGCCGCTGCGCAGGCCGTCACCCCGGACCGCGCCGCGTTGAAGCAGCGTCTGCAACAAGCCGAACAGCGCTTGGCACGCGCCCAGCAAGGGATGCTCCAGCGTGCGATGCAGCAGCTCGATTATCTGCAACGGCGGCTGGTGCATCCGGCGGCGCGTGCGCAGCAGCAGGTGCAGCATCTAGACCACTTGCGGCAGCGCTTGGGTGGAGCGCTGGCTTACGGTTTGCAGCGTCAGCGTTGGCGCTGGCAGGCCGCCAGCCAGCGACTCGACGCCGCCCGGCCTGATCTTGCCAGTCTTCAACAGCGGCAAACGGTGTCGGCGACAAGGCTGCAAACCGCGCTGCATCGCCAACTGCAACAGCGCCAAGAACGGCTGGACACGCTGGCGCAGCACCTCGTCTATCTCGATCCGCGCCAAGTGCTGGCGCGCGGTTACAGCCTGGTGCAGGACGAGCAGGGGCGGGTGGTGTCGGATGGCGGGCGGCTGACTCCGGGCGACGAATTGCGCATCACCTTCGCGCAGGGTTGGGCGAAGGTCGGGGTGCGGCTGGCCGAGGACTGATGGCTGGCGACGGGCGCTCAATGCCCCGTTGTTACTCACGCTTTCAGGTAAAATCCGCGCCTTGATTTTTGCGTTTTTCTGTCATGAAACTTTGCCACGCTTGCTATCAACTGTTCGATCGCGCCGAATGGGTCTGCCCTGCCTGTGGACATGCACCCGCGCAGCGGGATGGTTTTCCCGCATTCGCTCCAGAGCTGGCGGCGCAGAACGATGGCTTTGATCCCGAGCTGTTTCGGCGTTACGCTCAAGTCGAGGCGGGTAACTTTTGGTTCACTGCCCGCAACGCTTTGTTGAAACGCGAGATGAGGCGCCGCTTTCCGCGTGCCGGGAAGATCTTGGAGATCGGTTGCGGCACGGGCTTCGTCCTTGCCGGCATCCGCGAGATTTTTCCGCAGGCCCAGCTTTCCGGCAGCGACATCTTCACCGAAGGGCTGGGTTTCGCCGCGCAGCGCGTGCCTTCGGCCCAGTTGCTACAGATGGATGCGACCGCGATCCCGTTTCGCCATGAGTTTGATCTGATCGGTGCATTCGATGTGCTGGAGCATATCGAAGACGACAAACTTGCGCTGTCGCAGATGTTCGATGCGATTAAGCCGGGCGGCGGGATCATCCTGACCGTGCCGCAGCATCCTTCGCTGTGGAGCCGCATGGACGAATACGCCCATCACAAGCGCCGTTATACTCGCCTCGAATTGCTGGGCAAGATGCACGCAGCGGGTTTCGGGGTGAGTTATGCGACCTCGTTCGTTTCGCTGTTGCTGCCCGCCATGTGGGCATCGCGGGCGATGCAGCGCAACGCGCCGGCGGTAGCGGATGGCATGGATGACGGCCTGAAGATCAATTCGCTGCTGAACGCCCTCTTCAGTGGCGTGATGGCGCTGGAGCGCGCACTGCTCGGCATCGGGCTGACCTTTCCGGTCGGCGGTTCGCTGTTGGTGGTGGGGATCAAACGGGCATGAAGAACGGGCCACCCAATGTGCGCGGCGTGCTGGCGGTATTGCTGGCGATCCTGGTGATCTGGTTCGGTACGCTGGACTATCGCAAGCTGGTCAAACCGGACGAAGGCCGCTACGCCGAGATCCCGCGCGAGATGACGGTCAGCGGCGACTGGGTGACACCGCGTCTGAACGACCTGAAGTATTTCGAGAAGCCGCCGCTGCAATACTGGGCGACGGCCACCGCCTACAAGGTGTTCGGCGAACATCAATGGACTTCACGCTTGTGGACGGCGCTGACCGGCTTCGCGGGTATCCTGCTGGTGTGGTTCGCGGGCGTGCGGCTGTTCGGGCGAGAGGCGGGGCGTTACGCCGCGCTGATCTTGGCTAGCAGCATGTTGTATGTCGGCATGGGCCACATCAACACGCTGGACATGGGCGTGACCTTCTTCCTTACGCTGGGCATCGTCGGTTTGTTGCTCGGACAGCAAGCCAGCGACGAGCGCGTGCGCCGCAACTGGATGTGGCTGGTGTGGCTGGCGCTGGCGCTGGCGGTGTTGAGCAAGGGGCTGATGGGCTTGGTGCTGCCGGGTGCGGCGCTGGTGATCTACTCCCTCGTGCAGCGCGACCTCAAACTGTGGACGCGGCTCAATCTAGGCACGGGTTTGCTGATCTTCCTGCTGGTCGCCGCGCCCTGGTTCTACCTAGTGATGCAGGCTAACCCCGAATTCTTCGGGCGCTTCTTCATCTACGAGCACTACACCCGCTTCACCACCAAAGACCTAGGCCGCTTCCACCCTTGGTATTACTTCGTGCCGGTGATTTTGCTCGGCATGATGCCTTGGACGGTGTTGATGTTCGACAGCATGGTGCGTGCTTGGCGCGGAGAAGTGAGTGACCGGCGTGTCTTCAATCCCGAGCGTTTCCTGCTCATCTGGGCGGTGTTCATCTACATCTTCTTCTCCATCTCCGGCTCGAAATTGCCTTCGTATCTGCTGCCCATGTTCCCGGTGCTGGCGCTGCTGATGGGTAAGCGCATCGCCGAGATGCGTGAGCGCGTGCTGATCTGGCAACTCGCGCCGGTGCTGGTGCTGGCTGTCGTGGCGACCGCCCTTGCACCCAGCGTGGCGAAGCTGGGCGACACGCCGCAGCAAGTCGAGATGTACGGCCAATACGCTTACTGGGCCACCGCCTCGGCAGCGCTCTGGCTGGCGACGCTGGCTGGCGGGATCTGGCTGTTGGCGCGTCGCCGCAAGCCGCTGGCGATGGTGGTGCTGGCTATCGGTACGTTGCTGGCGACGCAGATCGTCATCTGCGGTCACAATACCGTGGCGCGTGAACGCTCTTCCGTGCATATCGCCGACGCCATCCGCGCCGAGGTCAAGCCAGACGTGCCGTTCTACTCGGTGCTGATGTACGAACAGACCTTGCCGTTCTACCTGAAACGCACTTTCACGCTGGTGCAATATCAGGACGAGATGGCTTTCGGCATCCTGCAAGAGCCGCAACGCTGGATACCGACCATCGAACAATTCGCCCCGATCTGGCGCGACAAGGGAGAGGCGCTGGCGATCATGCCCGCCTATCTGTATCCGCAACTGCAACAGCGCGGCCTGCCGATGCGGGTGATCTTCGAGGACTATCAGTTCGTGGTGGTGAGTCGGAAGTAAGCCCGGCCAAGCTAACGATGGAGCAAGCAATGACTGAATTTTTACCCTTCACCCGTCCCCATCTGGACGAGGCCGCCATCGCCGCAGTGGGCGAGGTATTGCGTTCCGGCTGGATCACCAGCGGCCCTAAGGTCGCCGAGTTCGAAAAACAACTGTCGGAGTATTTCGGCGGGCGTCCGGTGCGCACCTTCAATTCCGGTACCTGTACCATGGAGATCGCCCTGCGCATAGCGGGCATCGGTGCGGGCGACGAAGTCATCACCACGCCGATCTCCTGGGTGGCGACTTCCAACGTCATCATCGAAGTCGGCGCAACCCCGGTGTTCGCCGACATCGACCCGGTCACGCGCAACATCGACCTGGACAAAGTCGAAGCCGCCATCACCCCGCGCACCAAGGCCATCATTCCGGTCGATCTTTCCGGCTTGCCGGTGGACAGGGACAGGCTGTACGACATCGCTAAGCGCCACAAGCTGCGCGTGGTGGAAGACGCGGCGCAAGCCATCGGCTCGCTGTGGAACGGCCAGCGCATCGGCAGCTTCGGCGACTTCGTCTCGTTCAGTTTTCAAGCCAACAAAAACCTCACCACCACCGAAGGCGGCTGTCTGGTGCTGAACAACGCCGACGAAGCCAGGCTCGCGGAAAAATATCGCCTGCAAGGTGTGACGCGCAGCGGCTTCGACGGCATGGACGTGGATGTGCTGGGCGGCAAATACAATATGACCGATGTCGCCGCCGCCATCGGCCTCAACCAACTGCCGCAACTGCCCGCCATCACCGCGCGTCGCCACGCACTGGCCAAACATTACTTCGCCACCTTCGGCGCGGATTTTGAGCAACAAACCGGTGTGCAGTTGCCGCTGGCGAATTTCGAAAACAGCAACTGGCACATGTTCCAGATCGTCTTGCCGGAAGGTGCGCTGCGCGCCGATTTCATGGCGAGGATGAAAGAGCGCGGCATCGGCTGCGGCGTGCATTACCCGCCCATCCATCTGTTCCAGTTGTACCGCGCGCGCGGCTTCAAGGAAGGAATGTTTCCCGTGGCGGAGAGCGTGGGGCGGCGTATCGTCACATTGCCCCTGTTCCCGGCGATGAAAGATGCCGATGTAGAGAGAGTTGTGGCAGCAGTGCGGGAATCGCTGGCGGGATGAATCGTCGTTGGCGACAATCCGGCGGGCGGGGGTGTTTCGTTCAAGGGGAACGGGACGTAACGGTAATTTCGATGTATTGATCCCAAATGAAAAGAATCTTTTCGATGTTCAGCGGGTTGGTGCCGGGGGGCGCAGCCAAAACTCAGGAGGTGATAGAGCCTGCTGCGGGCTCGATCTGGATCGAGCCCAAGACCAGCATGGAGTTCGTCTGGATCCCGTCGGGGAGCTTTCAGATGGGCGGCCTAGGCGACAGAGACGAACAGCCGGTACATCTTGTTACCGTCAAAGGCTTTTGGCTGGGCAAGCACGAAGTCACCCAGGGGCAGTATCTACAGGTGATGAGCAAGAACCCTAGCCAATTCCGGGGGGCATACAATCCCGTCGAGCAAGTGAGCTGGGAAGACACGCAAGAGTTCATCGAAGTGATGCAGCGCAAGACCGGTCTGGCCGTCCGCCTGCCCTCCGAAGCCGAATGGGAATACGCATGCCGTGCCGGCGATACCTGCGACAACTACTCCGACCCCGACGTGCATCTCGAACAATCGGCGTGGTTCAGTGAAAACAGTAAACGCAAGACCCAGCCCGTCGGTCAACTCGCCGCGAACCCTTGGGGGTTGTACGACATGATAGGCAACGTCTGGGAATGGACGCAGGATTGCTATGCCTCCAACTACAAAGACGTGCCGGTCGACGGCTCGGCATGGGAGGCGGGCGACCACTCCCGGCGCGTCACACGCGGCGGTTCCTGGGCCAGCGACCTCTCCAACCTCCGCCCCAGCGTCCGCCGCTACAGCCCCATCGCCACCCGCAACAGCAACATCGGCTTCCGCGTGATCCGCTGCGAGTGATGCCGGGAATATTCTGCAACCCATTCAATCGACTGTGTATAATCTCCCCGGCTTGGGCTGCCGCCTGAGCTGATTCAGGGAGAATCAAGCCTGCCCGGCTCGCAATCCACTCCAAGGTTGACCGCAGGCATCCAGCAAGTCCACGAGCCACCGCCACACCAAAATAACGAAAAGCGTGCCATTCAAAGCGCGCGGTCACTAGGACGAGAACACACCCCAGAAGCCGCTGAGCAGCGGCCAATACTTGCACGCCATTCGGCAAAGGGGGCATCGTGGCTGGTGAAAAACAAAGTTCAATCTTCGAGTTACTCCAATCCAAAAGTGCCATCGGGGTGCTGGCGATTTGTGCGTCGCTGGTGTCTGGATTATTGCCGCATCCCGCGCCGTTCGTTGATGAGCGGCCAGCGGTTACTACTTCATTCAATAGCACATTTAATGACATCAGTGGGGGGGTTCGCTCTCGGAAGATGGAGGCTCGTCTTTGGCAAGATCCCTTTGAGCTACAGCCCGCTAAAGCGTCTTCTCTGACAAGTTATGAGTTGATTGAAATGGGGGGCAGCACAAAGGCATCAATGCGCGCCCGTCTTATTGCAAAGCCAGACGAACGGAAATCTGAGCCCAAGTTGGTTGATGCTTGGGATCTTGTCGAAAGATCTTTTAATCAGTCTGCGAACGCACATGCTCAATTCATTATTGCGCCGCTAAATGAGGGTTCATCCCCAGAATATGCAGAGAACCGTCGTCGTAGTCGTTACGCAATGATAAGTGCCTTGGCGGCTAAGCGTTATTACCCATTTAATCCCGAGCAAATTAGTTGGTTCCGATTTTCTGGGAAGACAAGTGCGGAGGAGGCGGAGGCTAAAAAGTGCAAAGACAGTGATGGTCGGTCGCCAGATGAAGAGCCGTGTCAGAAGGTTTCGAGAGATGAATCTTATGTCGTTCATTGGGAAAAGTTTGTGAGTTTAGAAAATCGATCAGCGACGTGTTTGGTATCTCAGGCTGAGGACTGCAACAAAATTTACGTCTTGTGGATTCCTAGCGCTAACTTCACAAAGTTGCTAGAGATAATTAGTTCGGAGGTATCGCCTAATTCTGAGCCGTTGGCCAAATTTCAAAAAAAAGGCATCTCGAAAAATCCTCCGCAGGAGAAGAAGTTGACATCCCCTGTTTTTGTCCTAGGTCCGAATGAGTCAGACACGCTGCACGAAACGACCGGACCAATGCGTATGGTAAAACTTAGTTCCTATCTGACTTTCTTCTCGTCAGGCGCGAGTATTGATGCATGTTATTTGCAATATAATTTAAACAAGGCTGAGTTGGACGACTGTATTGCTCCGAAATTCGGGGAAAGCAACTCAGTCATCAAGGTGTTGCCTAGTAACGTTATCAGAACCTCCTCACCAGATAATCTGGTTGTCGATCAGCTAATTAAAGAGTTGGCGCTGCGCGGAGTTTCAGCCGCTGGCGGGCAGCATGTCGCGTTGATTTCTGACTTGGATACCGAATATGCGCGAGCGTTGACGCATACGTTTGCAGTCAAGTATGAACGAGGTCGGGATAAGGGGGGCGACAAGCTACATCACCATTACAACTATATTCGGGGGGTGGATGGAAGAACAGCCAAGTCGACCGGGGGGAATGATGGTGTTCAAGCTGATTCGGTGAAACAGCAGGAATTGGTGAAACAGAAAGATAGCGCGCTTGGGAGTGGAGGGGGAGTTGACCGACCAGAAGGGAATAGCCAGAAAGACTACATCCGACGTCTAGCTGATCAGATTCGTGCAAAAGATGAGCAACTTAGGTTGGAGGAGGGGGCACCATTTTCAACAAAGCGGACAGGGATCGCGGCCATAGGGGTGCTTGGCAATGATGTATATGACAAGTTAATGATACTGCAAGCTTTGCGTCCAATATTTCCGGGCAAGATATTTTTTACCACGGATATGGATGCAGCTTACAGCTTGCCATCCGAGCTGAAACATACACGTAATTTGATCGTCGGCTCGTCTTTCGGATTGAATCTCAGCGAAGCTGTGCAAGGGCATGTCGCGCCATTTAGGAATAGCTGGCAGACTGCATATTATTTCTCGGCATTATTGGCGATTGGTTACGCTGAGGGCTTTAATCAAATGGCCCTAGATGGGGCTCAATATGAGGCTAGGCAGGTTTCCCTTGCTCCAGAGTGTCGATTGACACTGTTGCCGCGGGTTTATGAAATAGGAACTCGACAGTCAGTCGATTTAGGTTCGCCTTTTGTCAATCTATCTGTGCAAGGAGGATGCCCGGAGGGCGAGAGCCTCATTTTTACTTCCAATAAAGGAATATGGGGGGGGGTGCTTCCTCCTGTATCAGACGGGCGATCCAATCAGTCATGGTTGGTGTTTGGGGCAATCCTGTTGCTACTGCTGGCTTGGGTGATGGTATTGGAGCACAGGATTTTGGAGGTGGTCTATTCCGCGTACCAAAGCATTGGCCGAAAGGCTGAGGTGGCCGTTGTGTTGCTGTTCGTGGTACTCGGGGTGTCCGCCTTCTGCTTGTACATCAAGGAATCCTCTTATGAGGAGCCGTTTTTCTGGAATAACGGGATAAGTATTTGGCCGTCTGAAATATTGCGGGGGCTGGCGATTTTGCTGACAGCAGTGTTGTTTTTCGTGGCCAAGCAGAAAATGGATCGCGTGGCACTGGAAATTGCGCCAAATTTTGGACTTCCAGTGAATGACTTGTCGAATAAGTTGGCAAGGCGCTCCCTATCTAGGTCGGCTAAAATAGCTTGGAAGATCTTCAGGGGGCGCTTGCAACGGCAAGTGCGGGCGAGTCAACTTCGTAGAGGTAGTCCACCTTCGAAAGTTGAGCGCCAGTACGTCAGTGTTACGCGTATATGGCGGTCGTATCAGCGGCAGTCTATGTCGTCGCGGATTATCACCAGAGAAACGGCGGTTGTTGTTGGCCTGCTGTTACTTAATATTTTCATATTTGTTGATTGTGTGGGCGAGATACATGCCCCGGTTCGCGGGGAGTGGTCAACGTACGGAAACTTGATTATTTCTACTTGGGCGTTTCTCGTCGTTTTGGGATTTACGGCCTACATAGGCGATACGTTGCGACAGTTCTATCACTTTTCACGAGAGCTCGACCGTCAGGAAAGTGTGTGGCCAATAGGCTTAGAGAATAAATACATTGGGTTGGCATCAAAATGGAAACTGCCTAAGGACTACACGGTTTACTGGCTAGATGTTGAATTTATTGCTAGGCAAACAGAGGTGATTGGGGCTTTGGTTTGGTATCCAGTTGTTGGCTGGGTACTGTTGCTGACAGCTAGAAATCGGATGTTTGATGACTGGGGTTATCCGGTAGGGTTGCTGATCGGTTTTGCGATGATTTTTATTTGGCTTTTGCACACGGCATTTTATCTTCAGCGCAGTGCCAATACGATCCGCGAAAAGGCAATCAAGGAGCTGACTCGCAAACTGAACGAATTGCGCGGTGCGAGTGGTATGGCAGGGGGAGGGGACGCTAAGCGTGAAATCAAAATCCAGCAAGCCGAAGCCATGATTGCCGAGATCCGTGATTTGAAGCGCGGGGCGTTTTTGCCGTTGTATCAGCAGCCTTGGGTCGAGGCGTTGTTGGCTTTGGCGGGGTCGCAGGCGTTGTTGTCGGCTTGGTCGGGGAGCATTTCTTAAGCTGGGCTTGTAATCTCGGGTCTGGTATTCGGTCGCGGCGTGTTCCTGTTGGGCCTAGGGAGCTCGCCGTTTTTTCTCGGAGCATTAAGTGTGTTGCCGCACAGATTGGCCGGAGTGGCTGGCGCAGGCTATGCCTGCCGTTCAATCACAGAGAGGAAACATCATGAATACGACGACTTCTATTGCAGGCCATACTTCATCCACCGGGGCGATGCCGCCTATCGGGCGCTTTCATTACAAGACCATTGCGATCTATCCTGACTTTGCCGAGGTCGGTGGCGCGGTGGGGGCATTGAAGAAGGCAGGATTTTCGAGTGCTCAGATCAGCCTGTTGGGGCGAGAGCAGAATCAATGGCAGGAGCATCTCTCTGCCAAGTGGGAGACGCTGAATACAGCCAAAGGCGCGCTCGAAGGAGCGGCTTTGGGCTCGCTTCCCGGGTTGGTGCTGGTCGCCGACATCGCCTTGACAGGCGGGACGGGATTGCTGGCGGCGGGGCCGATGGTGGCAGCCTTGGAGGCGCTGGGGCTGGGCGCGTTGGCTGGCAGTCTGTTGGGTGGGGCATCGAGCAATCTCGACAGCGCGCAGCAGGAAGTCAGTATCGAAGCTGAGGTCGAAGAGGCGATCGGCAATGGTCAATGGGTCGTCATAGCCCACAGCAATGACGAGGCAGAAGCCAGACGCGCGCAGAGTTTGTTGCCGAGCAGCCGCGTGGTTCAAGAGATCGGGCCGGGGGAGCCATTGCATTAAGCCTGGGCGATACCAATGCTGTTCACTTTAGAAGAGGTTCCGTTCGTCCTGATCCCTTCGATAAACTCAGGAGAGCCTTGTTGAAGGGCTCACCACGAACGGATAAGTGAGCCGCATTGGGGGCGACTCACAGCAGAGCGGGGCTCCCCCGCGCTTTTGCTGAATTGTCGGGCGGGAGGTGGTCATGCTGATCCCAGAAGGCTGGGCATATCACCTCTCCGCTTGCCCGCGAGGTTTGGGCGGCTAAAACCGCACCGGCTCACCCAACATAAGCCCCGCAACCTCCCCTAACTTGCCGAACAACTCCACGCCTTCGCGCTGGCTGATCCAATTGCCGTCTTGCAGGCGGAAGTGGAATCCGCCCGACTTGGCAGCCAGCCACATTTCCTGTGTTGGCGTGTGGCGGTTGACGATGAGCTTCTGGCCGTCGTCGAATTCCAGTTCCAGCACGTTGCCGTTCAACGTGGCGTCGATGCCGGCCTCATCCGCGCCTCGTTCGATGCGGGCGAAGAGGGCGTCTGAGATCCGGGTGAATTCGCTTTCCGTCATTGCGGCTTACCTTTCCATTTATAATCGCGCCCATTCTAAATTTTCGAGGGGGCGTTCATGCGCGTGGCTGGCATTATGTTGGTTTTGGCCTTGTCGCTGCAAGGCTGCGGTCACAAAGGGCCGCTCTATCTGCCTGCGCCGCAAGCGGCGGCTTCCTCCTTCTCTGCTACGGATCGTTGATTGATGACTGACTTTTTCGCTTACCAGCAAGACCAGCTTTGCGTCGAAAACTTGCCTCTGGCGGACATCGCCCGGCGCTTCCACACACCGTGCTATGTGTATTCGCACGCGGCACTGGCCGACGGCTATCACCAGTTCGCCGAGGCGTTCAAGTCGCGCGAACATCTGATCTGCTACGCGGTGAAGGCCAATTCCAGTCTCGCCATCCTCAACCTGTTCGCCCGCCTCGGTGCGGGTTTCGACATCGTTTCCGGCGGTGAATTGCAGCGCGTACTGGCGGCGGGCGGCGCGGCCAACAAGGTGGTGTTCTCCGGTGTGGGCAAGACGGCAGCGGAGATGAAGCAGGCTTTGCAGGCCGAGATCCTGTGCTTCAACGTCGAATCGTCCGCCGAGCTGGAGCGGCTGAACGAGGTCGCGGGCAGCCTCGGGCGCATCGCGCCGATTAGCCTGCGCGTCAATCCCAACGTGGATGCCAAGACCCATCCCTACATCTCCACCGGCCTGAAGAAGAACAAGTTCGGCGTGGCCTACGACGAGGCGCGGGCGCTGTATCGCCGTGCCGCCGCGCTGCCGCACATCCGCGTCACCGGCATGGATTGCCACATCGGCTCTCAGCTCACTGAAGTCAGCCCCTTCGTGGCGGCGGCGGAGAAAGTGCTGGCGCTGGTCGATCAGTTGGCTGAAGACGGCATCGTGCTGGAACACCTAGACCTTGGCGGCGGCTTGGGCATCCGCTACAACGACGAGACACCGCCCTCCATCGCCGAATACGCGCAGGCGCTGCTGGGCGCGCTGGCTGGTCGCCGCGAGAAGATCATCGTCGAGCCGGGCCGTCGTCTGGTCGGCAACGCCGGGGTGCTGCTCACTACCATCGAATACCTGAAGCAGGGCGAAGAGAAGAACTTCGCCCTAGTGGACGCGGCGATGAACGACCTGATGCGCCCGGCGCTGTATGACGCTTATCACGCCATCCTGCCGGTGGTAATGCACAGCCCCTCACCCCAACCCTCTCCCGCTTGCGGGAGAGGGAGCGAACGTGAAAGGCCACTTTTGACTTACGAAGTGGTCGGCCCGGTGTGCGAGACCGGCGACTTCATCGGCCATGACCGCGAACTGGCGGTGGCGGCGGGCGATGTGCTGGCGGTGATGTCGGCGGGGGCTTACGGCATGAGCATGAGCTCCAACTACAACACTCGCCCGCGCGCTGCCGAAGTGCTGGTGCGCGACGGCGAGGCGCATCTGATCCGCGAACGCGAGACGGTGCGCTCGTTGATGGCGGGGGAGCGGGTGGTTTAACGGGCAGGGGAATGTCGGCGGGGCAGGGTCGAGGGTGGTACAGCAGGTTTCATCATCAGGCGGACTTCGCCTGTCAGGAGTATGCATGAGCAAGGTTCGTTCGGGTTGGGTGTTGTTGTCTTTGCTGGCCATGGTCGCCTGCGGCAAAAAAGAAGAAGAGAAAAAGGCGGCGACGACCACGCCGGTGTCGGTGGTACAGGTCGTGCAGCGTACGGTGGTGCTGACCGAAGAGTCGGTCGGTACACTGGACAGTCCCGCCGATACAGTGTTGGCGGCTGAAGTGGCGGGCAAGTTGCTGGGCTTGCGGGTGCGCGACGGCGAAACGGTGCAGGCCGGGCAACTGGTGGCGGAGATCGACGCGCAGGATGCCAATCTGTCGCTGCAAGCTGCGCAGGCTGATGTGCGCAGGCTGGAATCGCTGAGCAGCAACGACGCTCGCCGTTTGCAGCGTATGCAGCAGTTGCGTGAGCAGAATTTCATCTCGTCTTCCGGTCTGGACGACACGGCGGCGCAGGCGGCCACCTCGCAGAGTCAGCTCGCCGTTGCGCGCGCCCAGTTGGTGCAGGCTGAACGCAACGTCGCCAAGACCCGCATCGTGTCGCCATTCGAGGGGCGCGCCGAGCGTCAGATGGCTGCACCCGGCCAGTATCTCAAGGTGGGCGACCCGGTGTATCAGGTGGTGTATCTGAAGAAATTACGCGCCCGTTTGCCTTACCCCGAAGACATGGCCGGACGCATCAAACCGGGCATGGAGGTGCAAGTCAGCAGCCCCGGCGTGGATAAAGTCGTGATCGGTCGGGTGGACGAGGTGCGTCCGACCATGGGGGCGAACAATCGCTCCTTCGATGTGTTCGCTGTGTTCGACAATCCCGGTTGGCGGCCCGGTGCCACCCTCAGCGGCGCGGTGGTGCTGGGCCGCCACCCCAACGCATGGATCGTGCCGGAAGCGAGCGTGGTGCTGCGCCCGGCGGGCAAAGTGGTCTATCTGGCGCAGGGCGGCAAGGCGGTTCAGCGCGTGGTGCAGACCGGCGCGCGCCAGCCCGACGGCTGGGTGGAAGTCACCTCCGGCCTGCAAGGCGGTGAGACCGTGGTGACGGACGGCGCGGGGTTCTTGACGGATGGGGCGGCGCTGGCGGTAGGCAAGGCGGGTGCGGCCAATTGAGCTTGTCCCGAATGGAGCGACCATGTCTTGGATCATTACAAAATATTTCATAACGGCGGCAGTCGTTGTGCTTGTGTCCGAGCTGGCGAAACGTAGCGATAAGCTTGGCGGCTTTGTCGCTGCGCTGCCGCTGGTGACGATACTTGCACTGGTCTGGTTGTACCTCGAAAACCAGCCGCAGGAGAAGATCGCCAATCATGCCTGGTACACGTTCTGGTATGTCGTTCCGACCTTGCCGATGTTCCTAGCATTCCCGGCGCTACTTCCGCGCATCGGCTTTTGGCCCGCCATGTCAGTCAGCCTCGTCATCACCATTGTCTGTTTCGGCCTGTTTGCCCTTGTGGTTCGCCACTTCGGGATAGAGTTGCTCTAGTGAGCAGGCTGGACTTTTATCGAGGGGGCTTCGCATCCGCTCCCGGCTTATTAATCTGAGCAGTTTGCGCACTGCTTTTTCCTGATCCACCATGACCCTACCCGAACTCTCCATAAAACGTCACGTTCTCGCCTTCATGCTGAGTGGTGTGTTGATGCTGATGGGCATCATCGGCTACCAGCGCTTGGGCATCGACCAGTATCCCTACATCGAATTTCCGGTGATCTCGGTCACGACCTCGGTGAAGGGAGCGAACCCCGACAACATGGACATGAGCGTGACCAACATCATCGAGTCCGCTGTGAACAGCGTGCCGGGCATCGAGCACATCATGTCGAGTTCGTCCCCCGGTGTGTCTACGGTGGCGATCACCTTCAGTCTGGAAAAGAACATCGACGTGGCGTTCAACGAGGTGCAGTCCAAGGTGAATCAGGCGCTACGCCGTTTGCCGGACGGTACCGATCCGCCCATCGTCTCGAAGATGGACAGCGGCTCCAGCCCTATCATGTGGCTGGCCTTGCAGGGCGACCGCACCCAGCAGCAGCTCAACCAGTATGCCGCCAATGTGGTGAAGAAAAAGCTGGAGACCGTCTCTGGTGTGGGCGAGGTGAGACTGGGCGGACGGCGCGACCGTACCATCCGCGTCAACATCCATCCGGCGGCACTGGCGGCGCATGACTTAACCACGCAAGACCTCGCCAATGCCTTTGGCCGCGAGCATCTGCAAGCGCCGGGCGGATTTTTGGTCGGCGGCAAGAACGAGTTCTTGCTCAAGCTCGACCTAGAGTTCCATCATGTCAGCGACATCGCCAATCTGGTGGTGGCCTACCGCGATGGTGCGCCGGTGCGGCTGTCGGCGGTGGCGACGGTTGAGGACGGGCTGGCCGATTTCCGCCAGTTGGTGCGTTTCAACGGCGAGCCAGCTATCGGCATCGGCATTGTCAAGATTTCCAACGCCAACACCGTGAGCATCGTGGAAGAGGTCAAGCGGCGGCTGGCGACCGAGATCGAGCCGACCTTGCCGCCGGGGCTGACGCTGAAGACGGCCACCAACGACGGGCTGTTCATCCAGGAGATGATTAACGCGCTGAGGGAGCATCTGGTCGAGGGTACATTACTGGCGGCGCTCGTGGTGTGGGTGTTCCTGCGCAGTGTGCGCTCTACACTGATTATTTCCATCGCCATTCCGGTGTCGCTACTGGGGGCAATCGCGGTGATCTATTTCGCGGGCTTCACGCTCAACTCGATGACTATGCTGGCGCTGCTGCTGTTGATTGGCGTGGTGGTGGATGACTCCATCGTAGTATTAGAGAACATTTACCGACATCGGGAGGAGATAGACCCCGACCCGGTCGCCGCTGCCGTCAATGGCAGCCGCGAGGTGGTGTTCGCGGTGATCGCGGCGACCTTGTCTCTGGTGTCCATCTTCGCGCCGGTGATCTTCATGTCCGGCATCATCGGCATGTTCTTCAAGTCGTTCGCGGTGGTGGTGACTTTCGGCGTGCTGGTGTCGCTGTTCGTCTCGCTGACGCTGACGCCGATGCTGTGCTCGCGTTACCTGAAGGTGCAGCAGCGCCACGGGCGACTCTATCTCGCATTGGATCGCGCTTTCAACTGGCTGGACGGGTTCTACCGCCATCTGCTGGCGCAGGCGCTGGGGCATCGCTGGAAGGTGATCGTACTGACCGTGCTGGTGGTGCTGTCCAGCGGCTATTTCTTTGCCAACGTCGGCAAGGGGTTCATGCCGGACGAGGATCAGGGGCGCTTCGTGGTATTCAACAAAGTCCCGCTGGGCGCTTCCATCCAATACACCAGCGAGAAGTTGGCCGAAGTGGAGAGGCGGCTGCGCGCCCACAAGGAAGTCAGTACGTTCTTCTGCTCCATCGGCGTAGGTGCGGCGGGGCAGGTGAATCAGGCCTCGTGTAGTGTGCGGATGACGCCGCGTGACCTGCGTGACCGTTCGCAGCAGGAGGTCGTTGCCGCTTTGCGCGGCGAGCTGGCGCAGATCCCCGGCATCCGCTCTTTCCCCGCGCCGGTGTCGATGACTGCTGGTCAGCGCGGCGACCCGCTGCAATTCGTGGTGGTCGGGCCGAACCTGTCGGAAGTGGCACGGCTTTCCGGCGAGTTGCAGCGCAAGTTGCAAGCCGAAGTGCCCGCCTTGGGCAAGGTGGATACCGACCTTCAGCTCAATCTGCCGCAACTCGCCATCCGGCTCGACCGCGCCAAGGCGGCGGTGCTGGGCTTGTCCGCGCAGGATGTGGGCTGGGCGGTGAACATGATGAGCGGCGGCTTGAATGTCGCGGCCTACAGCGACGAGCCCAGCGATGGTGAGCGTTACGATGTGCGGCTGAAGGCGGGCGAGGCAGACATCGTCAAGCCGGACGATCTGAAGCGCATCTTCCTGCGCGCGCGCGACGGCAGCATGGTGCGGCTGGATAGCGTCGCCAGCTTCGAGCCGGTGCTGGGCGCGGCCATCATCTCGCGCCACGACATGCAGTACGCCGGCATCTTCTACTCCACCCCGACCATGCCGCTGAGCGAGGCGGCTAATCGGGTGAAGGACATCGCCGATGCGATGATGCCACCGGGCTATCGTATCAAGCTGATCGGTCAGGCCGAAGAGTTCGGCAAGACGGCAGGCTACATGCTGTTCGCCTTTACGCTGGCGATCCTGCTGCTGTACATGGTGCTGGCCAGCCAGTTCAACTCTTTCCTGCAACCGCTCATCGTCATGGTGGCGCAGCCACTGGCCATCGTCGGCGGGGTGATGGCGCTGTGGCTCACCGGCAACACGCTCAACATCTACTCGATGATAGGCATGGTGCTGCTGATCGGTCTGGTGGCGAAGAACTCCATCCTGCTGATCGACCTGACCAACCAGCGCCGTGGCGAGGGGATGCCGATAGACGAGGCTTTGCGCGACGCCTGCCCGATCCGCTTGCGCCCAGTGCTGATGACCTCGTTCACCATCATTCTGGCGTTGCTCCCGGCCGCGTTGGGTTTGGGCGCGGGGGCCGAAACCACCGGGCCGTTGGCGGTGGCGGTGATCGGCGGCATGATCTCGTCCACCCTGCTCACGCTGGTGGTCGTGCCTTCAGTGTATTCGCTGGTGGAAAACAGGCTGGAGCGTCGCCGCATCAAATAGGCGGCGTTGGCTGCGGGGGATGCACTTGCCGCCGGTGAGGCGCAGGATGTGCTAATCGACAGATTGTCCTGACGTGGCGAAGTGGAGAGATAGCGGCTGGCCCTCATGGCACTCGGTTAAACAATAACACCTATAAAAACAGTGGGCTGAACGCTGGGCGAGTATGGGGGTAGGTCTAGCATCATGGCATTCCTTCCATGCGTTTATTTCCCTCGTTCCCGAACAATCCTGCCTACCGTGGTGAAATGCACGCCGAAGTGATCGGCGATTTGCAGGTAAGAGTGACCTCCTGTCGCATGTGCCACAACGATGGCTACGCCGTTGAGGGTGCCGGTGATGCTTGCGACAGCATGGGGGCGGAGCTGGCTGGGCCGCTGGCCACCAACGGCGCGGGTGGATTGTTAAAGAGCGAAAATACTGTAACTCATTGAAATATCAGAATACTGTGGTGCGTCCCCAATAACACCACAGATGTCCCTGTATCTCGCGCACCGTCATGCCCCGGGCATACAGGGACAGTATCTTGTCATCGAAGCCGTGCCAGCGGGTCTGATGCTTGGGGATGAGTTGGGGTTCGAAGCTGTCTTGACGGTCGCGGGGTATCTCAATGAGCAGTTCGCCGAATTCGCCCTTGAGCGTCTTGCTGCTCTTGCCGTTGCGGGTGTTGCCGACGGGGTTGGTCGACCAATTCATGCATTGCGGCTTTCTTTGCTACGGTCATGTTCACTCCTTTTTGAAGTTATGGCAGTTTCCTGCCTAATGACCGTTTACACAAAACTTCTTACACCCTCCAGGACACCCTCGCGCCCTACCTTGCTCCGTTTTATTTGCAATCCATTAAAATCGTCGCATCGGTTCCATACACCATATTCGTGTACAAACTGTACCCCTGCGGGCAATACACATTCCCATCCAAACGCTCTTTCTGAAGCTGCACCTCCAACGCTTTTTTGAATTCTTCACTATTTGGCGCCCCCATCTTGCTCGCGACACTGGCCTTCATGGACACATAGAAACCAACGACACCTCGCCTCCTTGATGCCTCATCGCGATATGGCTCAATGACCATTTCCTGCGTTTCAAGTTTCTTTTGTAGCGCTCTCCAGCTTGGGGCCGTAATCTGAAGAGGGCAACCAGTCAATGTAAATATCACAGCCATAATCACGGTTACATTCTTATTCATTATCGCCCTTTCAATGGGGGTTGCCAAAGCGCCTTGGCCGTAAATTGCGCTGCGGGAATCATCCCGGCAGTACTTACAAAGTCCATTGCTGTATTCCCCCAGAATCCATAATCCGTCGCCACGCCCGTAGTCCCGTAGAGCGTACCCATACTTAGCGTGTTATTCATCCAGTCATGGACTTTAGAAATCGAGTTGGCAAATGCACCCACTAACGGCATTTCCCCCAATTTGGTATTAATTCCAAAACCACTCAATGGCTGACTATCCCAAGTATTATCACCCGCAGTCGCCTCGGACCTCATAAGCAATCCCAGTCTATTGAACAATGAGTCGCATTGCCCAGCACCACCCTTACCACACTTTCGCCCTCCATACGTCCATATTCTCCCGAGCAAATCTGTACGTGCCTCCCCGCCCCAAGCCTTAGAAGCCAACGCATCCGTTGATATTTGCATAAGCTGAAATGCATTACTACGAAGAGCCCCCAGCAAACCATACTTCAAACCAATCGTGAAATCCCCTCCGAACATTTGCGCACTGATTCCACTGCCCACCCCCTGTCCGACAATATTTCCAGCCACGCCGAACATAGCACCGCCAAAAGAGCTTAATCCAGATGTCAAACCTCCAGCTATGGCCGACTGGAATGCGTAGTCAAGATTGCCACCACTCATCAGAAGTCCACCAGTGAAACCTGCTGCTGCACCACCAAGCGCCATGGATGCGCCATACATAGCACCAACTTGGATACTGGTCAGCGTCGTACCTGCTGCCACCGCGCTTGCTGCCGCTGAACCAGCCATACTGCTAAATGCCCAACTACTAACCAATCCACCTGTGTAATAGGCCGCTGCCGCAATCGCAACAACTTTAACCGTATTTTCCCAATTCTTGGGTTGCCAGAAACAACCAAGGAAGCAATATCCAGACGGGTCCGAGAACGCCAATGGATTATTCCAGATATAGCTGTAGCGATTGAGCGACTGGAGATTGTTGATTGCCTCAACCATCGGATCCGCACTCACGAACCTCGCCATCACCGGGTCGTACAGCCGTCCGTTCATGTGGATGAGGCCGACGTCGTCGAGCATCTCGTGGCCGGTGTAGCCGTGGTACATGTCGGGGTTGTTGAGTTGGCCGGTGGGGTCGGCGGTGCCGTTGGGGTAACGCTGTTTGCCCCAGATGTCGTAGGAGAGGTACTGGATGGCGTATCGGCCCGCCTGCGGGTTGGTCGTGCCGTTCGGTAGCACGGCGGGGTTGGGGTCGCCGTTGATCTGGGCGGTGATGGAGCCCAGGTGGTCTTTGAGGTAG
>JACRAT010000005.1 GCA_016234685.1 Nitrosomonadales bacterium
ATTCATCGCTTGACGACAAAACGCCGGATGAGTTCTACTTCGACAACCTGCCGGCACTGCCAAAAGCAGCGTAGGCATTAACCGCAAGGCTTCCACTTAAGAAATGGGGAATACTGTCCAACTAAGCGGAGCCACCTCTGAACCTGAATCGAGAGCTAGCTCCACATAATTTGCGTCCGAGAAAGTTATGGGCAATAACGACACGCCCTGTCGCCCTGCCTCTTTATGATGCCCTCACTTGGTCAATTCGACCAAGCCACGAAGGAGGGAATCAAAATGATCTGGATTATCGGCTTGCTCATGGCATTCGTGTTTATCAAACTCGGGATGCTCATCATCATGGTTAAGTTGCTGGCGGTTGCGCTACAACTGGCTTTACTGGCTCTTGCCGCTCTGGGAGTCATCTATGTTTGGCGCAAGGTGTTCGGAGCCAAGCCTAATCCGCAGGTGGTTTGGCATTCCAAACAAATCAACACTAAAGGGGAATGAACATGTCATGGCTTATGTGGCTGTTGGCTGCCCTTGTTATTTTGGGGATGTTTGGTAGCAGTGCCGAAAAGAAGAAAAAGGTGGAGGCCGAGCAGGAGGTGCTGCGGCGGCGTAAAGAGGCTGAGGACTACATCATGAATAGCGGTGACCCCGAAGCAATCAAAACCCTGATGCTTGCCCGAGCCAATCCTGCGAATTACAGTCAGGTCATGTCAGGCGGAATGAATCGAGGCAACGATACGCTTAAGACGGCACTTGGGGTAATGGCCGGCGTTGCGGCTGGGAATCTGATTGCGAATGCCATTACCACATCTGCCATTTCGAGCGCGTTGGATGATATGCAGTCAGAGTTGAATACTGCTGAACATCAGTCTTTGGGTGACTCAGCGTGGGGTGGCGATGACGATACTTCAACCGATATCTGAGGCGAGCGATAAGCACATTATTCAATAGCCATTTTCGATCCAGAACAAGGATGTTAGCCGCTAAAGCTGAAGACTACGAAAGATCTGCGGAGTAACAGCGCGGTAGGTAGGGGTGAGGCACGAACCCCAGCTTTCATCTTTTCACCCTTCTTCTTCGCATTCCGCCGCCATTGCTGTGATGGCTTCGATTGCGGCTCGATGTGGGGGGGGGCGCTGTGCTGGGGTTGGTGCCTCACCCCTGCCTACGCGGACTGTACTTCCGCCCATCCTTCGGCTTCGTTACGCTACGCTCAGGACGAACGGATAATTTTCGCAAAAACCGGGGATCACGGTTTTGCCCGCGATGCCGGGTTCAAACCTCCCTCAACCTACATTTGTCGCACTTCCAACAATCCATTGTGTGGCTGAACGGCAGCCAGACGGCCTCGGCGCGCCATTTGTCGCATGGCACATAAGTTGCTGCATATCGGCTGGATTTCATTGGAGTGGGGTGGCTATGGCGGAGCGGCGGGTTGGGGCGTCGCCGTTGGTGGAGGTGGTGAGCGCGGATTGCGCGCGCTGTCCGCATCGGGCGCTGCTGGCGGCGGAGGGTTGTGCGCCGGGCGATGTGTGTCTGATAGCGCAGAGCGGGCGGCAGATCGACCGTTTTTTGCGCCGCAATCCCGAGTTCGCCGAAGGCTGCTTGGCGGATGGTTTTTGGGAGCGGCGCGCCATCGCGGCGCGTTATGCGCCGTTGGAGGTGTTGCGCCAGTTGCCGCCCGATGCCGACGAAGTGGTGCGCCGCGTGGTGGCGAGCCGTTTGCCTATCGACGAACTGGAGGTTTATCTGCATGATGCCGACCGCGAGGTGCGCATGACGGTGGCCAACCGCATCGCGCCGGAGCGATTGGTGGCTTTGTTGGATGATGCGGATTATCTGGTGCGGATGCAGGTGGCGAAGCGTTTGCCGCACGGCCAGTTGCGCCGCATGGTGCACGACGATGACCGTGAGGTGCGCAAGGAAGTGGCGCGCCGTTTGCCGCCGTTCGCGCTGAGTCTGCTGGCGAAGGACGAGGATGCCGAGGTGCGTCGCTTGGTAGCGGCGCGCATGTTGCCGGACGATGCGGCGAAGATGTTGGTCGACGAGGATTGGGTGGTGCGGCTGGAGGCGGTGCAGCGCGCGGCGGTCGAGACCATCGCTGGCTTGGTGAATGATGCCGAGCCGGATGTGAGTGCGGTGGTGCGCCGCCGCTTGAACGAGTTTTTGCATGAGGGTGAGGCATGAAGAAGCCATCAATGGGGGCTTCAACACCTAAATCCCCTCTAACTCCCCCTTGACTGGGGGAGCACCTGAGCAGCTCATTCCCAGTGAAGGGGGAGGTTGGGATAACCAGCGACTTATCCATCGTTTCGGGATGGCCTAGTCGAAAGGCTAGTTGTTTCATCAGGGGTTGGGGTGGCTGCACTCTAGCGGATTAGAGGGCTTTAACCGGTTTCCCTGCGTTTTAACGAGGACAAAAATGAGCATCTACACACCAGACGAGAGCGCCTTGCGCCAGCTTGCCGCCGAGATCGAAGCCTTGCCGCCGCGTCCGCATCATGCGGCGTTGCTGGAGGTTGCCAACCGCATCCGCCCCGGCTGTGGTTTTCGCTACGCGCTGAATCGCGGCGGCTGGTATCGCCCCGGCGGGGTGATCGCGGCGGATGGCACGCGCCTCGCCGACAATCTTGAGGCTTGGGCGCAGGCCGAGTTGCGGGCGTGCGCTGGCGACATCGGTGAGTTGGTCGAGCGCCATGCCGATGCCGGGCTGCTGGTGACGCGCCATTCCGGGCGCACGCATTACTTCGTCGCCGCTTACGGCCCGGCCCCGGCGGGCTTTTTGCAGCTTGAGGTGGAAGAGTTGCAGGAGGTGCTGGACCGTCAGTTGATCGACCCCGGCAGTCCGCCGGAAGATCTGCAAGAACTCACCGAGCCGATCACGCCTGCGGTGCTGGATGCGCAGCCGGTGGCCGCGCCACGTTACCGTTTTCGCCGCCTGATCGACATGCGTCAGACCGTCGCCAAGTTGCCCGGCAATGCTGGATTGGCGCGCCTGCTCTACGAATGGGCGCACAGCAGCGCCGCCGCACGCGGCCATTTCAGCGACCATTGGATAGTCGCTCTGCGTGAACATCAGGATCGTTATCGCAACGCTGCGGTGTCGATCTCGCTGGTGTCGCGCCATGCCCGCGAACTCAAACCGTTCCAGTGGAATCAGGCGGCCTCGGGCGTGGAGCTGGCGTCCCAGCTGCAATCCTTCGACCGCGCCGCTGGTTATCCCGCTGCTTGGTACTTCCATCTTGTGGCAGGAACCATCACGCCGCCCAAGATCGCTTACGGCATCGTGCGTGATCTGGATGCCGGGTTCAGCTACCTGCCCGACAGCGAAGTGGCGCTGGTCAGAGGCTGGGTGGACGCGGCGTATTCGGTGTGATGAGCTGGGGCTACTCGGCATCGAGCAGCCCATTTTTATAATTTTTTTATCGTGCGGCTGGAATAATGCCGCCGCATGAATCTCGCGCAATCCATCAAGAGCGATGCTGCAGCCCGTGTATCGCATGGGGCGCAGCGACTCTCATCGTTGATCCGGTCCCCGCACCCGAGCTGGCCCCCCCCTCACCATCGTGTCGCTGCATCCTCCCTCGCTGCCAGACGTTGCCTGCGGCGTGCTGTGTTGATTCGCTGCTATCCAATCTGAAAGAGAACACTCATGGAACTCAAAAACAAAACCGCCACCAGCGCACTGACGCTCGCTGCGCTGGGCGTGGTGTACGGCGACATCGGCACTAGCCCGCTGTACGCTTTCAAAGAAGCCTTCGCCGAAGGGCATGGGCTCGCCCCCAGCGAGCCGAATGTGCTGGCGACCTTGTCGGCTTTGTTCTGGGCGATGATGCTCATCATCTCGCTCAAATATGTGTGGGTGATGCTCCGTTTCGATAACAACGGCGAGGGCGGGGTGCTGGCTTTGACTGCGTTGGCGAACCGCGCGATCCAGGGTGATTCGCGCTGGAAGTTGCTGATCGCCACTGCCGGTATCTTTGCCGCTGCGCTGTTTTACGGTGACGCGCTCATCACGCCTGCGATCTCGGTGTTGTCTGCCGTCGAAGGCATCAGCGTGGCCGCGCCCTCGCTGGAAAAACTCATCCTGCCGATCACGGTCGGCGTGCTCACCGGCCTGTTCGTCATCCAGCGCCACGGCACGGGCAGCATGGGCAAACTGTTCGGTCCGGTGACGCTGGTATGGTTCGCTGCGCTGGCGGGCTTGGGGGCGATGAGCATCGCCGAGACGCCGAGCGTGTTGCGCGCGATCAATCCGATGTACGCCATCGACTTCGCCATCGCGCATCCGGCAGGCATGTTCCTGCTGCTGTCGGCGGTGTTCTTGGCGCTTACCGGCGGCGAAGCGCTGTATGCCGATATGGGCCACTTCGGCGCGAAGCCGGTGCGCTTGGCTTGGTTCGGGCTGGTGTGCCCGGCGCTGCTCATCAATTATTTCGGGCAGGGAGCGCTGGTGCTGCGCTCGGCGGACGCTATCCAGAACCCGTTCTATCTGCTGTCGCCGGATTGGTTCATGCTGCCCTTGGTGGCGCTCGCCACCGCCGCCACGGTGATTGCCTCGCAGGCCACCATCTCCGGTGCGTACTCCATCACTTTGCAGGCGATGCGCATGGGCTATCTGCCGCGCTTGTTCATCCGCCACACCTCGGATTCGCAGCGCGGTCAGATCTACATCCCCGCTGTGAATTGGATGATGCTGGTCGGCGTGGTCGTGCTGGTGTTCGAGTTCGGCTCGTCCGGCGCGTTGGCCTCGGCCTACGGCATCGCGGTGTCGGGCACGATGATCATCACCACCCTGCTCAGCGCCTTCGTCACCCTGACGATGTTGCCGAAGCGTGCGCAGTTACCGCTGTTGTCTGTTCTGGCGGTGTTCGTTTTGTTGGAGTTCTTGTTCCTGAGTTCGAACCTGACCAAGGTGGCGACTGGCGGGTGGATGCCGCTGGCGCTCGGTCTGGTGCTGTTCACGCTGCTTTCGACTTGGAAACGCGGCAGTACGCTGGTGGCCGTGCAGCGTCGAAAACTGGACATCCCGATGGCGGCTTTCATCGCCGGTGCGCCGCTGGATGTGCCGCGCGTGGAGGGTACGGCGATCTATCTGAGTGCCGACCCAGCGGTCGTGCCGAGTGCCTTGTTCCACAACCTGAAACACTTCAAGGTGCTGCACGAGCAGACGCTCTTCCTGCATGTGGTGACGGCGGATGTGCCGCTCATCGCGGCGGAGCAGCGGCTGAAAGTCAGCCGACTCAGTGCCGGGATGTATAACGTCGCGCTGCATTTTGGCTTCCGACAAGAGGTTGACATCCCCAAGGCGCTTGAAGCGTTGAGCGAGCATGGCATCACGCTGGAAGCCATGAGTACGACCTACTTCATTGCGCGCTCCAATGTCGCAGACGGCCCCGGAGGCATGGCGACTTGGCGCTGTTCGCTGTTCTCGTGGATGACGCGCCAATCGGAAGGCGCAGCGAGCTTCTTCAACTTGCCGCCGAATCAGGTGGTGGAGCTGGGCACCAAGGTCGTGTTGTAGTTTTGTTGGGTTTGCTACACGGCGCTACTTTGTAAATCCATTAGGAATCAATCAGCTGTTCTTGGCACGTCAATTGCAACGCTAAGCATGTCATCACTCACGAGTGCCTGCCATGCAAGCCAAGGACATCGCCGAACTACTGAACGAACCGGCCTGCGCGCATAACAAGAAGGAGAAATCCGGTTGTGCGCGACCCAAGCCGGGGGCGACGGCGGGCGGGTGTTCGTTCGATGGGGCGCAGATCGCGCTGCTGCCCATCGCCGATGTGGCGCATATCGTGCACGGGCCGATCGCTTGTGCGGGTAGCTCTTGGGACAATCGCGGCACGCGCTCATCCGGCCCGACGCTGTACCGCATCGGCATGACCACCGACCTGACCGAGCAGGATGTCATCATGGGGCGCGGCGAAAAGCGGCTGTTCCATGCTATCAAGCAGGCCGTCGATAGCTATGCGCCGAAAGCGGTGTTCATCTACAACACCTGCGTGCCTGCGCTCACCGGCGACGACATCAGTGCGGTGTGCAAGGCCGCTGCCGAAAAGACCGGTGTGCCGGTGGTGCCGGTGGACTGTGCAGGTTTCTACGGTACCAAGAATCTGGGCAACCGCATCGCGGGCGAGGCGATGTTCAAGTATGTGATCGGCACGGGCGAACCGCTGCCTGTTTCCGCCGATATGCAACGCCCCGGCATCACTGTGCATGACGTGAACCTGATCGGCGAATACAACATCGCGGGCGAGTTCTGGAACGTGTTGCCGCTGTTCGACGAACTCGGCCTGCGCATCCTGTGCACCCTGTCGGGCGATGCGCGTTTCCACGAGGTGCAGACCATGCACCGCGCCCAGGCCAACATGGTGGTGTGTGCCAAAGCCTTGCTCAACGTGGCGCGCAAGCTGGAGACCGACTACAAGATCCCCTACTTCGAGGGCAGTTTCTACGGCGTTACCGACACCTCGATGGCGTTCCGCGAGTTCGCCCGTCTGCTGAATGACCCCTCGCTCACCGCACGCACCGAAGCGCTCATCGCCCGCGAAGAAGCCAAGATCAACGCCGCGCTCGACCCGTGGCGCGACAAGCTGCGCGGCAAGCGCGTGCTGCTCTATACCGGCGGCGTGAAATCCTGGTCCATCGTGTCGGCCTTGCAGGATCTGGGGCTGGAAGTGGTGGCCACCGGCACCAATAAATCCACCGAAGAAGACAAAGCGCGCATCCGCGAGATCATGGGCGACAAGACCCGCATGATCACCGATGGCAGCCCCAAGGCGCTGCTCGGTGCGGTGAAGGAATATCAGGCCGACATCCTCATCGCGGGCGGTCGCAACATGTACACCGCGCTCAAGGCGCGCATCCCTTTCCTCGACATCAATCAAGAACGCGAATTCGGCTACGAAGGCTACGGCGGCATGACCGAACTGGCGCGCCAACTGGCGCTGACCATGCAGAGCCCGGTGTGGGCGGCAGTGCGGAAACCTGCGCCTTGGGCCAAGTCGGCGGGGCTGGGTGTGGAGTTGGGGGGGGGATGATGAATTTATATTTCGTATTGAGCACTCACTCCCTTCTCCCGCAGGCGGGAGAAGGGTTGGGGATGAGGGGCTGTGAATGTTCGCAAATTGCGTTCATGCGCAACATCCCTCACCCCAACCCCTCTCCCGCTTGCGGGCGAGGGGCTTGTGTGGCGGGAGCACACCATGGCTGAGATCCTAAAGCGCAACAAAGCCCTCGCAGTGAATCCGCTGAAAGCCAGCCAGCCTATCGGCGCATCGCTGGCCTTTCTGGGCATCAACAAAGCCATACCGATGCTGCACGGTTCGCAGGGTTGCACGGCTTTCGGCAAGGTGTATTTCGTGCGCCATTTCCGCGAACCCATCCCCTTGCAGACCACGGCGATGGATCAGGTCTCTACGGTGATGAGCGCCGACGAGAACGTGATCGAAGGCTTGCGGGCGATCTGCGAGAAGAGCAAACCGGCGCTGATCGGCCTGCCGACGACGGGGCTATCGGAGACGCAAGGCACGGACATCAAGCGGCTGGTGAGGGATTTCTACGCGGCGCATCCTGAGTATGCGCACATCCCGGTGGTGCCGGTGAACACGCCGGATTTCACCGGCTGTCTGGAGAGTGGGTATGCGCTGGCGGTGAAGGCAGTATTTGAAACATTGCTCCCCACGATCGCTCCCCCCCCCGCAAGCGGGGGCGCTGTCGGTAAGCGCAAAAAACAAATCAACATCCTCGCCGGCTCCTTCCTTACCCCCGGCGACATCGAGCATATCAAGGAGTTGGTCGAGGCTTTCGGTTTGCGTCCGCTGGTGTTGCCGGACATCGCCGATTCGCTGGACGGCCATCTGACCGAGCAGGAGAGCAGTCCACTGACCTTGGGCGGCACGCCGGTCGGCGAGATCGCCAGCATGGGCGAGTCCATCGCCACGCTGGTGCTAGGCGATTCTCTGAACGAGGCGGCAGACGTGTTGCAGGCGCGCACTGGCGTGCCGGACTATCGCTTTGCCAGTCTGATGGGGCTGGATGCGGTGGATTCCTTCGTTGCGGCACTGGCCGAGATCAGCGGCAAGCCTGTACCGGAGAAGATCGAGCGCCAGCGCGCGCAGTTGCAGGACGCGATGGTGGATGCGCATTTCATGCTGGGCTTCGCCCGCGTCGCCATCGCCGCCGATCCTGATCTGCTCTACGGTTTTGCGCGGTTGGTGGCCGAGATGGGCGGCGAAGTGGTGGCCGCCGTCGCACCCGCCCGCGCCAATATCCTCAGCGAAGTGACGGCGGACAAGGTCGCCATCGGCGATCTGGAAGACTTGGAGACTGCGGCGCGCAGCCAGCACGCCCAACTGGTCATCAGCAACTCGCACGCCGTGGAGACGGCGCGCCGCCTCGGTGTGCCGCTGCTGCGCGCGGGCTTCCCGCAATACGACCTGCTGGGCGGCTATCAGCGCCTGTGGGTGGGCTATCGCGGCACACGGCAGACGCTGTTCGATCTGGCCAATCTGCTGGTTGAACACGGTCAGCACGAGCCTGCGCCTTACGTTTCCATCTACAACCAGCGATCAGGAGAAGTCCGTGCGACATCTGCGGCTGGTTCAACCCATTGAAGGAGCGGACATGACGGTGAAGATCGCTTTCGCCACCAGCGACCGGCGCGCGGTGGATCAGCATTTCGGTGCGGCGGAGTCCTTTGCCATCTATGAACTTGGCGCGGATAGCGTGCGCCTGATCGAAGTGGTCGAGTTCATGGAGACGGCGATGGACGGTCACGAGGGCAAGCTGGCGGCCAAGGTGGCGCTGCTGGTCGATTGCGCGGCGGTGTATTGCAACGCGGCAGGTGCGTCCGCCATCCAGCAGTTGCTGGCCAAGGGTATCCAGCCGATGCGGGTGGACGAAGGTTCGCTGATCGACGGTTTGTTGAGCGGCTTGCAAGCCAATCTGGCGAACGATCCGCCGCTGTGGCTGGCGAAACATCTCAAGAAGCAGTCCGCCGCGAGCCGCTTCGCAGACGACGAGGAGTGGCAGGAATGATAGAGACCTCCGCCCGTGTGGTGTCCGCCGACAAGGGCACGATATTGATCCAGCCGACCAGCCAATCCGGCTGTGGTGGCTGCCAGTCGCGCAGCGTGTGCGGTGTGTCCGGCTTGGGAAAATATTTCTCCGGCAACCGCCAGCCCATCGCGGTGCAGTGCGACAGCAGCGTGCAGTCCGGCGATGAATTGCAGCTCATCCTGAACGAAGCCGACCTGCTCAAGGCTGGGCTGCTGGCCTACCTGCTGCCTTGCGTTACCACTTTGATCGGCGCGGGTCTGGCCTCGGGCTGGGGGAATGTCGCAGCGGTGGTCGGGGCGGTGGCGGGCTTCGGTGCAGGCTTCGGATTGGCGCGGGTGTCGGGTTGGGTGCCGAGGATGGAAGCGCGCAAGGTGTCTGTCCCTCGCGGCAGTTCCCCCCTTTGAAAAAGGGGGGTTAGGGGGATTTAAGGCAGCAGGCAAATCCGCCGTTCGCAAAATCCCCCTCTATCCCCCTTTGTTAAAGGGGGACGCAGTCAGGCGGTGTGCGGTACCAAACGGATTATTTGAGTGATTTTGTAGGGTGCGCTCGCGCACCAGTGTATTGGGCTTTATTCAAACAAGGAGTGACACCATGAACCAAGCAGTTGAGCAAGACCCGTTATTGAGCACCGATTTCATCAAAGAGATGGTCAAGCAGATGCGTGCGATGGATAGCTACGGCACATATGACGGCTGGCCGGTAGAGCGCATCCTCGCACCTTACGTGCTGACCAAGGAACAGCGCCGTGCCATCCCCGTGATCGGCGACCCGGACGAAGTGCTGCTGGCGCGCATCAAGGCGTTCTACAACGCCATCTCCTGTCTGGTGGAGAAAGAGTGCGGCCAGATGGCTGTGCCTATCATCAACATCACCCACGAAGGTTTTGGCCGCGTGATGATCACAGTCGGCAAGCTGGTGGTACTGGATCGCACCCTGCGCGACGTGCATCGCTACGGCTACGAGAGCTTGTCGAAGATGAAGGACGAGGCCGACAAATATCTGTCGGTGGCGCTGGGCTTGGTCGGCAAGTATCCAGAGGTGGCGGGACTTTAGGGCGTAGTGGCTAGTCGTTAGTTAAGGCAACTAGCGACTAACGTCCCCAACTGACAACTGAGGCAAACCATGACCGAAGAAGAACTGAAGGCCCTAGATAAGGAAGTGAAGAAGTTGAAGCGCATCTCCAGCGAGTGGGCATCGCAACTGCACGACCTGGTCGAGGACAAATTACCTGCCGGCTATGAACAGATACCCGGCATCGCACAATCCACTTACGACGCGTGTCAGGCATGGGCCGAGGCGAGCGCGCGTCTGGCAGCGGCACAGAAAGGAGACTGACATGAGCAACATCACCGGCATCACCCGAGGCGGCACGCCTTACGAACCCACTTTCGTCACCGACTTGAACGCGGCCAACTGCATCGGCTGCGGGCGCTGTTTCAAGGTCTGCCCGCGCAATGTGTTCGATCTGGTCGAGCGTGGCGAAGACGATGAGGGCTATGACGAGGACGAAGACAACGCGATGGTGATGACGCTGGCGAATGCACTGGACTGCATCGGCTGCGGCTCCTGCGCGCGCGTCTGCCCCAAGCAGTGCCACACCCATCAACCCTTGCCAGCCGGAGCTTGATATGCCGAGACCAGCCCGACACGTTTTCGTCTGCTCACAAGCCCGGCCTGCCGGGCATCCGCGTGGCTCGTGTGGCGAGCGCGGTTGCCGTGCCGTGGTGGACGAGTTCACCAAACAGTGGCAACAGCGCCAGTTGTTCACCCAAGTCGCGGTCACCCCGACCGGCTGTCTCGGCCCGTGCGGCATGGGGCCCAGCGTGCTGGTCTACCCGGAAGGCGTGATGTACGGCAATGTCACGGTGGCGGATGTGAGCGAGATCTTCGAAGAACATCTGCTGGGCGGCAAGCCGGTCGAGCGGCTGATCGTACCGGCCAGCGTGTGGTAGCCATGCTGCCGCCTGAGTTAATGACGCAGGCGGAGCGCATTGTCCTCGCCATGCAGCAGGAGGCGGCGCGTTACACCAGCGCAGCGAAGATAGAGCTCGCTGCCGTGCAGTTCGTCTGCGTCACCGATCCTGTCAACCAGCAGCCGGGCTATGAAGGTATCTGGCGCAACGAGCGGGCCGCGCGCTGCGGCAGTTTTAACCTCAACAGCGACGGCAGTTTCTACGCCGAGTTCGATTTGTTCTGCCCGCACCCGCACGATGTACGCTGGTTCGTCGAGATGGTCACGGCTTGGGGGCGGGGAGAGTCGCTGCGCTGCGAAACGACGTTGATCCCCAGTTTGTAGGGTGCGCAAGCGCACCTTACGATGTCACTAAAGGAGTACGAAAATGAGCAGATTCCAGATGGGCGACATGGTGTTCGCAGCAGTTGATCTTTACAACGAAGCGCTGGATGAGGGCGGTGCGAGCGCCATTCCCGACCTCGCTCCAGACGAGTTGCTGGCAGCGCAAGGCACGCGCGGCGTGGTGGTCAATGTCGGTCACGCCCAAGAGTCGCCACGGGAAGAGATCTATCTGGTGCGCTTCGAGTTGGATGCGGAAGGCATGCTGAGTGAGCCGATAGGCTGCTTGGTGGAGGAGTTGAGCGAGACGCGGGGCTGAGACTTCGCGCTATCGAGCGATAGGGAGTCGCTGATCTATTCCGTTCCTGGTGAGTCCCTCGATACCTCAGTGCGAACGGTTTGAGTAACTCAGCGTTTCCCTAGTCGAGTTTGATGCGCGCTCACTCCTCCCAAGGGAATCTGGGCAGGTTCTCCAGCGCTTGAACCAGCCCTTGATTCCACGATTCGGAAAGGTTCTTGGCGAAAGGGTCGTTCTCGGTCAGGGTCATGCGCTGGCCGAAATTCAGGCTGTCTTTCTGGTAGATCAGCAGGTCGATGGGCGGGCCGACGGTGAGGTTGCTGCGTACGGTGGAATTCATCGAGACTAGGGCGCAGCGGGCGGCGTGGGTGAGTGGCGTGCCGCGTTTGATGACGCGGTCGAGGATGGGTTTGCCGTATTTGACTTCGCCGATCTGCAGGAAAGGATGCTCGTCCGATTCATGGATGTAATTGCCTTGCGGGTAGATCAGCAGGGTCTCGGGACGGCCATTGCCGATCTGTCCACCGAAGATGAAGGTGGCCTCGAAGTTGGTGTTCGAGGTGTCGCGGGTGGTGTGTTGTTTTTGCACCCCGGCACTGATGCTGGCGATGTAGTCGGACGCGCCCAGCATGTTCGCCACGTTATGCAGGTTCACCGGCGCGGCGCTTTCGATGTCGCTCCACAGGCGTTTGACCACCGATTGCGTGGTGGCGAGATTGCCCGCCGACAGCAGAACGAAGGAGCGTTCACCCGGCCAGACGAAGGTGTGCATCTTCGAGTAGGTCGAGATGTTGTCGAAGCCTGCATTGGTGCGGGAGTCAGAGCAGAACACCAGCCCTTGCTGGGTGTTGATGGCGATGCAGTAGGTCATGTCGATACGCTGGGTGTAGAGACTGCGGTGGATGGATGACGAGACACTAGCACGCGCGTCATTGCTGGGCAAACTCGATTTCCGCCTGTGTGCTGGCGTGGACTGTCGCGCTGTCCTGATAGGCGTGGAAATACTGTTGCGTCAAGGCATTGTGGATCTCGCCCAGTTCGGCTTGCAGGTGGTCGAGGTATTCGTGCAGGGCCAGCGCATCCAGTTCGCTGGTGTGGTGCTGGGCGATCTTGTGGCGCAATTGGGCGGTGAGCTGTTGCAGTTGTTTCGATTTGGGCAACAGCTTGGCGCAAGACTCTATCTCGCACAAACAATGTTCGACACTGCGCGGGAAGCGCATGTCGTGCAGCAGGAAGTCGATCACGTCGCGGCTGCATACGTGCATGGAGATCAGTTGCCGGTAGGTTTGGTAGGCGGAGAGCGAGTTCAGCGTACTCATCCAGATGCGTTCCATCAGCGCCTCATGCAGCACGCCATCCTTGGGGAATTCCACTGCGGAATTGAGGTCGAGGATGCGCGTGGTCATGTCGGCGCGCTCCACGTTGCGCCCCAGTTTGATGATCTGATAGGCCGTGTCGTGCGCCATCGTGCCCGAGACCAGGCCGACGATGGCGTGGCGCTGTTCGATGATGTGATTCAGCACCATGTAGCGTTCGCGCCGACTGCGGCAAGCGCCAGCGGCGTTGTCGCGCACGTATAGATACAAGCTGTTGATGCGCTCCCACATCTCGGCGGGCAACATCTCGCGCAGGGTGCGGGTGTTCTCGCGGGCGTATTGCACGCAAGAGAAGATCGAGCTTGGGTTGCGGCTATCCTCGATGAGGAAGCGCATGATGGCTTCCTCCGAGGGAGGAGAGGGGCGATCCGTATCCGCCTCGACATAGAGTTGCTGAAATCGCTCGTCCAGCCCCGCCACCTCGATGAGGTTGGCCCAGCCGAAGGTCGCCCCCAGTGGCAGGTCGAGCAGCACATGCGTGGTGCTGTTGATGAGCCGGGCGGTGTTCTCGGCGCGCTCCAGATAGCGCGCCATCCAGTAAAGATTCTCTGCTGCTCGGGCCAACATCATTGTTCTCCATCCTCTACGATCCATGTGTCTTTGCTGCCGCCGCCCTGCGATGAGTTCACCACCAGCGAACCCTGCCTGAGCGCGACCCGCGTCAGTCCGCCGGTGGTGGCGTAGAACTGGTCGGATTGCAGCACGAAGGGACGCAGGTCGAGATGGCGCGGCGCGAGTCTGCCGTCGATCAGCGTCGGCGCGGTGGAGATGTCCAGCGTCGGTTGCGCCATGTAATTGCGCGGGTTGGCGCGGATCAGCGCGGCGAACTCGGCGCGCTCTTCGGGTGTGGCACGCGGGCCGATCAACATGCCGTAACCGCCCGATTCGTTGGCTGGCTTGACCACCAGCTTGTCCAGATTGGCCAGCACGTAGTCGCGCTGCTCGTCAACCATGCACAGATAGCTGGGCACGTTGGCGAGGATGGGTTCTTCGTTCAGATAGTAACGGATGATCTGCGGCACGAAGGCATACACCACCTTGTCGTCTGCTACGCCCGCGCCCGGCGCGTTGGCGATGCCCACCTTGCCGCTGCGCCATGCGCGCATCAGGCCGGGCACGCCCAGTTGCGAGTCGGGGTTGAACACCTCCGGGTCGAGGAAGGCATCGTCGATGCGCCGGTAGATCACGTCCACCTGCTGCAAGCCGTCTATGCTCTTCATGTAGACCACATCATCGCTGCCCACCAGCAAGTCCGAGCCTTCCACTAGGAACGCGCCCATCTGCTGCGCCAGATAGCTGTGCTCGAAATAGGCCGAATTGTAGATGCCGGGCGTCAGCACCGCGATCACCGGCTGCCCCTCGGTGCGCGGCGACAACGCTGCCAGCGTCTGATAAAGCTGGGTCGGATAATCGTCCACCGGCAGGATGTTGGTGGTGCGGAACACCTCGGGGAAGATGCGCTTCATGATCTGCCGGTTCTCCAGCATGTAGGAGACACCGGACGGCACGCGCAGATTGTCTTCCAGCACATACACCGTGCCGTCGCGGTCGCGCACCAGGTCGGTGCCGCAGATGTGCGCCCACACGCCAAAGCGGGGCGTGATGCCGACACACTGCGGGCGGAAGTTGCCCGAGCCAGCCAACACCTCGGCGGGGAACACGCCGTCCTTGATGATGCGCTGCTCGTTGTAGAGGTCGTTGATGAACAGGTTCAGCGCCGCCAGCCGCTGCTTCAAGCCTTTTTGTATCTGCTCCCACTCGCTGCGCGCCATCACGCGCGGGATCGGGTCGAACGGCCAGGCGCGGTCTATGTTGCCGGATTCGCTATAGATTGTGAACGTGATGCCCATCGCCATGATGGTCGCATCCACCGCCTGCCGCCGCGCGGCCAGCTCGTCGGGCGACAGCGTGTCGAGATAGTCGAACAAAGGCTGCGCCGCCGCGCGCGGCAACAAATCCGGCTGCAATAATTCGTCGTAGGCAGTGTTGGCGAGATATTCGGATGAAGCGAGTTCCATGGCGGTGTTCTGTAGTTTTTCCTACAAAACACCAAGCGATAAGCGTGCCAGTGGGTTCAGGCGGTCTTGGTCAGCCAGTCCAGACAGATGCCTGCTGCGGCCAAGCCCATCGTCGCGGTGACCGTCACCGACGAGCCGTAGCCCGCGCAGTTGAGGCCACCGCTGACGCAGGTGGTGCTTTTGACCGAGGGCTCTTCCAGATACACGCACAGCACGCCGAACTTGCCGTTCTTGCGCGGAAGCAGTTTGTGCTCTTTGCGCAGCATCCCGCGTATGCGCGCCAGCAGCGCATCCTGCGTGGTGTGTCCGATGTCGGCCTGACGCAGCTTGAGCGGATCGTGTTTGCCCCCCGCCGCGCCGCACACCACCAGCCGCATCTTGTTCCAGTGGGCGTGGGCGATCAGCGCGGCTTTGACGCGGGCGTTGTCGCAAGCGTCGATGACGACATCGTAGCCACCGGCGGGGATCAGTTGCTTGAGATTCTCCAGCGTCAGGAAATCTTCGATGGCGCTCACTTGGCAGTCCGGGTTGATGTCGCGGATGCGCGCCTGCAAGGCCAGCACCTTGGCTTGCCCATAAGTGCTGCTCAGCGCCTGTATCTGGCGATTGACGTTGGACAGCGCGATCTGGTCGAAGTCGATCAGGGTGAGCTGGCCGATGCCGCTACGCGCCAAGGCTTCGACTGCCCAAGAGCCGACACCGCCCACGCCGACCACGGCCACCCGCGCACCATGCAGCGCAAGCCGCGCGCCGTCTCCATACAGGCGATCCAGTCCGCCAAAGCGCCGCCCGTGGTCATCGTCTAGACTGTTGGTCATTCGTATCGAGATCCCGCGAAGTTAGAGCGTGTTAACGCGCTCTAAGAAGCGACTGACGCTCAGCGAGCGACTCCGCCAAACTCAGTCTGGGCGCGCATTCTAGCGTGAATCGAGGCGCGACTCCTCGGCTTCCCTCACTCCGGCAAGTCGAAATCCGCCGCGATCTGCTTTAGCCAAGCTGCCAGCCGCGCATCGGTGAGCAGCTTCTGGTTCTCTTGATCCAATACGAGGCCGACGAACTCGTCATCCACCAGCGCCTTCGAGGCGATGAAATCGTAGCCGTCGGCAGGCCACTGGCCGACCACCTTCGCGCCGCGCGCGACGAAGAACTGGTAGAGGATACCTAGCGCATCGACAAACTCGTCCGGGTATTTGTCCTGATTGCCGAGGCCGAACAGGGCGATGGTCTTGCCGGTGAAATCCGCTTCCGCGAGTTGCGGCAGGAACTCTTCCCAGCCGCCGCCCATGCAATCGGTCTCCAACCCCGGCAGCCGCCCCGCACCCAAGGTGGACGAGCCGAGTATCAGATGGCTGTAGCTGGCGAACAACTCCGGCGTGGCCTTGTTGACGTTGAGTGCGTCGGCCATGGTGTCATCGTCGTAGCGTTTTTTGATGGCTTTGGCGATGCGCCGGGTGTTGCCGGTGCTGCTGGAAAAGAAGAGACCGATGCGTGCCATGTTCTTACCTCGAATGCGTGTCGGTTGTAGCAAATGTGACAAGACGATGGGGGCGTGAGGGAAAGTTGTTTTCGGAGCGTCATTCCCGCCTGCGCGGGAATGACGGGCGGAGTTAAACCGGCCCGCGCCCCGCGCGCTTCAGCTCGACCGTGCGGGTCAGTGCTTCTTCGAGCGACACTTTGTCGCCCTTGGGCTTGTAGTCAGAGAGCGCCTTGTACACCGTGACGATCTTTTCCGTGGCCGACTGGCCTTTGAAGTCGCCCTTGTCCAGCGCGGCGAGGTCAATCAGCTCGTTCCAGATCAGGCCTTCCTGCATCCCGATCGCGGAGATGCTGTAACCGCTTGTTTCAATGACTAGAGGTTTGTTGATGTTGACCACGAACAGGATCAGTTTCACATCGGCGGCGAAGTCGGCCTGATAGTAATCCAGCACCTTGGGCAGCAGAGCTAGGTCGTCCAGACTGCCGACGTAGAGCTTGATCTTGTCGACTTCGGCCAGCACCACGGTGTTCTTGATGGTGGCGGTGGGCGGCTTGCGGTGGCCGAGCGCATCGCCGACCTCGCCTAGCTCCAGTACCAGATCGCCGCGATAAGCCGCGTAGTTACCCTCGGTCTCTTTGAAGTTCATGTTGAACAGCAGGCCTTTTTGTTCGTAAGTGTCGAATAGCATGATGCACCTTGTCGTGGTTGGTAGAAGATGCCGCACTAGCAGCAATATCCATACCACGTCAGGTGGGGCGGGCAGCGAGTCGTGTCGTCAGCAGATAAGCGCCCAGCAGGGCAAGCAGCAATCCGGCGCTGAGCCACAGGCCGTCGGCCTGTTTCGGCAGCGGCAGTTCGTTCAGTCTGGCGATGCCCAGCAGTGCCACGCTCAGGCTGGACAACGCCACGACCCAGCCCATCACCCGCGAAGCATGCGCCGCACGCTGGTCGGCGCGGCGCATCAGCCAAGTCGCCCATGCGCCGTTGAGCGCGTCGGTGCTTATCATGCCCAACATGAACACGCCGCTCAGCAGCAATGCGGCTTCGATACTGCCGCTGCCGCGTGCCGCTAGGGAGAACAGCAGAGCTTGGCTCAGCGTGTCGAAGGAGAGGGCGAACAAGGCACCGGTGGCGATGATGAAGGCTGGGGCGGACGAGGTGCGGGCGAAGAAGCGAGAGCGCAAGCCGAGCGGCGCGATGGTTTGAGTGGGCGGCGTGGTCAGCACCTGATGCAGATTCGCGCCACCCAGCCAGAGTAAGAACACGATAGAGATCGACGCGCCGAGCAGCTCTAGGCTGGGCGGCAAGTCGTGGTTGCCAGTGAACGCCGCCGCCAGTGCGGCGACCAGCATCACCACCAGTCCGTGCCCCAGCGAGAACCACAGTCCGCACAGCCGTGCACGGCGCGGGTCAGGCTGGCGGCGCACGAAGCCGTCGATGGTCGCCAGATGGTCGGCGTCCACGCCGTGACGCATCCCCCACAAAAATGCCAGCCCGGCATAACCCAATAATTCAAGGTTCATCGCGTTGCTCTCGTGTGCATCAGCAGATCCTCGGTAGTTGTTCGCCGGTCAGCCAGTCCACTACGCGGCGACCGCCCATGCGGGTGACCATCTGCACGAAGCCGTGCGCATCGGCGATCACTTCGCCGATGTCGGCGGCGTCTGTTCCCAGCGGATGGGCGCGCAGCGCGGCGAGCAGGCGTGGCGCGTCTGCGGGCGCGCAGATGGCGATGAGCTTGCCCTCGTTGGCGACGTAGAGCGGGTCGAGTCCCAGCAATTCGCAGGCGGCATCCACTGCCGGGCGCACCGGGATGGCGGACTCTTGCAGCACCATGCCCACGCCGGACTGGCTGGCGATCTCGTTGAGCGTGGTCGCCAGCCCGCCGCGCGTCGGGTCGCGCAGTACACGTAGTTGCCCGCCACAATCCAGCAGGGCGGCGGTGAGGGTGTGCAGCGCGGTGCTGTCCGAGACGATGGACGCGTCGAACTGCAAGCCTTCGCGCTGCGACAGGATGGCCATGCCGTGGTCGCCGATGTGGCCGGAGAGCAAAATCCGGTCGCCCGGCCGGGCGAGGTCGCCGGACAGCGTCACCCCGTCGCGCACCACGCCCACCCCGGTGGTGGTGATGAACACGCCGTCGCCCTTGCCCTGCTCCACTACCTTGGTGTCACCGGTGACCACCAGCACCCCCGCGTCGCGCGAGGCCTGCGCCATCGAGCGCACGATGCGCTGCAAGTCCGCCAGCGGAAAGCCTTCTTCGAGGATGAAACCCGCCGCCAGATACAGCGGGGTCGCCCCCATCATCGCCACATCGTTGATCGTGCCATGCACCGCCAGCGCGCCGATGTCGCCACCGGGAAAGAACAGCGGCGACACCACATGGCTGTCGGTCGCCATCACCAGCCGACCGCCCGGCGGCGGCAACAACGCGCCATCATTACCCTGCGCCAGATACGGATTGCCCAGTTCGGCGGCGAACAGCTCGGCGATCAACTGCGCCATCGCCCGCCCGCCGCTGCCGTGGGACATATCGACTCGACCATTTTTCAGGTCTAGGGGGCGGATGTAGTTCGGTTTTTTCAAGCTCATGGTTTTCTCCCCCTTCCCCCGCAAGCGGGGGAAGGGCTGGGGATGAGGGGTGTTGCGCACATAAAATCGAGGTTCATTTCTCCAAACCCCTCACCCCCAACCCCTCTCCCGCTTGCGGGAGAGGGGGGCTGGTACAGCATCGGTAGACCTCTTCCATTACTTCCTCTGTTTCTGTGAGCATCTGGTTATTCCAGAAGCGTAACACCCGTATTCCTCGGGCGCGCAGCCACGCATCCCGCTGCTGATCGTAGTTCAGCTGTTCGCCATGCTGACCGCCATCCAGCTCAACCGCCAGTTTCTTTTCATCGCAATAAAAATCCAGGATGTAGCGCCCTTCCGGGTGTTGCCGCCTGAACTTCACACCTGCCATACGGCGATTACGCAACAGCATCCACAACAAGGATTCCGCATCCGTCATTCGCCCCCGCATCTCCCGTGCATAAGCCCGAATATCGTCCGGCAGCTTGTCTGGATAGTGAGGCATAGCGCGCTCTACGCCCTTCCCCCGCAAGCGGGGGAAGGGCTGGGGATGAGGGGCGGCGCGTGCCTGACAGTGAGGTTCATTTCTCCTAACCCCTAACCCCTAACCCGCTTGCGGGAGCGGGGAATCACTATGTTCGCGGAACCTCCCATAAGTGTAATGCGCCGCGCACGCCCCTTCTGACGACACCATGCACGCGCCGACCGGGTTGTCCGGCGTACAGGCGGTGCCGAAGATGCGGCATTGTTGCGGGCGTTTTTCGCCGCGCAGGATGGCGCCGCATTCGCAGGCCTGGTGGTCGGGGACGCTGCGGTATTCCAGTCCGAAGCGGCGTTCGGCATCGAACTCGGCATACGCCTCGCGCAGCTTCAATGCGCTGTGCGGGATCACGCCCAGCCCGCGCCACTCGAAGGCGTCGCGCAGCTCGAACACGTCGGCGACCAGCGCCTGCGCCTTGCGGTTGCCCTCCGCCGTCACGGCGCGAGTGAACTCGTTCTCCACTTCGGCGCGACCCGCGTTGATCTGGCGGATCAGCATCAGGATGGCCTGCATCACGTCCAGCGGCTCGAACCCGGCGATCACCACCGGCTTGCCGTAGTCGCGCGCGAAGGGTTCGTAGGGTGCGCTGCCGATGACGGTGGAGACGTGCGCCGGGCCGACGAAGCCGTGCAGCAACTTGCCGCCGTCGCCCGCCAGAATCGCGTGCATCGCGGCAGGTGTCAGCACGTGGTTGCAGATCACAGAGAAATTCTTCAGCCCCAGCGCCTGCGCCTGTTTGATGGCGACGGCGCTGGGCGGGGTGGTAGTTTCGAAACCGATGGCGAAGAACACCACTTGCTGGTTCGGGTTGGCTTGCGCCAGCTTCAGCGCGTCCAACGTGGAATACACCATGCGCACGTCCGCCCCGCGCGCACGGGCCTTGAGCAGCGACAAGCCCTCCGAAGCCGGCACGCGCAGGCAGTCGCCGTAGGTGCACAGCGTCACCTCGTGTTGCAGCGCCAGTTTGATGGCGTGATCGACGCGCCCGATCGGCAGCACGCACACCGGGCAGCCGGGGCCGTGGATCAGACGCACATTGGCGGGCAGCAGGTCGGACAGGCCGTAGCGCGAGATGGCGTGGGTGTGGCCGCCGCAGAACTCCATCAGCCGGTACTCGTGCGTAGGCTCGACCTCGCGGGCAATGGCGGCAGCGAGGCTGCGCGCGAGCTCGCCGTCGCGGAATTCGGTGATGTATTTCATGCGACGCCTCCCGCCAGCTCCTCGCGCGCCGCCTCCAGCTCGCCCAACTCGGCGAATGCCGCTAAGGTGCGCTGCGCCTCTTCTTCGTCCAGCTTCTGCAAGGCGTAGCCGACATGCACGATGACGTAGTCGCCCACGTCGACATTTTCCACCAGCGCCAGCGAGATCTCTTTGCGCAGGCCAGCGAGGTCGATCAGCGCCATGTCGGCGGGGCGCAACTCGATCACTTGTGCGGGGATGGCGAGGCACATTCAGCGATTCACCAAGAACAGCATCATTTCTTTTTCCAAGGTGCAAAGCCGATGGGGCGCGCTTTTTCGGCTTCGGGTGACGACATCAGTTGGCGGATGGCGTGGAGCAGGCCGGTGATGGCTTGGTCGTGGCTGGTGACTTTGCGCTCTAGTTCGTCGAATTTGCGAGAGAGCTCCTTGTGCGTGCCTATCAGTTCGCGTAGATGCACGAAAGCGCGCACCACGCTCAGGCTGGCTTCGATAGCGCGGGGAGATTTCAGCACATTGCCCAGCATCAGCGCGCCGTGCTCGGTAAAGGCGTAGGGCAGGGTCGATGAATACTTGAGTCGGGCGAGGTGGTCACAAATTGTGACCACCTCGACTTTCTCTTCTGCGCTGAGCTGGAACATGAAGTCGTCCGGGAATCGCTCGGCGTTGCGCTTGACGGCTTGATTCAAGACTTTGGTCTCGACCCCGTAAAGCTCGGCCAGATCGGCATCCAGCATGACTTTTTGGCTGCGCAGATGGAGGATGCGGGCTTCGATATTCGCTGTGGTTATCAACGGGTAGTTGCTCATGTCCACCTCCTGCGGGTTGCGAAGTTGATGAATGCTAGCGGCTTTCATATTGTCGCGCCACCCAGGCCTGCCCCAGTGCGATGCCGCCGTCGTGGGGGGAGACGCGGTGTGGCAGCAGTACGCGCAGGCTGTGGGTTCGCAGCCGCGCATTCAAGTTTTCGGCCAGCACTCGGTTCAGCAGACAGCCGCCGGACAGCACGACCGTATCGACGTGATGCGTGGCGGTGGCCTGCGCCAGCCAGTGCGCCAGAGCTTCCGCCAGCGTGGCATGGAACAGCGCGGCGCCGTAAGCGGCATCGCGGCAATCGGCCAGCTTGGCCAGCAACGGCGACATATCCAGTTGCGCCTCCGCCAATTGCCAGCCGTCCTTCAGCGCCGCCACCGCCCCATATTTCTCCGCCCATTCTTGCAACGCCATCGCGGCTTCCGCTTCGAAACTCTGCACGGCGCACACGCCCAGCAGCCCGGCAGCAGCATCGAAGCAGCGTCCGGCGCTGCTGGTGAATGGGGTATTCAGCTTGCGTTCCAGCACGGTCGCCAGTTGCGCTGCGCCCGGCTGGCTGGCGTAACGGCTGGCAATCTCGTCGCTGCGACCGAGCCGGTGCAGCACCGCAGCGGCCATGCGCCATGGTTCGCGTGCCGCGCGGTCACCGCCGGGCAGGGCAAGGGGGGCGAGGTGGCCGAGTCGCTGGAACGCTGCGCCGTCAAGTCGCAGTAACTCGCCGCCCCAGATCGTGCCGTCGCTGCCCCAGCCTGTGCCGTCCAGCGCCAGTCCCAGCACGGGCTCGTTTACATCGTATTCGGCGCACACCGCCGCGAGGTGGGCGTGGTGATGTTGCACCGCCAGCGTCGGCACGCCGAGTTGCGCCGCCAACTCGGCGGCGAGTCGGCTGCTGTAGTAATCGGGATGCAGGTCGTGGGCGACCCAGCGCGGCGGATCGCTCATCTGGTCTAGCAGATGGCAGGCGGCGGCGTGCAGCGCGTGGCGTGCCGCTGGCTGATCGAGGTCGCCGATGGGCGCGCTGAGTCGAGCCGTGTCGCCGTGGACTAGACACAGCGCGCTTTTCAGATGCGCGCCGCAGGCGATACCTGCCGTGCCGGGGCGACTCAGATGGAATGTGGTTGTCGGCAGAGCGTTGCTCATCAGCCCGCCGAATGCGCCCGTGCTGCGCCCGCCAGCAGCCAGTCCAGCCAATCCGGCATCCCCGCACCGTTGGTGGCGGAAAGGCGCAGCACTTGCAATTTGGGGTTGATGCGGCGGGCGTAGGCCTCGGCGCGTTCGGCGTCGAACTCGACGTAGGGCAGCAGATCGCACTTGTTGAGGATCATCAGGTCGGCGGCGCGGAACATGTCCGGGTATTTCAGCGGTTTGTCCTCGCCCTCGGTGACGGAGAGCACTACCACCTTGTGCGCCTCGCCCAGATCGAAGGCGGCAGGGCAGACCAGATTGCCGACGTTCTCGATGAACAGCAGGCTGTCGTGGGGCGGGGCGAGTCGCTCCAGTGCCTGAGCGACCATGCGTGCGTCGAGGTGGCAACCACGGCCAGTGTTGATCTGCACGGCGGGTGCGCCGGTGGCGCGGATGCGCTCGGCGTCGAACTCGGTCTGCTGGTCGCCCTCGATCACGCTGACCGGCAGCCGCCCGGCGAGCTGTTCGATGCTGCGCACCAGCAGCGTGGTCTTGCCCGAGCCGGGGCTGGAGACCAGATTCAGCGCGAAGATGCCGCGTGCGGACAGCCAAGCGCGGTTGGCTGCCGCCTGTGTATCGTTGCGCGCCAGCAGGTCACGTTCGACCTCGACGACGCGCGATTCCGCCAGTTCCGCGCTGGCAGGCGCGGCTTCCGCTGGACGATAAGTCAGCGGCGTCGCGCGTGGCTCTCGCCGCATCGCCCGTCCACTGATCAACGCGGCATGTCCGCCGCAACCGCAGGTGCTGCACATGGTTCTCTCCTATTCGACTTCCAGTTCTTTCACCCGCATCCTGTCGCCCGCGACGATCTGCAAGGCTGCACTGCCGCACGCCGGGCACAATCCGTAGAGCACCGCCATCGCCACAGTCTGGCCGCAGTCGGCGCAACGTCCCAGCCCCGGCGTCGAGATGATCTCCAGCCGGGCTGATTCGGCGAGGCTGCCGCGTGCGACGGATTCGAAGGCGAAGGCCAACGCCTCGGGTTCGACGCAAGCCAGTTGGCCGATCTCCAGCTGCACCGTCTTCACCCGGCTGAATCCCTCGTTGCGGGCGGCATCGGTTATCAGTTGTAACACGTTTTCCGCCAATGACAGCTCGTGCATCGTTCACCTCGTTGTTGACTCAGGCCGGAGTTTCGCCCGTGCGGGGCGTAGATGCAATGCCGTTTCCAGTACAATGCCCGACCATAGCAAAGGGCGATGGATTGAAGAGTATGGGCGGGTCAGAGCGATTGAGGGCAGGGCAGGGCGGAGGGGGGGCGGCATGATGCCGGTCATCCTGTGGACCGATGCGCTGATCTTCGTGCTGATCGCCGTGGCGATGGCGTCCGCCTTCTGGGTGCGCCGTCGTCCGCATCTCATGCTGCCCTGGCAGCGCGTGGCGCAGAGTCGGGTCGGCATGGTCTCGCTGCTGGTGCTGTCGTTGTTCCTTGCCGTCGGCTTGCTTGACTCTTTGCACTACCGTGCCGCCTTGGCTGACAAGAATAACGGCGAGACGGTATATTCGCCCGAGGTGCTGAGCGCCTTCGATCATCTGGTGGACGAGCTGCGCACCCACACCGAAAAGACCTACTCCGCACCGCTGTCGGCCTATCTCTACGCCAAGGAGACCATCGCTCAGCCCGACGGCTCGACCCAGCGCGACTTCCCTAGGCTGAAGTTCGGCGGTGCGCATCTGGCTGATCCGGCACAGGAATGGGCGGGAGATGTGGTGCGGCGCGGGCTGGTCGGCGCGGCGGACGGGGTACTGCTGGCTGGGCTGCTCGCCGTATCTTTATCGTCATTCCTGCGCAAGCGGAAATCCGGTGGGGTTGAGTCTAGGCCTTTTTTGAATGGCTGGATCCCCGCTTTTGCGGGAATGACGAAAGTGACTCGTGACGTAGTGGTCGCCACCCTCATCCTCGCCGCGTTGCTCGGCGCACTCGTCAATCTCGCCGCAGCCTACCACGTCCTCGGCACGGACAAAGTCGGGCAGGACGTGCTGTATCTGTCGCTGAAAAGCATCCGCACCGGGCTGGTGATCGGCACCGTCACTACGCTGGTGATGCTGCCGTTCGCGTTGTTCCTCGGCGTGGCGGCGGGCTATTTCCGGGGCTGGGTGGACGATGTCATCCAGTACGTCTACACCGTGCTGAGTTCCATCCCCAGCGTGCTGCTGATCGCGGCGGCGGTGCTGATGATGCAGGTGGTGATCGAACAGCACGCCGACTGGTTCGAGACTGCCGCCGAGCGCGCCGATGTGCGGCTGCTGGCGCTGTGCCTGATCCTCGGCGTGACCAGTTGGAGCGGGCTGTGCCGCTTGCTGCGCGGCGAGACGCTCAAGCTGCGCGAGCTGGAATACATCCAGGCGGCGCAAGCCTTCGGTGTGTCCAGCTTGCGCATCCTTGCCCGCCACATCGTGCCCAACGTGATGCACATCGTGCTGATCTCGGTGGTGATGGAATTCTCCGCACTGGTGCTGGCCGAGGCCGTGCTGTCCTACGTCGGCGTCGGTGTCGATCCTTCCACCATCAGCTTCGGTACTATGATCAACGCCGCCCGGCTGGAGATGGGGCGCGAACCGATGGTGTGGTGGACGCTGGCGGCGGCGTTCAGCTTCATGCTGGTTCTGGTGCTGGCGGCGAACCTGTTCGCCGATGCGGTGCGGGATGCGTTCGACCCGAGATTGAACCGGACGGCATGAGATCTGTCGCGTACCCGCACCTCCCCTCCGTTCGTGGTGAGCTTGTCGAACTATGAACGGTATCACCTGCGACCTGTTCTGCACCGTCGTCGATAACTACGGCGACATCGGCGTGTGCTGGCGGCTGGCCAAGAATCTTAGCGCCGAAGGCGTGGCAGTCAGACTGTGGGTGGACGATCTGGTGAGCTTCGGCAAGCTGTGCCCGGAGTTGGAGGTGACGCTGGAGCGGCAGCAGTGTAAAGGGGTGGAGGTGGTGTGCTGGATCCCTCACCCGACCTGTCGGCCACCCTCTCCCGCTAGCGGGAGAGGGGCTGGGGGTGAGGGGCTCGGAAGCGAGCGCCCATACGCGAAAGTCACTCCCGCTCAACTCGTCATCGAAGCCTTCGCCTGCGAGCTGCCGCCAGATTACATCGCGGCGATGGCGATGCTGGCGGAGCCGCCGCTATGGATCAACCTCGAATATCTCTCCGCTGAAGACTGGGTGGAAGGCTGTCACGGACTGCCTTCGCCGCATCCGACCTTGCCGCTGACCAAGCACTTCTTCTTTCCCGGCTTCACACCGAAGACGGGCGGCTTGTTGCTGGAGCGCGATCTGCTGGCACGCCGCGATGCCTTTCAGCGCGACCCGCAAGCCATCGTGGACTACTGGCAGTCGCTCGATCTGCCAGCGCCGCAGCCGGACGAATTGCGCATCTCACTGTTCGGTTACGAGAATGCTGCCGTGGGCGAGCTGTTGCAAGTCTGGAGTGTGGGCGCGACGCTGGTCACCTGTCTGGTGCCGGAAGGGCGCATCCTGCCGCAGGTGGCGCAGTTCTTTGAAACTACCCCCTTCGATGCACTCAGGGTGAGCGGCAGGTTCGTGGGTCGGCACTGGCGGCGTGGCAACTTGCGCGTGGCGGTGTTGCCCTTCGTCGAACAGGAGCGCTACGACTACTTGTTGTGGGCGTGCGACGTGAATTTCGTGCGCGGCGAGGATTCTTGCGTGCGGGCGCAATGGGCGGCGAAGCCTTTCGTCTGGCAGATCTATCCGCAACACGACGGCGTGCATCTGGAAAAGTTACAGGCGCTGGCGGCGCGTTACTGCGCAGGCTTGTCGCCCGAGGCGGCGGAGGCGCTGACACAGTTGTGGCAGGCCTGGAATGTGGAACAGGGGGCGGCGCTGGCCTGGGGGCGATTCGCCGCGCAGCGCGAGGGGCTGACGCAGCACGCCATGCGCTGGTCCGGGCAGTTGGCGGGCAACAATCTGGCTTTGAATTTGCTGGATTTTTGTCGCAAAGCGGGTAGAATGCGCGCCTTCGAATTTAGCCCCTTAAACCCTTTTCAAGGACAGATGAAATGAAGATCGCACAGGAATTGCGCGCTGGTAACGTGGTGATGGTCAACAACCAGCCGCTGGTGGTGCAGAAGGCTGAGTACAGTCGTTCTGGCCGTAACGGCTCGGTAGTGAAGATGAAGTTCAAGAACCTGTTGACCGATGCGCCCAGCGAAGCGGTCTACAAGGCCGATGACAAGTTCGATCAGGTCATCCTCGACAAGAAGGAGTGCACCTACTCCTACTTTGCGGATCCGATGTACGTGTTCATGGACGAAGAGTACAACCAGTACGAAGTCGAGAAGGACAACGTCGGCGACGCGCTGAACTTTCTGGTGGACGGCATGGAAGACAAGTGCGAAGTGACTTTCTACGACGGCAAGGCCATCTCCGTGGAGCTGCCCACCACCATCGTGCGCGAGATCGAGTACACCGAGCCAGCTGTGCGCGGCGACACTTCCGGCAAGGTGATGAAGCCTGCCCGCCTGAAGGGATCTGGCTTCGAACTGCCAGTGGCCGCTTTCATCGACATCGGCGACAAGATCGAGATCGACACCCGCACCTGCGAATTCCGCAAGCGCGCCTGATCGTTTCCGGTCATCAGCAAAAGGGGAGCTTCGGCTCCCTTTTTTGTTGGCGCTGTCAGATTAATCGCGGCGCACCTTTCTGGTGCTAACTATGGTGCACAAGGAGAATATGCGCACCATTAACAAGCGCGTGCGTGTGCGGATAGCTGTCGTTTAAAAGTATGATTTCTTTTATAACAAGTCATTACGGTTTTAGGCACGCCGTTTGCTAGATGAGTGCGGTTTGCACTACGGAGAGAAATATGGAAAACCTGAAAGTCAGTAACGACGCCCTGTTCATCTTGCTGGGCGCGATCATGGTGTTGGCGATGCACGCCGGATTCGCTTTTCTGGAGCTGGGCACGGTGCGCAAGAAGAATCAAGTCAACGCGCTGGTCAAGATCTTGGGCGATTTCGCCGTTTCGACCATAGCCTACTTCTTCGTCGGCTACAGCATCGCTTACGGTATCAACTTCTTTAGCGGCGCAGACGTGCTGGCAGAAAAGAATGGTTACGAGCTGGTGAAGTTCTTCTTCCTGCTCACCTTCGCTGCCGCCATCCCCGCCATCGTCTCCGGCGGCGTGGCCGAACGGGCGCGCTTCAATCCCATGCTGGCGGCGACCTTCGTGCTGGTCGGCTTCATCTATCCCTTCTTCGAAGGCATCGCTTGGAACCATCGCTTCGGCGTGCAGGACTGGCTCAATGCCAGCTTCGGCGCTGAGTTCCATGATTTCGCCGGATCGGTGGTGGTTCATGCTGTGGGCGGTTGGGTCGCATTGGCGGCGGTGTTGTTGCTGGGCGCGCGCCGTGGCCGCTATGGCAAGGAGGGCCAGATCTCCGGCCATCCGCCTTCCAGTATCCCCTTCCTGGCTTTGGGCGCCTGGATCCTGACCGTCGGCTGGTTCGGCTTCAACGTAATGTCGGCCCAGACCATAGACAAGATCAGCGGGCTGGTTGCCGTCAACTCTTTGATGGCGATGGTCGGAGGCACGTTGGTCGCCCTGTGGGTCGGCAAGAACGACCCCGGCTTCGTGCATAACGGCCCGCTGGCGGGTCTGGTCGCGGTGTGTGCCGGCTCTGACGTGATGCATCCGCTGGGTGCGCTGTTCACTGGCGGCGTAGCGGGCGGACTGTTCGTCTGGATGTTCACCCTGACGCAGAACCGCTGGAAGATCGACGACGTGCTGGGCGTCTGGCCGCTGCATGGCCTGTGCGGCGCATGGGGTGGTATCGCCGCAGGCATCTTCGGTCTGAAAGCCTTCGGCGGACTGGGCGGCATCAGCTTTACCTCGCAACTGCTGGGCACGCTGCTCGGCATCGTCATTGCCTTCATCGGCGGCTACCTCGTCTATGCCACCGTCAAGAAATTCGTCGGTATCCGCCTCGACGCTGAGGAAGAGTTCAACGGTGCCGACCTCTCCATCCACAAGATCAGCGCCACGCCCGAGCGTGAATCGGGCTGGTAGCAAGCCACGCGCCGCGCTGGATCGCAGCGCGGCGTTCGTGGGTCGGACACTTATCCCTCGTTCATGGCGCGCCAGCGCTCTATGAATGGGGGATTTTTAGTTATTCCGGGTTCGCCAGCGTTGCGCCGGTCAGAATTACTAAACCGCGCACGAACAGTAGCGCTTTGCCTTGGCTGCGATGTTCTTGGCGGGCTTCCGGGTCACCTTGCAAGAGTTTCTTGGCGGTGAGTACCTGCAACACGTCCAGCGTGTACATGGCGATGAACAGGCCGAAATGCATCCACACCAAGAACGAGAAAATGTCTTCCTGTTCGATCAGCCGATGCCACCAGTCGCGGTGGGTGTAGAGGTAGAAGGGCACGCTCACGTCGAAGGCGATGATGGCGGCCATGGTAGGGATGTGGAGCCAGCGTAGGCGCGGGAGGAAATAGCCGACCAGCATCAGCAGGTAAGTGCTGGCGGCGACGAGGGAGATAGTGGTCTGCATGGGGGCGATTATATAGAGCTTCCTGTGCCGATTATCGACTGAATCACTGTGGCTATTTATGACAGTGCGACGGGTGTATCATCGGGCAAAGGCCGCGCCTCAGGGATGTACGTTGACGATGATGCAGATCAAGCCACAGCGAAATTTCACACTCATGCTCTTGATGGGCGTGTTCGTGTGCACGGCGGTTTTCGCCTATTTCGTCATCAAGAGCGCCGTCAGAGAGACAATCGAGAGCCAAGCTGTCGCTTTCGCCGAGATCGCTGCCGTGCAGGCGACCACGGCCCGTTCCGTTTATGCCAAGGAAGTCGCTGAAAAACTCAGGCAAGACGGCTTCGGCCCGCATGTCGATTCGGCCAATATGAAGGGCTACGTACCCATCCCCGCGCAATTCTTGAAGTTGCTCGGTCAGGCGTCGAGCGCGAACACCTCCCACCTTTTTCAATACAAACCCGTCAGCAAGTGGAATCTGGAAGCCAGTCAGGGGCTTTCCGACGACTTCTTGCGCTGGGCTTGGCCGCAGATCGAGCAGCAGGATAAAGCCAGCCCCGCCCAGCCGATAGTTTGGCAGCCGATCTGGCGTTTTGAGGAGCAGGGCGGGCAGCGGGTATTGCGCTACCTGAGTCCCGATGCCGCTTCGCAGCCATCTTGCGTCGCCTGTCACAACGCTTACGAGAATTCGCCTGAGATCATCGCGCGGCGCAAGGCCGAGCATATCCCCTCCGGGAAGCAATGGAGGCAGAACCAATTGTTGGGCGCGATTTCCATCACCATTCCGTTGAGCAAGGTCGAGGGCATGGCGGCGACGCGAGTGCGGCAAACCAGTGTGCTGATCTTTGGCATTTTGTTTGCGGGTCTGGCATTGGCGATTTGGTTCAGCCGACGGCTGGCCAAGCAGGAAGTCAGATTGAAGGAAGTCGCCCGCGATCTGCGTCGCTCGGAAAAAGAGGCGCAGGATGCGAAGGAGTTGTTGCACGCCAAACAGAATGTGGAGCGTGCTTTCAGCGAACTCTCGGCCTATCTTCAGGCGATAGATCAGCACGCCATCGTTTCGGTGACCGATCCGCAGGGAGGTATCCTTCAGGTCAATCAGAAATTCTGCGAGGTCAGTGGCTATAGCGAGGAAGAGCTGTTGGGCAACGACCACCGCATCGTGAGTTCCGGTCATCATCCGAAAAGCTTCTTCGCCGAGATGTGGCGCACCATTTCGCGCGGCGATACTTGGCGTGGCGAATGCTGCAACCGGGCCAAGTCGGGCGCGCAATACTGGGTCGATTCCACCATCGTGCCGCTCAAGGATGCGGAGGGGCATATCGTCCGCTACATCTCGATCCGCCTCGACATCACCGAGCGCAAACTGGCCGAACTGCGCATGTCGCACCTTGCCAATCACGATGCACTGACCGGCCTGCCCAACCGCTATCTGCTACAGGATCGTTTCCAGACCGTGCTGGCGCGTTGCCGGCGCAGCCATACCCAGACGGCGGTGATGTTCATCGACTTGGATAAGTTCAAACCCATCAACGATACGCTGGGCCACAAGGTCGGCGACCTGCTGCTGATCGAAGTGACACAGCGGCTGCTGTCCGGTATTCGCGAAGTCGATACCGTGTCGCGCCACGGTGGTGACGAGTTCATCATCCTGCTGGCGGGCATCGCCAGCGCCGAAGACGCAGGTGTGCTGGCGCAGAAACTGCTGGAATCGGTGATCCAGCCTTATGAGATATTGGGGAATACGCTGTCCATCAGCGCCAGCATCGGCATCGCCGTGTTCCCAGACGATGGCGACGATATGGATACTTTGCTCAAGCACGGCGACATCGCCATGTACTACGCCAAGGAGCATGGCGGCAACAACTGCCAGTTTTACCAGCCGGAAATGGGGTAGGGCGTGTTAGCGCGCCCTATCGATTCAGCCTATCCATTCGAACCGCCCCACCCGCCTGCCTGCTCGGGAATGAGCATAGGGGGTTAATGGATAGTCCGGGTTTTACGTTTACTCAGTAGACGATCCGTACGTTTTCCTTACCAACCAGTTCGCTCAATCCGCGCAGCAGATCATCCGTCAGCGACAGGTTCCAGCTTTCGCCCAGCTTGAGTTGGGCGCTGCCGACGGCGTTGCGGTAATGGATGGCGACCGGGCAGCGGCCCTCGCGCCAGGGCGAGATCGCTGTTTTCAACTGGGCGACGCTAATGCCACTGTCTGCCGTGACGGCGATGTCCAGCCGTTTGGCGAAGGTCGAGCGCGCCGAGGCCAGATCGAATAACTCTTCGCCGTTCACCCGCATCCCGCCTGAGTATTCGTCCATGCCAGCCTTGCCGCGCACTACCAGCAATTCATCTTCGCGTATCCACGGGCGGCTGCGCTCGAATTCTTCGTTGAACACCGTCACTTCCAGTTGCGCCGAACCGTCGTCCAGCGTCACCGCCGCCATGCGTCCGCGCCGGGTTTGCAGGATGCGGATGCCGGCGACGATGCCGGCCAGCGTCACCGCCACGCCGGGGTTGCGCCGCCCACCGCCGCCTTCGCCATAGCTGTTGGTGCTGCGGCCCGAGCTGGCCATCTGCGGGGTGACATCGCCCAGCTTCAGCTTGATGAACTGCGCCAACTCCGGCGCGTATTCGTGATACGGGTGACCGCTGAGGTAGAAGCCCAGCGCGGTCTTCTCGTGCTGTAATTTTTCGCGCAAGCCCCAGGGCTCGACATCCGCCATCGTCACCGGCAAGTCCGCGCCGTCATCATCGCCGAACAGGCTGTTCTGGTTGGCGTGGCGGGCGTGTTGGTCGGCGGCTTCCAGTGCCGCATCCAGCGAGGCCATCAGTTGATGACGGTGGTCGTTGATGCTGTCGAACGCGCCGCCCCGGATCAGCGCCTCGATGGTGCGCCGGTTGACGATGCGTTTATCCACGCGGCGGCAGAAATCGAACAGGTCTTTGAACGGGCCGCTCTTGCGCACGGCAGAGATGCTCTCGATCGCTGCCTGCCCCGTGCCTTTGATCGCGCCCAAACCGTAGGCGATGGTCTTTTCGTCCATCGGCGCGAAGCGATAGTTCGACGAATTGATGTCCGGCGGCAAGATGGTCAGGCCCTGTTGCAGCGTGTCCTGATAGAAGAAACTCACCTTGTCGGTGTTGTCCATTTCCGAAGTCATGGTCGAAGCCATGAACGCGGCAGGATGGTGGCACTTGAGATAGGCGGTCTGGTAGGCCACCAGCGAATAGGCGGCGGCGTGCGATTTGTTGAAGCCGTAGCCCGCGAACTTCTCCATCACGTCGAAGATCTCGTTGGCTTGGCCCGCCTCGATGTTGTTCTTGGCCGCGCCTTCGACGAACTTGGCGCGCTCCTTCGCCATCTCGTCGGCCTTCTTCTTGCCCATCGCCCGGCGCAGCATGTCTGCGCCGCCCAAGCTATAGCCCGCCGCCACCTGCGCCGCCTGCATCACCTGCTCTTGATACACCATGATGCCGTAAGTGTGGATCAGCACTTTTTCCAGACACGGGTGCGGATAGACCACCGACTCGCGGCCATGCTTGCGGTTGATGAAGTCGGGGATGAAGTCCATCGGGTCGGGGCGGTACAGCGCATTCAGCGCGATCAAATCTTCCAGACAGTCTGGTTTGGCCTTGACCAGCGTGTCCTTCATGCCGCGCGACTCGAACTGGAACACCGCCGTGGTGTTGGCGGTCTTGAAGATGCGGTCGTAGGTCGGCTTGTCGTCCAGCGGGATGGTCTCTATTGAGAAGGGAGAAGGAGGAAGGGGGAAGGGTAACAGCGGGGCCGTGGTTTTTTCCCCTTCTCCCTTGAGCGCCGCAGGCGCGTTCCCTTCCCCCTTCCCCTTAAGGTCGTTCACATACCGCACCGCCCAGTCGATGATGGTCAGCGTGCGCAGGCCCAGAAAGTCGAACTTCACCAGACCGATGGCTTCTACGTCGTCCTTGTCGAGCTGGCTCACCGGGTTGCTGCCGTCGGCGATGTAGAGCGGGCAGAAGTCGGTGAGCTGGCCGGGGGCGATCAACACGCCACCGGCGTGCATCCCGATGTTGCGGGTGAGGTCTTCCAGCCGCTCGGCCAGCTCCATCAGCTCGTCCACGCCCTCTTCGCTGGCGATGATGGCGTTGAACTCCGGCTCCATCTCGCGCGCTTTCTTCAGTGAGACCGGTTTCACGCCTTCGATCGGGATCAGCTTGGAGAGCTTGTCGCACAGGCCGTAGGGGAAATCCATCACCCGTCCCACGTCGCGGATCACGCCTTTGGAGGCCATGGTGCCGAAGGTGGCGATCTGCGAGACGCAGTGTGCGCCGTAGTTGTCGCGCACGTAGCGGATCACCAGTTCGCGTCCGTCCTGACAGAAATCCACGTCGAAGTCGGGCATGGAGACCCGCTCTGGATTCAGGAAACGCTCGAACAGCAGGTCGTAGCGCAACGGATCGAGATCGGTGATGCCGAGCGAATAGGCCACCAGTGAGCCTGCGCCGGAACCTCGGCCCGGCCCGACCGGCACGCCGTAGGGGAAACGCTCGTGGCGGTAGGCCTTGGCCCAGCGGATGAAGTCGGCCACGATGAGGAAGTAGCCGGGGAAGCCCATCTTGACGATGGTGTCGGCCTCGAACACCAGCCGCGCCATGTATTCCGGCAACTTGGCGGCGCGCTCGGTCTCGTCCGGGTAGAGCTGCGCCATGCGCTGCATCAGGCCGCGTTCCGACTCGCTGCGCAGGAAATCATCTAGGCCGATGCCCTCGGGCGTGGGGAAGTCTGGCAGTTGCGGGCGGCCCAGATTCAGCGTCAGATTGCAGCGGCGGGCGATCTCCACGCTGTTCTCCAGCGCCTCGGGCAGATCGCGGAACAGCTGGCGCATCTCCGCCTGTGTCTTGAAATATTGCTGCTCGGTGAATACCTTGGCGCGGCGCTTGTCGTTCAGCACATAGCCCTCGGCGATGCACACGCGCGCCTCGTGCGCTTTGAATTCGTCGCGCTGCATGAACTGCACCGGATGCGTCGCCACCAGCGGCAGATCGAGCTCGGTCGCCAGCGCCGTCGCTCCGCGCACGTTGTCTTCCTCGCGCGGGTAGCCGGTGCGCTGCACTTCCAGATAGTAGCGATCCGGGAACAGCGCCGCCCAGCCCAGCGCGAACTGCCGAGCCGAATTCTTGTTGCCGTTCAGCAGTGCTGTGCCGACATCGCCCAGATGTGCGCCGGACAGTGCGATCAGCCCTTCGGTGCTGTCGCGCAGCCACTCGCGCCGTACTTCGGGGCGACCCCGGTGCTGGTTCTCCAGAAAGGCGCGCGTCAGCAAACGACACAGCAGCAGATAGCCCGCGTTGGACTGGCACAGCAGCAGCAAGCGGTAAGGCTTGTCGCGCTCGGCATCGTTGCTGATGAACACATCGCAGCCGATCAAAGGCTTCACCCCCGCGCCGCGCGCCGCCTTGTAGAACTTGATCATGCCGAACACGTTGGACAGGTCGGTCAGCGCCAGCGCCGGCATCCCGTCTTCGCGCGCGCGCGCCACCGGCGGGCAGACATGCTCTTTGTAGGAGTTGCCCTCCGCATCCTGCTTTTTGACCTCGACATCAAGGCGCACGATGCCATCGAGGACGGAATATTCGCTGTGCAGGCGGAGGTGGATGAAGGCTGGCTGGGACATGGCGGAACGGAGAAAAATCAGGCCGGATTCTACCATCGCAGTCTCGCGCAGGAGCGCCAGTTTTCCTGAGCGTCGCTAAGCGATGCGGCCTATAATCAGGCCGGGGTGGTGTGGACGGGGGTGTGGCGTGTCGAGCGATAAACGAGGGGTTCCGGCCGGAGATATGCGAGAGCGAGAGCGGGCGGTCGTCGCTCACGTTCCGCTCCCCCGCATCTGGCAGTCCCCCTTGTTGCTCCTTTCCTTTCTTGTTCTATCCGTTTTCCTGACCGAAGCTCTGGTGATGGGGCTGTTGCGCTATTTGCCTAGCCTGTCGCCCGCGACGGAGGCGGTCGTGGATGCCGTGCTGCTGATCGTGTTGCTCCTGCCGGTGCTCTACTTGCTGTTGTTTCGCCCTATGAAGGCCCATATTCAGGAGCATCAGCGCATAGAGGATGCGCTGCGTGAAAATGAAGAAGAACAGTATCGGGTCATGGTTCATCACTCGCTGGACGGGTTCTGGGTCGCTGATGTCCAAGGACGCTTTCTGGAGGTGAACGACGCTTACTGCCAGATGATGGGTTACCGCCGGGATGAGTTGCTGTCGATGTGCGTCTCGGATGTGGAGGCGATGGAAACGCCGGAAGAGACGGCCCGCCATATCCAGAAAGTCATCGAGTCGGGCGGGGATTATTTCGAAACCCGCCATCGCCGCAAGGATGGACGGCTGGTCGATGTCGAAGCCAGCGTCAATTTCAGTCCCTTCCACGGCGGTCGGTTCTATTGTTTCCTGCGCAATATTTCAGAGCGCAAGCGGATTGACGAGCAGTTGCGTGAGGACGAGGCGCGCCTGAAAGAGATGTTCGAGAATCTGCGTAGCGGGGTGGCGGTGTACCGTCCGTCTGAGGACGGCGGCGAGTTCGTTTTCACGGCATTCAATCGGGCGGCTGAGCTGATCGAGAATATTTCTCGTCAGGATGTGCTGGGCAGGAGTGTGGTCGAATTATTCCCCGGCATCATCGAATTCGGCCTGCTCGACGTGCTCAGGCGAGTGTGGCAGAGCGGCAATGCCGAGCATTTTCCTCAGGCCTTCTACAAGGATGGACGTATCTCGGGCTGGCGCGAGAACTACATCTACAAGCTGCCCAATGGCGAGATCGTGGCGATCTATGACGATGTCACCAAGGAGAAGCAGGTCGAAGAGCAGATGCAATATCTGGCACACCATGACATCCTCACCGGCTTGTCCAACCGCACCCTGTTCATCGACCGCTGCCGTCAGGCGCTGGCATCAGCGAAGCGCAGCAAGGCACATCTAGCGCTGTTGTTTCTTGATCTGGATCGTTTCAAACCCGTGAACGACTCGCTAGGTCACGAGGCCGGTGATCTGGTGCTGCGCGAGGTCGCCCGACGCTTGCAGGTCTGTGTGCGGGAGTCTGATACTGTTGCGCGCATGGGCGGCGATGAGTTCGTGGTTCTGCTGGCGACAGTCGAGTCGACGCAGGACGCCCTGCTCGTGGCGGAAAAGATCATGTTCACCATCGCCCAGCCTTACGAATTCGACGGACATGCCATCCACATCTCGTCGAGTGTCGGCGTGGCGCTGTATCCCGAGCATGGCGGCGACAAGAAGACCTTGCTGAAGAACGCCGACATCGCCATGTATTACGCCAAGGCCAGCGGGCGCAACAATGTGCAGATCTACCAGCCGGAAATGGTGAGCAGTCGGGGCGATGCGGGATAGGCCATCAGCGCCCCGTTTCTTCTAGCCGACCAGCTTCTTGCACTCCTTGTAACACGCCGCACAGGCTTCGCCGCAGGCCTTGCACTCGGGGTGCTTGTCAGTCTTCTTGCATTCCTCTTCGCAATCCTTGCATACCTCCATGGCGACTCTGGCCAGCGCGGCCAAGTGCTTGGAATCGGCGGTGGCCAAGCCTTGCAGGGCGGCGCACAGGGTGGCGGTCTCGCTGGCGCTGCGGGCGCAGGCGGCCAGTTCGGTCTCGCCGCGTCCCATCGAAACCAGACAGTGTTGCAGGCAGAACTGCGCCTTCAGCACGCAGTCTGCCGCCGCCTCGGCCAGCTTCTGGTTGGGGTTGCCGTGATGGTGTTCGTGGCTCATTGCGGCATGGTCGTGTTCTGCGGCGAAGGACTGACCTGCGGTGAGGGCGGCAGCCGCAGCGACCGTGCCCAACAACATCTCTCTGCGATTCATTCTGGTCTCCTCGATTATTTGGTCGGAGCAGTCGGCGTGCCGGAGGAGGTCGTTCCAGCGGTCGATTGCTTCGCCTTGTGCTCACTGGTTTCGCAAGCGACGGCGATTGTCACAGCAAAGCTGCTCATCAGAAATAGTGCCATCAATACTTTTTTCATCACACACCTCCTTGGTTAAATGGCAACTGGGTTGCCGGGAATGGAAATAGAACTTACTTGCCCGCTATCGTGATGAACGAGAGCCTAGCGACCCCCGCCTCTTGCGCGATGGCCATCATCTCGGCGACGCGGCCATAAGGCACGGTCTTGTCGGCCTCGACCTGCACTTGGAATTGCGGATCAACGGCGCGCTGCTTCAGCGTCTCGGCCAGTTTCGCATCGTCCATCGTCACGCCGTCCAGTTCGATGTTGCCTGACGCATCGACCGTAAGATGCACATGCTGCGGCTTGTCGTTCTGTGCCACGGCGGTGGTCTTGGGCAGGTTGATCTTGAGCGCCTGCGGGGCCAGCAGCGGCGCGGTGATGATGAACACCACCAGCAGCACCAGCATCACGTCCACCAACGGCGTGACGTTGATCTCGCTCATCATGTTTTGCTCGGACTTCGAATTGAAAGCCACGCTTACCCCCGGATGTTCTGCTTGAGCGCCAGACGCAGGAAGTCGTGTGCGAAGTTCTCCAGCTCGGTCATCTGCACGCGCAGGCGGCGCAGGAAGAAATTGTAGGCCAGCACGGCGGGCAGGGCGGTGGCGATGCCGATGGCGGTCGCGATCAGCGCCTCGCCGATCGGCCCGGCCACCACGTCCAGCGTGGCAGCGCCGCTACGGCCTATGTCCTGCAAGGCGTGCATGATGCCCCACACCGTGCCGAACAGGCCGACGAAAGGGGCGGTCGAACCGATGGTGGCCAACTCCGCCAAGCCGCGCTCATGGTAGCGCTGGATGTTCTGGATCTGTTGGCGTAAGGTACTTTCCAGAATCTCCTGCGGTGCGCCCAGATGCTTCAGATCCTGCGGCTCTCCGCTCAGCGTCTGAACCTCGGCGAATCCGGCCTGAGCCAAGTGCGCCAAGTCGCCTTGCCCGGAATGAGCGATGCCAGCCGCATCCTGCCAGTTGCGCGCCGCCCAGAAAGCTGCGCTGAAAGCCCGGTTCTGCCGGATCGCCTGTCGCTGTTGCCACAGCTTGAACAGCGCGATAGACCAAGTGACGATGGACAGCAGCACCAGCACCAGCAGGGTGACGGAGACCACAGTCGAGTTCACGGAAAACAGATTGCTCATGCTTCATTGTCCTTCAGGGTGAATTGGATGGGGATGCGGAACCACTTGGTGACGGACTGCCCGGCCTGCCGCGCCGGGATGAAGCGCCAGCTCCGCACCGTTTGCAGCGCGGAATTGTCCAGCATGGCGTAACCGCTGCTTTGCTGGACGAGTGCCTGACCGCACGAACCTTCGGCCAGCACTTCGACGTTCAGCACCACGCGGCCCTGTATTCCCATGCGCCGCGCCGATAGCGGGTAGGGCGGTGTCGGATTGTTCAGATACGCTGCTTTGTAATCCGGCTCGGTATCCGGGATCACTGGCGCACTTGGCACGATCACCGGTGCAGCCGCCTGAGTCGGCACGGGAGCTGCGACCGTCGCTGGTGACGGTGGTGTCGGGGTCGCTGCCAGCGGGATGATCGCCCGCTCAGCCACCGGGGCAGGCGGCGCAGTCTTCTTCGGCGGTGGAGTCTTCACCGGCTCGGGAACCGGCGTCGGCGCAGCAGCGGGAGCCGGGCTGGGCGCAACGATCTCCACCGCCACCTGCATCTCGCTCGCCAGCACCTGCGCTGGCTCAGGCTTCATCAGCCAAAATCCCAGCGCCCCGGCATGGACGGACAGCACCACGCTCAGCGCAACCAGCCGAGCCGTGTTTGCGCCAGCAGGCTGGTATGGCGCGGCAAAGATCGCGGGCGACAGCCCTCGTCCATCACCAATGGCGGGGGACTTTGCGAGTGCGGGGAGCGGAAGGTCGGTCATGGTGCGGGATAGTAGGCGAGATGAGCCGAATTGGGAATGCGGCAATTTGCCGCAGAGCGACGTCGGCATTACGCCGCCAGCAATATCCGCCTGATTCCGATGGCGATCAGCACCAGCGCCGCGCCGTAGCGTATCCAGCGTGTCAGCCATTCGCGGTTGTCGCGCAGCAGTTGACCGAACAGGCCGATCAGCGGCAGCAGGATCAGCAGCGGAGTGAGCGCGGCACCCAACCCGAAGGCTAGGCCGAACTGCGCGCCGTTGCCGATCTCGCCTGCGGCGGCGCACAGGGCGAGCAGCGAGGCGAGCGGGGCGCAGGGAGTGAAGCTGAGCGAGAATCCCAGCAATAGCGGCGGCGTGCCGCCTGCTGCACGGGCTACGCCGCAGGGGGCGTGCGGGCGGGCGCGCAGCAGCCAAAGCCCGGCGGCGATGCTGGCTGCGCCGATAAGTCCGTTGCCGAGGCCGCTCTTCAGCGTCTGTCCCAGCCAGACGCCTGCGCCGCCAGCCAGTCCGCCGAGCAGGGCGTAAGCCAGAATCCTGCCGCCGATGAACAGGCCGGTGTCGCGCAACACCAGCGCCCGCGCGCCGCCGCGCCCCAACACCCAACTGCTCATAAAAGGCAGGCAAGTGGCGGTGCAGGCAGTCAGCCCCATCGACAGGCCGAGCAGCCAGACGCTGAAAAAGGTTACCTCGCGCGGCAACAGGGCGGGGTTGAATAGGTCGGTCATGATTCTGTTTCCCTAGAGTGGAATAGCCGTAGGGTGCGATTGCGCACCCTACGGCTTACTCCGCTTTCAACTTGGTATCTGCCGGTTTCAGCCAGATCACTTTTCCCTTCGGCATTCCTTCCGGTGTTTCGCTCTTCACCCGCGCTTTGTAGTAGTCACGCGAGGATTTGAACAGCGGCAGGCCGAAGAACTTGATCTGGATCACGCCGTCGTCGGGGCAGTATTCGGCGCAGCGGCCACACAGGGTGCAGTCTTCGTTGAAGGCTTTGTGGCCGCTTTTCTTCCATATCTCGTGGATGTCCATCGGGCAGGCTTTGGTGCAGATGCCGCACTTTTCGCATTTCTCATGCGGCTGCTTGCTCAATCGCATCGGCGAGAGTTTCTGGAAGGCGGCGTTGAGCGAGAGCAGCGGGCAGATGCGGCAGAACGGCTGGCGGGCGGCCAGTGCGGCGATGAGAATGAAGCCGAACAGCGCGTTGCCGAGTGCGCCCAGCGCGAAGTTGATCGGGTGGCCGGTGCGCACGGCGATCTGCTCGGTGTCCGCCGTTAGCAGGGTGGTCGCCAGCCGCGACGGGCAGACCTGACAGAACGGGTCGCCGACTTGATCGGGCGCGATGCCCATCCCGGCCAGCAGTGGCAGGCCCAGCACCAGCACCAGCAACATCAGCCATTTCACCGGGCGCGCCTTGTGCGCCTGCGTTTCCTTCAGGCGGTGGAAGGGCCGGTTGAAGCGTCGGCCTAGGCGGAACAACAGCTCCTGCATCGTGCCCAGCGGGCAGATCCAGCCGCAGAACGCTTTGTTCAGCACCACGAAGAAGGTGAAGAACGACAGCAGCAAAAAGAACAGCGGCAGCACCACAGTGTTGAACACCTGCTGGCCTTGCACCAGCGCTTCGCCGATGCGGTGGTGCATCTGGTGCTGCAAGGGAACCAGCACGCAGTACGCGCCGTTCTGCTTGTCGAAGGCGCAGGAGAGCGCGGGCAGCGTGTTGGAAACTTTTTCCGCTGCGTAATGGCCGATCAGTGCGCTGCCGTACACGGTGAACAGCAGCATCAGCAATTGGATGGCGAAGCGGAAACGCCCGAGCGTGGGGAATATCTTTTTCAGCATGTCAGACTCCGGTAGGCGTTTGAGGCGTGTCGCTGGCAGGGGAGGCTTTGCGTTTGTGCCGCAGCAAGGGCGCGCCGCAGGCCATGCCCAGCAAGGTGAAACCCAGCCCCAGCGCCAGATTGCGGTCGGTGTAGGCATCCGGCCCGTAGCTGGCATTGAAGCTGGTGAGGTAGTGGACGCTGCCGTTGTGATGCTCGGTCGCCAGCACGAAGCTGGCGCGGCGCGGGCCGTGGCTGTGCTCTCCGCTGACAGGCTTTTCCTCGGTTTCCGGCTTGAAGTCGTCGGGGAAACGCACTTCGGCGTAGCCTTGTGCATCGCTGGTGAAACGGAGCGTGCTGCCGTTCTGCGTCTCCAGCGTCAGCGGCTGATTGGCCAGCGGCACACCGTCGAAGCGCAGCAGGAACAGCCATTTTTCCTTGGCCCGGTAGCTGTTGTGTTCGCGCGGTAAGGGCTGTGGGATCAACTCTAGCTCGTGTTTTTTGCTCAGCAGCATCTTGGTCGGCGCAGGGCCGGGGTTGCTGAAATAGTAGCTGGTCGAGGCGACAATCACTTGCTCGGGTGTCGCCTCGCGGGCCGTCACCCAGTAGTAGTTGCCGACCTTGGGCAGGGCTTCCAGCTTTGCGCCAGCCATGGTCAGCTCCAACTCGTGCGGCACGGCATCGCTGGGGGCGTAGGTGTACAGATGATCGGCCTGCATGTTGCTGGCGTTCATCAGCACCGTGCCGCGCCCGTCCATGCCTTTGCTCATGCTGCGCTGGATGAGCGGATAGTTGGTCCAGCCATGAGTGTGTCTGCTCGCATGTCCGGCGTGTTCTGCCGCTGGGGCGCTGGCCGCCAGCGGCATCTCGGCAGCGCTGGCAGCAAGGCTGATCGCCAGCGCCAGTATCGTGAAAGTGCTGCGCATGTCCGCCCCTTTAGAAAGTCGCCGTGAGGCCTGCAGTCAGTACGCGCCCTTGGTTGACGGTGATGGAGAGGTCTTCCGCGTTGAATTTGCCGTCGGCGTTGGCGTCGCCCGAACCACGTACCGTGCTGTAGTAATAGCGGTTGAATAGGTTGTCGGCGCGGGCGAACACCGACCATTTGCTGCTCGGGCCGCTCTTCACGTCGTAGCTCGCCATCAGGTTGGTGATGGCGCGGCCACCGATCCACATCCAGTTCAACTCGTCGGCGTAGAGGCCGGACTGGGCGTTGATCTCTGTGGTCAGCGTCAGACCGGGCAGGGGCGAGTAGTGTCCGGCGAGGTTGAGCTTGTGGCGCGGCGAGCGTGGCACGACGTGGCCGGTGTTGTTGTAAGGGGTGTAGGTGAACGCGCCGCGTGCGCCGGTTTGCAGGAAGAAAGAGTCGTACTTGGTGAACTTGGCGTCCAGATAGGTGTAAGCGACGTCCACGGAGAACGGCAGCTTGCGGTCGGTCTTCACTGCCAGCTCCAGCCCCCGGTTGCGCACGCCGCCGATGTTCTGGTATTGGTCGCTGCCGACGGCGGTTCCCGGTGCGGCATATTGCCCGCCCACGTTGAGGATGAAATTCTTGCGGTCGATCTGGAACAGCGCAGTTTCCACATCCACGCCGATGCCGAACCATTCCGATTTCACTCGTGCGCCGATCTCCTGATTCCACGCGCGTTCAGGGCGCAGATTGGGATTGGAGGCGACCACGTTGGTCGGCGTGATCGTGCCGGCATAAAGCTGCTGGACCGTGGGGGTGCGGAAGCCGTTGGAGAGGTTGGCGTAGATCTCGCGCTGTGCATCCAGCGCGTAGCTCGCACCGACGCGCTCGGACCAGACGCGGAAATTGGTGCCCAGCTCCAGCGCATTCAGATAGTCGGAGTAGCGCATCCCGATGTCGTCGTAACGGGCGTTGACGGTCAGAGTCAGCGGATCGGTCAGGCGGAACTTGCCCTCGCCGTAAGCGGCGTTGGTCTTGGTGCGCATCATGAAATCGGAGGTGGTGGTGCCAGCCGTTCTCAGCACGCCGCCGACCGGGGAGGTGTAATAGTCGATCAGGTTGTGGATGTTCTGCCGGTCGTTGTTCTGGCCGATGTCCAGCCCGGCCAGATAGCCGAAACGCTCACTGTCCTTGCGCAGTTCGGCCTTGATGCCTCGTTGCAGCTGGTTCTGGTCGTTCTGCGAGGTGTAGGCGTCGAGCAAGGTGGACATGTTCACGCGGGTCGCCCCGACGGCGGCATACCCGACCGAGCCGGACCAGAAATTGGTGTGGTCCTTGTAACGATAGGTATTCAGCATCAGGTTGTAGCCGTCGCCCAGATCGTTGGCGTAGGTCAGGAACATCTTGTCCAGCCCTATGTCGTATTTGCGGGCAAAGTCTTTCGCGCCGGGCGAGTTGAAGCTGCGCGGGTCGATCAGGGCATTGGTCACGCCGCGTACCGTGCCGTGGCTATCCTTGGCGCGCTTGGATTGCTCGAAGCCGAAGGTCAGGTCGCTATGTTCGTTGACGAGGTATTGCAGTTTGCCGTCGGTGTAGTCACGGAAATAGCCGCCCTGATAATAGTAGTCGAGCGACTGGGTGTTGCTGGTCTGGATGTGGCCGATCCAGTCGCCTCGGGCGAAACCGGCGCGCACCACACCCTTGCGATAGCGGAACGTGCCGCCTTCGGTGCTGACGGATAGCCCGGCCATCTTCGCGCCGCGTTTGGTGGTGATGACCACCGCGCCGGACAGTGCATCTTCGCCGTAGAGGTAAGATGCGCCGCCCTTGATGACCTTGATCGACTCGATGTTGTCGAGGTCGATGTTGACGCGCCCGGTGCGTTCCTTCACCGGCACGCCGTCGATCACGATGGCCACGCCGGGTGATTCGCCCATGTAGCGCTGGGCTTCGACGCCGCGCAACATGATCTTGACCGAGTCGCCGCTTTGCAGTTCAGCCGTCACGCCGGGGATGGACTCCAGCACGTCGAGGATGTTCTTGCCGTGCTCGGCTTCCACCGTCTCGCCGCGTATGGTGCTGACGCTGGAGGCTTCGCCGCGTTTGGCGCTGAAACGGTCGTCGATGGTGGTGGAACTCACGGTCACTTCTTCTAGCACATCGTTCGGGGCGGACATGGCCGGATGGGCGAATGCTGCCAGCAGCGCCAGTAGTGTGGTGTTTAAAACGAATGGATGTTTTTTCATGTTGTTCCCTGAGGTGGACAAAAATCAGGGGCGGATGATATTCACCGCACAGCAGTGTGGGAATGCGACATGATGTCGCGCGGCAAATTGTCGCAGTGCCAGGCAGGACGCCAATTTTGGCTTGGCGATGCGGCTGGCCGGGCGAGTCGCCAGAGGCGTGCGATGCGAAATCGCGGTGATTTTCGAGCGAGGGCCTCCGGTATAATCCACCGCACTATGCCCGCACACATCCAGACTCTCGAACTCCTCGCCCCCGCCAAAACTGCCGCCATCGCCCGCGAAGCCATTTTGCATGGCGCGGATGCGGTGTACATCGGCGGGCCGTCGTTCGGTGCGCGCGACAAGGCGGGCAACTCGATGGCCGACATCGCCGAACTGGCGAATCTCGCCCATCGCTTCCACGCCCGCGTGTTCGTCACGCTCAACACCATCCTGCACGAGCACGAGCTGGAAGCCGCGCGCCGTCTGGCTTGGGATTGCCACGAAGCCGGGGTGGACGCGCTCATCATCCAGGACATGGGGCTGCTCGAACTCGATCTGCCGCCGATAGACCTGCACGCCTCGACCCAGTGCGACATCCGCACGCCGGAGAAGGCGAAGTTCTTGGCCGATGTCGGCTTCTCGCAACTGGTGCTGGCTCGCGAACTGACCCTCCAGGAGATCGCCAAAGTGCGCGCCGCCGTGCCTGCCGACACCGTGATCGAACACTTCATCCACGGCGCGTTGTGCGTGGCTTACTCCGGCCAGTGCTACATCAGCCACGCCCACACCGGTCGCTCCGCCAATCGCGGCGATTGTTCGCAGGCCTGCCGTCTGCCTTACACCTTGCAGGATGCGCAAGGGCGCGTGGTCGCCTACGAGAAGCATCTGCTGTCGGTGAAGGACAACAATCAGAGCGATAACCTGCGCGCGCTGATCGCCGCCGGGGTGCGCAGTTTCAAGATCGAAGGCCGCTACAAGGACGCGCCCTACGTCAAGAACATCACCGGCCACTACCGCCGCCTGTTGGACGAGATACTGGAGGATCGCCCCGACCTTGCACGCTCCTCCAGCGGCAAGACGCGCTTGTTCTTCACCCCCGATCCCGACAAGACCTTCCATCGCGGCGCGACGGATTACTTCTCCAACGGGCGCAAAGCCGACATCGGCGCGTTCGACTCGCCCAGCTTCGTCGGTCTGCCGCTGGGCACGGTGAGCCGGCTCGGGCCGGACTGGTTCGAGGTCGAGACCGAGCTAGTGATGGCCAACGGCGACGGCCTCAACTACCTACTCAAGCGCGAGACGCGCGGCATCCGCGCCAATAGCGTCAAGCAGATCGGCAAGTTTTGGCGGGTGTGGCCGAACGAAAAGATGTTCGAGTTGGAAGGCCTGCGCGTCGGCTTGGAGATCAATCGCAACAGCGATCAGACTTGGGAGCAGGCGCTGACCAAGAAATCCGCCGAACGCAAGATAGGTGTGAGCGCGGTGTTCGAGGAGACGGCGCAGGGTTACGCGCTGACCTTGCAGGACGAAGACGGCATTTGGGTTACCGCCAGTGCGCCGTTCGACAAACAGCCCGCCAAACAGCCTGACGAGGCCGAAGGCAAGCTGCGCGAGCAGTTGGCGAGGTTCGGGAATACGGATTTCGAGCTGCACAGCAGCGCCGTTCGTCCCATGAATCTTTTGGTCGGGCACCCGCCTGAGCCCGTCGAAGGATGCGATGCTGCGCAACCCGTGGTTCGACAAGCTCACCAGGAACGGTTTGGTGGTGTTGGCTCGGAACTCAGTCCGTTCACCCTCCATTGGTCGCAACCCTGGTTCATCCCCAGCTCTCTGCTCAACCAACTCCGCCGGATAGCGGTCGAAAAGCTAGAAGCTGCGCGCCTCGCCGCTCATGTTCGCCAGCCCCGCAAACCCGCTGTCGAGCCAGCTGCGCCCTACCCGGAAGAGTCACTTTCCTACCTCGCCAACGTCAACAACTCTGCCGCGCGCGCTTTTTACGCCAAGCACGGCGTGAAGCTCATCGCCGCCGCTTACGAACAGCACGCAGAGACCGGCGAAGTCTCGCTGATGATCACCCGCCACTGCATCCGCTACAGCTTGAGCCTGTGCCCGAAACAAGCCAAAGGCGTGGTTGGCGTGCAAGGTCAGGTGCGCGCCGAGCCGATGACGCTGCTCAATGGCAGCGAGAAGCTGACGCTCAAATTCGACTGTCGCGCCTGCGAGATGCATGTGATGGGGAAAATGAAAAAACAGGTGCTGAAAGCCACCGCTGTGCCGGTGATGTTTCATCCGAACCACGCTAGGGCACAGGGGTTGTGAGCCTCGCCTAGCTTGGGTTGATAGCCAGTTCATTTTGCTAAAGTCGATCGTCAATTCCCTGCCGGGAATGCTGAATTAGAATTTGCTAATTTAGTTAATGCAAATATTCGAATTTGGAGGTAACCTTGGCACACTCATCTGTCGGGTTGCGGGCCTGACGTTTTGCCAAGTCAACTGAAGGAAGTTCCATGTCCACCAGGCAATATCACAATCAAAGACGGCTGGTTCAGATTCTCTCGCTGGCGGTGTTCATCCTGATCCCGGCATTCGGCTTGTTCCGTATCGACGTGGATACGGGCGATTTCACCATCCTCAATCGGCAGGTGTGGTGGTCGGATTATTTCTTGATGCTGGGCAGCACGGTCATGTTGATCGCGGCGGGGGTGATGAGTTACTCCACTATCGGGGCGATTTGGTGTGGCTGGGCCTGTCCGCAGAACACAGTGTCGGAGTGGGCCAACAATCTGACGCGCAGGATGTTGGGCAAGCGGGCCGATGTCAGCGTGGCCGGGGAGGGCATGACGGTCGCCGCCGACAAGAACAAATTCGTCAACTGGCTGGTGCTGGCGGTGAGTTTCTTGGGGATCTCGTTGGTCACCGGCATCGTGCCGCTGTTCTACTTCTATCCGCCAGAGCAAGTGTGGGCGTTGATCACCTTCACGCTAGACCCCAAACTCTCGGAATTCATGTCGCTGCTGTATCTGGTGTTCGTGGTCGGCGTGTTCCTCGACATCGCCGTCATCCGTTATTTCTGGTGCGATTACGCCTGCCTGTATCGCTTGGGCTATCGCCTGTTCAGGAACAAGGACGCGCTGCACATCCAGTATGACGAGAGCCGCTCCGGCGAATGCGCCAAGTGTAATTACTGTGCGACCTCCTGCATCATCGGCATCGACCCGCGCAAATTCACCAATGCCGATACCTGCATCAACTGCGCGGAGTGCGTGGATGCCTGCACCCGCTTGCATGATCGCAAAGGTGGCGAACTGCCGGGATTGCTGAAGTATGAGTCCAGCCAACAACGCCCGACTTCGATGCTGGGCCGGATGATGGCGCTGGCGCGCCGCTTCAACTGGGTTGGCGTCATCTTCATCGTGGGAACCGCGCTGTTCGTGTGGGGACTGCACAAATATCAGCCCTACGACATCGTCGCCTATCGTGCAGAGCGCGCCACGGCGGCATCGGTGAGCGATTACCGGGTGCGCATCTCCAACAAACTCTACACGCCTGCCGAGCTGACCTTGAGCGTGAGCGGCTTGCCCGAAGGTAGCTATCAGTTGGATGCCGATCATCTATCCTTGGGGCCCGCCGAGCGCGCCAGCGTCAACCTGCGCATCAGCCGAGATCTGCCCAAAGGCCTGCACCGCGTCGATATCCGCGCCCGCGCTGCGGATGGCTGGGAAGGTCATTTCGAGGTGACGCACTTCACGGCCAGCAAGTAAGCAGGCTTGGAACAGCCCCGCCAGAGTCTGCTCGCAAGGGCAGGGCTGGCGGGGTTTTTCTTTATCCTTCATCTGCATAAACAAAGCAAAATAACTTCGTTCCGTTGCCGGATACGCCGCTCTACCATCTGCCCACATCAACAAAACGGGGGCAGATACCATGTCAGCATTGATCGTAGGCGGCGACAACATCGAGGCCATCAAGGGCGAGTTACAGGCGCAGGGCATCGAGCACTTCACCCATTGGACGGGGCGCAAGCATGGCGACAAGAATCACGTCATCCCGCGCGACACCGAACTGGTCGTGGTGCTGGTCAATTTCGTCAGCCACAGCCTGTCTACCAAGGTGAAGAAAGAGGCCCGCCGGATGCATCTGCCGGTGGTGTACAGCAAGAACTCGCGCCATAGTTTCGCTGCCGGCAACGTGGTGCATTGAGGTACGATGATGCCTTCGATTGATTGAAATCCCGCCATGCCGATAGTCACGCTCGCCCCCAGTTACCTCGATCCCAGCTACCTCGCCGACGCCGTGCACAACCAAGGCTACGGCGTGCTCAGCCCGGCGGGGCTGAGCACTCTCATCGCGCACCCGCTGGCCGATCTTGAAGCCCTGCGCGCCGGCTGGGACGATCTGCCGCCGGACAATTTCCTCAAAGACGGCGGGCGCTATCGGCGGCGGCGACACGCCAGCTTCATCGTCGAGGCCGACGCGGTGACGCAGGTGGCGCATCGCGCCCACTACCAGCCGCTGGAATACAACGCCCTGCACGGCGGCATGTTACGCAGCTTCGAGCCGATCACGCCCGCGACCATCGCCCAGCCGGTATGGCACGACCTGCTGCACCGCATCGCTGACACCTGTTCCAGCGTCAAAGGCGCGCGCCCGTGGTTCGTCGAAGCGCACCAGTTCCGCATCGACACCCGCCACGGCATCGGTCGCCCCACGCCGGAAGGCGCGCACCGCGACGGCGTGGATTTCGTCGCCATCCTATTCGCCGGACGACACCACATCAGCGGCGGTGAGAGCCGCATCTTCGAGGCCGAAGGCCGTCACGGACAACGCTTCACCCTGTCCGAACCGTGGACGCTGCTGCTACTCGACGACCAAAAAGTCATCCACGAATCCACCCCGATACAACCCACCGCAGACGGCGGCCACCGCGACACGCTGGTGCTGACCTACCGCTCGGAGGGATTTCTGGAACCGCATTAGCCAAGGAGACCACCGATGCAGATCGGCGTACCGAAAGAGATCAAGTCCAACGAACATCGCGTCGCCCTTGTCCCGGCGGGGGCGGCTGCCTTGGTCGCGGCGGGGCATTCCGTGTGGGTGGAGACTGGCGCGGGTGTGGGCAGCGGCTTCAGCGACGAGCAATATCGGGCGGCGGGCGCACAGATCGCGCCGGATGCCGATGCCACTTGGGCGGCGGCGGAGCTGATCGTCAAAGTCAAAGAGCCGATACGCGCCGAGTGGCCGCGCATCCGCGCCGAGCAGACCCTGTTCACCTACTTCCACTTCGCCGCCGACCGCGAACTGACCGAAGCGCATCTGGCCTCGGGTGCGACCTGCATCGCCTACGAGACCGTGGCCTTGCCCTCCGGCGAGTTGCCCTTGCTCACACCGATGTCCGAAGTGGCTGGCCGCATGGCCGTGCAGGAAGGCGCGAAATATCTCGAAAGACACTACGGCGGCAGCGGCGTATTGCTAGGCGGCGTACCCGGCGTGGCCGCCGCGCACGTGCTGGTGATCGGTGGCGGCGTGGTCGGCAGCAACGCCGCGCGCATGGCGGCTGGGCTGGGTGCGCGCGTCACGCTACTGGATCTGTCGCTGGAACGCCTGCGTCACCTCGCCGACACCTTGCCCGCCAACGTGCAGACGCTGTACTCCAACCGCCACAATCTGCTGGAACAACTCGCCAGCGCCGATTTGGTGATCGGCGGCGTACTCATCCCCGGCGCAGCCGCGCCCAAACTCATCCTCCGCGAAGACTTAAAGCTGATGCGCCCCGGCTCGGTCATCGTCGATGTCGCCGTCGATCAAGGCGGCTGTTTCGAAACCACTCACCCCACCACTCACCAAGAGCCGATCTATCTGGTGGACGGCATCGTCCACTACGCCGTCGCCAACATGCCCGGCGGCGTCCCCCGCACCTCCACCCTCGCCCTCACCAATGCCACCTTCCCCTATCTGCTGCAACTGGCGAACCAAGGCTGGCAGCAAGCCCTGCGCGACAACCCCACCTTGCGGCAAGGACTGAACATCGTCGATGGGAACGTCACTTGTCGCGGGGTGGCGGAAGCGTTCGGGTTGGCGTTGACGGAGGTGGGGGCGGTGGTTTGAGTGGGTTGATTGACACGCCAGCGGGAGTTGGGGAGTATGTGCGGGATATTTTCAAGTTGTATAAATCACGTTAGCCTTTACATCTAGGAACCGCTTATGCCCAGCCCGAAAATATTCCTCTCGTCCACCTGCTATGACTTGGGCATGGTTCGGGAACAGTTACGGTCATTCTTCCTACGTCTAGGATATGACCCGATTCTTAGCGAATACTCTGATGTTCTTTACGATCCACGCACGCACACTCACACGAGCTGCATACAAGAAGTACCGAATGCTGACATCGTTGTAGTTCTGATTGGATCGCGTTTTGGTGGTCGCGCTGTCCCAGAGACGCTCGGATCAATTGACATCGAGAATCTCCTTAAATCCAGTTTTGACGTAACCGTGCTGATGGAGCCAGAAAAGCTGTCGATAACTCAGCTTGAAGTTCTTAAGGCTATCGACGCGACAGTTCCTGTGTTTGCTTTCGTCGATGAAAAAGTAATGCATGATCATTTTGTCTATCAGAAGAACAAAGACATAGCAGACAAAATCAAGTTTCCCTCCATTGAAAAGCCCGAGAGTGCTCGGTACATATTTGAGTTCATCAGCTTTTTGCTTCAGCGAAACAAAGGAAACTCAGTAATTCCATTCGGGCGAATTGAAGATATTGAAAACCACTTATTGAAACAGTGGGGTGCCTTGTTTCAGAAGCTGCTTAAAGAGCAGCGAGATCAAGTTCAAGAAACCAGAAAGCTATTCACTATATCTGAGCAAATCGAGGATATTAAAACTGCCATCATTTCGACCATAGGTAATGCTCAGAGCAGAGATGTCGCAAGGAGTGTCATCAAATATCGTCGGCTTTCAGATTTCCTCTCCGGATTGAGTTTTCCTGACTTCACCATTGTTACCGAAGGACTGTGTGGGTTTGAGGAGCTGCTAGAAACCGCTGGCGTTATCAAAGTAAGAGACATTCCCGACCCACGAATGTCGTTCGGGCGAGTTGCGCTAATTAAGACTGACGGCACGTTCTATGAGATGAGGATGTCTCAGGAGTTCCTTAGTCGCATCTCCATAGATTGGGCCAGCTTCGCAACTCTCTCTCCCGAGGTTCGGAAAATAGTCTTCGAAGCCATATCCGATATGGGTCGCATGGGGCCGGGTCTCTTGCGCTATAGACCGGAGCAATTCGATGATTATTTTGCCGAACGGTTAGACAAGGATAGCTCGCCGGAATTAAGCATCAATGAACTACTCCGCCAAGAACCCGCTCAGGAAGAAAAGGCTAACCCGGCAGTCCACACGGACGCTGCGCGATAAAGCCGCGCAGCGCCGGTGACTTCTACGTTGGGCATCTTAGTACTTAGCCTACCAACCTATTCACGAGGAGGATGAAATGCTCGAATTGAGGCCAAGCTGCGAGTGCTGTGACAAAGACTTGCCACCCGAGTCCACTGAGGCCCGCATCTGCTCATTCGAGTGTACTTTCTGCGCGTCATGCGCAGACACCACCCTTGGTGGCAAGTGTCCAAACTGTGGCGGAGAATTGGTCGTCCGTCCTCGGCGACCGGCTAACAAGCTCGCTAACAATCCCCCCTCGACCCAGCGCGTTTACAACGCTGCTGGCTGCAATAAGGCTGTGTAGCATGGCGATCAGAAAACCGGGGACAGCCCGCGTAGGATGAGTGGCGCAACACGATACCCATCGGGCGCATATTGGGTATCCTTCGCTCCACCCAACCTAAGTCTCTGAGCTACCCGCTTCCCTCTTCAATGCAGCACATCCGCCGCGATCAGCGGTGCGCCGCGTCGCAGGGCGTGTTGCAGCAAAGCCAATATCCGTCCGTTGGAAAGGTCGCTCAGCCATTCAGGCGTAGCGCCGAAGCGGCGTTCGTAGTGTTGCACGGCATCTCCGAGCAGAGTTGGTTGGGATGGGGTGTTTACGGTGTTCAACATGGTCGCTCCTTGCCCTCTGAATGTCTGGCGTAGCCAGCACCGGAGGGATCGGAGCGAGCACGCTTTAGCCGGTATTTGTATCCCGCCCCGGAAAGTTGTCGGTTAAATCCGGCGGTGTTCGCATACTAGGGGTTGGTCTTATTTCTGTGAACTAACTTGTTCTGCTAACGATAGAAGTAATAGACATATCTGGATGCTGTTGCTCAGTGTCGTGTTGATCGCCCTCTCTTGTCGGGAATAGGCAGTGACTTAGTGGCGCTGCCGCTAGGGGAGGCGCTTGGTTTTGGCGGGCTCACTTTGAGCGGCTCTCCAATGAGCCCCCCCGACTTCGCTGGGAGGTGGTTATTTAAAAACCTGCTAATCAATCCTGTTTTTCTTATTTCCCTGCATAAAAGCCCGCCGCTAGACTGCGTGCCAGTTCAATTTAAGGGAAAACCAATGGCGCAATTCAGGGCGCATAGCGTGCTGCCGGGGTTCAATCTGGCGCTGGGTTTCACGCTGCTTTATTTCTCATTGATCGTGCTGATCCCGCTGTCCGCGCTGTTCTTCAAGACGGCGACGCTGGGTTGGGACGGTTTCGTCGATGTCGCTTCCAGTGAACGGGTGTTGGCTTCGCTGCGGGTGACGTTCTTCACTTCGTTCGCGGCGGCGGTCATCAATGCTTTCTTTGGTTTGATCGTGGCTTGGGTGTTGGTGCGCTACAGCTTCCCCGGCAAGAAGCTGGTCGATGCGTTGGTCGACTTGCCGTTCGCGCTGCCCACGGCGGTGGCGGGCATCGTGCTGGCGACGCTGTATGCGCCGAACGGTTGGCTAGGCCAATATTTTGCGGCTTACGACATCAAGGTGGCCTACACGCCGCTGGGCATCGTGGTTGCGCTTACCTTCATCGGCTTGCCCTTCGTGGTGCGCACGGTGCAGCCGGTGCTGGCCGACGTTGAGGCGGAAGTCGAAGAGGCGGCGGCTAGTCTGGGTGCGGGGCGGTTGGATGTGTTCCGCCGGGTGATCTTTCCAGCCATCTATCCGGCGCTGCTCACCGGTTTCGCGCTGGCTTTCGCCCGTGCCATCGGCGAATACGGCTCGGTGATCTTCATCGCGGGCAACATGCCCTACATCTCCGAGATCACGCCGCTGCTGATCGTGGCCAAGCTGGAGCAGTATGACTATGCGGGGGCGACCGCCATCGCGGTGCTGATGCTGCTGATCTCGTTCGCGCTGTTGTTATCCATCAACGCTCTGCAATGGTGGAGCAGTCGCAGGGGGGCGAGATGACGTTATTGTCGTCATTTCGGCGTAGGCCGGAATCCAGTCAATTGGACAAGTTCCCGCGAAGCGGGGCAACAGCGGTGTGGACTGCTGCGCAGAGTATTGGTGTCTGCTGGATTCCGGCCTACGCCGGAATGACGGTTAATTCGGAGCGGGGAGGGGCATGAGCCTTACAACAAACAATCGAATTGCAGTGAATACAAGGATCACCACCACCGAATCCAAGCCGGTGATCGGTCTGCTGCTCATCGTCGCGCTGACTTATCTGGTGCTGTTCCTCGGCTTGCCGCTGTACGCGGTGTTCCATGAGGCGTTCAGCAAAGGTTCCGAGCTTTACTGGTCGGCGTTGAAGGAGGCGGATGCGCTGTCGGCGATCAAGCTGACGTTGCTGGTCGCGGTGATCGCCGTGCCTGCCAATCTGGTGTTCGGTATCGCGGCGGCCTGGGCCATCGCCAAGTTCGAGTTCAAGGGCAAGAGCTTGCTCATCACCCTGATCGACCTGCCGTTCGCGGTCAGTCCGGTGGTGTCGGGCTTGGTCTACGTGCTGTTGTTTGGCGCGCAGGGCTGGCTCGGGCCGTGGTTGATGGAGCATGACATCAAGCTGATCTTCGCCGTGCCGGGCATTGTGCTGGCGACCATCTTCGTCACCTTCCCGTTCATCGCCCGCGAGTTGATCCCGCTGATGCAGGCTCAAGGCCGTGACGAGGAAGAGGCAGCGGTGTCGCTCGGCGCTTCCGGCTGGCAGACCTTCTGGCGCGTGACCCTGCCCAACATCAAGTGGGGGCTGCTGTACGGAGTGATCTTGTGTAACGCACGGGCGATGGGCGAGTTCGGCGCGGTGTCGGTGGTGTCCGGCCACATCCGGGGGCTGACCAATACCATGCCGCTGCACGTGGAGATTTTGTACAACGAATACAACTTCGTCGCGGCCTTCGCCGTGGCCTCGCTGCTGGCTTTGCTGGCGCTGGTCACGCTGGGCGTGAAGTCGCTGGTGGAATGGCAGGCGCAACGTAGCGGTGAACCTTTGCACGGCGCGCATTAGTTTTAAGGGAATGTAGATTAATTCCGTTCGTGGTGAGCCTGTCGAACCATGAGCGGAATTAATCAAATGGAATCAGTGTTGAAACGCCCTTCGACAAGCTCAGGGCGAACGGTTTGAATTGATAGACACGTCCTTTAGCCTCATCCCCCGCCAGCGGGCGAGGGGAGCAAAACCAACGGAGCACAAAATGAGCATCTCTATCGAAAATCTTAACAAGCGCTTTGGCGATCACGTCGCGCTGAACGACATCAATCTTGAAGTGAAGAGTGGCGAGTTGCTGGCGCTGCTGGGGCCTTCCGGTTGCGGCAAGACCACGCTGCTGCGCATCATCGGCGGGCTGGACGTGGCAGACTCCGGCAAGTTGCTGGTCAACGGGCTGGACATCGCCCAGCGCGATGCGCGTGAGCGCAATGTCGGCTTCGTGTTCCAGCACTACGCGTTGTTCCGCCACATGACGGTGTTCGAGAACGTCGCCTTTGGTCTGCGCGTCAAGCCGAGGAAAGAGCGGCCCTCGGATGCTGAGATCAAGCGCCGCGTTACGCATCTGCTGCAACTGGTGCAGCTCGACTGGGTGGCAGATCGTTTCCCCTCGCAGCTCTCCGGCGGGCAGCGTCAGCGTATCGCTCTGGCCCGCGCACTGGCGGTGGAGCCGAAGATCTTGTTGCTGGACGAGCCGTTCGGCGCGCTAGACGCCAAGGTGCGCAAGGAGTTGCGCCGCTGGCTGCGCCAGTTGCATGACGAGCTGCACATCACCAGCGTGTTCGTCACCCACGATCAGGAAGAGGCGCTGGAAGTGGCCGACCGCGTGGTGGTGATGAACCACGGCAAGGTCGAGCAGATCGGCTCGCCGGATGAGGTGTACGCCACCCCGGCCTCGCCCTTCGTCTACCAGTTCATCGGCAACGTCAATCTGTTCCACAGCCGGATACACTCGGCTTGGACCGAGCAACACGGCGACGCTGTGGCCTACGTTCGCCCGCACGACATCGACATCAGCCACACCCAGCAGGACAATGAGGCGTTGGCAGGAGAGATCAAGCTGATCCGCGCCGTTGGTGCTATCGTGCGCGCGGAGGTGGCGGTGGCGGGCAGCGACGAACTGGTCGAGATCGAGCTGTCGCGCGAACGCTTCGATGCCGAGCCGATGGTGAACGGCGACCGCGTGTTCATCAGGCCGCGTCAGGTAAGGGTGTTCGAGTGATGGCGCAGTTTTGAAAGATGAAAGGTAGGCTATGAACTTCCAGCAACTGCGCATCATCCGCGAGACGGTGCGGCAGAATTTCAATCTGACCGAGGTGGCCAACGCGCTCTACACCTCGCAGTCCGGCGTGTCCAAGCACATCAAGGATCTGGAGGACGAACTGGGCATCGAGTTGTTCGTGCGCCGTGGCAAGCGCTTCCTCGGGTTGACCGAGCCGGGGCAGGAACTGGCCGAGATCGCCAATCGCATCCTGATGGATGCGGGCAACATCAAGCAACTGGCGGAGAATTTCAACACGCGCGACGAAGGTCGGCTGACCGTAGTCACCACGCACACGCAGGCGCGCTATGCCTTGCCGCCAGTGGTGGCGAAGTTCAAGCAGGCCTTCCCCAAAGTGCATCTGGTGCTGCATCAGGCCAGCCCCGGCGAGATCGTCAAGATGCTGCTGGAAGGTCACGCCGACATCGGTCTGGCGACCGAGGCACTGGAGGGGGTGGAGAATCTGGTGTCCTTCCCTTACTACCAGTGGCATCACGCCGTCATCGTGCCGGTCGGGCATCCGCTGGAATCGGTGCGGCCGCTCACGCTGGAAGCCATCGCCGAATACCCCATCATCACCTACCACGAAGGCGTGACCGGGCGGACGCGGGTGGATCGGACTTTCGAGCGCGCCGGGCTGTCGCCGGAGGTGGTGATGTCGGCGCTGGATTCGGATGTCATCAAGACTTACGTCGAGCTGGGCATGGGCGTCGGCATCATTGCCTCAATGGCCTTCGAGCCGGAGCGCGACAGCAAGCTGCGCCTGCTGGCCTGCCCGCACCTGTTCGAGAACAACACCACCCGCATCGCCTTCCGGCGTGGCCATTACCTGCGCGGATTCACTTACCGTTTCATGGAGTATTGCTCGCCAGCATTGACCGAAGCCGTAATCGGCGCGGCAAATACGATGCAGGGTGGCGAGTAGCACTTGTCCCCTGTGCTCAAGTGATAGATGTTGCTGACGGTGCCTTGTCTGTCGTTCCTTATGTGTAATAATCGCCCCTCGGGGATCAGGCAGCCTCCCCGCCTCAAGACGATTTTCGTCCAAGGTCTGCTCTGATTGGATATTTCCAAGGAGGAGTCATGGATGCGCCACAGCAACAAATTCCCGATAACATATCCCCTGCGCCAGTCACGCTGGCTCAGGCTTTCTGGTATTGGTTGAAACTGGGTTTCATCAGCTTCGGCGGGCCTGCCGGGCAGATTTCCATCATGCATCAGGACTTGGTCGAGCGTAAGCGCTGGATCTCGGAGCGGCGTTTTTTGCATGCGCTCAACTACTGCATGGTGCTACCCGGCCCGGAAGCGCAGCAGCTTGCCACTTACATCGGCTGGCTGATGCATCGCACCTGGGGCGGTATTCTCGCCGGAACGCTGTTCGTACTTCCTTCGCTACTCATTCTGATCGCGCTGTCGTGGGTCTATATCGCCTTCGGTGATGTGCCGCTGGTGGCGGGATTGTTCTATGGCATCAAGCCGGCGGTCACTGCCATCGTGGTGCAGGCGGCTCATCGCATCGGGTCTCGGGCGCTCAAGAACAACGGATTGTGGGCGATCGCTGCGGCTTCATTTGTGGCGATCTTTGCATTGAATGTGCCGTTCCCGGCCATCGTCGCCAGTGCGGCATTGATAGGCTATATCGGCGGGCGCGTCGCCCCGGACAAGTTCAGGGTGGAAGGAGGGCATGGCAAAGCGAACCGTTCTTTCGGCACGGCGCTCATCGATGATGACACACCGACACCGGAACATGCGCGCTTTCGCTGGTCTGAACTGGCTAAAGTGATCGTGATCGGTGGCTTGCTGTGGCTGCTGCCGATGGCATTGCTGACGGTGACTTACGGCTGGGGTCACACGCTGACGCAGATGGGCTGGTTCTTCACCAAGGCGGCGTTACTGACTTTCGGGGGCGCGTATGCGGTGCTGCCTTACGTCTATCAGGGGGCGGTCGGCCAATACGGTTGGCTCACGCCGACGCAGATGATCGATGGTTTGGCGCTGGGGGAGACCACGCCGGGGCCGCTCATCATGGTGGTGGCTTTCGTCGGCTTCGTCGGCGGCTACGTCAATGCCATATTCGGGCCGGACATGCTGTTTCTGGCGGGCGCGATGGCGGCGATTCTGGTGACTTGGTTCACCTTTCTACCATCGTTCATCTTCATTCTGGCCGGTGGCCCGCTGGTGGAATCGACGCACGGCGATCTTAAGTTCACCGCACCGCTGACCGCGATCACGGCGGCAGTCGTGGGTGTCATCTTCAATCTGGCTTTGTTCTTCGGCTACCACGTACTTTGGCCACAAGGCTTTGCGGCGACATTCGACTGGCCATCCGCACTGATCGCGCTGTCTGCCGCTGTCGCACTCTTCCGTTATAAACGGAGTGTGATTCAGGTGATCGCAGCCAGCGCGGTGCTTGGACTGATCCTGAAAATCCTGCTTTGAGTCGCACGCAGGCGGCTTATGCTGCCTGCCGCTCCAGAACTGCCGCAAAGAAGCCGTCCGTGCCATGCACCTGCGGCAGCAGTTGCAGGCAATCGCCCATCTCCAGCTCGACCTTTTGCTGTTTCAGCACCTCGCCCGCCGGGAGCAGGGCGAAATCAGGATGGGCGGCGAGGAAGGCATCGACGATGGCGCGGTTCTCGGCTTGCAGCAGGCTGCATGTGGCATAGACCAAGCGCCCGCCGACCTTGAGCAGCTTGGCGGCGGCGGCGAGGATGGCGGCTTGTTTGGTGGTCAGTTCGTCCACGCTGGCGGGCGACTGGCGGAACTTGAGGTCGGGATTACGGCGCAGAGTGCCCAGCCCGCTACACGGCGCATCGACCAGCACGCGGTCGATTTTGCCCGCTAGGCGCTTGATTTTTTGGTCGTGCTCATGGGCGATGAGTTGCGGCTGCACGTTGGAGAGCCCTGAGCGCGCCAGACGTGGCTTCAGGTTCGCCAGTCGCTTTTCCGATACGTCGAAGGCGTACAGCCGCCCCTGCGAATTCATCAGCGCGCCCAGATGCAGTGTCTTGCCGCCTGCGCCCGCGCAGAAATCCACCACCATGTCGTTGCGTTTGGGCGCGAGCAGCAGGCCCAGCAACTGGCTGCCTTCGTCTTGCACTTCAAACTTCCCTTCGGCGAATAGCGGGCTCTTGTTCAGCGCAGGTTTACCTTTGACGCGCAGGCCGACGGGCGAGTAGGGCGTGAGCGTGGCTTCCACCTTTTCGCCCTGCAAGCCTTGCAGTATCTCCTCGCGGCTGGCGCGCAGCGTGTTCACCCGCAGATCGAGCGGAGCGGCCTGCTGCATGGCGCGGCCCGTAGCGAGGATGTCTTCGTCGGTCATCGACACGCGCAGTTTTTCGATCAGCCAGTCGGGCAACTCAGCCTGGATGGCGAGCGGCAGTTCGGCCATTTTGATGCCCTTGGCTTGTCCCAGCCATTCCGCTTCGGTGGCCTTCAGCAGCGGGGTCAGCTCACGCAGGTTGTAGCCGCCGAAGCGCACCCAGTAGGCCAGCGCCATGCGGCGCGGCGTGGGCTGTTCGCCACAGGCGTGTTCGAGGAACAAACGGTGGCGCAGCACGCCGAACACTGTTTCGGCGATGAGCGCGCGCTCACTTGAGCCGGTGCGTTCGCTACGGAAAAAGTAGCTCAGGGCGGCATCGGCAGGGTGGGCCAGCGGCATGACGGCGCGCAGGGCTTGGATGACGAGGTCGAGTCGGTATTCGGTAAGCAGCATGGTGGTTTCTTTCAGGTTATTCGTCGGAGAGGCGGATCTCGCTGATGAGCATCGCGCCATCCTCTTCGCCGTTGCGGTTGATGCGGATCACTTTCACGGGCAGCAGCCGGTATTCCAGCGCCAGCCAGATGTTCAGGCCCTCTTCGCCGGGGCCGTGGATCTTGCGCAGCGCTATGGTACGCAACTTGCCCATCGGCGTCATGATTTCTTCCTCCGGGCCGATCTCGACCTGATAGCGCTCCAGCTTGCGGCCATTGGTCACGGCCAGCGGCAGCGAGGCGCTGCCTAGCTCCAGACGCGAGAGTTGGTAGAGCAGGCTGAGGCGGTCTTGCGCGTCTTCCGGCAGCGCAGTCTCGCCGCCCAGCGAGAAGCGCAGCCGCTTGGTGTCGCGCTCGAAGAACATCTCGGCGGTCTGGGTGATTCCGTCCACGGCCTTGTCTTCCGTGGCGTATTCTGGCTGCAAGCCTTGCTTGGAGACGATGCCCCGGCTGAACTGGCTGTAGTCTATGGTCTTGAACAAGCGGGCCAGACCGATGGTGCGGATGCTGGTCTTCAGCTTGTAATGGCCGTCGCCGATCTCCAAAGTATGGATGGATTCACCCACCGTCACGCCGTCTTCCTTGAGGCGGACGGCGAACTTGAGCCGTGCATTCTTGGGCAGCGGCGGCGCTTCCTGCGCGATGGCGGCGACAGGCGGAGGAGGGGGCAGAGCGGCGACTTTTTCCTGAGCTTCCGAAGGTTCTTCTGCTGTGCCGGGAGTCGCTTCGGGCGCTGGTGGCGTAGCCGGAATGACAGGTACTACTGATGGCACGGCGACTGGCGCGGCGGGCTGTTTCGCTTTCGGCGGCTGCACCTTGGGCGGGGCAGGATGGGCGGGCAGTCGCTCCAGCTTGGCTTCCAGCAGGTGTAACGGTGGCTCGTTGTCGGGCAGTTGCAGCGGCAGCCGCCACAGCAGCAATCCGTGTATCAACACGGAAAGCAGCAGGGTAAAGGCGAAGCGGCGGGTATATGGCCTCACGGGGTGATGGTGAGTTGCGTCAGTACCTGAGTGTAACGATTGCCGTTGCCTTCAGTGACGACCATCTTGGCGGGGATGTTGCTGTGCTCCGTCGCCAGCCAGATCTCGGTCTTTGCTCCGTTGGGCTGCTGCGGCGTGGTGACGTACAGCGTCTTGAACTCGCCCAGCGGCACCTCGATGTGCTGATCGGGCGTGAGCTGATAGTTGTAGATGTCCAGCTTGCTGCCGTTGGTCATGTAGAAATCCAGCGAGCTTTTTCCCTGCAAGGCCAGAAACATGAACTGGTACATCGCCGAGAGGCGATCTTGCGTGCCTTCGGGCAGATCGACGGTGCGCGTGCCGTTACGGTCGGTCATCGCCAGATGTTGCCTTTTCCAATCGAACTCGGCGCTGGAGTTGCGCTCGGTCTGCCGGGTGCGCTGCTGCACCACGCGCTGCGGATGCAGCCCTTGCGGCGTGATACTGCCTTCGCTCAGGATGTGGATGGTCTCCGGCTTGAACATCGCCAGCACGCCCACTGCCTTGGACACGCTCTCGATGCGGTAGCTATCGCCGCTGCGGACGTAAGTCTCGCTGATCTGCGCCACGTCGATACCCTCCAGCGACACGCTGTATTCCGCCTGCACCCGGCTGGGCGGCGCGGCGAATGCCGCATTCATCACGAAACAGGACAACAGGGCCAGCCAGCTCATTGCACGCAACATGGTTCACTCCAGTTCAGGTGCGACGATGAAAGTATCGTGCGCTTCAGGCCCGTTGGAGGTGACTTTGCCGGATTCGTTCAACCACATCTGGCCGCCACACAACCAAGCCACCGCTTGCGGATAGATGCGATGCTCCACTTTCAGGATGCGCGCCGCCAGCGTGTCCGGCGTATCGTCGCGCAACACCGGCACTGCGCCCTGCGCGATGATCGGGCCGTGGTCGAGGTCGGCGGTGACGAAATGCACCGTGCAGCCGTGCAGCTTCACGCCGTCATCAATCGCGCGTTGATGCGTGTGCAGGCCGGTGTAAGACGGCAGCAGGGATGGGTGGATGTTGATGAGGCGACCAGCGAAATGCTCGACAAAACCCGGTGTGAGGATGCGCATGAAACCGGCCAGCACCACCAAGTCCGGCTGATGGCGGTCGATCTCTGCCGCCAGCACCGCATCGAACGCCTCGCGCGTGGGATGTTCGCGGTGTGACACCACCGCCGTCGGGATGCCGCGTGCTGCCGCATACTCCAGCCCGCCCGCATCCGCCCGATTACTGATGACCGCCGCGATACGATGTGGCAAGCCGGCCTCGACGATGGCCTGCATGTTCGATCCGCGCCCGGAGATAAGGATGACGATGTTCTTCATGGTGCTCAGTGAGATTCAAGTGCGCGGATTATAACGGATGCGCGGCTCATCCTCGCCGCAGCCTGCGTCAACCCGCCACCCGCACCACCACCCGCCCGCGCACCTTGCCCGCCAGTAGCTCGGCAGCCAGCGGGATCACCTCGTCCAGCCCGATCTCGCGGGTGAAGGATTCCAGCTTGGCGATGTCGAGGTCGCGCGCCAGCCGCGCCCAGGCTTCATGGCGCAGGGTTTTGGCAGCCATCACGCTGTCGATGCCACAGAGCGTGATGCCGCGCAAGATGAAGGGCGCGACGGTGGACGGAAAATCCATGCCGCCCGCCAAGCCGCAGGCTGCCACTGCACCGCCGTAACGAGTAGTGGCACAGGCGTTGGCCAACGTGTGGCTGCCCACGCTGTCGATCACGCCCGCCCAGCGTTCTTTGCCCAGCGGCTTGCTAGGGGATGAAAGCTCGGCGCGGTCTATCACTTCGGCAGCGCCCAGCGCCTTGAGATGGTAGGCTTCCGCCAAGCGCCCAGTGGAGGCGACCACCTGATAGCCCAGCTTCGCCAGCAGCGCCACCGCCACACTACCCACACCGCCGTTCGCACCCGTCACCAGCACCTCGCCCTGCTCGGGGCTAAGCCCGTGTTTTTCCAGCGCCAGCACGCACAACATCGCGGTGTAACCCGCCGTGCCGATCGCCATCGTCTGCCGTGCAGTGAAGCCCGCCGGACGCGCGATCAGCCAATCGCCACGCACTCGCGCCAACTCCGCCAGTCCGCCGCAATGCGTCTCGCCCACCCTCCAGCCGTTGAGGATCACCGCATCGCCCACCTGCCAAGCCGGGTCGCGGCTCTCCAGCACCGTCCCCGCCAAGTCGATGCCGGGGATCATCGGAAAGCGCCGCACCACCGGCGCTTTGCCCGTGATCGCCAGTGCGTCCTTGTAATTGACGGTAGACCACTCCACCCGCACCAACACCTCGCCCTCGGGCAGGATGGAGGCGTCGGTGGATCGCAACTCGGCGTGATAGCCGCTGCCGTCTTTGCTGATGAGGATGGCAGGAAACATGGGGATCTCGCAGGGAGTGCCGCAGCACGATGCTGTCGATTCTAGCCGCGCGGACGAGTCCGCGCACTCCAAAGGGGGCGGTAGCCCGGATGTAACGCAGTGGAATCCGGGGAGGGGCAGCGCTCCGAATCTCCCGGATTTCGCGGAGCTATATTCGGGCTACACAGACTGCACCACCACATAGTTCGCCGCAATTTCGCGATGGAATTCGGCGGGGATGCTGGCCCAATCGACCAGTTGCACGATGATGGGCAGATCACTTGCGGAGAACGCCTCGATCACGTCGGGCAGATTGGTCTGTCTGCGGCGCAGATCGTCCGGCTGCCGCACCACGAGATCGAGGTCGCTGGCGGCGTAGCAATCGCCGTTGACCCGGCTGCCATACGCCCACACCTCCGCTTGCGGAAGATGCGTGCGCAAGATGTCCTGCACCATTTTCAGGTAAGGCGCGGGCAACTCCAGCCGCGCCGCTTCAGTCGTCGGCATCGGCGCTTTCCTTGCCCAGCTTGCGTTGCAGCGTATCGGCCAGCGTAGCGATGTCCTGCAAAAAGGCGGGGATCAGCACCAGCGTCTCCTGCGCGAACTGCTCGCCGTAATCGTGTGCGGTGTTGTTGCGATTATCCCGATAGCGGAACCAGCGCTCTACCTCGGCCAAGCTCATCAAGTCATGCACCGCCGCCAGCCGCAGCACATCCTTGATCGGCAACGCCTCCAGCTTGTTGCTGCTGTGACCGTACACCTTGAGGGATTTCTTCAACAGCTTGAATGCCGTCTCCTGCGTCAGCTCGTAGCTCTTCACGATAGCGTTGCGGAACACCTCTTGGGCTATGCTCCCCGCCTCGGCCTGCTGGTAAAGCGCCAGCGAAGAAGCCAGCGTCTGCATACAGCGTTGTAGGTGTTCGACGTTCAGATACAGCATGTAGGTTTCACGGCTTCAGTTTGTAGGGTGCGAAGCGCAGCGCATTGCACCGGATGTTTGGCGTTTATCACATACGGCGCAATGCCAGTTGGTTAGTGCGCCCTACGCTGGCTTACTTTGATAGTTCGCTTGGTCAGGCAATAACTCAATTGGCGGTTTGACCTCTCGGTCAATGTAATCCTGTGGATCAAGTGACAAGGAGTTGCCGAAAGGGTCGGCGACTTGCACGCCATGTATTGTTCCGTCTTCGTAGCGCTGAACATACAAGCCAGTGTAGCTGCTCATTTGATTTCCTTTGTCATTTGTTAAGAGAGAAACACTAAACTAAGGATACATAGGGTCGGGTGGGGAATACTCCGCACACTCCCAGCAGTGAAGCAACGGCTAAACCAACCACCCCTCGTTTGATTTTCAGCTTAAGTTTAATGACAATTTTTGCCATGGCTTTCACCTACCTTTCTCCGAATTTGGATCGGCTTTGGACTACGTTTAACTGCTTCACGAGGCGGAATTGAACCGCCCACACTTTGAATTTCTACCACTACGATAATCGATGAGTTGATAACTGAGTGATTTGGTTCGCCGTGCCACCCGCTCCTATGTACCCTCCATTCAATTTATACATAACGTAATTTAGACACCCCTAAAAACAGCCTACCGCACCTGCGTCTGATGCTCTTCCTCCACCCGTGCGCGGATCACGCCGATCTTGCTCACGGTCTCGCCCGCTGCCTGCAACTGGCTGACCGCTGCATCCGCGTCTGCTGCCGCAACGACGACGACCATGCCGATGCCGCAGTTGAAGGTGCGGTACATTTCTTGGGCTTCGACGTTGCCGCCTGCTTGCAGCCAGCGGAACAGTTTGGGCATTTGCCAGGTGGTGGAGTCGATGTCAGCGACGACGTTGGCGGGCAGGACGCGCGGGACGTTTTCGGTGATTCCGCCGCCGGTGATGTGGGCCATGCCTTTGATGGTGAGGGATTGCATCAGCGCCAGCAAGGGCTTCACGTACAAGCGGGTGGGAGCCATGATGCAGTCGGCCAGGCTGCGCTCGCCGTCGAAGGGCGCGTTCAGGTCTGGATTGCTGCGGGCGATGATCTTGCGTACCAGCGAGTAGCCGTTGGAGTGCGCGCCGTTGGAGGCCAAGCCCAGCACCACGTCGCTGGGGACGATGGTGTCGCCGGTGATGATTTTGCTCTTTTCCACCACGCCGACGGCGAAGCCGGCGAGGTCGTATTCGCCCACCGGGTACATGCCGGGCATCTCGGCGGTTTCGCCGCCGATCAGTGCGCAGCCGGATTGTTCGCAGCCGTAGGCGATGCCTTTGATGACTTCGGTGGCGGCGGGTACGTCGAGTTTGCCGCAGGCGAAGTAGTCGAGGAAGAACAGCGGCTCGGCGCCCTGCACTAGAATATCGTTCACGCTCATGGCGACGAGGTCGATACCGACGGTGTCGTGGCGGTTGAGTTCGAACGCCAGTTTGAGCTTGGTGCCCACGCCATCGGTGCCGGACACCAGCACCGGCTCTTTGTACTTTTTGGAGATTTCCACCAGTCCGCCGAAGCCGCCGATGCCGCTCAAGACTTCGGGGCGCATGGTGCGTTTTGCGAACGGTTTGATGTTTTCGACCAGTTGGTCACCGGCGTCGATGTCTACACCGGCGTCGCGGTAGGAGAGGGAGGCGTTCTGGTTCAAGTTGAGTTCTCGCTTTCTTCAAGATAGAGTGCGGCCAAATACAAAGGCTTCAATTAATTCTTTTGTTGCAAAACTTGGCCCGGATTTTACCTTAAATGACCCCGCAACGCTTTGCCGCCCTGCAATGGCTGGCCGTTCTTTCGGCCACGCTGGCGCTGCTCTATCTGCTCAGCCCTATCCTCACGCCCTTTGTCGCGGCGGCCATCCTCGCCTACATCGGTAATCCGCTGGTGGGGCGTTTGTGCGGCTGGGGTTGGTCGCGCACGCTGGCGACGGTGGCGGTGATGCTGGGCTGGGTCGCGCTGCTGGCGGGGCTGTTGCTGGTGATGTTGCCGCTGTTGCAGCAGGAAGTGGCGCTGCTGCTGGCGCGCGTGCCGGACTGGATCGAGCTGCTGCGTCAGCGTTGGTTGCCGCAACTGCTGGGCGACGACGGGCAGGCGGACAGCGCTGCGCTGCGTGAATGGCTGGTCGGACACTGGCAGAGCGCGGGCGGCGTGGCGGGCAAGTTGCTGCCTTGGTTGGGCGACGGCAGCTCGGCGCTGTTCGGCCTGCTGATGAATCTGTTGCTGACGCCGGTGGTGCTGTTCTACCTGCTGCGCGATTGGGAGGTGCTGCTGGAGAAGCTCCGCGAACTGACCCCGCTGCGCCGCAAAGAGTCGGTGCGCGAAGTCGCCATCGAGGTGGATGGCGTGCTGGCTGAGTTCCTGCGCGGGCAGCTGTCGGTGATGCTGCTGATGTCGGTGTATTACGTTTGCGCGTTATGGCTGGCCGGGCTGGAGTTCGCCCTGCCCATCGGCCTGCTGGCCGGGATGCTGGTGTTCGTGCCGTATCTCGGCATGGTCGCGGGCTTGGCACTGGCCACCTTGGCAGCGTTGAGCCAGTTCGATTCATTCAGCGGCGTGGTCATCGTGTGGGCGGCGTTCGGCATCGGCCAGTTGCTCGAAGGCATGGTGGTCACGCCCTGGCTGGTGGGTGAGCGCATCGGCTTGCATCCGCTGGCGGTGATCTTCGCCCTGCTGGCGTTCGGCCAGTTGTTCGGCTTCTTCGGCGTGCTGCTGGCGCTGCCGCTCTCCGCCGTGTTGCTGGTGGCTTTGCGCCACGCCCGCGACAGCTATCTGTCCAGCCCACTCTACCGGGATTGACGATGACGCAACTGCTGCTTGGCATCGCGCCGGAATGGTCGCCCACGCTGGATAATTTCGTGCCGGGTCGCAACGACGAATTGCTGGCCCTGCTGCGACAGGCCTTGCTGGGCGAGGGCGAGCGCAGCCTGTATCTGTGGGGCGAAGCGGGGAGCGGCAGGACTCATCTGCTGCAAGCTCAGGTGGCGGCGGCGCAGGAACTCGGTCTGACGACGGAATATGCCACAGGCTGCGTGCCGGTCGCGGCGCAAGTGGTGGCGGTGGACGATGTCGAGCGGCTGGACGGCGCGGCGCAAATCGAACTGTTCGCGCTCTACAACCAGATGCGTGAGAACGGCAGCCTGTTGTTGGTGAGCGGTTTGGCCGCGCCGATGCAGTTGGAGCTGCGCGACGATCTGCGCACTCGCCTCGGCTGGGGCTTGGTCTATCAGGTTCACGGACTTTCCGAGACGGAGAAGGCGGAAGCGTTGCTGCGTCATGCTGCCGCGCGCGGTTTCGAGTTGCCCGCCGAACTCACTCAATACCTGCTGCGCCACGGGCGGCGCGATCTGCCCTCACTGCTGGCCACGCTGGACGCGCTGGACGAAGCCAGCCTGCGTCTGCACCGCACGCCGTCCATTCCGCTGCTGCGCGAGGTGATGCAGGCGGGCGGCTAGACCATCGCTTCTTGGTGCTGGATGTGCAGCGCCTCGTCGAGCTGGGCTTGGGTGATCTGCCCCAGCGAGAGCAAGAACCCGCCGAAACGCCCGTCGCGCTTGGGATGGAACTGGGCCAGCGCATCCATCAACTCCTCTTCCGATAGTGCGCCGATGTCCAGCAGGATGCCGCCTATCGGGCGGCGATGGGTCTTTTGCAGCGTCGTGCGCGGCACTTCGCTGGCCGATGAGGTCTGGCCGAAATACAGCGGATTGTCCTCGTCGATGCGATGGCCGAGCGCCTGCACTTCCTTCCAGTACAGCCCATCCCGGTCTATCGAAGCGAACTGCCGGGCAGCTTGCTCGAAGTCGTCGCGGCGGTCGAGCGAGCTGTAGATGGACAGCAGCAACAGCCAAGCCTGCGATTTCTCCGGCGATTCTTCGATCAGCTTGGTCAGTATCTTCACGGCGAGATCGGGGTGTCCGTGAACGGCGTACAGCTCGGCCTCTTCGATCATCGAATCGGTTTCGGAAGAAAAGTCCTGCTCGGCCTGCGTCATCTCCTGTTGCGGAGGTTCGGCGACGACCGGGCTGTGCACGGCCTGGATGCTGGGTTCTTCTCGCATCGGCTGCGCTTCGATGACGGCGGGCGCGGGCGGTGCGACGGGGACGACCACCGGCTGGGGGGGCTTCGCCGCCACCGTGGCGGGCTGCTCCAGAATGTCTTCCTTGGGATGCTGCCAGATGTCCTCGCCAGTCCAGCGTTGCTTGATCTTTTGCTGATAGAAACGCAGCCCCAGCAGTGCCACCAGCAGCGCCGATAGTCCCACGGCCAGATAAGTGGTCAGGCTGGTCTCCGGTGCGGGCTGCGGAGGAGGGGGCGTTTTGGCGGGCGGATTCTTGGCGGTAGGTGCAGCTTGCGGCGCTGCGGCGGCAGCAGGTTGTGATGCGACGGGGGCCGGGGCGGGTTGCGAAGCAGGTGCTTCTGCGGCTTCCGTCATCGGTTGGGTCATCTTCAGCTTCAGCCGGATCTCGCTCAGCTCGCTTTGCAGGTCTTTCACCTGTTGTTGCAGGGCAAGCACATCCGAGGTGCGATCATCGGCGGCATCCAGTTGTTTTTGTTGCGCCAGCAACTGCGCGCGTTCCTCTTTGCTGATCCGTCCCAGACGCGAGGTGTCGATAGAGCCGGTGGACAGGCGCAGGTGGAAACTGCCGTTCTCGGTGGGCGCGGTGCGGCGGGCGGGCGCTGCGATACTGTGGGATTCGGCGGGTTGAGTGGGTTTCGGGGTGACAGCCGGGCGTGGTGCGAATCTGCGCGGCGCGGCGGGTGTGGCGGGCGCTGCGGCAGAGGCCGTCGGCGCGTCTATCCAGCGTGAATCGGCGGGCACTTCGACAGACGGCTCAGGGTTGGCCGAGGTGCGCGGCAGCTCCGGGGCAAGATCTGGTAGGGCGACGAAACTGCGGCTGATGCTGCCTTGCCCGGCGCATTTCACCTGAAGTTGCAAACGGATGAACGGGCTGTTGAGCGCCTGCGTGCCTCGGATGACGAGGCGCGGGCTACTGCCGTCGTTTTGCAGTGCGAGCTGGGCCTGAGTCAGATATTCGTCGGCGTTCTGCGCATCGGGTACGGTCAGCGAGAAACAGCTATCGTCTACCGATTCGCCGGGGGCGAGATTGAGCGCGACACGGGCGACCAGCGGGTGGCCCAGCGCGCTGCGCAGTTCGAGATCGCCGATGCTCAGAGCGAGGGCAGAGTTCGGTAGTGCGAGCCAGACCGCCAGTGCCAGCGTGGATGCAGCGGGCAAGGCGTGCCGAGTCTCGCGGCGCGTGTCCGTCGCCCGAGCTATCCCGGCTGGTCGTGTATGTCCGAAATCCATGCATCCCCCTGTTGTCGGTAGAGCCGTCTGGCTTAGCGGTCGTGCCTATATTCTCGGCGCGCGCGAATCTGGTATTGTTCGGCCTCGCTGGCTTTCCGGTAGTCTTCCTGCGCCGCATTATAGCTTGATGGATGCGGCTGACGGCAAGCCGGTTGCCGTATCGGTCATTGAGTTTGGAGTTGAAATTGAATCTGGTTTTATTTGATCTGGATAACACGCTGTTGACGGGCGACAGCGATTTCGAGTGGGCGCAGTTTTTGATCTCCATCGGCGTGCTCGATCGTGAGCTGTTCGAGGCGAAGAATCTGCACTTTTACGAGCAGTACAAGGCGGGCACGCTGAACATCCACGAGTTCCTCGACTTTCAGTTGAAGCCGCTGTCGCGTCACTCGCGCAAGCAACTGGACGCTTGGCACGAGGATTTCATGCGCGACAAGATCCGCCCGATGATGGGGCAGGCGGCGCGCGCGCTGGTCGAGAAGCACCGCGCGGCGGGCGATGTCTGCGTCGTCATCACCGCCACCAATAGCTTTGTCACCGCACCGATCGCCCGCGAATTCGGCATCGAACACCTCATCGCCACCGAGCCTGAACACCGCGACGGCGAATTCACCGGCGGCGTGGCGGGCGTGCCCAGCTTCCGCGAAGGCAAGATCATCCGGCTGGAACAATGGCTGGAGGCGCGCGACTGGGGCTGGGCCAGCTTCGCCGACGCCACTTTTTACAGCGACTCGATGAACGACTTGCCGCTGCTGGAAAAGGTGCAGCACCCCGTTGCTGTCGATCCCGACGACCGCTTGCGGCAGCACGCCGAGCAGCAAGGCTGGCCGATCGTCAGCTTGCGTTAGCCCTATAATCCAGTTCCGGTCGTCAGGCCGGAAACCGGTTGTTCCCACAAGAACTTATTGAAAGGAGTAAACCATGAAGAAGCTGATCTCTCTCATCGCTCTGGGTTTGATCGTCTCCGTTTCACTTCCCGCCGGGGCGGGTGAGCAGCAGAGCAAAATGAAGTCCTGCAATGCCGATGCCAAGGAAAAAGCACTCAAAGGCGATGAGCGCAAGATGTTTATGAAGGGCTGTCTGAGCAAGGATGGCGGTGCGCCTGCCGATGCGGCCAAGGCCACGCAGCGCGAAAAGATGAAAGCTTGCAATGCGGGGGCGAAAGACCGTGCGCTGAAGGGCGACGAGCGCAAGGCGTTCATGAGTCAGTGCCTGAAGGGCTGATCGTTCATTCACTCACTCACTCCGAGGGCGTGGTTAGCGCCCTTTTTTATTCCATGACCCCACGTTGGCTGCTTTCCCTTTTGCTGTGCGCTGCCTTGCTGTCTGTGGGTGGTGCGCTGGCCTGCGGCGCGCTGCCGCTGACGGCGGGCGAGGTGTGGCTGGGGCTGCTGGGGCAGGGCGATGCGGCGACGGTGCAAGTGGTGCAGGAGTTGCGCCTGCCGCGCGTGCTGGCGGCGTTCGCTTGTGGCGGGCTGTTGAGCTTGTCCGGTGTGTTGTTGCAGGCGCTGTTGCGCAATCCGCTGGCCGATCCGTACATCCTCGGCGTATCCGGCGGGGCGGCAGTGGGGGCGCTGGCGGCGATGCTGCTGGGCGCGGGGCTGCTGGCGGACCAGGGCGCTTCGCTGGCGGGCGCGCTGCTCGCCATCTTCGCCGTATTCGTGCTGGGCTTCCGTCACGGCGAACGCAATATCTATCGCTTGCTGCTGACCGGCGTGGTGCTTTCGGCAGGATGCGGCGCGCTGGTCAGTCTGCTGCTGACGTTGGCGCAGGGCGAGCAGGTGAAAGGCATGTTGTTCTGGCTGATGGGCGATCTGTCGCAGCCGCAGGGTCTGGGCGGCGCTTGGCTGGTGTTGCTGCTGGCGGGGTCGGCGGCTACGTTGGCGGCGGGCGGGTTGGATCTGCTGGCGGGCGGGCGCGACAAGGCCGCTGCGCTGGGACTGGCGGTCGGACGCTGGCAGGCGATGCTGTATTTCGCGGCGGCCTTGCTCACCGTGGCGGCGCTGCAACTGGGCGGCAGCATAGGCTTCGTCGGTCTGCTGGTCCCGCACGCCATCCGCCTGCTCGGCATCTCGGCGCACCGCTGGCTGATCCCTTGCGCTGTGCTGTTGGGCGGCAGTTTTCTGGTGCTGGCCGACACGCTGGCGCGCACGCTGTGGTCGCCGCTGCAACTGCCGGTGGGCATCTTCACCGCCTTGCTCGGCGTGCCGGTGTTGCTGTGGTTGCTGGGGAGGCGGGCGTGATGCTGGAGGCGCGCAACCTCACCGTGAGCATCGGCGGCAAGACCGTCTGCTGCGACCTGAATCTCGCCGTGCGACCGGGCGAATGCTGGGGCGTGCTGGGGCAGAACGGCGCGGGCAAATCGACCTTGCTGCGCACCTTGGCCGGGCTGCATCAGCCGGATGCAGGGGAGGTGGTATTCCGTTCGTCCATTGACGAGGCCGGGTCGCGCAATGCGACCGGGGTGGCGATACACCGGATCGACCGCCGCGAGTTGGCGCGGCAGTTGGGTGTGTTGCTGCAAAGCGAGGAGGGCGAGTTTTGGGGTTCGGTGCGCGAATACGTGCTGCTGGGTCGCTTCCCGCATCGCCGGGGTTGGTTTGGACACAGCGCCGAAGATGAGGCCGTGGCCGATCAGGCTTTGGCGACGCTGGGCTTGGCGGCGTTGGCGCAGCGTCCGCTCAACCAGCTTTCCGGCGGCGAACGCCAGCGTGCCGCCATCGCCCAGTTGCTGGCCCAGCAGCCGCGCTGTCTGTTGCTGGACGAGCCTTTGCAGCATCTCGATCTACGCCATCAGGCGCAAGCGATGGGGCTGTTCGCGGCCCGGGCGGATTCCCGGCAAGCGGTGTTCATGGTGCTGCACGATCTGCTCTGGGCGCAGCGCTGTTGCGATCATCTCTTACTGCTGTTCCCCGACGGGCGGGCGCTGGCGGGCGAGGCGGAGACGCTGCTGACGCGGGAGAATCTGGAAGCGCTGTACCAGTGCGCTTTGCGCGAATTCTCGGTCGAAGGGGAACGCCACTTCGTCCCCGCAACTCACGGTGTATAATCGCGCGTCCTTTTTGCGCAACCCCCTCCATCCCTACCACTAATGATAAAAAAACTGTTCAAGCGCGTGTTCGGCAGATCGAAAAAATCCGGTGCGGCAGCTTGCCGCGCGATCCCGTTCGCGGAGCACGGCGTCAGCCGCGATGACATCAGCTTCGGCGCGAAGCGCGTCACCGACGGGTTGCAAGCCGCAGGGTTCAAGGCTTATGTGGTGGGCGGTGCGGTGCGCGATCTGCTGCTCAAGCGGGAACCCAAGGATTTCGACGTGGCGACCGATGCTACGCCAGAGGAAGTGCGCCGCGTGTTCCGCCGCGCCCACATCATCGGGCGGCGCTTCCGGCTGGTGCATGTGATGTTCGGGCAGGAGACGGTCGAGGTTTCCACCTTCCGCCGCGCGCTGGAGGCCGAAGAGGCGCAGACCGACGAGCATGGCCGCATCCTGCGCGACAACGAGTTCGGCAACATGGAGCAGGATGCCGCCCGGCGCGACTTCACCGCCAACGGCCTGTTCTACGATCCCACCACCCAAGAGATCTTCGACTACCACCAAGGCGTGCCTGACGTGCGCGCCAATGTGCTGCGCATGATAGGCGACCCCGCCACCCGTTACCGCGAAGACCCGGTGCGCATGTTGCGCGCGGTGCGCCTGTCGGCCAAGCTGGGGATGATGCTGGACAAGGATACCGCCGCGCCCATCGCCAGCATGAAGGAGTTGCTGAGCAACGTGCCGGAGGCGCGCCTGCTCGACGAGATGCTCAAGCTGCTGATGTCCGGCCATTCGGTCGAGTGCATCAAAAAATTGCGTTCCATGCACTTGCACCACGGTCTGCTGCCCATGCTGGACGTGATCCTGGAGCAGCCGATGGGTGAGCGTTTCGTCATGCTGGCGCTGGAGAACACCGATCTACGCATCCGCGAGGACAAGCCGACTTCGCCCGCCTTCCTGTTCGCCGCGTTGTTGTGGCACGAGGTGCTGGCCGACTGGGGGCGGCGGCAGGCTGCCGGTGAGCGCCCCTTGCCCGCGCTGCACGAGGCGATGGAAGCAGTGCTGGAACGCCAGCGCAAACAGCTCGCCATCCCGCGCCGTTACGACGTGACGATGAAAGAGCTGTGGCTGATGCAGCCGCGTTTCGATCAGCGTTCCGGCCAGCGTCCTTTCCGTTTGCTGGAGCAGCCGCGCTTCCGCGCTGCTTACGATTTCATGCTGCTGCGCTGCGAGAGCGGTGAGACTGAGGCCGAGTTGGGCGACTGGTGGGACGAGTTCCAGGATGCTTCCGAAGAGCGTCGCGCCGAGATGTTGCTGCCAGACACCGAAGGCGTCGCCAAAAAGAAGCGCCGTCGCCGCAAGAAACCGGCCAACGGCGCACCCACCCCGGAACCTGTGGCGGAATAATCGTGGCTCACATCGCATTCATCGGGCTGGGCAGCAATCTGGCTGATCCGGCGGTGCAGGTGCGTGGCGCGCTGCAAGCACTCGACACCTTGCCGCAGACCCGCCTGCTGGCGCAGTCTGCGCTGTATCGCAGCGCGCCGGTCGGCTATCTCGATCAGCCTGATTTCATCAACGCCGTGGCCAAGGTGGAGACCGAACTCGGTGCGCACGCACTGCTGGACGCACTGCTGGCGCTGGAGCAGGTGAATGGCCGCACCCGCGAGTTTCTCAATGCGCCGCGCACGCTCGATCTCGACGTGCTGCTGTACGACGATCTTCAGCATCACGAACACGGTCTGACCGTGCCGCATCCCGAGATGCACCGCCGCGCCTTCGTGCTGTTGCCGCTGCTGGAGATCGCGCCGGACTGCGTCATCCCCGGTATCGGGCGGGCGGCGGAGGCGGCGCGCGACTGCGCCGATCAATCACTGGAGCGTATCAATGCCGCTGGATAAATATCGTTACATCGTCGTCGAAGGCCCTATCGGCGTCGGCAAAACTAGCTTGGCGCGGCGCTTGGCCGATCATATCGGCGCGGGCACGCTGCTCGAACGCCCGGAAACGAACCCGTTTCTGGAGCGCTTCTACGAAGATCCGGCCCGTCATGCGCTCTCCGCGCAACTGTTCTTCTTGTTCCAGCGCATCGACGAGCTGCGCCAGATGAGGCAGATGGATCTGTTCCACACCCGTACGGTGTCGGATTATCTGTTCGAGAAGGATGCGCTGTTCGCCAAGCTCAACCTGAGCGACGACGAGTTCGCGCTGTACCAGAACATCTATCGCGGCTTTGCCCCGCAAGCGCCCACGCCGGACTTGGTGATCTATCTGCAAGCCTCGCCGGAGACGCTGATCGAGCGTGTACACCGTCGTTCCCACGCCTACGAACGGCCCATTTCCGACAATTACCTGCTGCGTCTGTCGCAGGCTTACAGCGATTTCTTCTACCATTACAACGCCGCGCCGCTGTTCGTGGTGAACAGCGAAAACCTCAATCTGGTGGACAATGACGACGACTTCGCCTTGTTGCTGGATCGCATCAAACTGATGCGCGGTTCGCGCGAATTCTTCAATGTGGGCTGATAGGCCCATTTCCGTTCGTGGTGAGCCTGTCTAACCATGAACGGTGTGCTGGTTCAATTCAGCAAATCAAGAGATCGCCCTTCGACAGGCTAAGGGCGAACGGATGATCGAGAGGCAGACCATGCGAACCACCCTGACCAACTTGCAAACCATGCGCAGCAAGGGCGAAAAGATCGCCGTGCTGACCTGTTACGACGCCAGCTTCGCCGTGCTGCTCGAAGCGCAGGGCGTGGATGTGCTGCTGGTGGGTGATTCCCTAGGCATGGTGCTGCAAGGCTTTGAAACCACGCTGCCCGTCTCGCTGGACGACATGATCTACCACACCGCCTGCGTGGCGCGCGGCGCGAAAGATGCCTTCATCATCGCCGACATGCCCTTCGGCACCTCGCAAGTCAGCCCCGAAAAGACCTTTGAACACGCGGCCCGGCTGATGGCGGCGGGCGCGCAGATGGTCAAGCTCGAAGGCGGCAGCGAGATGGCCCCGACTATCGAATTCCTCACCCGGCGCGGCATCCCCGTCTGCGCCCACCTCGGCCTCACCCCGCAATCCGTCCATCAGATGGGCGGCTACCGCGTACAAGGCCGGAGCGATGCCGCTGCGCAAACCCTGCTCAACGACGCCGCCATCGTCGAACAGGCCGGGGCCGGGATGCTGGTACTAGAAGCCATGCCCGCCCTCTTGGCCGCCGAGATCACCGCCCAACTTTCCATTCCCACCATCGGCATCGGCGCAGGGGTGGATTGCTCCGGGCAGGTGCTGGTGCTGCACGATATGCTGGATGTGTATCCCGGCAAGAAGGCTAGGTTCGTGAAGAATTTTATGGCGGGGGCATCGTCCATCGCCGAGGCGGTGGGGGGGTATGTGAGGGAAGTGAAGGCAGGGGAGTTTCCGGCGAAGGAGCATGGCTTTTGAGTAGGTTAAGCAATAAAACAAGAGCGCCCAAGCTGATCGGGATTTTGGCGATGGCTTGGTTACTTACGCATTCCGCCGTTTATAAGCCAAATAATTCTTGATATTTAGAAAGTAGCCTAATAATGACTGCCAAGCCAAGCCAAGCCAAGCCAAGCCAAGCCAAGCCAAGCCAAGCCAAGCCAAGCCAAGCCAAGCCAAGCCAAGCCAAGCCAAGCCAAGCCAAGCCAAGCCAAGTAGAATCGGCTTCTGAAAATAGTTCCACGCTCTCCCCCGATATTTTCGAGGTTCCGGGCGCAACGCCACATTTCCGCACGGAACTTGCAGCCCAGCTCGCCGAGCTGGTGCCCGAAGCCGTTGCCGACGGCAAGCTGGATATTGAAAAGCTGCGCGAATTGCTGGCCGATGACGTGGCCGACGGCAACGAGCGATTCGGCCTGTTCTGGCCGGGCAAGAAGCGCGCCCTGCGGGCAGCACAAGCACCGACCACGGCAACCCTGAAACCGGACTTCGCCCACTCGAAAGACTGGGACACGACGCAAAACGTGTTCATCGAGGGCGACAATCTGGAAGTGCTGAAAACGCTGCAAAGGCACTACCACAACAAGATCAAACTGATCTATATCGACCCGCCCTACAACACCGGCAAGGATTTTGTTTACCCGGACAACTTCAAGGAGGGGCTGGACACCTACCTTGAGTGGACGCGGCAGGTGAACGAAGAAGGCAAGAAAATTTCGACCAACAGCGAGACTGAAGGCCGCTACCACTCGAACTGGTTGAATATGATGTATCCGCGCTTGAAGCTGGCGAGGAATCTGCTCACCGATGATGGCGTGATTTTCATCTCAATTGACGATAGGGAATTTGATAATCTCCGCAAAGTTTGCAATGAGGTATTTGGCGAATCGAATTTCGTTGCCCTCCTTACAGTCCTCTGCAATCCCAAAGGCCGTTCACAGGATAAATTCTTCGCAACCAATCACGAATACATAGCTGTATATAGCAGGAAGACTCTGCCCAAAGGGTATTTCTCAATCGCAAAGGACGAAGACCAGATTGAAGATGAGTACCCAGAAGAAGATGATGGTGGCAAGTATCGCTTGCTTGAACTCAGAAATACGCACCGCGAGTTTGGGCGACATAACCGCAAAAACCTGTTTTACCCTTTTTATGTTGATAGCGAAGGGGAAGTTTCGCTCAGTCCAGATGACGAACAAACGAAGGTTCTCCCCATATGGGATGATGGTTTCGAGGGATGCTGGACATGGGAAAAACCCAAGGCCGAACTAGATCTTTCACTTTTGGTAGGAAGGTTTGTATCTGACCGTTGGAAGATTTACAGAAAGAGCTATGCAAATGGCTCAAACAGGATGTTGAAGACCATCCTAATGGATAAATCCTATTTCACTGAACGCGGTCAAAAAGAATTTGGTCAACTGTTTGGAGTTAAAGCAAAGCTTTTTCAATCTCCCAAATCACCCTATTTGCTATCTCAACTAATTCGGACGATTACGACTAACGACGACTACATTCTCGACTTTTTCGCTGGCTCGTCTTCAAGCGCGCACGCGGTCATGACACTCAACGCCGAAGACGGCGGCAAGCGCCGTTTCATCATGGTGCAACTGCCCGAACCCACGCCCGAAGAATCTGAAGCGCGCAAGGCGGGTTTCAAGACCATCGCCGACATCTCGCGCAAGCGCATCGAACTGGCGGGTGAAAAAATCAAACAGGATGCCGGGTTGCTGGCTCAGCATCTTGACACCGGTTTTCGCGCCTACAAACTGGCCGATACCAATTTCAGCAAATGGCGCGTCACCAGCGATGTGGCAGTCAACGAGCTGGAACAACATCTGCTCGATCTGCGCGACAGTGCCGATGACGAGGCACAAGCCGACGATCTGCTGACCGAACTCTTGCTCAAGCTGGGCTATTCGCTGACTGAGCCCATCCATACTGAAACCATCGCCGGGCTGGAAGTGCGCAAGGTGGGCGATAACGGTGTGCTGGCCTATCTCAATGAGCATACCAAGCCCACGCTGGCGCAACTGCGCGCGCTGGTGGAGGCCGCACCTGCCAGAATCATCGTGCTGGAAGATGCCTTTCAGGGCGACGACGAACTGAAAACCAACCTTGCCCAGCACGCGAAAAGCCGTGGCATCGAGTTGTGGACGGCATGATGAGCAACGCGGGCTTTCAGTTCGATTCGCACCAGCAATACCAGCTCGACGCCATCAATGCGGTGGCCGACCTGTTCGACGGACAACCCAAGGATGCAGGCAAGTTCGACATCACACTGCGCGGCGTAGTGACCACCACGGAATCTATACAAGGTGAACTGGCGGTGGATACCGCGCAGGAAGTCGGTGCGATCGGCAACAAGCTGGTGCTGGACAACGCCACGATTTTCGCCAATCTGCAAACGGTGCAAGACCACAACGGGCTGGAAGTGCTTGATGCGCTGACCGAGGACGGGCTCGATTTCGACATCGAGATGGAAACCGGCACGGGCAAAACCTATGTTTACCTGCGTACGGTTTTCGAGCTGGCGAAACGTTACGGCTTCGGCAAATTCATCATCCTCGTGCCGAGTGTGGCGATCCGCGAGGGCGTGAATACCAGCATCCGCCTGATGCGCGAACATTTTCGCGGCTTGTATCCGTCGCACCCCTTCGATGCCAGCGTTTACAGCGGCGACCGCGCCGAGGAGGTGCAAGCCTTCGCCACCGCAACCAGCGTGCAAATTCTGGTGATGACTATCGACGCGGTTCGCGGCGACAAGAACTCGCGCATCATCCACCAGCAGCGCGACAAGTTGAATGGCTTGCGCCCGATTGATTACCTGAAAGCCACGCGTCCCGTCGTTATCATGGATGAGCCGCAGAACATGGAATCTCTGCTCTCGCAATCGGCGGTGAGCGAGCTCGATCCGGTGTTTACTTTGCGATACAGCGCCACGCACAAACGGCAGCGCAACCTCGTCTATCGACTGGACCCGGTGGACGCGCACGACCTGGGGCTGGTCAAGCAGATTGTCGTGGCCGAAGTGGCGCAGCAGGGCGCGGATGCCACGCCTTACATCAAATTGCTGGAGGTGAAGCACGCGAAAGCCTGGACGGCAAAATTGGAGCTGGCCTGCCGCAAGGCCGACGGCTCGCTGGAACGCATGCCCAAAACGGTGAAGCAGCATCAGGAGTTGTCCGAGGTCAGCGGCAACCCCGCCTATGAAGGTTGGCGCATCAATGAAATGCGCATCGCCGACGGCGCGGAACCAGCTAGCATCGAGCTCACCAACCACGGCGTGCTGACCGAGGGCGAAGCGATTGGCGGCGCGACCGGCGCAATCTACAAGGAGATGATCCGCGAAACCGTGCGCGAGCATTTGCGCAAGGAAGCCATGCTGCGCAGCAAGGGCATCAAGGTTTTGAGTCTGTTTTTTGTGGATAAGGTGGCGAGTTTTCTCGGCGACGGTGTGAACAACGAGGATGCCGACGGAGAGTTTGTGCGCTGGTTCGATGAGGTGTTCATCGAAGAACGTGGCAAGGACAAGCGTTACACGGCACTGCTGCCGCAGGAGCCGCGCGAATTGCGGCGTGCATATTTTTCGCAACTCAAGGCGAAAGGCAAAACGACCTTCGTTGATTCATCCGGCACGACGGCCAAGGATGATGATGCTTACGAGCTCATCATGCGCGACAAGCAGCGTTTGCTGGACGGGGACGAGCCGGTGCGCTTTATCTTCAGCCACTCTGCCCTGCGCGAGGGCTGGGATAACCCGAACGTGTTCCAGATTTGCACCCTGCGCGAGATCGGCGCGGAATCCGAGCGCAGGCAAACGCTGGGGCGCGGTATGCGCCTGCCCGTGGCAAAAACCGCCAAGGGCTACGAGCGCGTGGCGGACAGGGGCATTGCCACGCTGACCGTGATCGCCAACGAGTCGTATCAGGCGTTCGCGCAAAGCCTGCAAAACGAATACAAGGCCACCGGGGTTGCCATCGGACAAGTCAGGCCGAACGAATTCGCCAAGCTGCCGAGGCGGGATGCAGGCGGTGCGCTGACTGACGATATGCTGGGCTTTAAGCTCTCGCAGGAAATTTTCAATCACTTGCACACCCACAACTACCTGAAAGACGGAAAAATTGCGGCGGCTTTTGTGCCAGACAGCAAAAATTTCTCACTCAATCTGCCGCCATCACTGCAACCCTACGAAGCCGCCATCATCGAACGTGTTCGTGGCGGCGGCATTGAAAAATATGTAAAGAACGGCAACGACCGCAAGCCTCGCAAGTTCAACAAGGCGCTTTACGCCACGCCGGAATTCGAAGCGTTCTGGAATGCTATCAGCCAGAAAACAACGTATCGGGTGAAAATCGAGCGCGAAGCACTTATCACCCAAGCAGTTAAGGCGATTAAAGAGGCGCAGAAAATCGCGCCCTTGCGCATCGAAGTGACCCGCGCTGGCGTGAAGGTGCTGCGCGGCGGAGCGCAAGGCCATGAACTCGGTACGCGCACTGCTGAACTCAAGGGCAGCTATGACCTGCCGGACATCATCGGCGAGTTGCAGCAATCCACTTCGCTCACCCGCAAAACGCTGGCGGAGATACTGATCGGCAGCGGCAAGCTGGGCGAATTCATCGGCAATCCGAACGACTTCATCGCGATGGTGCAGCGCAGCGTGCAGGGCGAGCTGGCGAAAATCGTGGTGGAGGGTATCCAGTACGAAAAAATCGGCGGCTCAATTTACGAACTGCGAGAGTTGCAAGCCGATGGGCTGGAAGAGAAAGAGCGCTTCTGCGACCAGATGTATCAGGTGCAGAACCAGAACAAGACCGATTTTGATTATGTGGTTTACGAGTCCGATGTGGAACTCAAGTTCGCCCAAAAGCTCGATAGCCGCGAGGACATCAAGCTATTCATGAAGCTGCCGGGCAAGTTCAAGATTGACACCCCGGTTGGCCCATATAACCCGGACTGGGCGATCATCAAACAGGTGGATGGTGAAGACAGAATTTATATGATTCGGGAAACCAAGAGTACGCAGGACGATGACAAACTGCGTCCGTCCGAACTCGCCAAAATCAAATCTGCGCGGAAGCATTTCGCTGAAATTGGTGTTGGTTATGAGCGCTCGACACCGGAGGGGTGGAGCCTCTAACTGACACTTGATTTAGTTTTATCAGGACGAACGGTGTTCCTTCCGCTATGCGTTAAACTCCGCCCATTCGTTTTTCTTCAAATCTGAAAATGCAGTTGATCCATTCCGTTTCTGAGTTGCGCGCCCGTTTGGCGGGTGAGTCGTCGGTGGCTTTCGTGCCCACCATGGGCAATCTGCACGCGGGTCATCTCGATCTGGTGCGTATCGCCCGCCAGCATGGCCGCTGCGTGGTGGTGAGCATTTTCGTCAATCCGCTGCAATTTGGTGTGGGCGAGGATTTCGATCAGTATCCGCGCACGCTGGAGGCCGACTGCGCGCAGCTCGGTGGGCTGGCGGATGTGGTGTTCGCTCCCTCGGTGGCTGAGATGTACCCCGTGCCGCAGAGCATGACGGTGACGCCGCCGCCCATCGCCAGCGAGTTGTGCGGTGCGGCGCGGCCCGGTCATTTCAGTGGGGTGGCGACGGTGGTGTTGAAGCTGTTCAATCTAGTGCAGCCGCAGGTGGCGGTGTTCGGCAAGAAGGATTATCAGCAGTTGCACGTCATCCGCCAGTTGGTGGCGCAGTTCAATCTGCCGGTCGAGATCATCGGCGGCGAGACGGTGCGGGCGGCAGACGGGTTGGCGTTGTCGTCGCGCAACCAATACCTGAGCCCTGCCGAGCGCAGCGAGGCGGTGTTCCTGTCGCAGACTTTGGCGGAGCTGCGCCGACGTTTGCAGGCGGGCGAGCGGGACATCGTTACGCTGGAGCAGCAGGCGGCGGCGGCGCTGACCGCGCGCGGCTGGCAGGTCGATTATGTCTCGGTGCGGGCGCAAGCCACGCTGGCTGCGCCGGAATCGGGAGAGAAGAAGCTGGTGGCGCTTGCCGCCGCTCGTTTGGGCAGTACGCGGCTGCTGGATAATCTGGAAATTTGCTTGTAGAGCCAACTCCGAGATTCCCTTTAGCGGTAGGCGCTTATATAATGCGCGCCTCTTTTCGGAAGGTCAGTCCATGCAACGCACCATGCTTCAATCCAAATTGCACCGCGTGCGCGTCACGCAGTCGGAGCTGCACTACGAAGGCTCCTGTGCGATCGACGATGATCTGCTGGATGCCGCCGACATCCGCGAGTATCAGCAGATCGACATCTACAATGTCAGCAACGGCGAGCGTTTCACTACCTATGCCATCCGTGCGCAGCGCGGTTCGCGCACTATCTCGGTGAACGGCGCAGCGGCGCACAAGGCCAACCCCGGCGACATCCTCATCATCGCGGCTTACGCGCAATATTCCGAGCTGGAGTTGCAGAAGTTCCACCCCAAGCTGGTGTATGTGGATGAGCAGAACAACATCGTGATGCAGCGCGATTTCATCCCGGCGCAAGCGGCATGAGCGTCCAGCTTTCCGTCGTCATCCCCGTTTATAACGAAGAGCACGGCCTGCAAGCCCTGTTTGATCGGCTGTATCCGGCGCTGGATAAGCTCGCTATCTCCTACGAGATCGTGTTCGTCAACGACGGCAGCCGTGACCGCTCTGCCGCCATCCTGCGCGAGCAGTTCCAAAAACGCCCGGACGTGACGCGCGTCATCCTGTTCAACGGTAACTTCGGTCAGCACATGGCGATCATGGCGGGTTTCGAGCGCACACGCGGCCAGCGCGTGGTGACGCTGGATGCCGACTTGCAGAATCCGCCCGAGGATACCGGCCTGCTGCTGGCCAAGATGGACGAGGGTCACGACTATGTCGGCTCGATCCGCCGTCAGCGCAGCGACAGCGCTTGGCGGCACATCGCTTCGCGTGCCATGAACGGCCTGCGCGAGCGCATCACCCGCATCAAGATGACCGATCAAGGCTGCATGTTCCGCGCCTATGACCGCCACATCATCGACGCCATCAACAGCAGCCGCGAGGTGAATACCTTCATCCCGGCGCTGGCCTATACCTTCGCGCGCAATCCGGCGGAAGTCACCGTCGGCCACGAAGAGCGCGCGGCGGGCGAGTCGAAATACTCGCTGTACAGCCTGATCCGCCTCAATTTCGATCTGGTGACCGGCTTTTCGCTGGTGCCGCTGCAATGGTTCTCGATGGCTGGTATCGGCATCTCGCTGCTGTCGGCATTCTTCTTCGTGTTCCTAGTGCTGCGCCGTCTGTGGATCGGCCCGGAAGCCGAAGGCATGTTCACCCTGTTTGCGCTGATGTTCTTCCTGATCGGCATCGCCCTGTTCGGCATCGGCCTGCTGGGCGAGTACGTCGGTCGCATCTACCAGCAAGTGCGGCATCGCCCGCGCTATCTGGTGGAGGCGGTGCTGGAGATGCAGGAGAAGAGTGAAGGGGGAAGGGAGAAGGGGGTAACGGCGGGTGATTCACAATGACCAGCGCTGTTGTTTTTGCATATCACAACGTCGGCTGCCGCTGCCTGTCGGTGCTGCTGGCGCACGGCGTGGACGTGAAGTTGGTGGTGACGCACCGTGACAACCCGAACGAGAACATCTGGTTCGACAGCGTGCAGGCGCTGGCCGAGTTGTACGGCATCCCGACCATCACGCCGGACGATCCGAATACGCAGGAAGTCATCGAGCAGCTCTGCGCCTTGCAGCCGGATTTCTACTTCTCGTTCTATTACCGCGAGATGCTCAAGCGCGAGTTGCTGGCGATCCCGCCGCGCGGTGCGCTCAACATGCACGGCTCGCTGTTGCCCCAATATCGTGGCCGCGTGCCGGTGAACTGGGCGATCATCCACGGCGAGACCGAGACTGGCTCGACTCTGCATTACATGACCGAAAAGCCGGACAACGGCGACATCGTGGCGCAGCAGGCGATCCCCATCCTGCCCAACGATACTGCGCACGAGGTGTTCCATAAAGTGACGGTCGCCGCCGAGATGGCGCTGAACGACGTGCTGCCCGCCTTGCTGGCCGGAACCGCACCCGCACAGAAGCAGGACTTGAGTCTGGGCGGCTATTTCGGTGGCCGCAAGCCGCAGGACGGTGTAATTGACTGGGCGCAAAGCGCGCAAACCATCCATAATCTGGTGCGCGCCGTCGCCCCGCCGTATCCGGGCGCAACGACTACGTTGCTGGGCAAGCCGATGCGTATCTTGCAGACGCTGGTGACGCGCTGCACAGTGACGGGCGAAACGCCTGCCTTCTACGTGAAGGAAGGTCGTGCCTATGCGATCTGCGGCAGCGGCGTGTTGCGCGTGGTGCGTTTCGAGCTGGATGGTGTAGAGATGAGTGCGGCGGAGTTTGCAACTCAACACGGCGCGGCAAGAATTGAGTTTGGTAATTAACGCAAAACAGTGAGAAACATTCCCCTCGCCCGTAAGCGGGAGAGGGGGTAGGGGAGAGGGTCTCCCAGATTTCACCCTCTCCTTAACCCTCCCCTCAAGGGGAAGGGGGTCGAATTTAAAATTGTTGAGGAACCCTGAAATGAAAAAAGTCCTGATTCTCGGCGTGAACGGCTTCATCGGCCATCACCTGTCCAACCGCATCCTGGCGACCACCGACTGGGAAGTCTACGGCATGGACATGAGCTCCGATCGCATCTCCGACCTGATCGGCCGTCCGCGCTTCCACTTCTTTGAAGGCGACATCACCATCAACAAGGAATGGGTCGAGTACCACGTCAAGAAATGCGACGTGATCCTGCCGCTGGTGGCGATCGCCACGCCGTCCACCTATGTGAAGCAGCCGTTGCGCGTGTTCGAACTGGACTTCGAAGCCAATCTGCCCATCGTGCGTGCTGCGGTGAAATACAACAAGCATCTGGTGTTCCCGTCCACTTCCGAAGTCTACGGCATGTGCCACGACGAAGAGTTCGACCCGGAAAATTCCGAGCTGATCTGCGGCCCGATCAACAAGCCGCGCTGGATCTACTCCAACTCCAAGCAGCTGATGGATCGCGTGATCTGGGGCTACGGCATGGAAGGGTTGAACTTCACCCTGTTCCGTCCGTTCAACTGGATCGGTGCCGGGCTGGATTCCATCCACACCCCGAAGGAAGGCAGCTCGCGCGTGGTGACTCAGTTCTTGGGCCACATCGCACGCGGCGAGAACATCAGCTTGGTGGATGGCGGCCATCAGAAGCGCGCTTTCACCCACATCGGCGACGGCATCGACGCGCTGATGAAGATCATCGACAACAAGAACGGTGTCGCCACTGGCAAGATCTACAACATCGGCAACCCGACCAACAACTACTCCATCCGTGACTTGGCCGACATGATGATGAAGCTGGCCAACGAGTACGTGGAATACCGCGACACCGCTGCCCGCGTGAACATCGTCGAGACCACTTCCGATGCGTATTACGGCAAGGGTTATCAGGACGTGCAGAATCGCGTGCCGAAGATCACCAACACCTGCGAAGACCTCGACTGGAAGCCGTCCACCAGCATGGCCGACACCCTGCGTAGCATCTTCGAAGCCTACCGCAGCCAGATCGCTGAAGCGAAGGGTCTGGTGGACTAGGCATCCCCGAAACTCCGTTCGCACTGAACGTAGGGGGCAACACCCCCGAAGTCGAAGTGGTTTGGCGCACCTTCGACTTCAGTCGCTATGCGACTTACGCTGATGAAACAACTAGCCATTCGACTAGGCTGCCAAACTTCGTCAGCCAAGTCGCTGGTTATCAGTCTGAACGGGATGTGGCTCTTGTCTGAAAATATGCCCAAATACCTCGCCCTCAAGATCGACGTAGACACTTGGCGCGGCACCCGCGAGGGCGTGCCGCGTCTGGTCGAGATGCTGAAGCGGCACGGCGCTAATGCCACCTTCTTTTTCACTCTCGGCCCAGACCACATGGGGCGCGCTATCAAGCGCGTGTTCCGCCCCGGCTATCTCGGCAAGGTGTCGCGCATGTCGGTGGTGGAGCATTACGGCATCAAGACTTTGCTCTACGGCACGCTGCTGCCCGCGCCGGACATTGGCAAGCACTGCGCCGCCATCATGCGCAATGTGCGTGACGAAGGTTTCGAGGTCGGTATCCATTGCTACGACCACATCCGCTGGCAAGACCACGTGACAGACAAAGACAACGCTTGGACGGACGCTGAGTTCAAGCGCGCGGTGGATCGTTACACCGAAATCTTCGGCGACGCCCCGCATTGCCACGCCGCCGCTGGCTGGCAGATGAACCGCGAGGCGTTCCGCCTGATGCAGCGCTACGGGCTGGATTACAGCTCGGATACGCGCGGCACGCATCCTTTCATCCCGGTCTGGCAAGGCGAGATCATCGCCTGCCCGCAACTGCCGACTACGCTGCCCACGCTGGATGAACTCATCAACCGCGACAACCTCATGCTGGAGTCCTTGCCGGATTACATGCTGAGCCTTACCGCCAGCCAGCCGGAGCAGTCGCAGGTGCTCACCCTGCACGCCGAGCTGGAAGGCAGCAAGTGGATGCCGCTGTTCGAGCGCATGTTGCAAGGCTGGAAGGCGCAAGGCTTCGAACTAGTGTCGCTGGCGCAATATTGCCAGAGTCTGAACGAGAATGCCCTGCCGCTGCACAGCGTTGAGATGCGCGAGGTCGATGGTCGCATCGGCAAGTTGGCGGTGCAGGAGGGGGCGTATCCTTGAGCCAGTAGCGCGACGGCTCGTGGCGGTTACAATGGCGGTGTTTTCCCCTCGCCCGCAGGCGGGATAACCAGCGACTTGGCTGCGGTTTTTTGCGGCCTAGTCGAATGGCTAGTTGTTTCATCAGAGGGTTAGGGAGAGGGGCGTTGAGTGCCTCTGGCTTGCGGTCCAACTCTGCTGTCGGCATGAGCCGATGGTAATTAGGTTTCCTCATTGTCATGGGACTTTACGCATTCATCGCAATCGGCTTCGGCGCGGCCATCGGTGCTTGGCTGCGCTGGGGACTGGGCTTGTGGCTCAACCCGGCGCTGCCCGAATTGCCGCTCGGCACGCTGGCGGCGAATCTGGTCGGCGGCTATCTGGTCGGGTTGGCGGTGGCGTTCTTCATGCAGCATCCCGGCATCGCGCCGGAGTGGCGCTTGTTCGCCATCACCGGCTTCCTTGGCGGGCTGACCACTTTCTCCACTTTTTCCGCCGAGACTGTCACCTTGCTGATGCGCGGCCAATATACATGGGGTGCGGCGATCATCGCCGCTCACCTCGGCGGTTCGCTGCTGATGACCGTGCTGGGCATCCAGTCGTTCAAGTGGTTGCAGTCTTAATGTAAAACGCGCGTAGCGAATCGTTGGTCCTTTCTCCCTTCGGGGGAAAGTTGGATCGGAGGGCGGGCGAGGCAAATTTCATCATCGGGGGCGGCACTTGCCCCGCCCGTTAGGAGGCGGTATGGAAACACTCAAGTTCTACCTCAGTGAAAAACAGCAACACAACGGCAGCTTGCTCTACGAATGGTTACTCGAAGAAGCGCGCCGACAGGGCATCTCCGGCGGTTCGGCGTTCCGCGCTATCGCGGGATACGGGCGGCATGGACGGCTGCACGAAGAGACCTTCTTCGAGTTGGGCGGCGAGTTGCCGGTGATCGTGGAGTTCGTGCTGGAGACGGCGCAAGCCGAGCGATTCATTGAGACATTACGCCCGCAGGGGTTGAAGCTGTTCTACGTCAGGCAGCAGGCCGAGGCGGGCGAGGTGTGATTTGGAGTGCGCAGACTCGTCTGCGCACTCCATAATTGGCGCATCACTCAGGCTGGCGTGGCCAGTCCCCGCATCCCCAGCAGCGCCGCGCCGAATGCTGCCTCCGCTTGATCCGTCGCCGTCACCGGCACGCCCAATAGTCGTTCCCGCATCTGCCTCCACACCGCATTCTTCGCCCCGCCGCCTGCCGTGACCACGGCTCGCAGCGGCGTTGCGCCCAACTCCGCCAGTTTCGCGTAACCCGCCGCCTCGATGCGGGCGAGACCTTGCAGCAGGCCGTGCAGAAATTCGGCGTTATTTTCAGTCGGCCCTGAGCCGGGTCGAAGAGGTCGCGGTGACAGGCGCGGCGCGAGTTGCGGGTCATTGACGGGGAAGCGTTCGCCGGGGCGCGGCAGCGGGTAGTAGTCCAGCGGGCTGTCCTGTGTCGGGTCGATGCGGGCAGAGAGTTCGGCAAGCTGGGCATCGTCAAAGAACTGCCGCAACACCCCGCCGCCCGAGTTGGATGCGCCACCTGCCAGCCACAGATCGCCGTAACGATGGCTGTACACGCCGAATTCTGCCGCCTCGACGCGCCGCTCCGAGAGCAACTTCAGCACCAGCGTCGTCCCCAGCGAAGTCACCGCCTCGCCCGGCTGCGTCACCCCGGCGGCGATGAAGGCGGCGATGCTGTCGGTCGTCCCCGCATGGATGCGGCAATCCGGCGCGATGCCGAAGCGCTGTGCCAGCGCCGCCGAGATTGTGGCGATGGCCGTACCGGGCGCGACTACCTGCGGCAGCAGCGTGCTATGCGGCAGCGTCAGTACCCACTCCGGCCAGCAGAGATGCTCCACGTCGTAGCCGGTCTTGAGCGCGTTGTGATAGTCCGACACGCCGCTCAGGCCGGTGAGCAGTGCTGCCAGCCAATCCGCCTGATGCAGGAAATGCACCGCCCGCACGACCTCGGCATGGCGCGTCAGCCACAAAAATTTCGCCAGCCCGGAAGTCGCGCCGCACACCGTGTGACCGGGCGGCGCGATGCTTTTCAACGCAAGCGCCTCTGCCGTTGCCCGTCCATCGTGGTACAGCAAAGCAGGCGAGACCGGCTCCAGCGCTGCATCGCACAACAACACCGTCGCCGAAGTCGCATCCAGCGTGATGCCGCGCAACTGACGGGCGAGGTAGGTGGGCAGGCGGGAAAGCAAGGCGAACAACGCCTCGCGCCAGTCTTGCGGTGTTTGTTCGGCGGGAAACGAGACCTGATCGTGATGGATGAGGCGGGCGTTTGCGTCGATCACACACGCCCGCGCGCCGGAAGTGCCGAAGTCTAGGCCGAGGAAATAGCTCATCCTTACCTCGGTTGTGCGTTTAACCTCGTGTATTCGACTGCGTACTGAACTGACTCAGTTCCACATACGGCGCAGGCTGCCAGCCTGCCTTGCGATGCTCCGCCACGACATTGGTGAAGATGCCGCCGCGCACGTAGAATTTGGCGGTGAGGCGCATGAATTTGGGATCGGTGGCGGCGACCAAATCGTTAAGGATGCGGTTGGTGACATCTTCGTGGAAGCAGCCTTCGTTGCGGAAGCTCCACATGTACATCTTCAGGCTCTTGAGTTCGACGCATTGCTGGTCGGCGATGTAATCTAGGATCAGCGTGGCGAAGTCCGGCTGGCCGGTCTTGGGGCACAAACAGGTGAACTCCGGCACTTCCATGTGGATGTGGTAGTCGCGGTTGGGGTGCGGGTTGGGGAAGGTTTCCAAGGTCTTGCTGGGTTGGCTGCTCATGTTGGACGCTCTCGGTTAGAATGGCGCGAATTATAACGTCGCGTGACCAGAATGCGGCTCTCTCATATCAAACTCGCTGGTTTCAAATCCTTTGTCGATCCGACCCACATCGCCCTGCCGGGGCAGATGGTCGGCGTCGTGGGGCCGAACGGCTGCGGCAAATCCAATGTGATCGACGCGCTGCGCTGGGTACTGGGCGAATCGCGCGCTTCGGCGCTGCGCGGCGAATCCATGCAGGACGTGATTTTCAACGGCTCTTTGCAGCGCCGTCCGGTGTCGCGCGCCAGCGTGGAACTGGTGTTCGACAACTCGCTGGGCAAGGCCGCCGGGCAGTGGGCCAGCTACGCCGAGATCGCCATCCGCCGCGTGTTGCAGCGCGACGGCGAATCTTCCTACTTCATCAACAACCAGCGCGTGCGCCGCAAGGACATCACCGACATCTTCCTCGGCACGGGGCTGGGCGCGCGGGCTTACGCCATCATTGAGCAGGGTATGATCTCGCGCATCATCGAGGCCAAGCCGGAAGAGTTGCGCGTGTTCCTCGAAGAGGCGGCGGGCGTGTCGCGTTACCGCGACCGGCGGCGCGAGACGGAGCATCGTCTGGCCGACACCCGCGACAATCTGCTGCGCGTGGCCGACATCCGGCAAGAATTGGAGACGCAGCTCACGCATCTGGCGGCGCAGGCGGAAGTCGCCAAGTTGTACCGCGCTTTGGAGCGGCAGCGCGAGACGGCGCAGCAACTGCTCTGGCTGTTGCGCAAGCAGGAGGCCGCGCTCCAGCGCAGTCGCCAGGCGCAAGCGGCGGAATGCACCAAGACGGAGCTGGAGGCGGAGACGGCACAGTTGCGCGAGACCGAGGCGCGGTTGGAACAGGCGCGGGCGGCGCACTATCTGCTTTCCGACGAGTTGCACGGCAAGCAGGGGGCGCTGTACGAAGCCAATGCCGAGGTTGCGCGGCTGGAGCAGCAGCTCGGTCATTTTCAGGCGCAGCGTCAGCGCATCGGCCAGCAGATCGCCAGCAACGAACGGCTGATCGAGCAGCAGCGCGCCCAGTCGCAGGTGGTGTTGCAAAAGCTGGAACACTGGCGGCACGAACAGGAAGTCGCCGCGCTACGTCTGGAAGATGCGGTGCTGGTGGTGGAAGAGGAGGCGGAGCGCCTGCCGCAGGCCGAGGCCGAATTCCAGATGGCGCAGGAGCACTCGCAGACAGTGCAGCGCGAACGGCTGCTGTTGCAACAGCAGGTGCAGCTGGTCGAATCGCAACGCGGGCATTTGCAGCGCGTCATCCAGCAGCTCGAAACACGCCGCGTTCGGCTGTTGCTGGAAAAAGACAACCTGCCGCCCCCCGATGAGGCGGAGTTGGAACGGGTGCGCGGGGAATATGCCGAACTGGAAGTCAGCCGCACCGATAGTCAGCAGCGGCTGGCGGTGTTGCAGGAGCAATTGCCGCAGGCGGACACCGCCCGGCGCAAGCTGCGCGCCACGCTCGTCCAGCAGGAAAGGATGCTGGCGCAGACCGAGGCGCGGCTTGCCGCGCTGCAACAACTTCAGCAGCGACTGGATGCCGAGCAGTCCTTGCCGGCATGGCTGGCGCGCCACGGGCTGACGCACGCGCCGCGCCTGTGGCAATCGCTGCGCATCGCCGCCGGCTGGGAGACAGCGCTGGAGGCGGTGCTGCGGGAGCGGCTGAACGCGATTACGCTGCAAAATCTGGATGAGGCGGAAGCCTGGGGCAATGCACCTCCGGGCAAACTGGTGGTGTTCGCGGCAGAGGTAGGTCGGGATTTATCCCGACATGGTACGGATGTCGGGATAAATCCCGACCTACAGCGGCTATCAAAGTTTGTAACTTGTCAGGACGAGAGCGCCGCGACGGTGTTGGCGGACTGGCTGGCCTCCGTGTATGTCGCGGACGGTCTTGCCGATGCGCTGGCGCGGCGGGGCGGGTTGCCGCCGGGCGCTTGTCTGGTCACGCCGCAGGGGCATCTGGTCGGGGCGCACGGCGTGGTGTTCCATGCGCCGGACAGTGCGCTGGCCGGGGTGTTGGCGCGCAGTCGGGAGATCGAGCGGCTTGAGCGGGAGTCGGCAGAGCAGCAGACGGGGCTGGAGTTCGCTCGTCAGCATCAGGACGAGGCCGAGCGCGCGCATCAGCAGATCGAGGGGCAGATCGCCCCGCTGCGTCAGCAGGTCAATGAGGCGCAGCAGCGCCAGCACGGTTTGCAGATGCTGGCGCTGAAGTTGTCGCAGGCGGGCGAGCGCAGCCGGGAGCGCATCCAGCAGATCGGTAGCGAGATGCAGGAGATCGCCGGGCAACTGTCCGAGGAGGAGAGGGGGCAGCAGGAACTGGCGCTGCAACTGGAGGCGCTGACGGAGAGATTCGCTGGATTTCAGGCCGAGGTTGAGCAGGCGCAACGGCGCATGGCCGAGCGCGAATCAGTTCTGCGTTCGCAGCGGGCGCGTTCGCAGCAGGCGCAGCAGGTGTTGCAGGAGGCGCGTTTTTACGTCAAGACCTGCGCCGACAAGTTGGTTGATGCCGAGCAGGAGCAGCGCCGCAGCACTGTCTCCCAGACTCAGATCGAGCATGACATCGCGCTGTTGCGCGAGGAGCAGGCGCAGATACTGGATGACGATGCCCAGCAGGATTTGCAGCAGGCGCTAGGTTCTCGGGCGCAGTGCGAGGCGGCGCTTGCCGCAGCGCGCAATGCGTTGGAGGCGGCGACGCAGGCTTTGAATCGGCTGGATCGGGAGCGGTTGATCGGTGAGCAGCGCTTGCCGCCGCTACGCGACAAGTTGGCTGAGCTGACGCTGAAGGAGCAGGAGTCTCGTCTGCATTTTGAGCAATGGGCTGCGCAGTTGCAGGGCGTGGACGAGGCGACGCTGATGCCGTTACTGGCGGATGCCCGCCCGAACGCGCTGCAAGCCGAGTTGAATCGGCTTGCAGCCGAGATCGAATCGCTGGGTGCGGTGAATCTGGCAGCACTCGATGAGTTGCAGTCTGCCCAAGAGCGCAAGGCTTGGCTGGATGCGCAAGCCGCCGATCTGACCGAGGCGATGGCGACACTGGAATCAGCCATCCGCCGCATCGACCGCGAATCGCGCGAGTTGCTGATGGGTACTTTCAATGAGGTGAATCGCCATCTGGCCGAACTGTTCCCGGTGTTGTTCGCGGGCGGTGAGGCGCGGCTGGTGCTGACCGGTGACGAGATACTCGACAGCGGCGTGCAGGTGATGGCGCAGCCGCCGGGTAAGAAGAACAGCACCATCCATCTGCTCTCGGGCGGCGAAAAGGCGCTCACCGCCATCGCGCTGGTGTTTTCGCTGTTCCAGTTGAATCCTGCCCCGTTCTGTCTGCTCGACGAGGTCGATGCGCCGCTGGACGATACCAATACCGAGCGCTTGGGCAAGCTCATCAAGAAGATGTCCGAGCGCACACAGTTCGTCTTCATCAGCCACAACAAGATCACCATGGAGCTGGCCCAGCAGCTGATCGGCGTCACCATGCAAGAGAAAGGCGTGTCGCGCGTGGTGGCGGTAGACATCGAGGCGGCGTTGAAGATGCGGGAGGAGGGGTAGGTGCAGGGGGCTGATTCGATTCCAGCCTTCTGCAATTTTTCAGTGATTTACCCATCGTCGATGCTTGCGTATAATGCGCGCTTTGCCGAGGATGCCTGCCATGCGTATTACCCAGAAGGCCTTGACCTTTGACGACGTTCTCTTGGTTCCAGCCTATTCCAATGTGTTGCCGCGCGACGTTACGTTGCGCACGCAACTGACCCGCAACATCACGCTGAATATTCCGGTTCTGTCCGCTGCGATGGATACCGTGACCGAATCTCGTCTGGCGATCGCGCTGGCACAAGAGGGCGGTATCGGCATCATCCACAAGAACATGACGGCCAGACAGCAGGCCGCCGAAGTCTCCAAGGTGAAGCGCTTCGAGAGTGGTGTGGTGAAGGATCCCGTCACGGTGACGCCCGCCATGACCGTGCGCGACGTGCTGAAACTGACCCAGCAGCACCGCATCTCCGGCATCCCGGTGGTGGACTCAGGCCAATTGGTCGGCATCGTCACTAATCGCGACCTGCGCTTCGAGAGCAACCTCGATCAGCCCATCAGCAACATCATGACGCCGCGCCAGCAGCTCATCACTGTGCGCGAGAACGCCAGTCTGGAAGAGGCGCGCACCCTGATGCACCAACACCGCATCGAGCGTGTGCTGGTGGTCAACGACGCATTCGATCTGCGCGGCCTGATGACCGTGAAGGACATCCTGAAATCCTCCGAACACCCGCTGGCCTGTAAGGACAGTCTCGGTCGTCTGCGCGCTGGCGCGGCGGTCGGCGTGGGCGAAGGTACGGAAGAGCGCGTCGAGCTGCTGGCCGAGGCCGGGGTGGACGTGATCGTGGTGGATACCGCGCACGGTCATTCGCAAGGCGTGCTGTCGCGTGTGCAGTGGGTGAAGAAAAACTTCCCGCAGATCGAAGTCATCGGCGGCAACATCGCCACCGGCGCAGCAGCACGTGCGCTGGTCGATCATGGCGCGGACGGCGTCAAGGTCGGTATCGGCCCAGGCTCCATCTGCACCACCCGCATCGTGGCGGGCGTGGGCGTGCCGCAGATCTCGGCGGTGGACAACGTCGCCAAGGAACTGATGGGCAGCGGCGTGCCGTTGATCGCTGACGGCGGCATCCGCTTCTCCGGCGACATCGCCAAGGCCATCGCCGCTGGCGCGCATACCGTGATGCTGGGCGGCATGTTCGCCGGCACAGAAGAAGCGCCGGGCGAGATCGAATTGTTCCAAGGTCGCTCGTACAAGAGTTATCGCGGCATGGGTAGCTTGGGTGCGATGCAGCAAGGTTCCAAGGATCGCTATTTCCAGGACACCGAAGGCAACAACGACAAGCTTGTCCCCGAAGGCGTGGAAGGCCGCGTACCTTACAAGGGCAGCGTGCTGGCCGTGATCCACCAACTGCTCGGCGGCTTGCGCGCCAGCATGGGCTATTTGGGCTGTGCCGACATCGCCACCATGCACGCCAAGGCCGAATTCGTCCAGATCACCGCCGCCGGTATCCGCGAATCGCACGTGCACGACGTACAGATCACTAAGGAAGCGCCGAATTATCACGTTGATTAAAACTGCGGGAAGGGAGAAGGGTAAAGAGAAGGGTAAAACCTGAGCGTCTTCACCCTTGAGCGCCTCAGGCGCGTTCCCTCCCCCTTTACCCTTCCTAGGTTCAAACCATGCACAAAAAAATCCTCATCCTCGACTTCGGTTCCCAATTCACCCAGCTCATCGCGCGTCGCGTGCGTGAGGCCACTGTCTACTGCGAGTTGCACGCTTGGGACATGAGCGAGGCGGACATTCGCGCGTTTGATCCGGCGGGCATCATCCTGTCTGGAGGGCCGAATTCGGTGTACGAGGACGAGACGCCGAAGGCACCGCAGGTGGTGTTCGATCTGGGCGTGCCGGTGTTCGGCATCTGTTACGGGATGCAGACGATGGCGGCGCAGTTGGGCGGGGCGGTCGAGTCGGGCAAGGTGCGCGAGTTCGGTTATGCCGAGATTCGCGCGCAGGGTCATTCCAAGCTATTCGACGGCATCCAGGACAAGACCAACGCCGCAGGTCATGGCCTGCTCGACGTGTGGATGAGCCACGGCGACAAGGTGACCGAGTTGCCTGCCGGGTTCAGCGCCATCGCTTCTAACGAAGCCACGCCGTTTGCCGCGATGGCGGACGAGGCGCGCCGTTTCTACGCCGTGCAGTTCCACCCCGAAGTCACCCACACGCATCAGGGCAAGGCAATCATCGCCCGCTTCGTGCATGACATCTGCGGCTGTGGCCGTGATTGGAACATGCCGGACTACATCGCCGAGGCGGTGGAGAGAATCCGCGCGCAAGTGGGCGACGAGGAAGTCATCCTCGGCTTGTCCGGCGGGGTGGATTCCTCGGTGGCGGCGGCGCTGATTCACCGCGCCATCGGCGACCAACTCATCTGCGTGTTCGTGGACAACGGCCTGTTGCGCCTGAACGAGGGTGCGCAGGTGATGGAGACTTTCGGCCAGAATATGCAGATGAAGATCGTCCATGTGGACGCCAGCGGCGAGTTCCTCAAGCACCTGACCGGCGTGTCCGATCCCGAGCAGAAGCGCAAGATCATCGGCCGCGAGTTCGTCGAAGTGTTCCAGCGCGAGTCGGCCAAGTTGAAGAGCGCCAAGTGGCTGGCGCAGGGCACCATCTACCCGGACGTGATCGAATCCGCAGGAGCCAAGACCAAGAAGGCGCATACCATCAAGTCGCACCACAACGTCGGCGGCCTGCCCGACACCATGCATCTCAAGCTGCTGGAGCCGCTGCGCGAGCTGTTCAAGGACGAAGTGCGTGAACTCGGCGTGGCCCTCGGCTTGCCGCCCGACATGGTGTACCGCCATCCCTTCCCCGGCCCCGGCTTGGGCGTGCGCATCTTGGGCGAAGTGAAGAAGGAATACGCCGAACTGCTGCGCCGCGCCGATGCCATCTTCATCGAAGAGCTGCGCAACACCCGCGATGCCAGCGGCAAGACATGGTACGAGCTGACCTCGCAGGCCTTCACTGTGTTCCTGCCGGTAAAGAGCGTAGGTGTGATGGGCGATGGTCGCACCTACGAATGGGTGGTATCGCTCCGCGCGGTGGTGACCAGCGATTTCATGACCGCCCATTGGGCGCATCTGCCCTACGAGTTGCTGGGCCGCGTCTCCAATCGCATCATCAACGAAGTGCGTGGTATCAACCGCGTGGTCTACGACATCTCCGGCAAACCGCCCGCGACCATCGAGTGGGAATGATCTAACTCCAGAAGGGGGCGTTGGCCCTCCTGCGAGGTGGTTACCCTGTCTAGTTAGGGGGTTTCCTGATTGGTCGGTCTTGTGCCGCAAGGTATGATGCTGCCATGAAAAAAATCGACCAGCTTCTGCGTGCCGTGCCCAAGTCTGTGATGGTCGTCGGGTTGTTGATTCTGGCGGCAATCTTTTTCTACCTCGATCATTACACCGGGCCGCGCGTTCCGCTTACGCTGCTTTATCTGCTCACGCTGTTCGTCGCCATCAAGTACGTCGGCATCCGCTTCGGCTATGCGATGGCGCTGTTGCTGGCGTTGGGCAAGACGCATATCTCCCATCTGTTCCACCCAGAAGATACCGAGCTGCTAAGCCTGTTCCGACTGGCGAGTAACTGGGCCTTGTACTCCCTGTTCTGTTTTTTGATGTATGCGCAGATGGACGGACGCAAGCGGGCGGAGTCGGCTTTGGACGATCTTTCCCGGTTGCATCAGGCCATCATCAATAAGACCGACTCCGGCATCGTCGTTTTTAAAGCTACGGGTGAATGCCGGATGGCGAACCGCGCGGCGGCGATAATCCTCGGTGGGACGCAGGGGCAGGTCGAGCAGAGCGATTTTCGACACATTTCGTCCTGGCAGGGGAGCGGTATGCTGGAGCTGGCCGATGCAGTATTGCGCAGCGGGAGGTCGCGTCAGTTCGAGGCGCCGTTGCATACCGAGTTCGGCAAGGACATCTGGTGCATCGCCACGCTGGGCCGCATCGACATGCAGGAAGGGCCGCATCTGCTGGTGGTGTTTACCGATATGTCGCATCTGAAGGCGGCGGTGACGGCGATGAACGAGGCGCATCAGACCGCCGAGATCGCGTTGAGCCGGGCCGGGGCGGCCGAGCGTCGCATCATTAACATCAGCGAAGAGACTCAGCAGCGCATCGGCCAAGAGTTGCACGACGATCTCGGCCAGCGTTTGACGGGCGTGGCCTTTTTGTCCGAGGTGCTGTTCCAGAAGCTGAAAGGGCATGGCTTGCAAGATGAGATGCAGGATGCCGCCAAGGTGACGGCGCTCATCAACGATGCCATCGCCAAGACTCGCCAGTTGGCGCATGGTCTGTATCCGGTCGAGGTGAAAGAGGGGGGGTTGGAGGGGATGTTGGCGCAGTTGGCGAGCGACACTTGGGCGATCTATGGCATCGCGTGCGAGTTGGACTACGACGAATCCTGCCGCTTCAAGCACACCGAAGAGATCATCCATCTGTATCGCATCTGTCAGGAGGCGGTGAACAATGCCGTCAAACACAGCGCCTGTAATCGGATCAGCCTGACAGTGATCCTTACCTCGGTGGGGCGCATCGTAGAGATCGCCGATAACGGGAGCTGGTTCGGCGACAGGATCGAGGCGCAGAAAGGGCTGGGGATGCACTCCATGCGCTACCGTGCTTCGCTGATAGGTGCGACGCTGGACATCGACTCGATGGTCAGCGGCGGAACCAGTGTGACCATCTGTCTACCAGAGAAAACAGGGGAATCGAATGCCGCATAACGCCGCCGTGAAGGCCAGAATCCTGATCGTCGACGATCACCCCATCGTGCGCCAAGGCATGGCCATGCTCATCAACCGAGAGCCGGACATGCAAGCCTGTTGCGATGCAGGCGACATCCAGCAGGCGGTGCAAGCCAATCGAAAATGTCCGCATGATCTGGCGACGCTGGATCTTTCATTGGTTGGCGTCTCCGGGCTGGAACTGCTCAAGCGTTTTCGTTTCGAGTTTCCTGAGCTGCCCATCCTCATCATCTCCATGCACGACGAAGCAGTCTATGCCGAGCCGGCCTTGCGTGCCGGGGCGCGCGGCTATCTGATGAAGCAAGTCGCCACTGACACCATGCTGCGCGCGATCCGCCAGATCTTGCGTGGCGAGATTTACGTCAGCGACTCGATGAACGCCCGGATGTTGCAGCGCATGATGCAGGGCAGCAACGAGAACTCTCCGGTCAGCTGCCTCACTGCCACCGAATTCGAAGTGCTGCATCTGATCGGCTTGGGGCTGGGGACCAGCGAGATCGCCGAAAAGTTGGTGCGTAGCGTCAAGACCATCGAATCGCATCGCGCCAACATCAAGCGCAAACTCAATCTGAATACTTCGACCCAACTCACCCACTTCGCCATCAAACTGGTTTCGCCGACCGGGGGTGTGGCGGATGGCGGGCTGGCGGAAGTCATCGAGTAGTCCTAGCGTGTCGCTCAGCCGGGATCGTTCCCGCCCAAGGCTGTCGGGCAGATGCCCCGATGAAATCATCAGGGCGAAAATTCCTCTTGCTATTTAATCCCTTGTCCCTATAATGCGCGCCTGCCGCAGATTGCGGCATTAGTTCATCGTTTCCTGACCCCCTGCGTCCCCGTACCTCCGTGACGCGCCTTGATTCACCGGTTAGCGACGATGTGTTTGCGCCGGTAGAGCTTACCCCCCTACTGAATTTTTATTGTGTGGCCTAGCCGCACAGTGCGCCATTGCTTGTTTGTAAGGAAAATCCGTGTCTACAGAAAACACCGTATCTGAAGTAACTTTTGCAACTCTGGGTCTGAACCCGCTGATCCTCAAAGCCGTAGAAGAATCCGGCTACACCGTGCCCACGCCTATTCAGGCTCAGGCCATCCCCGAAGTGTTGGCCGGACATGATCTGATGGCTTCGGCCCAGACCGGCACAGGCAAGACCGCTGCTTTCATCTTGCCCGCACTGAATCGCATCGCTGAACCTTCCGCTGTACGCAGCAAGGGCCCGCGCGTTCTGGTGCTGACTCCGACGCGTGAACTGGCGCAACAGGTCTCTGATGCCGCCACCAAGTACGGCAAGAACATGCGCGTCAAGGTCGTCAGCATCTTGGGCGGTATGCCTTATCCGCTACAAAACAAGCTGTTGTCCAACCCTGTGGACATCTTGGTCGCCACGCCTGGCCGTCTGATCGACCACATCGAACGTGGCCGTATCGACTTTTCCCGTCTGGAAATGCTGGTGATGGACGAAGCCGACCGTATGCTGGACATGGGCTTCATCGACGACGTGGAGCGCATCGCGGCAGCGACACCCGCAACCCGTCAGACGCTGCTGTTCTCGGCTACGTTGGATGGCGTGATCGGCAATCTGGCCGAGCGTCTGCTGAAGACACCGAAGCGCATCAGCATCACCGCTGCGCAAGCTCGTCACGAGAACATCGAGCAACGTCTGATGTACGTCGACGATATGGCCCACAAGACCCGTCTGCTCGATCATCTGCTGCGCGATGCCGATCTGAACCAAGCCGTGGTGTTCACCGCCACCAAGCGCGACGCTGACACTTTGGCCGACAGCCTGCTGGCACAAGGCCACTCTGCTGCTGCACTGCACGGTGACATGAATCAGCGCGAACGCAACCGTACGCTGGTCAACCTGCGTCGCGGTCAAGTGCGTATCTTGGTCGCTACTGACGTGGCTGCTCGCGGCATCGACGTTTCCGGCATCTCGCACGTCATCAACTTTGACTTGCCCAAGTTTGCTGAAGATTACGTACACCGTATCGGTCGTACCGGTCGTGGCGGTGCTTCCGGCATTGCTGTGTCTTTCGCTTCCGGTCGTGACATCGGCACAGTGAAGAAGATCGAACGCTTCACTGGCCAGACCATCGACACCCACACCGTTGCAGGTATGGAACCGAAGTTCAAGCCACGTCCGAATGGTGGCGGCGCACCGCGCGGCGGCTTCGGCGGCCCACGCGGAAACTCTGGCGCACCGCGTCACCACGCACCGGACAGCCGTCACGGCTTTCCGCGTGATGACCGTGGCGGCGCACCACGTCGTGAAGGCCATTCGCACAACCGTTTCGGCAATTCCGCACCGCGTCCTGCGGCTGGTGATGCCGGTCAACGTCGTCAAGGCAGCGGCAACAGCTTCTCGCTGGGCCGTGGCAACAACAACGGTAATCGCTGATCGCTAGTGGGCGGAGGCTTCGGTCTCGGCCCATTCGTTAAGCAATAAAAAAGCACGCGATTCGCGTGCTTTTTTATTGCTGTGCGCCTAGCGCTCAGGCTCAGTCGTCGCCGTGTCTTCTGTGGCGACGGCCTTCGCCTTCGTCGTCATCATGCTCACGTGCCGGGCGTACTTGGTCGCGGGGTTGGTAGACCGGGCGGGCGGCAGGTTGGCGCTGCTGGCCGCTGGTGCCGATGGCCGCGCCCGTTGCGCCACCGATCGCGCCCCCTAGGATCGCCCCACCTTGTCCGCCAACGGAGTGGCCGACACCTGCGCCGACGGCACCGCCGACTGCGCCACCCAGCACGGCGCGGTTGTTGCGGCCATCAGCCGCGCAGCCGGCCAGTGCCAAAGCCAGCCCGGAGATCAGAATCACGTTTTTCATATTTATCTCCTGACTCAATCGCGCTCGTGTTCGCGGTCGCGACGATGGTGGTGATGCTCTTCTTCGTGTTCGTTGCGGTAGGTCGGCTGTTGGCGAGCCGGCGCAGTTTGTGCTGGCTGGGGATCAGGACGGCTGCCTACTGCCGCACCTGCGCCACCACCGATGGCTGCACCCAAGATCGCTCCGGTCTGCCCTCCTGTCTGATAGCCGACCGCCGCACCCGCTGCGCCACCGAGTGCGCCGCCGAATACCGCACCTGCATCCACCGCCATCGCGGCTGGGCTGAATGCCAACGCTGCCAACAAGGCGAAGTGACTTGTTCGTTTCATGCTGAATCTCCTTTACAGATGGAAGGACGCCGAAGCCTCGGCGCACCGGCATAAGAGCCCGTTCGCCGGATTTGGTTCCCTAGCTGGGCTTAAGTCGCCCGGCTGGTTGTCATTGTAGCGGCTATCCACTATCCTTGGCCCGATCCTCAATTCAAGCCTCTTACACATGTCTGTCAGCATCAAAACCCCCGAAGAAATCGAAAAGATGCGCATCGCCGGTCGTTTGGCCGGAGAGGTGCTGGATTACATCGCTCCCTTTGTCAAAGCCGGCGTCACCACCGACGAGCTGGACAAACTCTGCCATGACTACATGGTCAACGTGCAAGGTTGCGTCCCTGCGCCTCTCAACTATGGTCCGCACGGACATCCGCCGTATCCCAAGTCCATCTGCACCTCGATCAACCATCAGGTCTGCCACGGTGTGCCGGGCGACAAGAAGCTCAAGAACGGCGACATCGTCAATCTCGACATCACCACCATCAAGGATGGCTGGCATGGTGACACCAGCCGCATGTTCTGCGTCGGCGAACCGTCCATCCAAGCCCGTCGGCTGTGCGAGACCAGCTATCTGGCGATGTGGCGCGGCATCCGCATGGTCAAGCCGGGCGCGACGCTGGGCGACATCGGTCACGCCATTCAGAGCTATGCCGAAGACATGGGCTACAGCATCGTGCGCGAATTCTGCGGCCACGGCATCGGTCAGAAATTCCATGAAGAGCCGCAAGTGTTGCACTACGGCAAACCCCGCACCGGCCTCCGCCTCGAAGCCGGCATGACCTTCACCATCGAGCCGATGATCAACGCAGGCAAGGCAGGCATCAAACAACTGGGCGACGGCTGGACCGTCGTCACCAAAGATCACAGCCTCTCCGCCCAGTGGGAACACACCATCGTCGTCACCGAAACGGGCTACGAAGTGTTGACGCTCTCGGCGGGTGCGCCTGCGATCCCTGCCTGACGCCGATGAGCTTCGCCGCCGACATCCGCGACAGTCTGCGCGCCGCACGGGTGGCGCTGGAGGCCGATTACGCCAGCCACGGCCAGCCGCAGCGGATGTTGCGCGCTCATGCCCGCTTGGTGGATGAACATCTGTGTCGGGTGTGGCAGATGCTGGCGATGACGCCGGAGCTGGCGTTGGTGGCGGTGGGCGGCTACGGGCGCGGGGAGTTGTTCCCCAAATCCGACATCGACCTACTGATCTTGCTGCCGCAACAGCCGGACGAGGTGTTGCAGCAACGCTTGCAGCAACTGGTCGGCGTGCTGTGGGACATCGGGCTGGAGGTCGGTCACAGCATCCGTACGGTGGGCGATTGCATGGCCGAATCGTCGGATGTCACGGTACAGACCAATCTGCTGGAAGCCCGCCTCATCACCGGCGCATCTGCGCTTTTCGATGAGATGCGTGAGGCGCTTGGGCATCACCTGAGTCGCCGCGCTTTCTTCCTTGCCAAGCTGGACGAGCAGAACCAGCGTCGCAATCGCTTCATCGACACCGACTACAACCTCGAACCCAACCTGAAGGAAAGCCCCGGCGGGCTGCGTGATCTACAGACCGTGTTGTGGATCAGCCGCGCCAGTGGTTTTGGCAACAGCTGGGGCAAGCTTGCTGCCGCCGGACTTATCACCGTCGCCGAGGCCCGCGCCGTTGCTCGTCACGAAGCGCTGTTGCAGACGTTGCGCATTCGCCTGCACTACATCGCCAAGCGGCGCGAAGACCGTTTGCTGTTCGATTATCAGGCGGCGGTCGCCGAGCAGATGGGTATAGGCGCGGCCAATTCGCGCCGCGCCAGCGAGTTGCTGATGAAGCGCTATTACCGCACCAAGCTGGCGGTGTTGCAGCTCAACAACGTGTTGTTGCAGAACATGCGCGCGCGGCTGTTCCCGGAAGAGGGTGAACTCCACCCTCTCAACGCCCGCTTTGTGGCGCGTGACGATCACCTCGAACTGCGCGACGAGGCCTTGTTCGAGCGTGAACCCGGCGCAATTTTGGAAAGCTTTCTGCTGATGCAGCAGCATCCGCGTCTGCGCGATTTTTCCGCCACCACGCTGCGCGCGCTGTGGCGGGCCAGACGGCTGATCGATGCCGCATTCCGGCGCGACCCGCGTAACCGCCAGCAGTTCATGGACATCCTGCGTCAGCCGCGCGGCCTGACCCACGCGCTGCGCCGGATGAACCATCACGGCATTCTGGGGCGCTACCTGCCAGCCTTTGGGCGCATCGTCGGCCAGATGCAGCATGACTTATTCCACGTCTACACCGTGGACGAACACATCCTGATGGTGGTGCGCAATCTGCGCCGTTTCACACTGGCCGAATATGCCCACGAGTACCCGCTGTGCAGTCGGCTCATCAAGGATTTCGCTCGGCCTGAGGTGCTCTACGTCGCCGGCTTGTTCCACGACATCGCCAAAGGACGAGGTGGCGACCACTCGCAACTGGGGCGCGCTGACGCCATCCGCTTCTGCAAGCAGCACGGGCTGTCGCGCGAGGACACCGAGCTGGTGGCTTGGCTGGTGGAGCAGCATCTGCGCATGTCCGCCACCGCGCAGAAGCAGGATCTGTCGGATCAGGATGTGATCGCTGCCTTTGCCGCGCAGATGAAAAACGACCGCTATCTGGTTGCGCTCTACCTGCTGACCGTGGCGGATATACGCGGCACCAGCGCCAAAGTGTGGAACGCATGGAAAGGCAAGCTGCTGGAAGATCTGTTCTGGGCGACGCGCCGCTACATGATGGGCGGCAAGATCGCCGACCAAGTGGGCGAGATCCGCCAGCGCACGGCGGAGACGCTGGCGCTGTACGCCGTCGCCCCGCAGGTCTACGAATTACTGTGGGCGCAACTCGATACCGACTATTTCCTGCGCCACGAGCCGCACGAGATCGCTTGGCACACGCGCTTGCTGGCACACCGTGTCAACAGCGCCGAACCGGTGGTCAAGGCCCGTTTGTCGCGCATCGGCGAAGGCATCCAAGTGATGGCCTACAGCCCGGACAGGCCTTATCTCTTCGTGCGCATCTGTAGCTTTTTCGAGCGGATGAACTACAACATCGTCGAAGCCAAGATCCACACTACCCACCACGGCTATGTGCTGGACAGTTTCCAAGTGATGGACGCGGGCAACAGCAATACCGCCTACCGTGACATCATGAGCTATGTCGAACATGAGCTGGCCCAGCAACTGGCTCGCAACGATGCGCCGCCACCACCGCAGACGGGGCGCATCAGCCGTCAACTCAAACACTTTCCCATCTCCCCTGAAGTCGAGATCACGCCGGGCGAAAAGAACGGCTACGTCATGTCCATCATCGCCGGCGACCGCCCCGGCCTGCTCGCCCGCATTGCCCACGTGCTGGCGCAATACCGCATCGAACTGCGCAGTGCCAAGATCAACACCTTGGGGCGACGCGCGGAAGATATGTTCTGGATCGACGGCGCAGCCCTACAACAAGCCACCACCACAGCCGCCTTGCGCGAGGAGCTGCTGAAGCAGTTGGCCTGAGCCCTGCGGGATCATTGGGCGGAAAAACCAGTGTAGAGAGTACCGCCGACGCGTCCGTCAGCGGCGGCTTTTAGGTTTGTCACAGGCAAAAAAACCCCGCCTTGCGGCGGGGGAAGTTGCTGTTGCTACGAGGATGTTTTAGTGCGCGGAGGCGGCTTCTGCGTTGATGCCAGTGTTTTGGCGTACGTAGAGCTCGTCCCACATTTCTTCTGCACGTTTGTCGCGGGTGAACATGGAGCCTAGGATCACCAGCAGGAAGCCCAGCGGGATGGAGATCAGACCGGGGTTCTTCAACAGGAAGAAGGGTTTTTCCAAGCCCATGATGCTGGTGGTTTCGCCTTCGAACTTCTTCAGATCGTCTTCTGCTTTGGCACGGGCCTTCTCGGTTGCGGCGATGTCTTTCTTCGCCTTGGCCAGATCGGCTTGTGCCTTTTCCAGTGCGGCCACATCAGCCGACAGGGTAGGGATGGACGCTTCCAAAGTGGTGACCTTCTCGTTCAGCTTGGTCAGCTTTTCAGCTGCGCCCAGCTTGGCAGGCTTCTCGGCGGAGGCGGCTTGTGCAGGCTTGGAGGCGACGCACCCTTCCAGAGCGAACAGTTCGCAAGCGAAGCTGGAGGCTTGGATGGCTGGCTGTGCTTCCTTGGCAGGCTGAGCTGGCTCACCGTTCAATACTTTGTTAGCCGAAGCGATGATCGCTTTCGGGTAGCTCATGTTGGGGGAGACCATCACCAAACCGATAGCGGTCAGGGAGCCCACGACCATGCCGAGGATGATGCCGGTGGTGTTGCACTTCTTCCAGTACAGAGTCAGGAACACGGCTGGCAGGTTGGAAGATGCGGCGACCGCGAAGGCCAGCGCCACCAAGTGAGCTACGTTCTGGCCCTTGGCCAAGATGCCGACGGTGATTGCGATGATACCGACGATGACGGAAGCCACACGAGCAGCAACCACTTGTTCCTTCGGTGTCGCCTTGTCGCCACGGATCACGCCGACATAGATGTCGTGCGCCATCGCGGAAGCAGCAGCCAATACCAGACCGGCAACCACTGCAACGATAGTTGCAAAAGCAACCGCCGCCACGAACGCCAGGAAGAAGTTACCCAGCATGGAGTTTTCACCGCCGCCCAAGAATTGCGCCAGCAGCGGGCCGGCCATGTTGCCGCCAGCGTCGACCGAAGCGATCTTCTCGGAGCCGACCAGCATCGCAGCGCCGGTGCCCAGGAACAGGGTCAGCACGTAGAAGCCGCCGATGATGCCCATCGCCCAGATCACCGAAGTGCGCGCAGCTTGTGCTGTCGGTACGGTGAAGAAGCGCATCAGGATGTGTGGCATACCCGCAGTACCCAGCACCAGAGCCATACCCAGCGAGATCTGGTCGATCGGGTTCTTCAGGAACAGGCCTGGCTCAAGGAAGCGTTGGCCCAGCTCTTCCGGCGTCATGGTGGTCGCCTTGTCGCCCAGCAGTTTGGTGACTTGCTTTTGCACATCGGGATCGCTCACCACGGCTTGCAGATAGTCAGGCAGGCTGAAACCGTACGGCGACCAGACTAGGATCACCAGAATGATGGATGCGGTCACCAGCAATACCGCCTTGGTGATCTGCACCCAAGTGGTCGCCTTCATGCCGCCGAACACCACGTAGGCCAGCATCAAAATGCCCACGCCGATCACCGAGATCTCGTAGTCGATGCCGATCAGGGTCTTGATCAGCACGCCGCCACCGACCATCTGAGCGGTCAGGTAGAAAGTCGACACGGTGATGGTGGAAAGAGCCGCCACGGTCTTGGTCTTCTTCGGATCGTTGCGGAAGGCCAGAATGTCGCCCATGGTGTATTTGCCGATGTTGCGGCAGGGCTCGGCGATCACCAGCAGCACGGTGATGTAAGCCACCAGCCAGCCCACCGAATACATGAAGCCGTCATAGCCGTACAGCGAGATCAGCCCGGCGATGCCGAGGAAGGACGCGGCGGACAGATAGTCGCCCGCAATCGCCCAGCCGTTCTGGATGCCGCTCACCGAACGGCCCGCCGCGTAGAACTCGGAAGTGGAGTGGGTGGTGCGCGCAGCCCAGAAGGTGATTGCCATGGTGATGGCGATGATCACGCCGAACACCGTGAAGGTCATCCACTTGAACTCGTCGGCGACTGCGCCGTTGCCAGCGAAAGCCGCGCCGCTGCTGGATAGAGCCGCTGCGGAGAGGATAAATTTGTTTAGCTTCGAACTCATCTTATGCTCCCGTTGTTTACGTCGTTGATGATCTCTTGTGCCATCGCATCGAACTCGGCGTTGGCCTTGCGCGAGTAGACGAAAGCGATCGTCCATGCCACTACGAACTCGGACAAAGCGAACAGGATGCCGACGTTGATGACGCCCCACACCTTGGTCTTGAACAAGTCTTGGTAGTACGCTGCGCCTATGGGCAGCATGAAGTAATAGATAACGGAAAAGATCATCAGGCCCCACAGGAATACAGTCTTCTTGCGATGCAGAGCCTGAAACTTGGGGTTAGTGTCGATTGCCGCCCAATTGATATTCGGATTAGACATTTTCGCTCCCTTAATTCAATCAACGGACCAGGCGCGATAGCCTGAGCCACTCTTACTACGGGGCGGGAGGTTACGTCAGGAGGCTTACAGTTAGCTTACGCGGCTGACCCAGCGTTGCGCTTTTTCCAGATCGAGCAGTTCGGCGTAGCTGGCTACGCCCTTTTTGCTGGCTTGGGCGTAGGCGATCTGGAACAGTTGGGCGGTGGCCAGTGCGTCGGCCAGTGCGTTGTGGCGGACGTCGATGCGGATATTGGCATGGGCTATCCAGTCGTCCAGTGCGCGGAACTGCTGCGCCAGCGGTGGGTTCAGACCGGGCATCACATAGGCCAGATCCAGCCAGGGATGTTTGAAGGAGAGGCCGAGATACTGGCGTAGCGCGCGCCGTATCATGGTCTCGTCGAAGGTGACGTGGAAGGCGATGAGCGGAGACTTTCCCAGATACTCCAGAAAAGCCAGCAAGGCTTCGGCGGGTGGTTCGCCTTCAAGCTGGGCGGCGGTGCCGATGCCGTGCAGCAAGATGTTGCCTTTTTCGCTGGCGGCGCGCTGTTGCAGCACCACGTAGAAACTGTCGCCGAAGTCGATCTTGCCGTCGACCACCGCCACTGCGCCGATGGAGATCAGCCGGTCGTGCATCAAGTTGAGTCCGGTGGTCTCCACATCTACCACTACGCAGCGCGTTTCGGTGACGGGTACGTTCAATGCGGCAGAGGGCAACTCCTGCCATGCCTGCAAGTGCTGGCGCTGCGCGGGAAGCATCCGCACTTGGATGCCGAACCATCGCTTCAGGTTAGTGAACATGAAAAACTCCTTTCTTGTCCACTTCCCCCACCCCAATCATCCCCCGATGGGAGAGGGGGCAAACGTGACAGGCAATTTTCAATTCCTTAATCACAGGTGATACTCCAGCGCCAGCCGGGCTTGCAGTTTGCGCGCCTGACGGAAGGCTTCTTTCAGGATGCGGCGATCCAGTTCGTTCAGCCTCTCCGGGTCGATCAGGTTATCCAGCGCTTCGTCGTTCACGCCCAGCGCGCTGACTTCGTCGTGGTGGCGCAAGCGCAGCACTTGGATGAACAGCAGGGCGTCTATCCAGGCGTCGATCTCCGACGGGTGCAGTTTGAGTCTCTCCGCGCTGGCACGCAGGCGCTGGATGGTATTGGTGTGGGTCACGCCCGTCGCCAGCGCAAAGATGCGCGCGGCATCGACGAAGGGGGTGATGCCGTTGAGCTTGAGGTCCAGCGTGTTGCCCTCGTTCACCACGAAGTCGCGCACCAGCCCCAGCGGCGGACGATTGCGCAAGGCGTTCTCTGCCATCAGGTGCAGGAAGCGGCTGTTGTCGCTGGCGACGCGCGCCAGCCACTGGCGCAGATCGTCGGCCTGCGCCTGTAGGCCGTACAGCGCACGGAAGTCGAAGAAGATGGAAGCGTTCAGCAGTGCCTCGGGTGAGCCGCCGCTGATCCAGTCGGAGAAGGTGCGCTTCCACTCTTCCAGCGACAGACACCACTTGGGATTGCTCGCCATGATTTCTCCCCGGCACAGCGGGAAGCCGCACTGCGCCAGCGTCTCGTTGATACGCCGTGCCACCGGCAACAACTGCGCACGCACCTCGTCTGCCGTTCGGCCTTCGGGCACACTGAAGATGATGGCGTTGTCCTGATCGGTGTTCAGCGTCTGCTCGAAGCGCCCTTCCGAGCCGAGCGCCAGCCAGCACAGCCCATCATGTAAGGCGCTGCCCAGCAAGCCACAGGCCTTGAATTCCAGCTCGACCACCCGCTCGGTGAGCAGGTCGTTGAAGGTGGAGATGAACTGCGTCAGTTGTTCCGGCGCGATGCCTTGCGCCATCATGTTGTGCGCCATGCTGCGGATGTCGGCGGCGGCCTGTTGCAGCACTTCCAAGGTCTCGGCATGACGGATGGTTCCGCCGATGCGGCGCAGGCCGACGCGTTGTAGTGCGAACAGATCCTTCTCGGAGACCAGTCCGACCAGCCGCTCGTTCTCCACTACCAGCACATGGCGGAACACGTGCTTGGCCATCAACAGTGCCGCCTCGTGTGCCAGAGCCTGTGGCGGCAAGCCATAAATCCGCGTGCTCATCAGGTTGATGACCGGCTGATCGAGGTCGATCTGCGGGATGGCGATGCGATCCAGCACGTCGTGCAAGGTGAGGATGCCGAGCGGCCTGCCGGCCTCGTCCACCGCGATCATCGAACCGATGTGCTGCTCACGCATGGTCTGCAAGGCGCGCTGCACCGAGGTCTCTGGCGCACAGGTGATGGGCGGACGGCGGATCAGCGCAGAGAGCGGGCTGGTCAGCGATTGCTGTTCGGCGCTGGAGTGGCTGTATTGCGCTTGGATCACCTGCTTGGAATGCTCCAGCAGATTGGCGATGCGGCGCGTGCAGAAATCGCGGAAAGCCGCGCTCATGTTGTTCAGTTGGCGGAAATCCGCCGCAGACAGCTCGTAGCAGAAAGTGTCGCTGCCCGCCCGGTAGATGCTGGCGACAGGCCGGTTCGCCAGCAGCGCACCCAGCGGGAAACACTCACCTTCGGCCAGTTCCAGCCAAGTGTCCGCTTCGGACGCATGAGCCACGTTCTGCTCACCGTGCACCATGCCCTGTTTGATGACCAGAAAGCGATCCACCGCCCCTTGGGCGGGGGAGACGATCACCTCGCCTTCGGCGTAATAAGCCAAGCGCATGTGCTCCAGCATCCACAGGATGTGCGCCGTCTCCATGTGGTCGAACGGGGCATGGGCGGTGAAGAAAACCAGTTGCGAAGGATGGATGGCGCTCAAGAGGACTCCTTTGCTGTGCGGGATGGGAGCATAAAACGAAAAGGAGCCGAAGCTCCTTTCCGTTTTATCGCGGGTGCGGCAAGTTACTTCACCACTTCCTTGAGTTGCTCTAGGATCGCTGGATTCTCTAGGGTGGAGGTGTCCTGCGTGATCTCTTCGCCCTTGGCGATCGCGCGCAGCAAGCGGCGCATGATCTTGCCGGAGCGGGTCTTGGGCAGGTTCTCGCCGAAGCGGATCTCGTCTGGCTTGGCGATCGGGCCTATCTCCTTGCCCACCCAGTTGCGCAGTTCTTCCGCCAGTTTCTTGACGGCAGCGGCATCAGCCGGACGTGCGCCCTTCAGCACCACGAAGGCGACCACGGCTTCGCCCTTGATCTCGTGCGGCTTGCCGACCACGGCGGCTTCGGCCACCAGTGGGTTGGCGACCAGCGCGGACTCGATCTCCATCGTGCCCAGACGGTGACCGGAGACGTTCAGCACGTCGTCGATGCGGCCCATGATCCAGAAGTAGCCGTCGGCATCGCGGTGAGCCGAGTCGCCCGCCAGATACGCGCCCTTCATCTCTTCGGGGAAGTAGCTCTTCTTGTAACGCTCAGGGTCGCCCCAGATGGTGCGGATCTGCGATGGGAAAGGCTTCTTGATGACGAGGAAGCCGCCGTGCTGATCGTGCACTTCGTCGCCCGCTTCGTTGACGATGGCGGCTTGGATGCCGGGCAGCGGCAGGGTGCAAGAGCCGGGCTTGATCGGGGTAGCGCCGGGCAGCGGCGAAATCATGTGGCTGCCGGTCTCGGTCTGCCACCAAGTATCGACGATAGGGCAACGGCCTTGGCCGACCACGTTGTAATACCACATCCATGCTTCAGGGTTGATCGGCTCGCCGACCGAGCCCAGCAGACGCAGGCTGGACAGGTCGTATTGCTTGGGCAGATCGCCGCCCAGCTTGATGAGCGAGCGGATGGCGGTGGGGGCGGTGTAGAAGGTGGTGACCTTGTGGTCTTGGATCATTTTCCAGAAGCGGCCTGCGTCCGGGTAGGTCGGCACGCCTTCAAATACCACTTCGGTCGCGCCCAGCGCCAGCGGGCCGTAGGCGACATAGCTGTGACCGGTGATCCAGCCCACGTCGGCGGTGCACCAGAATACGTCGGTCGGCTTGTAGTCGAACACCCACTGGATGGACGCCATCGCGCCCAGCAGATAACCACCGGAAGAGTGTTGCACGCCCTTCGGTGTGCCGGTCGAGCCGGAGGTGTACAAGATGAACAGCGGATGCTCGGCGCTGACCCACTCGGGTTCGCAAGTCTCGGCTTGGTCAGCGACCAACTCGTGCCACCACAGATTGTTCGCGCCCCAGACTACGTCGCCAGCGGTGCGGCGATACACGATCACGCTGTGTACGCCTTCGCAGTTGCCCAAGCTCAGCGCCTCGTCCACCGCTGGCTTCAGCGGCATGGCGCGACCGCCCCGGAACTGACCGTCGGAGGTGATGACGGCGACGGCCTTGGCATCGACGATGCGCTCGTGCAGGCTCTTGGAGGAAAAGCCGCCGAACACCACCGAGTGGATCGCGCCGATACGTGCGCAGGCTTGCATCGCCACGACTGCCTCGACGCTCATCGGCAGATAGATCACCACGCGGTCGCCCTTCTTGACGCCGCGCGACCTCAGACCGTTGGCGAACTGGCAGACGCGGGCGTGCAATTCGCGGTAGCTCACGCGGGTCACGCCGCCATCGTCGCCCTCGAAGATGATCGCGGTTTTATCGCCTTGGGTGGCGAGGTGACGATCCAGACAGTTGTAGGAGACGTTCAGCAGGCCGTCTTCGAACCACTTGTAGAACGGCGCGTTGCTCTCGTCCAATACCTTGGTGAACGGCTGCTTCCAGTCGATGTTCTTGCGCGCGAGGTCAGCCCAATAGCCCTCGTAATCCTGTTGCGATGCCTGCACCATCGCCTGATAACTCGCCATGCCAGAGACGTTCGCTTGCGCGACGAAGGCTTCGGACGGGTTGAAAACACGGGTTTCGTGCAATACGGATTCAATTGCGGTGGACATGCGGACTCCCCAATAATGAGTATAAAAATTTTTTATAATTCCGGGCATTAAGCCAAGAAAGTGCGCAATGTAATGAGTTTTATTGGGGGCGTCAATTTCACTTTGGGAGTATGAGATTTTGCGCAGTTTTGCGCAGATGAAGGTCGTCCAGTGTGTCGAGTTGCAATCGTTTGGCGGAGCGCAGGGCAGGGAAATTGTGTGCGGTCGAGCGCTGGTAGGCGGGGTCGTAGTGGCAGGTGAGCAACTCCGCGACCAGTTCGTCCCACGCTCCTCGCTCGGCTAGGTCAGCCCATTGCTCGATCACCTTGCGTCCGTGCAGTTCTGTCAGTGGCGACAGTTTGTCGGTGATGAGGGCAGGGGAGCGCAGGAAGTGCGCATAGTCTTCCTTGAGCAGGGCGACGCGTGCGGGCAGCGCAGCTTCGAGGGCGATACAGTCAGCAAGGTGTACCTTCTCCAACAAGCTGTCCGGCAGGCTGAGCGCGCCGATCTTGCGGCTTTCCGCTTCGACGAACACCGGGGTACGGGTGTCGAAGCGGCGCAGCGCATCCCACAAGCGCGTTTCGAACAGCTTTTGCGAGGGCTGCGGCGTGTCCGGCAGATTGCCCAAGAGTGATCCACGATGCTGCGCCAGCACTTCCAGATCGAGCACCTGCGCACCTTGTGCGGCCAGCGCCAGCAGCAAGCGGCTCTTGCCGGAGCCGGTCGGGCCGCACAGGACTTGGAAGTCGAGCGCCTCGGGCAGTGTGTCCAGTTCGTCGATGACGTGGTGGCGATAGGATTTGTAGCCGCCTTGCAGCTTGCCTACGCTCCAGCCGACTTGCGCCAGAATGTGCGCCATTGCGCCGCTGCGTTGCCCACCACGCCAGCAATACACCAGCGGTTTCCACTGCTTGGGCCGCTCGGCGAACTGAGTCTCCAGATGCAGGGCGATGTTGCGTGCGATCAGCACCGCGCCGGCTTTCTTCGCAGCGAAGGGCGAGACCTGTTTGTACAGCGTGCCGATCCGGGCGCGTTCTTCGTCGTCCAGCACCGGTGCGCTGAGCGCGCCGGGGATGTGGTCGTCGGCGTATTCGGCGGGCGAACGCACGTCGATGATTTCGTCGAAGTCGCCGAGCTGTGCTACGTTTATGTCCCTGACCATACCCATCGTTGCTTATGAACCCTTCCGTCAAACTGACCCAATATTCCCACGGCGGTGGCTGCGGCTGCAAAATCGCCCCCAAAGTGCTGGCCGAGATGTTGGCTGCGCTACCGACGCCCCCAGTTTACCCGAACCTGATGGTCGGGACCGAAAGCAGCGACGACGCTGCGGTGTATCGCCTCAACGACCAGCAAGCCGTGGTCGTCACCACTGATTTCTTCATGCCCATCGTGGACGACGCGCGCGATTTCGGGCGCATCGCCGCCACCAATGCGCTGTCCGACATCTACGCGATGGGGGCGATGCCCATCCTCGCGCTGGCCGTGGTGGGGATGCCGATAGCCAAACTACCGCTGGAAACCATCCGCGAGATACTGGCGGGCGGCGCGGAAGTGTGCGCGGCGGCGGGCATCCCGGTGGCGGGAGGTCATTCCATCGACGCGCCGGAGCCGATCTACGGGCTGGTCGGCGTCGGCGTCGGCCAGCCCGACCAGATCAAGCGCAATGACCGTGCCGAAGCGGGTGACGTGCTGATTCTTGGCAAACCGCTAGGTATAGGCGTGCTGAGCGCCGCGTTGAAGAAAGGCGAACTTTCCGAGACGGGCTACCGCCAGATGGTCGATACCGCGACCCAGCTCAATACCGTGGGCGCGACGTTGGGCAAACTGCCCGAGGTCCACGCCATGACCGACGTGACCGGCTTCGCCCTGCTGGGGCATCTGCTGGAGATCTGCCGAGGCTCGAAGCTGGGTGCGGCGATCCGTTTTGTCGAACTGCCGTTTCTGTCCGAAGCCCGTCGCCTCGCCGAACAGGGCTGCGCCACCGGTGCTGCCGAGCGCAACTGGGCGAGCTACGGCGCAGAAGTCGATCTGAAGGAAGGACTCTCTGACTGGCAGTGCAAACTGCTGTGCGACCCGCAGACCAGCGGCGGATTGCTGGTGGCTTGCGCCCCGGATGCCGCCGAGCGAGTGCTGGCGGCTTTCCACGATGCCGGCTTCGGCGCGGCCCGCGTGATCGGGCGCATGACCGACGGCGCGGCGCGGGTCGCCGTGGGGAGTTAGCAGAGACTCGACCTTACTCCGGCAGCTTGCTGCGCACTAGGTTGAGGTGGCTCTTCAGCTCGTAGAGGTGATGGGTGAAGGCGTTGGGGAGTTTGAGTTGACCGATGCGGATCTCGATCTCATTGAGTTCGCTCAGGTAGCGCTGACGTTCTTCCGGCAGGGTGGCGCTTTGTAGCTGGGTCTCCAGAAAGCGCAGTTCGCCATAGAGTTTGTAGATCTTGGATTTGACCAGCCAGACGTAGATGGACGGCGCGATCCTCGTCAGCGGGATGATGACGGCGAGCAGCGGCAGCAGGATGATGAGCATACGGCTGACGAAGGTGGCGGCCCAGAACGGCAGGTATTTGTCGAGGAAGGGCGGGCCGGATTTGAAGAAGCTGGCGGCTTGCTTGCTGAGCTCGAAATCGGTGTCCTTGTCGGAAGGGAACTCATGTTCCTTCTGTAGCAGGCCCGAGCCACCATGTACTTTGGCGATGCTCTTGAGCAGCAGATAGATCAGGGCGGGATGGACGGAATCCTTGGCGACCAGTGTGACGCTGGGGGCAAGCAGGTGGACATCGTGCGGTGGCAGGTTGCTTTCCAGACTGAGCGCACCTTCCGGGATGACGAGGTGATGCAGGAAATTGAACTGGCGCGAATAGGCTTCTGCTTCGTCCAGGCTCAATAGTGTGACGCGCTTGTCTGCCGCGATCTTCTGGATGAGCGGCGAATGCGGTACTTCAAGGAAGAATGCCAAGTCGATCTTGCCGCGTTGCAACGCGGCGGCGGCTTCTTCGTCGCCGATGCTGAGTAGGCGGCTATTCTCCGGCGTGACGCCTGCCGCGCTCAGCATCAGTTGCGCCAGCACGCGCGTCCCGCTGCCTTCCACGCCGATAGCGATGCGTTGACCCTTAAGGTCGGAAAGGTGGGCGATATTGCGATTGCAATGGCAGAAGATCCACATCGGCTCGTAATACAAGCTGCCGACGGAGACCAGCCCGACCGTTGGTTCCGTGCTGGCGATGCCGCCCTGCACGAAGGCCAGTTCTACCCCGGAATCGGGGTCTTTCAGCCGATGCAGATTTTCGACCGAGCCGTTGGATTCGCGCACTTCCAGCGTGATGCCCTCTTCCTTCAGTAGTTCGGCGTACAGTCTGGCAAAGGCGTAGTAGTTGCTGTCTTGTTTGCCCGCCGAAATGACGATCTTCTTCGGCGGGGCGGGGTCGATGTAGCGATAGCCGATCAGCAATACCAGCGCGGTGACGAGCAGCAGCGGAAGTGCCGCTTTCAGCAACTCGAACGGCAGGAAGCCACTCAGCGTGCGCCGAGCCGGCTCCTTGTCGAGTTCCTCGCTCATCGGGCGCTGATGGGGCTCATCAGAGCTTCAGCAGGCCGTTCGTGTACGCGAGGTAAAAGCCGAGGGCGAAGACGATGTTGAAGACTACGATCCACTTGATGCACCAGATTATCAGTGCTTTCCATTCTTTCGACATGCTGCCTCCTTAAGGCTGATTGGTTCGGATTTTGGCGCGGCGGCCGGATGTTGCCACGGTTGCCGTTGCGCGCGCAGTAATTCTACAACGAGTATTTCATCTAATGCTAATATTCATCGAATAAAAGCCGGCATCTCGGCTGGGCGAGGGAAGTCATGGTTCCCGGTGCCGCACTTTAGATCTGAGTCGACTTCCATTTCTAGGACTGAGCGAATCGCTGCGTTTATCCCAAAATCACAATCGTTACAGGTCGTTGACTCGAAGACGGATTCCCGTATAATCCGCGCTCCCGTAAACGGCGACTGGTCGTTTACGGAGTTCCCTTGCTCCACCGCAAGTTGCGGGGGGCTTCAATCCACAAGGAGATGTAATGCGTCACTACGAAATCGTATTTATCGTACATCCCGATCAGAGCGAGCAAGTGCCTGCAATGATCGAGAGGTATCGCACTCTGGTTACCGGCAAGGCTGGCCAGATCCACCGTCTGGAAGACTGGGGCCGTCGCCAATTGGCATACCCGATCCAAAAGATCCACAAGGCACACTACGTGCTGATGAACATCGAAGTCGACCAAGAGACTTTGGACGAGCTGGAACACGCATTCAAGTTCAATGATGCCGTGTTGCGTCACCTGACCATCAAGACCAAGGCCGCTGTGACTGCGCCTTCGCCGATGATGAAGGAAGAGAAATCCCGTTCGCTGGCTGGCGACGTGGTTTCCGACGCAGCACCTGCTGCCGCTTCGACCGAAGCTGCAGCTTGATTGAGTGAGTTGCAACCGGTTCGTTATTTGCGGACAGATCGCGGCGCGAGATGAATTGCGCTACACCCCGGCAGGGTTGGCGCGGCTGGAACTGAAGATCCAGCATGGCTCGACCCAGCAGCAAGCCGGAATGCCGCGTCAGGTGCAGTGTGAGATCACCGCACTGGCGTTAGGCGAGATGGCCAGACACGCAGCGACGCTGCAAGTCGGTCAGCAGGTGAAGGCAGGCGGATTCATCGCCCAGCGCAGTTTGCGCAGTACGCAACTGGTTTTGCATATCGAAAACATAATATTGGAACAAGGAGCACCATAATGGCTCGTTTTACTGGTAAGAAGGACGACAAGAAGAGCAACTCTTCCCGTCAACTGTTCAAGCGTCGTAAGTTCTGCCGTTTCACCGCAGAGAAGATCGCCGAAGTGGATTACAAGGATGTGAACATTCTGAAGGAATTCATCTCTGAAAACGGCAAGCTGATCCCAGCACGCATCACCGGCACCAAGACTCGCTATCAGCGTCAACTGAGCACAGCGGTCAAGCGCGCACGCTTCTTGGCGTTGCTGCCCTACACCGATCTGCACTAAGGAGTAGAACATGCAAATCATTCTGATGGAAAAAGTAATCAACCTGGGTCAACTGGGTGATGTGGTCAAGGTCAAGAACGGCTACGCTCGTAACTTCCTGATCCCCCAAGGCAAGGCTAAGCGTGCAACCGCTGCTGCTCTGGCTGAGTTCGATGCACGTCGTGCCGAATTGCAAGCTGCCGAAGCTGCCAAGCTGGCTGCTGCACAAGGCGTGGCTGAACAGCTGTCCGGCGTGACCGTACAACTGACTCAGAAGGCTGGCGTGGATGGCAAGCTGTTCGGTTCCGTGACCAATGCAGACATCGCTGCAGCTCTGGCTACTGCTGGTTTCGCAGTGGAAAAGGCGCAAGTGCGTATGCCTAACGGCCACCTGAAGCAGATCGGCGACTACACGGTCAGCATCGCGCTGCACACCGATGTAGTAGTCGACATCACCGTTTCGGTACTGGGCGAGCACTAAGCTCCTCGGTAGTACGAAGCGAAAAAAGGGCTGGCGACAGCCCTTTTTCTTTGGCGTTCGAAAAAACCGCAAAGCGGATGAGACTATTCAGGAGGGTAAACATGACCATCAAAGCCATCATTTTCGATGTGGACGGTACGCTGGCCGATACCGAAGAAGCGCATCGCCTCTCGTTCAACAAGGCGTTCGCGGAGAGCGGGCTGGATTGGAGCTGGGATGTGGCGCTGTACGATCGCCTGCTGAAAGTCACCGGCGGCAAGGAGCGTATCAAATATTTCGTCGAAACCTGTCTGCCGGCGTTCGAGAAGCCCGCCGATTACGACGGCTTCGTGAAGAACCTGCATCTGGTGAAGACCGGGCATTACACGGCGATGTTGGGCGAGGGGCTGATCCCCTTGCGTCCCGGCATCCGCCAACTCATCACCGAGGCGCACGCCGCAGGCATCGTGCTGGCCGTGGCCACCACCACTTCGCCGGAGAATGTCACCGCCTTACTGGTGAAGGGCTTGGGTGAGAACTGGGCGAGCTATTTCGCTGCGCTGGGTTGCGGCGACATCGTGCCGCTGAAGAAGCCGGCCCCGGACATCTACAACTGGGTACTGGAACAGCTCGGGCTGAGTGCGGAAGATTGCATCGCACTGGAGGATTCCAACAACGGCCTGCGTTCCAGTCTGGCTGCCGGGATCAAGACCTACATCACCACCAACCATTACACCCGTAATCAGGATTTCACCGGGGCAGCAGGTGTGTTCGATGACCTGAGCGACTTGGCTGGGTTTTGCAAACGAGCGGGGCTGGTGATCGGCTAGGGGGCATTCTCAGTGTGGAGGATCACTGTTTAGAGTGGGCAGTGTGCCGAGTTCCCTCACCCCAACCCCTCTCCCGGCGGGAGAGGGGCTTGCGCTCTTTTCTGGTCGGGGTGCTCCCTTCTTCCCTCGGGAGCAGGGTTGGGGATGAGGGACGCACTGTCGCAGTGTGGCTGGTTTGACTCAAGGCTGTACTTCGACGACCCCGCCTTCGCGTGCCATGCCGCTGATGATCTGTCCGCTAGCGGTCTTTACTTGTACCGATTGTCCTTCGGCGGCGTTGTTCAACGCCTGCCCTTCCGAGCGGATGGTGAATCCGTTCCCTTTGACTAGTATCTTCACCGCTTGCCCCTGAGTCACCGAATTGGGGGCGCGCAGCATGTCTTGCTTCAACACTTGTCCTGCGCCCAGACCGAACTTCAATATCTTGCCGATGGCTTGTGCCGGGTCGGTGAGGATGCCGGGTTGGGTCATCTCGCCTTCCTGTGTGACGAAGTCTTCGGCGTGTAGGGTCTGCCCTTGTTGTAGCGGTTTGGCGGAGACCAACAACGTCACGCTGACTTTGATCTGCACCGGCACGTAGAGCGACCAGCCGTTGCTATTGTTGCAGCGCACGCCGATGCTGGTCTTGCCATTGAGCCGTGCGCCGGTCGGCAGGAACACTTCCAGTGCAGGGCAGGCGGGCAGCGCGATGCGGCGGTCGATCTCTTCGACCTTGATGCTGACTTTTCCCTGCATCGACTGTGTCTGCTCTTGCACGAAGGCTGTCACCCGGTCGCGTATCTCGGCGTGGCTTTGGCTGGCGTCCGCCCAGACTGGCGTGGCGATCAAGCAGAACAGCAATGCAATGAGTTTTTTCATGGTGGTATTGTGGGCGTGTGGTGCTTCGGTTAATCGGCGAATTGGGGTGGATTTCCGTCTTTGTTCCGCAGATGGCTCATGCTTCACTCTGACTAGTATGCGTGTCATGGAAGTGGCAGTTTTATAAAGGAGCCATGAAATGACTAGCCGAATCGACCAAGCATTCCAGTTCCACCAGACCGCGCTGAGTTTGCGCGCGGCACGTCAGGAGTTGTTGGCTTCGAACATCACTAACGCCGATACGCCCAACTACAAGGCCAAGGATATTGATTTCGCCAGTGCCTTGCAAGGCGCGATGGCAGGGCGCTCGGGCACTGGCAGCGTGTCGATGGCGGTGACTTCGCCGCGCCACATCGAAGCGCCAGCGACTGGCAGTGGCCTGTTCGGTGCGCAGGTGATGTATCGCTCGGTGATCCAGCCTTCCGCCGATGGTAACACGGTGGATATGGATGTCGAGCGCGGGCAGTTCGCCGACAACGCCTTGCGTTATGAGGCCAGTGTGAAGTTCGTCAGCGATGAAGGCAAGGATGTCCTTGCCGCATTGCAAGGGTGATCGTCATGTCTCTATTCAACATATTTAACATCGCCGGTTCTGGTATGAGCGCTCAGTCGCAGCGCTTGAACGTGGTGGCCAGCAATCTGGCTAACGCAGACAGCGCGACCGGCCCGGACGGCAAGGCTTATCGCGCGAAACAAGTGGTGTTCAGCACCACGCCGATGGGGGCTAACAGCGCAGCCGGGGTGAAGGTCGCTTCGGTGGTGGAAGATGCTTCGCCGATGAAGATGGTGTTCGATCCCAAGCATCCGATGGCTGATGCCAATGGCTACGTCACCATGCCTAACGTGAACGTGGTGGAGGAGATGGTCAATATGATCTCTGCATCGCGCTCTTATCAGAACAATGTGGACATTCTGAATACCTCCAAGTCCATGTTGATTAAGACACTGACCATCGGTCAGTAACTAAGAAAGGACTAGAAAATGGTTACCGCCACCCAAGATTCCGGCTCCGCCGCTTCGGTCTACGCAGCATTGAATGCGTCCAGTAGCTCGGCAGGAAAGAACAGCAGCGTGACTTCGACCGCGAATACGCAGGATCGCTTCCTGAAGTTGCTGGTGACTCAGATGAAGAATCAGGATCCGCTGAACCCCATGGACAACGCGCAGGTGACTTCGCAGATGGCCCAGCTCAGCACCGTGACAGGCATCGATAAGCTCAATGCGGCTTTGGCGGCGCTCAATAGCAGCATGTCGCTGGGCCAAGCCACCTCGGCATCGAGCATGATCGGGCGCGGTGCACTGGTCGCTGGCACGTCGCTACACCTGTCCGGCGGTCAAGCCATCGGTGGCTTGGAGTTGACTCAGCCGGCCGACAGCCTCACCGTCACGATCAAGGATTCCACTGGTGCGGTGGTGCAGACCATGAACCTCGGCGCGCAGTCGGTCGGCGTGTTGCCGCTGGCTTGGGATGGGAAGACCGATACCGGTGCTACAGCGGCGGATGGCGCTTACAGCATCAGCGCACAAGCCGTGCTTTCCGGTAACAAGAGTGCAGTTACGACGCTGTCATATGGAACGGTGAATGCCGTCACACCAGGAACCACTGGAGCGACGTTGAATGTGGGGCAGTTGGGCAACTTCGCTCTGTCTGCAATCAAGCAGGTTCTTTAATCACGCATCATTAAGGAGACGATCATGGGTGTTTTTCAAAGTGGATTGAGCGGAGTGAGCGCTGCGGCGCGTAACTTGGATGTGATCGGCAACAACGTGGCGAACGCCAATACGGTGGGCTTCAAGCTCTCTCAGGCGCAGTTCTCCGACGTGTATGCCAACTCGCTGAACAATTCGGCTACGGCGGCGGTCGGCTTGGGGGTCAAAGTGGCTTCCGTCGCCCAGCAGTTCAATCAGGGCAACCTGACGACGACCAACAATCAGCTGGATATGGCGATCAACGGGCCGGGCTTCTTCCAGCTGACCCAGAACGGCGTGACCAGCTACACCCGTAACGGACAGTTCCAACTGGACAGCAACGGTTTCATCGTCACCAACCAGAATACGGGAACACAATTGACGGGCTATCAGGTGGATGCGGCGGGCAACATCATCGCAGCTTCGCCCAGTGCGCTGAAGGTCCCTACGGCGGACATCTCGCCCAAGATCACGGCGAAGCTGGCGGCGGGGGTCAATCTGGATTCGCGTGCCGTGGTTCCTGCGACGGCGGTGTTCAATCCGGCTGATCCGACTTCCTTCAATAACTCCACCTCGACCACCATCTACGATAGCTTGGGTGGTACGCACGTGATGAATCTGTACTTCCAGAAGACGCCGGGTTTGGCGGCAGGCGGGGTGGACAACACTTGGAATGCCCACGTGACGATCGACGGCGTGGATCAAACGCCAGGCGTGCCATTCACGACACTGACTTTCGGCACGGCCGGGACGCTGACTGCGCCAGTCGGCGGTCTGGCTACCGTTGCCTATGCGCCGGTGGGGGCGGCAGCGCAGCCACTGAACTTCAATTTCACGGCTTCGACCCAGTACGGCGCGAACTTCGGGGTGAACTCGCTGACGCAGGATGGTTACACCTCCGGTCGTCTGAGTGGCTTCAGCGCCGGGGCGGACGGTATCCTGACTGCGCGTTACTCGAATGGTCAGAACCGCTCCATCGGGCAAGTGGTGTTGGCCAACTTCGCTAACCCGCAAGGCTTGCAGTCGCAGGGCAACAATGCTTGGGTGGCCACCGCTGCCTCGGGTGGCCCGGTGATCGGTACGCCGGGGACTGGCCGTCTGGGTACGATGCAATCCGGCTCGACCGAAGATTCCAACGTCGATCTGACGGCTGAGTTGGTCAGCATGATCACCGCGCAGCGGACCTATCAGGCGAATGCGCAGACCATCAAGACGCAGGATCAGGTGCTGCAAACCATCGTAAGTCTGCGCTAAACCTAGCTAAGGGTTGAGGGGGCGATATGGACAGATTGATCTATACGGCGATGACGGGTGCTTCGCACGTCCTGAATCAGCAGGCAGCGACCTCGGATAATTTGGCCAACAACAACACGCCGGGTTTCCGTGCGGCGATCAATACGTTCCGTGCTGTTCCCTTGCAAGGTGAAGGTCTGCCGACGCGGGCTTTCGTGGTCGACTCGTTCGCCGGTTCGGATTTCTCCAGTGGGGTGATGGAGCCGACCGGGCGCGAGTTGGATGTGGCGGTGAACGGCAAGGGCTGGTTCGCCGTGCAGATGCCGGATGGCAGCGAATCCTACACCCGCAACGGCAGCTTCCAGACCTCGCCCAACGGCATTCTGCAAACCCGTACCGGGCTGAGTGTGATGGGCGAGAGTGGCCCGATCACCGTTCCGCCCAATACCGAAGTGACCATCGCCAAGGACGGCACGATCTCCACCGTACCCAGCGGCCCGATACCGACTGCCGTACAAGTTATCGGCAGACTGAAACTGGTCAACCCGCCCGAGAGTCAACTGGCTCGCGGCGATGACGGCCTGTTTCGCACTAGCAACAGACAGCCTGCCGTCGCCGATGCGACGGTGACGGTGGCAGCCGGAAATCTGGAAAGCAGTAACGTGAACGTGGTGGAAACGATGGTGAACATCATCGCGCTCTCCCGCCAGTTCGAGATGCAAATGAAGATGCTGCAAACCGCTGACTCGGATGCCAAGCAAGCCAGTCAGATCATGAATATCAACGGGTGATCGCTCCCCCAAGTTTGAAAGGACAGTGCCATGATACGCTCCCTGTGGATTTCCAAAACCGGTCTGGATGCGCAACAGACCCAGATGGACGTGATCGCCAATAATCTGGCGAACGTCAACACCAACGGTTTCAAGCGGTCGCGCGCGGTGTTCGAAGATTTGCTGTATCAGACCTTGCGCCAGCCCGGCGCCCAGTCCTCGCAGCAGACGCAGATCCCCTCGGGCTTGCAGATCGGTACGGGCGTGCGCCCCATCTCCGCCGAGCGCATCCACACTCAGGGCAACCTGCAACAGACCGGCAACAATCTGGATGTGGCGGTCAACGGTGCGGGGTTCTTCTCGGTGTTGCTGCCGGATGGCACGACCGGCTACACCCGCGACGGTTCTTTCCAGACGGATAACCAAGGTCAGTTGGTGACAGGTAATGGCTATGTCGTTCAGCCAGCCATCACCATCCCGGCCAATACCACCAGTCTCACCATCGGGACGGACGGCATCGTTTCGGTGACGCAAGCAGGCGTGGTCGCTCCCGTACAGCTGGGGCAGTTGCAGCTGACCACCTTCATCAACTCGGCGGGTCTGCAAAGTCAGGGCGGCAATATCTACGTGGAAACGGCTTCGTCCGGTACGCCGGCGACCAGCACGCCAGGCGTGAACGGAGCGGGCCTGTTGAATCAGGGTTACGTGGAAACTTCCAACGTGAACGTGGTTGAAGAAATGGTGAACATGATCCAGGCGCAACGGGCTTATGAGATAAACTCCAAGTCGATACAGGCTTCGGATCAGATGTTGCAACGTCTGACGCAGTTGTAAAGTTATAAGGAAAAGATGTCATGGCTGGTTTGAGAATATTGCTGGGCGCTTGTGTGCTGCTGTTGACTGGCTGCACCGATGTTGCGCCATCCACTACCATCAAGCAGCCGATGACGGCCCGTCCCGAAGCCAAGCAAGTCGTGGCCTACAACGACGGGGCGATCTACCATGCCGGGCAGAATGAGCGCCCCTTGTTCGAAGATCGTCGCCCGCGCAATGTCGGCGATATCCTCACCATCAACATCGTCGAAAAGACCTCGGCGAACGAGAAGCTCAGCAATACCAACAGCCGCAGCAATTCGCTGAATGCTTCGACGCCGACCGCCTCGCTGGGCGGTGCGGTCAGCAAGCTGCTGCTCAAGCCGTTCACCGTGACTGGCAGCAATGCGAACAAATCCGCCACCGCCGATAGCAACGCCACCAGCAATGATTTCACCGGCACGATCACGGTGACAGTGGTCGAAGTGCTGCCGAACGGCAATCTGGTGGTGAGTGGCGAGAAACAGGTGCTGGTCAATCAGGCGCACGAGTTCATCCGCTTCTCGGGTGTGGTGAATCCGATCAATCTGACCAATCTGAATACGGTGCAGTCCACCCAAGTGGCGGATGCGCATCTGGAATACAAGGGCTCTGGTTACGAGTTGGATCAAGCGTCCGCGCTGACCACACTAGGCCGCTTCTTCCTGTCCGTGCTGCCTTTCTGATGGGGGCGAACATGAAAAACACGATATTGAAATGCCTGCTGCTGATCGCCTTGCTGCCCTTGAGTGCATCGGCTGATCGCATCAAAGATCTCGCCAGCATCCAAGGCGTGCGAGACAACCAATTGATCGGCTACGGCTTGGTCGTGGGGCTGGACGGCAGCGGCGACCAGACCACGCAAACGCCGTTCACCGTGCAGAGCGTCATCAGCATGTTGTCGCAACTCGGTGTGACTTTGCCTGCGACCACGACGCTGCAACTCAAGAACGTGGCGGCGGTGACGGTCACGGCGACCTTGCCTCCGTTCGCCCGGCCGGGCCAGACCTTGGATGTGACGGCCTCATCCATCGGTAATGCCAAGAGCCTGCGCGGCGGGATGCTGCTGATGACGCCGCTGAAAGGTGCGGACGGCAAGGTCTATGCGATGGCGCAAGGCAATCTGCTGGTGGGAGGGGCAGGGGCGGCGGCTGGGGGCTCCAAGACTCAGGTCAACCATCTCAGCGTGGGCATCGTCTCGAACGGGGCGACGGTGGAGCGTGCCGTGCCGACCTCGTTGGGGCAGGGCGACTCGATCTTTTTGGAGTTGCACACCACCGATTTCACCACAGCTTCGCGCATCGCCGAGGCGATCAACAACCAGCTCGGCGGTGATCGCGCTGCGCCGCTGGATGGTCGCACCATTCAGGTTCGCGCCCCGGAAGGCAGTGCCCGCATCCCATTCTTGTCGCAGATCGAGAACGTGCAGATCGACCCGGCAGCTGGCGCCGCCAAGGTCATCATCAACGCCCGCACCGGCTCGGTGGTGATGAATCAGGCGGTGACGCTGGATGATTGTGCTGTGTCGCACGGCAATCTGACGGTGGTCATCAATACCGAGAATACGGTGAGCCAGCCGGGGATGTTGTCTGGCGGCGAGACGGAGCGAGTGGCGAATTCGACTGTCGAGATCAAGGCCGATCCCGGTCGGGTGCTGTTGCTCAAGCGCGGCGTGGCGCTGGGCGACGTGGTGAAGGCGCTCAACTCCATCGGTGCGACCCCGCAGGATCTGCTGGTGATCTTGCAGGCGATGCGTTCTGCCGGAGCGCTGCACGCGGAGCTGGAGATCATCTGATGAAGACGCTGCCCAACAACGTCATGGGCGGGCTGGCGGCAGACGTAAAAAGTCTGGATCAGTTGAAGCTGCAAGCCAAGCAGTCGCCGGATCAGGCGTTGAAGATGGCCGCGCAGCAGTTCGAGGCGGTATTCTTGGGCATGATGATGAAGTCGATGCGCGATGCGTCGCCGCAGGATGGCATGTTCGATAACGAGCAGACGAAAATGTTCACCTCCATGCTGGATCAGCAGATGACGCAAAGCATGGCGAGTCGTGGTACGGGGCTGGCCGATATGCTGGTGAAGCAATTGAGCCATTCGACCGGCGCACTCGGGGGCGGAGCGGTGCATCCCGCGCCAGCGGCCCAGCCCGTCGCCCATGCTGCGATCCCTTCTGCTTACAGCGAGGGCGCGCAGCAGGATTTCGTCAAACAGATGATGCCTGCTGCGATGCAAGCCAGCCAGACGACCGGCATCCCGCCGCAGTTGATGATCGGTCAGGCCGCCTTGGAGAGCGGCTGGGGCAAGCGTGAGATCCGCAATGCCGACGGTACGAATAGCTACAATTTGTTTGGCATCAAAGCCGGCTCCGGGTGGAGCGGCAAGGTCGCCGAAGTGATGACCACGGAGTATCACAACGGGGTATCCAACAAACAGACGGAGAAATTCCGCTCTTATGGATCATATGCCGAAGCGTTTCAGGACTATGCTAGGTTACTGAAAGATAGTCCACGCTACGCCGGGGTGCTGCAACAGGGCGACGCGCAGGGCTTTGCGCAGGCGCTGCAACAAGCGGGTTATGCCACCGACCCGAATTACGCCGACAAGCTGGTACGGGTGATAGGCAAGGTCGGAACGCTGGGTTGATGAAGATTGTCGGGATTCTGCCGATAACCCACCTACGGCGCGTCCGATAGAGGAGTTCTGTAATGGGCAGTTCAATATTTAGCATCGGTGTGAGTGCGCTGAATGCAGCGCAGATCGGCATGGCGACGACCGAGCACAACATCGCCAACTCGAACACCGCAGGCTTCAGCCGGCAGCAGATCGTGCAGACGGCGAACACGCCGCTGTTCTCGGGTGCGGGCTATATCGGGCAAGGGGTGTCGGTCACTAGCACCACCCGGATGTACAACGATTTTCTGGGTACGCAAGTGCTGCAAGCGCAGGCGCAATCCAGCCAGCTCGACACTTATTACACCGAGATCCGCCAGATCGACAATATGCTGGCTGACCCCAAAGCGGGCTTGGCTCCGGTCGTGCAGGGTTTTTTCAGCGGGGTGAACGGTGTCGCCAGCATCCCGGATTCCAAGGCTGCGCGCCAGACGATGATCGGCACGGCGCAGTCGATGATCTCCGGTTTCCAAAGTCTGAGTCAGCAGATGACCGACATCAACACCGGGGTGAACAGTCAGATCTCGGCCAGCGTGGCGACGATCAACAGCAACGCCCAGCAGATCGCCACTCTGAATGGCACGATCGCCTTGGCGCAAGCCAGCGGCAACGGGCAGGCGGCGAACGATCTGCTCGATCAGCGCGATCAGCTCGTGTCGCAACTCAATATGGAAGTGAAGACCACGGTGCTCAAGCAGACCGATGGCAGCTACAGTGTGTTCATCGGCAATGGTCAGGCGATGGTGGTCGGCTCGCAGGCGTTCACTTTGCAGGCCATGAACAACCTGCAAAATCCCTCCAAGATGGAAGTGGGCTATGTCTCGAATGGGGCCGTGATGCAGATCGCCGAATCCAGTATCCAAGGGGGCAAGCTGGGCGGATTGATGGCCTTTCGTTCGCAGACACTGGAGCCTGCGCAGAGCGGGCTGGGCCGGGTGGCGGTGGGGTTGGCCACCAACTTCAATGCCCAGCACCAGTTGGGGATGGATAGCAACGGTGCGCTGGGCGGGAATTTCTTTACGCTGCCTACGCCGACGGTCACGTCGAGTACGGCGAATCTGGGCAATGCGGCAGTCACGGCGACGATCACCGATACCGCCGCGCTGGCGGCTAGTGACTATCAGCTCATCTTCAACGGCGGGACCAGCTATACCTTGGTGCGGGCGATCGACAACGTCTCGACGGCAATCACCGCAGGTTTGCCGCAAACGGTGGACGGCGTGACCATAAACCTCGCGTCCGGCGCGGCCACGGCGGGCGATACCTTTTTGATCCGTCCGACGGCCAATGCCGCCAGTGGCATCGCTCTGGCGGTGACTGATCCCAACAAGATTGCGGTCGCTTCTCCGGTGCGGGCGAATGCGGCGTTGACCAATGCGGGCAGCGGTGTGGCAACTGCGGTGACGGTGAACGCTACGCCAGTGGTGGTCGATCCGGCGCATCCGACCACCGATCTCAATCTGCAACAGCCGGTGACGATCACCTTCAATACGCCGCCGACGACCTATAACGTGAGCGGAACCGGTGTGCCTGCGACGGAGGTCAATCTGCCCTATACGGCAGGGGCGGCCATCACTTATAACGGTTGGACGATGAGTATCTCTGGCACACCAGCGGCGGGAGATCTGTTTACGGTGTCATCCAACACCAACTCTACGTCGGATAGCAGTAACGCGCTGTTGCTGGCCGCGCTGCAAACCAAGAATACGCTGGTGAACGGGACGGCCAACTATGAAGGGGCTTACGCTCAGTTGGTCAGCCAAGTGGGTAACAAGGCGCGCGAGATGCTGGTGACCAGCCAAGCGCAGACGGTGTTGGTGACGAATACCCAGCAACAATTGCAATCGGTCTCGGGGGTCAATCTGGATGAAGAAGCGGCCAATCTGATGCGCTATCAGCGTGCCTATCAGGCAGCCGGGAATGCGATCAAGGTGGCGAACACATTGTTCGACACCCTGTTGTCGCTGAAGTAACGAGGAGTACGACATGAGAATCAGCAGCAGTGCGATCTATGATTTGAACATAACCCAGATGGGATTGCAGCAGTACAACTTGACTCACACACAACTGCAACTGGCTACCGGGCGGCGCATGGTGACGCCTGCCGACGATCCTGCGGCGGCGGCGCGGGCGCTGGAAGTCTCACAGTCCGATGCGACTAACAACCAATACGCGGCCAACCGTGTTTCGGCCAGCAACACTCTGGGGCAATCCGCCGCTGTCTTACAGAACATCACCACGCTGTTGCACAACATGAAATCTTCGATCGTTGCTGCCAGCAATCAGGTGTTGACGGATTCCGAGCGCAAGGCCGCAGCCAGCGATCTCACCGGGCAGCTCCAGACCTTGCTCGGCGAAGCGAATGCCACCGATGGTGCGGGGACTTACCTGTTCTCCGGCTTCCAGGGTGCGACAAAACCTTTTGTGCAGACTGCCGCTGGCGTGCAATATCAGGGCGATGATGGGCAGCGGATGGCGCAGGTCAGCGTATCGCGGCAATTCGCGATGACCGACCCCGGCTCCGATGTCTTCATGCGGGTCAAAAGTGGCAATGGCACCTTCTTTACCAACACGGCGGCAACCAATACCGGGAGCGGCATCACCAGTCAGGGCGTAGTGCTCACTCCCTCGCTGGTGACGGGAAATAACTATCAGGTGAACTTTACCGTGGCGGCCGGTGCGACCAGCTACACCGTGACCAATGCCACCACCGGGGCGGCAGTGCTGCCCAGCACACCTTACGTCAGCGGACAGGCCATCGCTTTTGACGGTATCCAGTTCGACATCAAGGGCGCCCCGGCCAATGGCGACTCGTTTACGGTAGCGCCGAGCACCAATCAGGATATTTTCAAGACCATCACCGATGCCATCACGGCACTCAATACACCGGTCATCCCCTCCAATGCGGCCAGCTCAGCCAGCCTTGCGCAAAGTATGGGCATCGCCAACGCGGGCATCGACGCCGCGCTGAACCGGGTGCTGACGGTGCAGGCATCAGTGGGTGCGCGACTCAACGAGTTGGATGTGCTGAAATCCAGCGGAGACATGTTGAGTGTGCAATTCCGACAGACGCTGTCAACCTTGCAGGATGTCGATGCGGTCAAAGCGCTGAGCGACCTCGATCAGCAGAAACTCTCGCTGCAAGCCGCGCAGAAATCATTCGTACAAGTGTCCGGCCTGTCGCTGTTCAACTACATGTAACAGGCATCTGAAAATCTTCGGTGCACTGCACTGCGCTTATTGACACCCCGCCTCGGTGTGTTTTCGAAGTGCAGGCCGGTGTCATACCGAGGTGAGAGGGTGATGACGGTGCTGCCGTCGGTCTGGCTCTCGACGGTGCGTTCGTGCTCGGGGTTGTAGGTGAAGCGGGTGGTCTTGCAGGCAGTAGCCCCGCCCTTGCAGCTGACGATCTGGCTGGGGATGTTGAAGCTGGTCCACTGGATGCTGCGCCCCGCTCCGGTCAGCAGGTTGCCGTTGGCGTCGTAGTTGAAGGTGGGGTTGGCGATGCCGTTGAGGGGGCCGGTGATGGCACTGATGGCGTGCGGGCGGATTGTTAAAGAGCGGGGTTGCCGGGATTCATCCGGCGCACTATCGAGTGCGCCCTACCTTGCTCACACACAAAAAATCTGACACTCCCCGATTACCTTACCTATTGCAACTTACGCGCGTTGCTATCAATCCATTCCTTCTCGAAAAACCAATTCTGGCACCTTCAACGATTCCCCATCCAGCTCCAATTCATTAATCCTAAATAAAAATGTCTCGGCTGGTGACGGAGGCGGGGTATCGTATATCAAATAAAAACATCGTCCATTCTTTGAATCCGGAAACTCTAACCATTTATCCCGTTGAAGATACTCGATAGAACTAACCAGAGACGGATCTTCATAATCAAAATTATAGCAACGGAAATTATTAAAAACTGGCCGAACATATCCTAAAGGCATCAAGACACTTCCATCTTGCCTTCTTAACTCGACTTTATATGGGTTGAATTTCAAAGATTGAGGAACACCTTTCCAAGTATTCACTCCACTATCAAACACGAGAGTAACTGCAAAAAATGCTTTTGGATGAGTATCCCTCGGGCTAATCGAAATCAAAGGAACAGGCAAGACAGTGACTGCTGAATATTCACCATAGTTGTGGGGCCTTATCATAAGGCTAATACCATCCTTATGAAGCCAATTCTGCCTAACGCCACTATATACCCAAGATTCATTCTTCCATCCACGGGACTCATCAACACTTAATTGACTTGCGGTTCGATAATAAACACACCCAGGAATAAATAGTGTTATTAGCAATAGGATTGTTTTTCCTTCAACATATCTCATTGCAGCTCCATTACCTTCTATTTTTACTCGTAAGAATCACCCCACTTTGATCGATACTGAGCACAGTTACACTAGCCGCAGTAAGCATCATTGGCATACTCCACAACGCGTCAAATGCGGTGTTGTAAAACACTCCTCCGCCAACAAATCCATACTGCCCATTCATTGAACCATACCCCCAGGCATTCATTACGTCGTGAACTTTAGAAACCGCATTTACAAATGTCCTGACAATGCCAATATCCTCATAAAAATGTCCTGGCATACCTTGTGGCGACATCCCAACTCGCGCCGTTAATGAGGAACAATCCCCCAAACATGGTAAAGTCCCATCAGTCCTTAGTTGCCCAGAGATTGGATCTCTTACGTCGTTAGTTCCAGCTCTGGCAGCATAATTGTTGGTAATTTTTTCCATCTGCTTATACCCCTCAAACAATAAATGCTGTAATGCAGAGTGCCTAAAGCCCGTCCCAAATGATTGCCCTTGCACTCTTGATGCTATACCTCCAGCAAACGCATTTACCATTCCTCGAGAGAATGAGCTCATGTTCACGGATGCCGCATTAGCCGCACCGAATATGGCACCAGTCAATGCGCCGTTAAGTGAGGCATCCACGTTACCGCCAGTCATTACCATCGAGGACGCAAATCCAGCAGCAGCCCCCCCAATTGCAGAGGTGACCGCATAAGTTGCCATTACCTGCCCTGTGGTGATCGCCGCACCAGATGTCAGCGCCGATCCCATAACTGAACTAAATAACGAGTTGGAAATCATGGGACCAACATACCATGCGACAGCTACAGCAATAACTAGTCTCGGGGTGATGTTTATCCCAAATAGCCTGAAATATCCACTTGGGTCAGTTGAGTTAAGTGGATTATTCCAAACATAACTGTAGCGATTATAGCTTTGAAGATTATCCGGCGACTGAATATGCATGTCCGCACTGACGAACCTCGCCATCACCGGATCATACAGCCGCCCGTTCATATGGATCAGGCCGACGTCGTCGAGCATCTCGTGGCCGGTGTAGCCGTGGTACATGTCGGGGTTGTTGAGTTGGCCGGTGGGGTCGGCGGTGCCGTTGGGGTAACGTTGTTTGCCCCAGATGTCGTAGGAGAGGTACTGGATGGCGTATCGGCCCGCCTGCGGGTTGGTCGTGCCGTTCGGTAGCACGGCGGGGTTGGGGTCGCCGTTGATCTGGGCGGTGATGGAGCCCAGGTGGTCTTTGAGGTAG